>JAHEFR010000073.1 GCA_024640085.1 Gammaproteobacteria bacterium
TAACGTGCAGATGAAGGTGGATCTGATCGCGCCGATCGCGATGGAAGAAGGCCTGCGCTTCGCCATCCGTGAGGGCGGCCGGACCGTCGGCGCCGGCGTCGTCGCCAAGGTCATCGAGTAACAGGACAGCCACCGGAGCAGACTATGGCTAACCAGAACATCAGGATTCGGCTCAAGTCTTTCGATCACCGGCTTATCGATACGTCGGCCCGGGAGATCGTTGAGACCGCAAAGCGGACCGGTGCCCAGGTAAAGGGCCCGGTGCCATTGCCGACCAAGATGGAGCGGTTCACCGTGCTGGTCTCCCCCCACGTCAACAAGGACGCCAGGGACCAGTACGAGATCAGGACTCACAAGCGGCTCATGGACATCGTGGACCCCACCGACAAGACGGTGGATGCCCTGATGAAACTGGAATTGCCCGCTGGGGTGGACGTGCAGATTAAATTGAACTGATCTGGGAATCCCAATATAATACTCTGCTCCCTGTGGCCCGGTGCAGTAAACCTGTGCCGGGCCACTGACTTGACGGGATAAGCACCCCGGACAATCGCCCGCAAATGACGGGCGGGATTCGAAATACAGCGCCGACCAATCGAAGCCGGCGCGGTGTAAGAGGAATAGACAAGATGGCTATCGGTCTAGTGGGCCGCAAATGCGGCATGACGCGCGTGTTCACGGACGCCGGGGAATCCATCCCCGTGACCGTGATCGAGGCGTTGCCCAACCGGATCACCCAGGTGAAGACCCAGGATACGGACGGGTACCGGGCGGTGCAGGTCACCACCGGGGCCCGCAAGCCTTCCCGGGTCCGGAAGCCGCTGCAGGCGCACTTCGCGAAGGCGGGCGTCGAGGCCGGCCGTGGCCTGTGGGAGTTCCGCCTCGACGGCGAAGAAGGCGCCGATCTCGAGACCGGTGGCCAGATTACCGTCGACATATTCAGCGACGGTCAGGTGGTGGATGTGGCCGGGACCAGCATCGGCAAGGGGTTCGCCGGCACCATCAAGCGCCACAATTTCCGCTCCCAGGATGCCACCCACGGCAATTCGCTGTCTCATCGCGCCTCCGGCTCGATCGGCCAGAACCAGACGCCGGGTCGTGTCTTCAAGGGTAAGAAGATGGCAGGCCAGATGGGCAACGTGCGCCGGACGGCGCAGAACCTCACCGTGGTCCGGGTGGACGCCGAGCGTAATCTGCTGCTGGTCCGGGGTGCAGTCCCCGGCGCCAAGGGCGGCGATCTCGTTATCCGGCCGTCGGTCAAGCGAGGTTAAGGCATGTCGATGACGCTTCAACTTCACGGGGCTGCCGGCAAGGACCTGCAGGTTTCCGAGGCCGCCTTCGGGCGCGATTTCAACGAGGGGCTGGTGCACCAGGTGGTGACGGCCTATATGGCTGCCGGCCGGTCTGGCACCAAGGCCCAGAAGACCCGGGCCCAGGTCCGGGGCGGCGGCGCCAAACCCTGGCGCCAGAAGGGCACCGGCCGGGCACGAGCAGGGTCCATCCGGAGTCCGATCTGGGTCGGCGGTGGCCGTGCGTTTGCCGCCAGCCCGCGCAGCTATGAACAGAAGGTCAACCGGAAGATGTACCGGGCGGCCATGCGGTCCCTGCTCTCCGAACTGGTGCGCCGCGGGCACCTGAAGATCGTGGAGTCGCTGGAGCTTGCGGAGCCCCGAACCCGGCTGATGGTGGACAAGCTGAAGGAGTTGAACGTCGACAGCGGCCTGTTCGTGGTCGAGGCGTTTGACGAGAAGCTCTACCTGGCCTCCAGGAACCTCCCTGACGTGGAAGTCCTGGAAGTGACCGCCCTGGATCCGGTCAGCCTGTTGCGCTACGACCAGGTGGTGATGACCGTCGCGGCCGTCCGCAGGCTCGAGGAGAAGCTGGGATGAGTCAGGAAAGACTGATGACCGTGCTACTCGGTCCCCACGTCTCGGAGAAAGGGACCGTGCTGGCCGAGAAGAACAACCAGGTGGTGTTCCGGGTGCGCACCGACGCCGACAAGGCGGAGATCCGCAAGGCCGTCGAGCTGATGTTCGAGGTCAAGGTAGAGGGTGTGCAAGTGGTCAATGTCCACGGGAAGAACAAGCGCTTCGGCCGCAAGAAGGGCAAGCGTTCCAACTGGAAGAAGGCGTACGTCCGCCTTGCTGAAGGTCAGAACATCGATTTCCTCGGGGCCGAGTGATCGGACCTCACAGAAAGAACTGAGTAAGGCATAGAGAAGCTGCGATGGCACTGCAGAAGACAAAACCGACATCCGCGGGGCGCCGATTCGTCGTCCGTGTGAAGACGCCGGGCCTGCACAAGGGCAAGCCGGTAGACGCGCTTGTGGCCAAGAAGAGCAAGAACGGCGGGCGTAACAATGCGGGACGCATCACCACCAGGCACAAGGGCGGTGGGCACAAGCAGCGATACCGGATCGTCGATTTCCGTCGCAACAAGGACGGCGTACCCGGGCGGGTCGAACGGATCGAATACGATCCGAACCGAAGCGCCCATCTGGCGCTTGTCCTGTATGCGGACGGCGAGCGTCGTTACATCATCGCTCCGAAGACGATCTCGGCCGGTGACCCGGTGATGTCCGGCACCGAAGCGCCGATCAAGCCTGGCAACTGCCTGCCCCTGAGGAACATCCCGGTGGGTACCGTGGTGCATTGCATCGAGCTGAAGCCGGGCAAGGGCGCCCAACTCGCCCGCAGCGCCGGGACCAGCGTGCAGGTAGCCGCGCGCGAGGGTGTCTACGCGACCCTGAAGCTGCGTAGCGGCGAGATGCGCAGGGTCCACGTGGATTGCCGCGCCACGATAGGCGAGGTCGGCAACGACGAACACGGCCTCAGGAAGCTCGGCAAGGCCGGCGCCAAGCGCTGGCGGGGGTCCCGGCCCACCGTCCGCGGCGTCGCCATGAACCCGGTGGACCATCCCCACGGAGGCGGTGAGGGCCGTACCTCGGGAGGACGTCACCCGGTCAGCCCCTGGGGCACGCCGACCAAGGGATACAAGACGCGTAACAACAAGCGGACCGACGGCCAGATTGTGCGTCGTCGGAACCGGAAGTAGGAGAGGTAGCCGTGCCACGTTCGGTAAAGAAGGGGCCTTTCGTCGACTCGCACCTGGCCAGCAAGGTGGTCGTCGCGCAGAAGAAGAACGACAGGCGCCCGATCAAGACATGGTCGAGACGTTCGATGATCGTGCCGGATATGGTCGGACTGACGATCGCCGTGCACAACGGGCGTCAGCACGTGCCTGTGCTGATCTCCGAGAACATGGTCGGCCACAAGCTCGGGGAGTTCGCCGTCACGCGCACTTTCCGGGGTCATGCTGCGGACCGGAAGGCGAAGTAGGGGAGCGCGACGATGAACGTAGCAGCCAGACTCCGTTATGCCCGGGTGTCGCCGCAGAAGTGCAGGCTGGTGGCGGATATGGTCCGCGGCAAGCCCGTGGGCGACGCGCTGCAGACGCTGAGTTTCACGCCCAAGAAAGCGGCGCGGATCGTGAAGAAGGTGCTGGAGTCGGCCATCGCCAACGCCGAGCACAACCACGGGGCCGACATCGACGAACTGAAGGTCGCCACGGTGATGGTGGACGAGGCTCCGAGCTTCAAGCGCTATCAGGCACGCGCACGCGGACGCGGCGCGAGGATCATCAAGAGAAACAGCCACATCACCGTGTGTGTGGGCGACGAGTAAGCGGATAGAGGGGCCGTAATGGGTCAAAAAGTCAATCCAATCGGTATACGCCTCGGCATCACCCGGGACTGGTCGTCCCGCTGGTACGCCGACACGCGTAACTTCCCGGAGTTCGTTCACACGGACTGGAAGATCCGGCAGCTGCTCAAGAAGAAGCTGTCGCAGGCTTCCGTGAGCAAGATCCACATCGAGCGGCCGGCGAAGAAGGCCCACATCACGATCCATACGGCCCGGCCGGGAATCGTCATCGGCAAGAAGGGCGAGGACATCGAGAAGCTGCGCCTGGAAGTGGCTGCGATGCTGGAGATGCCGATCGGTGACGTCCGCATCAACATCGCCGAGATCCGCAAGCCGGAGCTCGACGCCCAGCTCGTCGCGGAAGGGATCGCGCAGCAGCTCGAGCGCCGCGTGATGTTCCGCCGCGCCATGAAGCGGGCGGTGACCAATTCCATGCGGCTCGGGGCCCAGGGCGTGAAGGTCAAGGTGGCCGGGCGCCTCAACGGTGCTGAAATCGCCCGTTCCGAATGGTATCGGGAGGGCCGTGTGCCGCTGCATACCTTCCGCGCCGAGATCGACTACGGGCTGGCCGAGGCCGTGACCACCTACGGCGTCATCGGCGTGAAAGTGTGGATTTTCAAGGGTGAGGTCTTCGACTCGGGCGAGGCGAAGAGCGCCGCTGCCGGCGAGACCGCCTCGAGGTAGGAGTCGACGATATGTTGCAGCCCAAGAGAACCAAGTACAGGAAGCAGCAGAAAGGCAAGAACCGTGGTCTTGCGCATCGTGGTAGCAGCGTCGCCTTCGGTGAGTATGGCCTGAAGGCGATCGGACGGGGGCGGCTGACCGCCCGGCAGATCGAAGCCGCCCGGCGCGCCATGACCCGGCACGTCAAGCGTGGCGGCAAGGTCTGGATCCGGGTATTCCCGGACAAGCCGATCACCCAGAAGCCGCTCGAGGTCCGGCAGGGCAAGGGCAAGGGCAACGTGGAGTACTGGGTGGCCCAGATCCAGCCCGGCAAGGTGTTGTACGAGATGGAAGGCGTGGACGAGACGGTGGCGCGCGAGGCGTTCCGCCTGGCTGCGGCGAAGCTGCCTATTGCCACCGCGTTCGTGTCCAGGCAGGTGATGTGATGAAGCCCACTGAGATGCGGGAAAAGTCGGCCGCTGAACTCCGCGAGGAACTGCTGAAGCTCCGCCGCGAGCAGTTCAATCTGCGCATGCAGCGGGCGACCGGACAGATGGCGCGCCCCGATCAGTTTGGCAAGGTGCGCAAGGACATCGCGCGGATCAAGACCGTGCTCAAGGAGATCGGGGCTGCGAGCCCTGCGGGTGAAGCGAAATGAGCGAGACGATTCAGGCAGAAACGACGACGTCCCGGCGGACGCTGACTGGCCGGGTGGTCAGCAACGGTATGGACAAGACCGTGGCGGTCTCCGTGGAGCGGCTGGTGAAGCACCCCGTTTACGGCAAGTTCATCCGCCGCACGTCGAAGATGCTCGCCCACGACGAGAACAACGAGGCCCAGGTCGGCGACACCGTGGAGATCGCGGAGTGCCGGCCGTTGTCGAAGCGCAAGGCCTGGAAGATCGTCAATTTCGTGGAGCGCGCGTAGCCGCCGGGGAACCGGACGGCTGGTAGCAAAGAGACATTGCGAGACTGAAGCCATGATCCAGATGCAGACCGTTTTGACGGCCGCAGACAATAGCGGGGCCAAGCGCCTCCAGTGCATCAAGGTGCTGGGTGGCTCCAAGCGCCGATACGCGGGCGTGGGTGACATTATCAAGGTCAGCGTCAAGGACGCGATCCCGCGCGGCAAGGTCAAGAAGGGCGAGGTCTACCATGCGGTAGTCGTCCGGACGCGCAAGGGCGTGAGGCGGCCGGACGGCTCGCTGATCCGCTTCGACGGCAATGCCGCGGTCCTGCTGACCAACCGGCTGGAGCCGATCGGCACACGCATATTCGGGCCGGTCACGCGCGAGCTGAGGACCGGTAACTTTATGAAAATCATTTCCCTCGCGCCTGAAGTGATCTGAGGCGTTCAGGGGAGGTCCGAGATGGCATTGACAAACATCAAGAAGGGCGATGAGGTCGTCGTCATCGCAGGCAAGGACAGGGGGCGCCGCGGGACGGTGCTGCGTGTCTACGCCGACGAGCGCGTGCTGATCGAGAACATCAACGTGGTGAAGAAGCACCAGAAGCCGAATCCGAACGCGGGTGTCCAGGGCGGCATCATCGAGAAGGAGATGCCGCTGCACGTGTCCAACGTGATGCTGTTCAATCCCTTGACGAAGAAGGGAGACAGGGTGGGCGTGCGCACCCTGGAGGACGGCAAGAAGGTCAGGTTTTTCAAGTCCAACGGCGAGGTCGTGGACGTTTAAGTCCGGGTGATCGAGATGTCCAGGCTGCAGGAATATTACAAAGAGACGGTGGTCCCCCAGTTGATCGAGAAGCTGGGGCTGTCCAACACGATGGCGGTACCGCGCATCGAGAAGGTGACGATCAACATGGGCGTCGGCGAGACGACCACAGATCGCAAGATCCTCGATCATGCCATCGATGACATGACCAAGATCGCCGGCCAGAAGCCGGTGATCACGAGGACGCGCCGGTCGGTCGCCAGCTTCAAGATCCGTGACGGAGTCCCGATCGGATGCAAGGTGACGCTGAGGCGAGAGCGCATGTACGAGTTCCTCGACCGGCTGATCAATATCGCCATCCCCCGCGTACGCGATTTCCGTGGTCTCAACGCGAAATCCTTCGACGGGCGGGGCAACTACAACATGGGCGTCCGGGAGCAGATCATTTTCCCGGAAGTCGATTACGACCAGATCGACGCGATCCGGGGGATGAATATCACCATCACCACGAGCGCGAAGAACGATGAGCAGGGGAAAGCGCTGCTGGAAGCGTTCGATTTCCCCTTCAGGAAGTGAGGATCTGACGGTATGGCAAAGAAGTCGATGGTTCAGCGGGAGATCAAGCGGGCGAAGGTTGTCGCGCGGTACGCCGCGAAACGCGCCCGATTGAAGGAGACGATCCGCAGCCCTGAGAGCTCAGACGCGGAGCGAGCCCAGGCGCTCGCCGGTCTGCAGGCTCTGCCGCGGGACGCCAGCCCGAGCCGGCTGCGCAACCGGTGTTCCATCACCGGCCGGGCCAAGGGTTATTACCGGAAATTCGGCCTTGGCCGCAACAAGCTGCGGGAGGCCGCCATGAGCGGAGAAATCCCGGGGCTTTCCAAGGCCAGTTGGTAACGAGCCATCGGATCAGAGGAATCGAGGAACACCAGCAATGAGCATGACCGATCCCATAGCGGACCTGTTGACCCGGATCCGCAATGGCCAGAGTTCTGGCAAGACCCACATCCGCGTGGCCTCGTCCGGGATAAAGCAGGCCATCGTGCAGGTCCTGAAAGACGAGGGCTACGTCGCCGATTTCCGCATGGAGTCGGAGGGCGGGAAGGACACGCTGGTCGTGGAGCTCAAGTATTTTTCCGGGCAGCCGGTTATAGAGACCATCCGGCGGGTCAGCACCCCAGGGTGCCGCGTGTATCGGGGCAAGGACGAGCTGCCCAAAGTCATGGGCGGGCTCGGGGTAGCGATCGTGTCGACGTCACAGGGCGTGATGAGCGATCGTCAGGCCAGGACCCGGGGACACGGCGGCGAAGTGCTCTGCGTAGTGTCCTGATGCGGCTTTAACGAGAGATAGGACCATGTCTAGAGTTGCGAAGAAGCCGATCGACCTGCCCAAGGGCGTGGAGATCAAGCGCGAGGAAGATGCGGTGACGGTCAAGGGCCCCAAGGGCGCGCTGACGCTGAAACTGCGCGAGGGGATCGGCGTCGAACAGGACGAGAGGAGCCTGACGGTCACCGGATACGATGAAAACCGGGGGCTAGCGGCCATGGCCGGCACGACCCGGGCGCTGTTGGCGAACATGATCACAGGCGTGTCCGACGGATTCGAGCGCAAGCTCGAACTCCGCGGTGTCGGCTACCGCGCCCAGGCACAGGGCCAGAAACTGAATCTGACTCTCGGTTTCTCGCATCCGGTCAATTACGACGTGCCGGAGGGAGTGAAGGTAGAGACGCCCAGCCAGACGGAAGTTTTTGTCAGGGGCGTGGACAAGCAGAAGGTGGGACAGGTGGCGGCCGAAATCCGCGCGTATCGTCCGCCGGAGCCCTACAAGGGCAAGGGCGTGCGTTATGCGGATGAACGTGTCGTCATAAAGGAAGCCAAGAAGAAGTAGGCAGGACGGGCATGGAAAAGAAAGAAAGTCGTTTGCGCCGCGCTCGCCGGACGCGTTTCAAGCTGCAGGAGCTGGGGGTATTCCGGCTCAGCGTGCATCGGACGCCACGGCACATCTATGCGCAGGTCATTGCCCCCGAGGATGGCCACATCGTCGTGGCCGCATCCACCCTGCAGAAAGACGTCCGCGAAGGCCTGAAGGCCACCGGGAACGTGGCTGCCGCGGTGGCGGTTGGCAAGGCGATCGCCGAGCGTGCGAAAGAGGCCGGGGTGACGAAGGTTGCGTTCGACCGGTCGGGGTTCCGTTATCACGGTCGTGTGAAGGCGCTGGCGGAAGCGGCGCGCGAGCACGGCCTCCAGTTCTGAGGGCTGGCCAGAGGTTTTCCAGTTATGGCAGCAATGGACAAGAATAGCGCCGGCGACGATCTGATCGAGAAGCTGGTTGCGGTAAATCGGGTGGCCAAGGTGGTCAAGGGCGGGCGCCAGTTCGGCTTCACCGCTCTGACTGTCGTCGGCGACGGCTCGGGCAGGGTCGGCTTCGGTTACGGCAAGGCGAGGGAAGTGCCGCTGGCCATCCAGAAAGCCATGCAGGCAGCACGCAAGAACCTGTTACGGGTGAGCCTGCAGGGAGACACTATCCAGTACGCGATGAACGGCTTCCACGGCGCCACCAAGGTCTATATGCAGCCGGCGTCCGACGGTACGGGCGTTATCGCCGGTGGCGCCATGCGCGCCGTGTTCGAATGCGCCGGCGTACGTAATGTGCTGGCCAAGAGTTACGGGTCCCGCAATCCGATCAACGTGGTCAGGGCGACGATCAAGGCCCTGGCCGACATGAACTCCCCCGAGGCGATCGCCGCCAAGCGGGGCAAGACCGTCGAACAGATCCTGGGTTAGGCCAATGGCTGCGAAGAAAGAAAAAGCGGATTCGAAGCTCAAGGTGACGCTCGTGAAGAGCCTGAATGGTCGCATCGAGAGTCACAAGGCCTGTATCTCCGGGCTCGGACTCCGTCGCATCCGCCACAGCGTGGAAGTGACGGACACGCCGGAGAACAGGGGCATGATCAACAAGGTCTCGTACCTGTTGCAGGTAGAGGAAGCGTGACCATGGACCTGAACGATCTCAAACCTGCCGATGGCAGCCGCAGGGAAGGCAAGCGCAAGGGCCGCGGTCATTCCGCCGGCCAGGGCAAGACCGGCGGCCGCGGCGTCAAGGGCCAGCACGCCCGTTCCGGCGGCTATCACAAGGTCGGCTTCGAGGGCGGCCAGATGCCGCTGCAGCGGCGACTCCCCAAGTTGGGCTTCGCATCTCGCAAGGCCCGCTATGCGGCGGAAGTCCGCCTGCATGAGCTGGCCAAGGTGGACGGCGATATCGCCGACGAGCTGACCCTGAAGCGGGCCGGCATCGTCGGTCACGATGCGCGCCGCATCAAGATCATTGCGTCCGGCGAGATCGGCCGGGCGGTGACCGTCAAGGGCCTGCTGGTGACCCCGGGTGCGCGTAGCGCCATCGAGGCCGCTGGCGGGACTGTCGAGGACTGACCGGAAGGCATTCCAAGTGGCGAAGGGCAAGGCACTAAGCTCCAATCCGGCTGCGGCACTGGCCGATGCAACGCGCTTCTCGGAGCTGCGTTCGCGTCTCCTGTTCCTCGTCGGCGCGCTGATCGTCTACCGGATAGGGACCTTTATCCCCGTACCCGGTATCGATCCGGAGGCGTTGGCCCGTTTCTTCGAGCAGCAGGAAGGCACCATCCTGAGCGTGTTCAACATGTTCTCGGGTGGCGCCCTGAAGCGCCTCAGCATCTTCGCGTTGGGGATCATGCCCTACATCTCCGCCTCCATCATCATGCAGATGATGGCCGTGGTCGTGCCGAGCCTGGCTCAGCTCAAGAAGGAAGGCGAGTCAGGCCGCAGGAAGATCACTCAGTACACGCGCTACGGCACCGTCGGCCTGGCAACCTTCCAGGCGGTGGGCGCCTCCATCGCCTTCCAGAACCAGGGCGTGGTCATCGTCCCTGGATTCCAGTTCGTCTTCACCGCGGCCGTGACACTGGTAACCGGTACCATGTTCCTGATGTGGCTGGGCGAACAGGTGACCGAGAGGGGTATCGGAAACGGTATCTCCATGATCATCCTCTCCAGCATCATATCCGGGCTCCCCGCGGCCATTGGCGGGACCCTCGAGCTAGTCCGGACCGGGGAGATGGCGGCAGCCCTGGCTCTGATCCTGTTCATCCTGGTGCTGGGCGTGACTGGTTTCGTGGCCTTCGTCGAGCGCGGACAGCGACGTATCGCGGTGCACTACGCCAAACGTCAACAGGGACGGCGCATGTACCAGGGGCAGACCACCCACCTGCCGTTCAAGCTGAACATGTCGGGCGTGATCCCGCCGATTTTCGCCTCGAGCATCATTCTGTTCCCGGCCACCATCGCCCAGTGGTTCGGGACCAGCGAGGGCTTCGGCTGGCTGCAGCAAATGGCCGCCAGCCTGTCGCCGGGACAGCCCGTGTATGTAATGATCTACGCGGCCCTGATCGTGTTCTTCTGTTTCTTCTACACGGCCCTGGTATTCAACTCTCGCGAGACGGCGGACAACCTCAAACGGTCCGGTGCGTTCATTCCGGGTATCCGCCCAGGTCAGCAGACCGGCGAGTACATCGACACTGTGCTGACCCGGCTGACGTTCTGGGGCGCCATGTACGTAACGGCTGTCTGCCTCTTGCCGGAATTCATGATCATGTACTGGAACGTGCCGTTCTATTTCGGCGGCACCTCGCTCATGATCATCGTGGTGGTCGTGATGGATTTCATGGCCCAGTTGCAGGCACACATGATGAGCCATCAGTACGAGGGCCTGCTGAAAAAGGCCAATCTCAAGGGGTATGGCCGCGCCGGACGAGTGCGCTGAGCGCCCCCGGCTGTTTGGAGAAAGACCATGAAGGTTCGAGCTTCGGTAAAGAAGATTTGTCGGAACTGCAAGATCGTCCGCCGCAAGGGCGTGGTCCGTGTTATCTGCACGGATCCCCGTCACAAGCAGCGTCAGGGCTGATACAGACCTTGAGGGAAACCCGAATTTCCGATATCTTGGTGAGTTCTGCGCGGTACACAGGAGACGCTTTAAATGGCGCGTATTGCAGGGATTAACGTCCCGCCACACAAACACACGGTGATCGCCCTGACGCATATCTACGGCATAGGGCGGTCCACCGCGGGCAAGATTTGCTCGTCCGCCGGCGTGGCCCCCGACGTCAAGATCGGGGACCTGAGCGAGCCCGAGGTAGACAAGATACGTGCCGAGGTAGCCCGCCACGTCGTGGAGGGCGATCTGCGGCGTGAGACGTCGATGAACATCAAGCGCTTGATGGACCTCGGCTGCTACCGGGGCATCCGCCACCGACGCGGGCTGCCGTTACGTGGCCAGCGTACGCGGACCAACGCCCGGACCCGGAAGGGCCCCAAGCGCCCGATCCGTCGCTGAACATCGGTCCCGCATAGAAACAGGGAATTATCCAGGTAACGCAATATGGCCAAGCCGACAACGAAGACGCGGAAGAAGGTAAAGAAGCAGGTGGTCGACGCCATCGCTCATATCCACGCGTCATTCAACAATACGATCGTGACCATCACCGATCGCCAGGGCAACGCCCTCAGCTGGGCGACGTCGGGTGGCTGCGGATTCCGCGGATCGCGCAAGAGCACGCCCTTTGCCGCCCAGGTGGCGGCCGAGCGAGCCGGCAATGCGGCGCAGGATTGCGGGGTCAAGAATCTCGAGGTGCGGGTGAAGGGGCCCGGCCCCGGCCGCGAATCGGCGGTACGTTCCCTGAATGCCGCGGGTTTCCGCATTACCAACATCGCCGACGTAACGCCGATCCCGCACAACGGTTGCCGGCCGCCCAAGAAGCGCCGGGTCTGACGGAGTAATCTGAGAATGGCTAGATATCTGGGACCGAAGTGCAAACTCTCGCGCCGCGAGGGCACCGACTTGTTCCTCAAGAGCAGCGTTCGGCCGCTGGAGTCCAAGTGCAAATCGGAGGTCCCACCGGGCGGGGCGCCCCAGCGCCGGCCGCGGCTGTCCGATTACGGTCTCCAGCTGCGCGAGAAGCAGAAGTTGCGCCGTATGTACGGTGTCCTTGAGCGGCAGTTCCGCAACTATTACAAGAAGGCGGCCGGCCAGAAGGGCTCCACCGGCGAGAACCTCCTGCAGATGCTGGAGGGCCGACTCGACAACGTCGTGTATCGGATGGGTTTCGCCACCACGCGTGCCGAGGCCCGGCAACTCGTGGGCCACAAGGGTATCACCGTCAATGACCAGCTGGTCAATATCCCGTCCTACCAGGTGACCGCCGGTGACGTCGTGACTGTGCGCGAGAAGGCGAAGAAGCAGATGCGCATCCAGAGTGCGCTCTCCATCGCCAGCCAGGTCGGGTTTCCCGCGTGGGTGGAGGTCGACGACAAGAAGATGACCGGGACCTTCAAGCAGCTCCCGGATCGTGACGAGATTCTCCCGGACATCAACGAGAACCTCGTCGTCGAGCTGTACTCCAAGTAATCTCAGAGGCACATCGCCATGCAGGTATCGGTTTCCGAGTTTCTCAAGCCCCGCGTCGTCAAGGTCCAGTCCGACAGCGACACGGGAGCCCGTATCACCATCGAGCCATTCGAGCGAGGGTTCGGTCATACCCTGGGTAACGCCCTGCGCAGGATTCTGCTCTCGTCGATGCCCGGCAGCGCCGTCGTGGAGGCCGAGATCGAGGGCGTGCTGCACGAGTACACCAGCATCGAGGGCGTCCAGGAAGACGTGGTGGATATCCTGCTCAACCTCAAGCAGGTCGCCATCCGCATGCACGCGCGTGACGAGGCCGAGCTGACCCTGGTCAAGAAGGGTCCGGGGCAGGTGACCGCGGGCGATATCTCCGTCGATCACGACGTCGAGATCGTCAACCCCGACATGGTCATCGCCAACCTGACCAGCGCAGGCGAGCTGAACATGAGGCTCAAGGTGGTCCGTGGACGCGGCTATCGTCCCGCGATCCTGCGACCGGCCTTCGAGGAGCAGACAGGCCCGATCGGTCGTCTCCAGCTGGATGCATCCTTCAGTCCGGTCCGGCGCGTCGCCTACAACGTCGAGGCGGCCCGAGTCGAGCAGCGCACCGACCTTGACAAGCTGATCATCGATCTCGAGACCAACGGCACCATCGACCCCGAGGAGGCCATCCGGCGGGCCGGAAACATCCTGCGTGAGCAGCTGTCCGTTTTCGTCGACCTCAAGGGGCAGGCGGAGGCCGCCGCCGCAAGTGCCGAGAGCCAGATCGACCCTGTCCTGATGCGCCCGGTGGACGAACTCGAGCTTACCGTCCGTTCGGCCAACTGCCTCAAGGCGGAAAACATCAACTACATCGGCGATCTGGTGCAGAGGACGGAGGTGGAACTCCTGCGGACGCCCAACCTCGGCAAGAAGTCGCTGACCGAGATCAAGCAGGTGCTGGAAACTCACGGGCTCACGCTCGGCATGCGGCTCGACAATTGGCCGCCGGCGAGTCTGCGACCCGACGACGAACAGGTCGCCTGACCGGGCGCCGAACAAAGATCAGGATAGAAAACGATGCGTCACCGAAAGTCAGGCCGGGTCCTTGGCCGGAACAGCGCTCATCGGAGAGCCATGTACAGAAACATGAGCGCCTCTCTGATCAAGCACGAAACCATCCAGACCACGGTGCCCAAGGCCAAGGAATTGCGCCGGGTCGTGGAGCCGCTGATCACCCTGGCCAAGTCGGACGATGTGGCGCGGCGACGGCGAGCGTTCGATCGTCTGCGCGATAAGGAAGCGGTGGGCAAGTTGTTCAACGATCTTGGCCCGCGGTTCAAGGATCGGCCGGGCGGCTACCTGCGTATCCTGAAGACGGGACATCGTCCCGGCGATGCTGCCCAGATGGCCATCGTCCAGTTGACCGAGACCGCGGAGGGCGGCGCTGCCAAGTGAGCCGTCGGCGGCCAGTACGTCTTTGCAAAGGCCGGGCATCGCCCGGCCTTTGCTTTTTGCCGACCCGATCCCTGTCCCATAATGTCCGCAGCGGAGGGGATGACCAGGGAATGAGCCTGTGACCGTGCAACTGGACGACCGTCTCGTGGTGGGCATCGCCTCCCGCGCACTGTTCGATCTGCGCGAGGAGGACCGCGTCTACCGGGAGCAGGGGCTGGAAGCCTATCGTCGCCTGCAATTGGAGAACGAGGACAGGGTGCTCCGGCCGGGGGCGGGTTTCGAACTGGTGAAGGCACTGCTGCGCCTGAACCGGGATGGGGACGGGCGCCGGGCGGAAGTCGTGATCATGTCCAGGAACTCCACCGAGACCAGCCTCAGGATTTTCAACTCCATCGATCACTACGGGCTGGACATCGAACGGGCAGTGCTGTCCGGCGGCGCGCCGCTGGCGCCCTACCTGCGGGCCTTCAGGGTCGACCTTTTCCTGTCCCAGCATGAGGAAGACGTCGGCGCCGCCCTGGCTGCCGGCATCGGCGCGGCCATCCTGTACGATCGGGAACACCAGCCCCACGACGAGATTGGCCAGATCCGTGTCGCGTTCGATGGGGACGCCACTCTCTTCTCCGACGAGTCGGAGAAGATCTTCCAGGCCGCGGGTCTGGAGGCGTTCGCCCGGCACGAAGCAGAGAATGCCAGGAAGCCGCTGGCGGAAGGGCCGTTCGCCGGATTCCTCAAGAGCCTCGCCGCGATTCAGAAGGAAGCCCAGCCCGGAGAGGCGCCCATCAGGACCGCACTGGTCACCGCCCGGGGACGACCGGCCCACGAGCGCGTGATCAGGACCCTTCTGGCCTGGGACGTAGTCATCGACGAGGCCTTCTTCCTGGGCGGCATCCCCAAGACGGAATTCCTCGCTGCATTCAGGCCCCACATTTTCTTCGACGACCAGCCGGTCCACTGTGACCGGGCTGCACCGGCCGTAGCGACGGGTCGGGTGCCATTCCCCACACCGGTCGCCGGCAATGCCGGGATCACGCCGGACCCGGGTCCGGCGGATACAGCCGATGCACGCGCCGAGACGAGGGGTCCGGCACGGACCTCAAGGTCGGCCAAGGGCGCGGACTGAGAGTTGCGGTTCCGGGGGGCGATTAACACCCGGCCCCGGGTCGGGCATGATGGCTGTTTTCGGCAGGGCCGGCGCCCGGGGTAGGGCACATGGCCCCAACCTTGTCCGTACTCGGAGACAACGTGAAAAACGACAAAGGCGCTTTTTGGCCGCTGCGACTCGCGGTGGTCCTGATCATGACCCTGGGAATGCCACAGATGTCCATTGCAGCAGACAGAATTACAGACCGCTCCTTCACGACCCGGTCGGAGGTCATCGCCCCGCATGGCATGGCAGCCACCGCCCAGCCCCTGGCGACGCAGATCGCGCTGGATATCCTGAAGATGGGGGGCAGCGCAGTGGATGCGGCGATCGCCGCGAATGCGGCGTTGGGATTGATGGAGCCGGTAGCCTGCGGCATCGGCGGTGATCTCTTCGCCATCGTCTGGGACGCCGGTGAGCAGGAGCTAGTCGGCCTCAACGGCAGCGGCCGTTCGCCCGGGGCGCTGACCCTGGAGGAGTTGAAGTCCAAAGGGCTGGAGACCATCCCGCCTCTTGGGCCTCTGCCGGTGAGCGTTCCGGGCACCGTGGATGCCTGGTTCGAACTCCACGCCCGTTACGGGCGCCTGCCCATGTCAGATGTCCTTGCCCCGGCAATCCGGTATGCCAGGGAGGGATTTCCGGTATCGGAAGTGATCGCGTACTACTGGCAGCGTAACGCGCAGATCCTGAAGGATTTCCCGGGGTTCGCCGAAGTTTACATGCCGGGGGGCAAGGCGCCGGGCAAGGGCGACATGTTCAGGAACCCGAGGCTGGCTGACACCTACGAGCGGCTCGGCAAGGAGGGCCGTGACGTCTTCTACAAGGGCGATTTCGCCAGGGCGATCTCCGATTACATGCAGGCGAACGGCGGATATCTCTCGTACGAGGACCTGGCAGGGCACCGGTCAGAGTGGATCACGCCGGTGTCTACGAACTACCGGGGCTACGATGTCTGGGAGCTACCCCCCAACGGCCAGGGGATCGCGGCGTTGCAGATCCTGAACGTCCTGGAAGGCTATGACATCGCGGCCATGGGATTCGGCAGTGCGGATTACATACACACATTCGTGGAGGCCAAGAAGCTGGCTTTCGAGGACCGGGCCCGGTTCTATGCCGACATGGATTTCGCCGATGTGCCGGTGCAAGGGCTGATCTCGAAAAGCTACGCAGCGAAACGGCGTGCACTCATCAATCCGGATCGGGCCGCGCGTTCTTATCCGGCCGGGGATCCGGTCCTGGAACAGGGCGACACGACCTACCTGACGGTCGCCGATGCGGAGGGGAACATGGTCTCCCTGATCCAGAGCAATTACCGCGGCATGGGCTCGGGCATGACACCCGGCGGGCTGGGTTTCGTGCTACAGGACAGGGGCGAATTATTCTCACTGCAGGAGGGTCACCCCAACGTCTACGAGCCCGGAAAACGTCCGTTCCACACCATCATCCCGGCCTTCGTGACCAAAGACGGCAAGCCCTGGATGAGCTTCGGCGTCATGGGCGGCGCTATGCAGCCCCAGGGACACGCCCAGATCATCGTCAACATGGTGGACTTCGGCATGAATCTCCAGGAGGCTGGCGATGCGCCGAGGATCCGCCACGATGGGTCCAGTGAGCCGACTGGCGCACGGAGGCTGCCAGGTTCGCCCGCACCAACCCTGGGACCCATGGATAACGGCGGCGTCGTCTACCTCGAGTCGGGGTTCCCCCTGGAGGCCATCAACGAACTCGAGCATCGGGGCCACCAGCTCGGGATGGACTCAGGCGGTTACGGGGGCTACCAGGCGATCATGCGTGACCACGGCCAGGGGGTCTATTACGGCGCCTCCGAGTCCCGCAAGGACGGTCATGCCGCCGGATACTGATCCGGATCGGGGCCTGGAGATTGTCGTCGGGGAGACGTCCCCGGAAACCGAGGAAGAACTGGTCGAGGGTGTCCGGCGTTTCAACGACGCTATCCTTGGCGAGTCGAGGAGCCGTTCCCTGGCGGCCGTGGCGCGCGACGGCGACGGAACCGTCGCGGGCGGCGTCGCCGGGCACACGAATTACCAATGGTTTCTCATCCGCGTCGTCTGGGTCCGGGGAGACCGCCGTGGCTCGGGGCTGGGCAGGCGGCTGATGCTGATGGCGGAGGCTGAGGCGATCCGCCGCGGCTGTGTCGGCGCCCAGGTCGACACGGTGTCTTTCCAGGCCCCAGGCTTCTACCGCAAGCTCGGCTATCGCGAGATCGGTATCGTCGAGGATTTCCCCGTGGGCCACAGCCGGCATTTCTTTGCCAAGCGCCTCGGCGGCCAGTAGGGATCGACGACAGTCCCCTGCGTCCGGCCTGCTCTTGCCGACGACCGCAATCGCGATACACTGCCGTCGTCGGCGGGATCGGCCGGTGCAGGGTCATGAACGGGGGAAGGCCATGAAGCAGTTATTCGCCGGAAGCCTGCTGGCTGCGGTCGCGATTTTCATCTTTGGCGCGGTCTACTGGAGCAGCCCCGTCATCAATGCCGGCGCCCGGGATATCGCCGACGATGAGGCCGTGCAGCGTGTCCTGAAGGAGACGTTTCCGGAGACAGGGATCTACTGGGTTCCGGGGATGGACCTCTATGCCCAGGACGCTGACCGGTACATCGCCCTGCACCAGGCCGGCCCGGTCGCGATGATCAACATCATCCACAATCCCGGTGCGCCGATGGCCCCGGGTACGTTTATCGCCGGATTCCTGCATGAATGGGTGGTCTGCTTTCTCATCGGGTTGTTACTGGCGAGGGTCTCGCCGGCGCTGCCGAGCTACGGCAGCCGGGTCGGATTCGTAACCCTGGCTGGCTTCGTCATGGCTCTGTTCGTGGATATCGGTGCCGTGATCTGGTGGCAGATGCCCCTGGCGCTGCAGTTGGCCGACGGCCTGTACAACGTGGTCGCCTGGCTGCTGGCGGGACTGGTCCTGGCGAGATTCGTCCCCCCGGGCGTCCGGGCCTGACGCACCTCCGGCGGGCTAGTCGTCCTGGCCCGCCGGGCGGGTCTCATATGGGATACGGATGCTGACGATCAGGCCGCTGGGGTCATTGGCCTCGAGCCTGAACGAGTGCCGGTTCCCGTACAGCTCCTTCAGTCTTTCCCGGGTGTTGCGCAGGCCGACGCCCTTTCCTGCCGGGACCTGGCCGTCGATGAGTTCCGCTCCGGGCCCGTCATCGCTGAGTTGCAGCAGCAGGTCACCCGCGAACACCCTGGCGGCAATCCGCAGGTGTCCAGGACCGTCCATCTGAGCGATCCCGTACTTGATGGCGTTCTCCACCAATGGCTGGAGAAGCAGGCTCGGGATCAGCGCCGACCTGGCCTCCTCCTCGATGTCGAGATCGAGATTCAGGCGGTCCTCGAAGCGCACTTTTTCGATATCCAGGTACAGCTTGAGGGCAGTGATCTCCTGCTCCAGTGTGATCTTCTGCATCGGGTCGTTGTCGAGGGAATAGCGCAGAAAGCTCGACATCTTTGTGACCATGCGATTGGCCAGATCGATCTGCCGCTCCAGGATCAGCGTCGAGATGGCGTTCAGGGTGTTGAAAAGAAAGTGGGGGTTGAGCTGGTAGCGGAGCATCTTGAGTTGCGCCTCGTGGGCCATCGAAGCGGATTTCAGGGCGCTCGACTGCATCTCCTGGAAGACCCGGTAGTACTTGATCGAGAAATAGAAGACGCTCCAGGCCATCATGACCGTCAGGCTGGAGAAATAGCTCTCCAGGTATGAAACCTTTTCGAACAATTCTGCTGCTGGTCCCATTTTTTCCAGCCAGTCGGTCATGTCCTTGCCATGCTCGAACCAGCTGTAATAGATGAATGCCCGGCTCTTCATCCAGAGGAAACCGGCGGCTGCACTGCCGCCGATGAATGCCAGCCCGCGAATCCAGATATTCCTGTCCCACAGGTACCGGTACAGATATCGGAGACCCAGCGTGATTACGATGGCGATAACCGTAATCAGCGAAACGTAGAATGCATAACTGGGCGGCACCTCATCGAGGGCAGCGCGGGTATACAGGTACTTGCCGAACAGGCCCCAGCCGGCCCAGCCGGCCAGTTGAAGAACCCAGAACAGGCGGCGCCTGTCGTTGAGTAAAGGGATCGTGCTCACCCGATGATGGTACCTGCCGGGCCGGAAAAGGGACTTCGGCTTGTCGCAGCAGGCCTTCGAGATAGCCAAAAAACCGTTTGAAACCGGGAATTTCGGAGGATCAGGAAGCTGTCGCCCTGTTTTGTCCGCCGCCGTGACACGACGGCGTCCCGGGCGACTCAGGTCCCGGGGTCAGTGATCAGCGGCTGACGGGCGTTGGCGAAAAGGCCATCCCGTCGGGCTCCCTCCCCGCTGTGAGGGCCCTCGATACCGTCCAGTCGGTCAGATCGAGTTCAGCCACGATGTCGGAACCCGCCAGGGCCACCCAGGCGCGATCCCCGACAGGGGAAACCACCACGCCGATGGGTATGGAACTGTCGCCGAACATGTCACCGAACAGCTTGCCCTCGATGTCCACGTCGCCTCGCTGCAGGGAGATGCGGCGAAGCTCCCCGCCGGTCTCCGCGTCGAAGATCGCGACGTCGGCGGAGCGGGCGTTCGAGACCAGAACACGATGCCCGTCCGGCGTGACGGTGGCCCGGATCGGAAAATCCGCCGATGCTATGGTCTGCCTGATCTCGAGAGTGGCGACGTCAAGCACGGTGACAGTGTTTTCGGCGCGGTTGGTGATCCAGACGCGTTGCCCGTCCGGCGTCACGTCGATCCCTTCCGCGCCGGCCCCGGTTTCGATATTGGCGATCCGGCGCCGATCGGTCAGATCGATGACGGTCACCGACCCCGAGCCGATGTTCGCGACGAATGCCCTGGTGCCGTCGGGAGTCACTGCCACCATGTGCGAGACTTCCTGGTCCGTGTCGATAGCCGCGTCCACTCGCCCGGCATCGACGTCGACGATCAACAGGGCCTTGTTGCTCTCGGCTGTCACGACTGCGTGGCGCCCGTCTGCGAGCCATCGAACCCCGTGGGGCCGGTGATAGGGCGACAGATCGATGGTAGCGGCTACGCTCGCATCGGCAACGTCGATCAGCGTCAGCGTCGAGCCTGGCTCGTCGCGGGTCCCGTAATTGGTGGCCAGCACACGCGAGCCGTCCGGCGATGGTGCCGCCTCATGGGGTCCCGTCCCCGTGGGCAGGGTCGCGACGACGCTGCCGTCGCCCAGGTCGATCAGCGACGCGGTCGCTTCGGCCTTGTTGAGTACGACAAGCGTTTGAGCGGCGGTGATCCCCGGGCAAAGGCACAGCACGGCGGTCAGGAACCAGGCATCAATGGATCGATTCATACTTTCACATACTCCGATATCGGCGGATCGGCGCCGTTCAGGGGATGCGCGATCCTGCCTGGGACGCCGGTGGATGCCCGAGGTTCCCGAGGTTCCGGGGTGGATCACGCCCTCTTCAGCCGCTTCTTTGTCGCCATGCTCCGCTCCAGCACCCGCGCCAGGTACTGGCCGGTGTAAGAGCCTTCTGTGGAGGCGACGTGTTCCGGCGTTCCCTGAGCGATCAGCCGGCCACCGCCGTCGCCACCCTCCGGTCCCAGATCGATGATCCAGTCCGCGGTCTTGATGACATCGAGATTGTGCTCGATCACGACCACGGTATTGCCGTGGTCCCTCAGTCTGTGCAACACGTGCAGCAACTGGGCAATGTCCTGGAAGTGCAGCCCGGTGGTCGGTTCGTCCAGGATGTAGAGCGTCTTGCCGGTATCGCGCTTGGAGAGTTCCTTGGCAAGCTTGACCCTCTGAGCCTCGCCGCCGGACAGCGTGGTCGCGTTCTGGCCGAGGTTGACGTAAGACAGGCCGACGTCCATCAGGGTCTGCAATTTGCGCTTGATCACCGGCACATTGGCGAAGAACACCAAGGCGTCCTCCACGGTCATCTCGAGGACTTCATGGATGTTCTTGCCCTTGTACCGGATCTCCAGCGTCTCGCGGTTATAACGCTTGCCCTTGCAGACGTCGCAGGCGACGTAGATATCCGGCAGGAAGTGCATCTCCACCTTGATCACGCCGTCGCCCTGGCAGGCTTCGCACCGGCCGCCCTTCACGTTGAAGCTGAAGCGGCCCGGCTTGTATCCCCGCGAGCGGGCTTCCTGGGTGCCGGCGAACAATTCGCGGATCGGCGTAAACAATCCGCTATACGTGGCAGGATTCGATCGCGGCGTCCGGCCGATGGGGCTCTGGCTGATGTCGATGACCCGGTCGACCTGGCTCATACCCTCTATGGCGTCGTGCGGGGCCGGAGAGGCGGCGGAGCGATTCAGTTCCGAGGCAGTCGCCAGATAGAGGGTGTCGTTGATCAGTGTTGACTTGCCCGAACCCGACACCCCGGTCACGCAGGTCATGAGGCCCAGAGGGATGGCCACGTCCAGATTTTTCAGATTGTTACCACGGGCGCCGCGTATCATCAGTTCGCGATCTTTTTTCGGCCGGGTCCTCGACCCGGGCACTTCGATCCGGCGTCTGCCGGAAAGGTACTGACCTGTGAGAGAGGCGCTGTCCGCCATCACGGTCTCAGGTTTTCCCTGCACCACGATCTGCCCACCATGGACCCCGGCTCCGGGGCCGATGTCCACGACGTAGTCCGCTGTCTGGATGGCTTCTTCGTCGTGCTCGACGACGATCACCGTATTACCGAGGTCGCGGAGATGCACGAGAGTGTTGAGCAGCCTGCGATTGTCACGCTGGTGCAGGCCGATGGAGGGTTCGTCGAGGATATACATCACGCCTACCAGTCCGGACCCGATCTGGCTCGCCAGCCGGATGCGCTGGGCCTCGCCGCCAGACAGGGTCTCGGCGCTCCGGTCCAGGGAAAGATAGTCGAGGCCGACGTCCATCAAGAACCTGAGGCGGTCCCCGATCTCCTTGACGATTTTGCGCGCGATCTCTCCGCGCCATCCGGGCAGGTCGAGGGCGCTGAAAAACGCCTGCGCCTGGCCGACCGCCATGGACGTTACCTCCGGAATACTGCGCTCGTTGACGAAGACATTGCGGGCCGCCTCGTTGAGCCGGGTGCCCCGGCACTTGGGGCAGGCCTGCACGCTGAGGTACTTGGCGAGTTCCTCCCGAACCGTGTTGGATTCCGTCTCCCGGTACCGGCGTTCCATGTTGGGGATGATCCCCTCGAACCGGTGCTTGCGCTTCATGGTCCCGCCGCGACCGTCCAGATAGCGGAACTCGATGACTTCGTCAGCGCTGCCGAACAGGATCTTCTTGCGGAGCGACTTGGGCAACTCCTGGAATGGCTGCTCGATGTCGAAATCGTAATGATCGGCGAGGCACTGGATGAGCTGGAAATAGTAGGTGTTGCGCCGGTCCCAGCCGCGGATTGCGCCACCCGCCAGGCTGAGGTGCCGCTGGGAGGCCACGCGCTCGGGATCGAAGAACTGCCGGACCCCCAGCCCGTCGCAACTGTGGCACGCCCCGGCCGGATTGTTGAACGAAAACAATCGTGGTTCCAGTTCGGGGATGCTATAGCCGCATACGGGGCAGGCGAAGCGGTCTGAGAACAACAGTTCCTCGCGATCCGGTTCATCCATGAAGGCTACTGTCGCGACCCCGTCGGCGAGGCGCAGGGTGGTCTCGAAAGACTCCGCCAGCCTCAACGCCATGTCACCCCGCGCGCGAAAGCGGTCGACAACGGCCTCGATGGTGTGCTTCTTGTGCAGGTCCAGGTCGGGCGGGTCGTCGAGCTCGAAGACTTCGCCGTCTATCCTGGCGCGGATGAATCCCTGGCTTCGCAGATCCGCGATCAGGTTGTGGTGCTCACCCTTGCGGTTCCTGACCACCGGCGCGAGCAGCATCAACCTCGTCTCCTCCGGAAGGGCGAGAACCTGGTCCACCATCTGGCTGACGGTCTGGGCCTCCAGTTCTTCCGCGTGGGTGGGGCATTGTGGAGTCCCGGCCCGGGCGTAGAGCAGCCTGAGGTAATCGTAGATTTCGGTGACGGTGCCGACCGTGGACCTGGGGTTATGAGAGGTGGACTTCTGTTCGATGGAGATCGCTGGCGACAAACCCTCGATGCTGTCCACATCCGGTTTTTCCATCATGGACAGAAACTGCCGGGCATAGGCCGACAGCGACTCCACGTAGCGTCGTTGGCCTTCGGCGTAGATGGTGTCGAACGCCAGGGAGGATTTTCCGGAGCCGGACAGGCCGGTGACGACGATGAGCCGGTCACGGGGGAGGTCCAGATCAAGGTTCTGGAGATTGTGCGTCCGGGCGCCGCGTATCCTGATCAGATCCATACTCTGAGACGTTTCGGGAGGCAATCTCCAACTATACCCGCAATACTTCAGTGCAGCCAAAACCCCGATTCTGTTGCCGCGCAACCCCTGGAAACGGGTGTTTCCGGATGAGTTTTTGTGGTGGTGCGGGTACAATGGAGAGCTTAACTTTTGGCCAACCAAATCCCACCAGGAGCTGCCATGGCCCGCGGCATAAATAAAGTCATTCTCGTCGGCAATCTGGGTGCAGACCCCGAGACCCGCTACACACCCAGCGGCTCTGCGGTAACGAAGATCCGGATCGCCACATCAGAGTCGTGGAAGGACCGCCAGACCGGTGAACGCCAGGAGCGCACGGAATGGCACCGGATCGTTTTCTTCGGCCGACTGGCCGAGATCGCCGGCGAATACCTCAAGAAGGGATCGCAGGTCTATGTCGAAGGCAGCCTGCGGACCGACAAGTGGCAGGACCAGTCCGGGCAGGACCGATATACCACCGAGATCGTGGCCAACGAAATGCAGATGCTAGGTGGCCGCGCGGGGGCTGGCGCGCCTGCTTCCAGCGACGATTCCAGAGGTGTCGGCTCCTCCGAACCGTCAACGGCACGGGAGCCCGCACTGGACGACGACATCCCTTTCTAGCCAAGCACCCGAATTGTCATGAATGTGCCGCGCCCCGGTCCGACCGGGCGGCGGCGCATCTTTTATGGAGCCGATAATGGACGCCAGAGAGAGTACGTATGAAATGATCCAGCCCCACGGCGGCGTGCTGGTGGATCTGTACCTGTTCGAGGAGGAAGCCGACGCGGAGCGCGACAAGGCGCGGGACCTGAAATCATGGGACCTCTCCCCCCGGCAGCTGTGCGATATCGAGATGCTGCTGAACGGCGCTTTTTCGCCCCTCACCGGCTTTCTCGGACGCGCCGACTACGAATCCGTGGTGGAGACCATGCGTCTCGCGGACGGCACCCTGTGGCCGATTCCCGTGACTCTGGACGTCCGGCAAGATTTTGCCGATTCCATCGCCGCGGGGGATGAGATCGCCCTGCGGGATCAGGAGGGTGTGCTGATCGCCACCCTGTCGGTCGAGGATATTTACACGCCGGATCGGGTGGCCGAGGCGCGGGCCGTGTTCGGCACCGACGACGCGGCGCATCCCGGCGTCCACTACCTGATGCACCAGTCCAATCCGGTCTACGTTGGCGGACGCTTGCGCGGGGTCGAGTCCCCGATCCATTACGACTTCCGGCACCTCAGGGACACTCCCGCAGAACTGCGGCAGCGGTTTTCCAAGCTCGGGTGGCGCAAGGTGGTGGCGTTCCAGACCCGCAACCCCATGCATCGGGCGCACCAGGAACTGACGTTCCGCGCGGCCAGGCAGGTCGAGGCCAATCTCCTGATCCACCCGGTGGTGGGTATGACCAAGCCCGGCGACGTGGATCACTACACTCGCGTGCGGTGCTACGAACATCTGCTCGGCCACTATCCCGAGCAGACGACGACCCTGAGCCTGCTTCCCCTTGCGATGCGCATGGCGGGCCCGAGGGAAGCGCTCTGGCACGCGCTGATCCGGAAGAATTACGGGTGCACGCACTTCGTCGTCGGTCGCGATCACGCCGGTCCCGGCCAGGACAGCAAGGGAAATGATTTCTATGGGCCCTATGACGCCCAGGAATTGCTCAAGGCGCACCAGGCCGAGATCGGGATCGAGATGGTTCCCTTCCAGATGGTGGTCTACGTGGAAGATCGTGCCCAGTACGTGCCAGTGGATGAGACCCTGGAAGGCGACACGGTGTTGAATATCTCGGGGACGGAGTTTCGCCGACGTTTGCAGGAAGGGCTGGAGATCCCGCATTGGTTCTCCTACCCGGAGGTCATCCAGGAATTGCGGAAGACCCATCCGCCGAGGCACCGGCAGGGTCTCACGATCTTCTTCACCGGCCTGTCGGGCGCGGGCAAGTCCACTATCGCCAATGCCCTCATGGTCAAGCTGATGGAGTTGGGCGGGCGCAGGGTTACGCTCCTGGATGGCGACGTGGTCCGCAAGAACCTCTCCAGCGAGCTGGGATTCTCCCGCGAGCACAGGGATTTGAACATCCTTCGGATCGGTTACGTGGCCAGCGAGATCACCAAGAACGGCGGCATCGCGATCTGTGCGCCGATCGCCCCTTATACGGCAACCCGCAGGCAGGTCCGGGACATGGTGGAGGAGGTCGGTGGCTTCGTGGAGATACACGTCGCCACTCCCATCGACATCTGCGAGCAGCGTGACCGCAAGGGTCTTTACGCCAAGGCCCGGGCCGGAATCATCAAGGAGTTCACCGGCATCAGCGACCCCTACGAGGCGCCAGAGGCGGCCGAAATCGTTATCGACACGCAGGCCATGACTCCCGACGAGGCTGCTCACCGCGTCATCGTGAAGCTCGAGAGCCTCGGCTATATACGATGAGCCGTTTGGAGGAACGGGCGTCCAAATAGTACCTTAGGGCTGTTCGGGGGACGCAGGATGCCTGGGAAACTATTCATCAAGACCTTCGGGTGCCAGATGAACGAGTACGATTCGGCGAAGATGGCCGATGTGCTCAGGGACTCCCATGGCCTCGAGCTGGCCCCGGATCCGGAAGCTGCGGACGTATTGCTGCTGAACACCTGCTCCGTCCGGGAGAAGGCACAGGAGAAGGTGTTCTCGCTGCTCGGGCGGTGGAAGCGGCTCAAGTCCGAGAATCCGGGGCTGATCATCGGCGTGGGTGGCTGCGTGGCGAGCCAGGAGGGCGACGGGATCATGGGTCGGGCTCCCCAGGTAGACCTTGTCTTTGGCCCCCAGACCCTGCATCGGCTGCCCGAGATGATCGAGTCGGTTCGCGCCGGCCGCCCGGTCGTCGACGTGTCCTTCCCGGAAATCGAAAAGTTCGATCGCCTGCCCGAGCCGCGGGCAGAGGGCCCCGGCGCCTTCGTGTCGATCATGGAGGGCTGCAGCAAGTACTGCAGTTTCTGTGTCGTGCCCTACACCCGGGGGGAAGAGATCAGCCGGCCCTTCGACGACGTCGTGGCCGAGGTCGTCAAGCTCGCCGGGCAGGGGGTCAGCGAGATCACCTTCCTGGGTCAGAACGTCAACGCATACAGGGGTGTCATGCACGACGGTGCCGCCTGTGATCTGGCCTACCTGATTCGCTTTGTCGCGGCCGTGCAAGGCATCCGACGCATCCGCTTCACGACCTCCCATCCTCTGGAATTCTCCACCAGCCTGGTGGAGGCCTACAGGGACGTCCCGCAGCTGGCCGGATTCCTGCATCTGCCTGTGCAGAGCGGTTCGGATCGGGTCCTCGCGATGATGAAACGCGGCCACACGGCCCTGGAATACAAGCAGAAGATCCGGAGGCTGCGAGAGGCGCGGCCGGGCATCAGCATCTCGTCGGATTTCATCGTGGGATTCCCCGGCGAGACAGATCGTGATTTCGAGGCCACAATGGATCTCATCGCCGAGGTAGGCTTCGACCAGTCCTTCAGCTTCATCTACAGCCGCCGCCCCGGGACTCCGGCGGCGTCACTGCCCGACGATGTGCCCATGGAAGTGAAACGGGAGAGGCTGGCAATCCTGCAATCGCGGATCAACCAGCAGGCAATGGAGATCAGTCGGGCGATGGTGGGAGGGATCCAGCGGATTCTCGTGGAGCGGCCGGCGAGGAAGGACCCCCGCCAGCTGGCCGGGCGGACGGAGAATATGCGCTGGGTGAATTTCGACGGGCCCGAATCACTGATCGGGCGATTCGCCGACGTGGTCATCACCGAGGCCCTGCCGAATTCCCTTCGCGGCCGCATCGCTGATGCGTCGCAGGCGGCGTGAGACGGAGGCGGGTTGCAGCAAAAAGCAGACGTCACAGTCGATCTGATCCTCGAGCCGATGGACAACGAGCGGCTGATCAACCTCTGTGGACAGTTCGACGAGAATCTGCGGCGTATCGAGGACGGGCTCGATATTAGTGTGAGTAACCGCGGCAACCACTTCCATATCAGCGGGGACGCCGGCAAGGTCAACGAGGCAGCCCGTGTTCTGAGCGGCCTCTACGAACTCGCTGCGGACGAGTTCATCAGTCCTGAACGCGTGCATATCGCGGTACAGGAGAGTGGCATGGAGCCGGTCCCCGACAGCGGAGAATCCGGCGCCGCTTTCTGCATGGATACGCCGCGGAGGCGGATCCACCCCAGAGGGGCCAATCAGGCCGCCTACCTGAGGAGGATCCGAGACAACGACTTGAACTTCGGCATCGGTCCGGCGGGGACCGGCAAGACCTACCTCGCCGTGGCCGCTGCCGTCTCCGCGCTGGAGACCGAGGAGGTCCGTCGTATCGTCCTGGTGAGGCCGGCAGTGGAGGCGGGGGAGCGGCTGGGATTCCTGCCCGGGGACATGGCCCAAAAAGTAGATCCGTACCTTCGGCCGATGTATGACGCTCTCTACGAAATGATGGGTTTCGAACGGGTCGGCCGACTGATCGAGCGCAGCGTCATCGAGGTGGCTCCGCTGGCGTTCATGCGCGGCCGGACTCTGAACGAGGCTTTCATCATCCTCGACGAGGCTCAAAACACCACGATCGAGCAGATGAAGATGTTCCTCACCCGGATCGGCTTTGGATCCAGCGCTGTGGTCACAGGGGACGTCACCCAGACCGATCTTCCGGGCAGTCGCCGGTCGGGACTCAGTAACGCCGCGGACGTCCTGGACGGCGTCAAGGGCGTCGGATTTACCTTCTTCACCTCGCGGGACGTGGTCAGACACGCCCTCGTTCAGCGCATCGTCGAGGCCTACGACGCCGCCAGCGAGGCGGTCGGGAAGGACGACGCTTGATGGGCGTGGAGGTGGACCTGCAGGTGGCGGACCCGGGTCCGTCGGTGCCGACGGAGGAGCAGATACGCGAGTGGGTGGAGGCGGCCGTGGGCGATGCTTTCGAGTGCGCCGAGCTGAGCGTGCGGATCGTCGATCCGACCGAAAGCCTCCATCTCAACGAACGATACCGTGGCGTCCGGAAGGCCACCAACGTTCTGTCGTTTCCGGCAGATCTCCCGCCGGAGATCGTCCCGCCGCTGCTCGGGGATCTCGTGATCTGTCGTCAGATCGTCGACCTCGAGGCGGCGCAGCAGGGCAAGCACGGGGAAGCCCATTGGGCGCATATGGTGATCCACGGGACCTTGCACCTGGTCGGCCACGACCATCGGACGGAGGAGGAGGCGGGAGAGATGGAGACGCTCGAGGTGCAGATTCTCGCGAGTCTCGGGTATCCTGACCCCTACGGGGCCGATGATCGCGGAAGCCCGTCGGCAGGTTCCGCGGCGCGGTAGAGGGAAGAAATGTCCGACGACCAACCTCCGAGTAGAGACCCGAGAGAACGAGCCGGCTGGTTCGGGCGACTGCTCAGGAAGTTCGGGGCACACCCAAAGGATCGAGCGGACTTGATCGACATGCTGCGCGAGGCACGCCGCGACCAGCTGTTCGACGACGAAGAAGAGATGATGCTGGAGGGAGTCCTGGACGTCTCTGAACTCCAGGTCAGGGACATCATGATCCCGCGCTCCCAGATGGTCGTGCTCGAACGGGACGACGATCCGCCCAAACTGCTCGAGACCATAATCGAGTCGGGCCATTCCCGCTTTCCGGTCATCGGGGAAGACCGGGACGAGGTCGTCGGCATCCTCCTGGCAAAGGACCTGCTGCGGTTCTTCGCAGAGCACAGCGGCGGGCGGTTCAACATCCGCGAAGTGCTCCGCCCGGCCGTCTTCATCCCGGAGAGCAAACGCCTCAATGTACTGCTTCGGGAGTTCCGGGTCAGCCATAACCACATGGCCATCGTCGTCGACGAGTACGGCGGCGTCTCCGGACTGCTGACCATCGAAGACGTGATCGAGCAAATCGTCGGCGACATCGGCGACGAGCACGATCCCGACGAGATCGCGTACTTCCAGCAGGAGTCCACTGGCGTGTATACCGTGCGCGCCCTGGCGCGCATCGATGACTTCAACGAGGAATTCGGCACTGCCTTCAGCGACGAGGAATTCGACACCATCGGTGGCCTGGTCATCAGCCAGCTGGGCCGGCTGCCGCGGCGTGGCGAAGTGGTCACCCTGGAGGGCGTCCAGTTTACGGTGCTGAAGGCCGATCGTCGGCGGGTCTACGCCATGCGCGCCCGTTTTCCCGGAGCCCCCGCCGCCGAGGCGGAGTGACCGCCGGACCATGAGATCACCGGCCCGGCGCATGTCCGACGGTCGCGCCGCGTGGATGGCAGCTGTCGCCGGCGCATCGTTGCCGTTAGGCTTCGCGCCATTCCGGCTGTCACTGCTGATTGCCCTCTCGGTCGCGGTGCTCTGGTGCCTGTGGGAAAGTCGCGGCCCGCGGTCGGCCGCCCGCATCGGTTTCGCCTGGGGCGCCGGAGCCTTCCTCACCGGGACCTACTGGCTCTACATCAGCATCCACATCTTCGGCCAGGCCCCCATATTCCTGGCAGTGCTGCTGATGCTGGGTCTGGTGGCCATCATGGCGGTATATCCCGCCATGATCGGCTTTGGGGTAGCCAGGTGGGCGCCCGGTGGCCTTGTCCGCTGGTTGCTGGTACTGCCGGGGGCCTGGGTGCTAGTGGAGTGGCTCAGGGGATGGCTGTTCTCGGGGTTCCCGTGGCTGAGCCTGGGCTACGGCATGACCGACGGGCCGCTGCGGGGGTTCGCGCCGCTTCTCGGGGTCCATGGCGTGAGCCTGGCGACGGCCCTGCTGGCCGGTTGCCTGGTGGGCCTGTTTGCCGGAGGGCGGCGGGCCCGGGTTGTCTCGGCGACGCTGGTCGCCGTGATCGTCATCGCCGGGCAGGCGCTGGCCACGGTCCACTGGACCAGTCCGGTTGACCGAGATATCAGCGTGGCTTTGATCCAGGGCGCCGTCCCACAGGATCGCAAGTGGCTGCCGCAGCAGCGGCAGCCGACCAAGGACCTTTATCTGGGACTCACACGAGCAGAGCTGGGACGCGATCTCGTGGTGTGGCCCGAGGCGGCGATCCCTGCCGTCGTCAGCGAGGAGACGGACTACCTGGAAACCGTCCTCGCAGAAGCCCGTGGAGCCGGGACCACCGTGGTCCTGGGTATGCTGGACCGGGACCCCGTTGACGGAAGGTACTTCAATTCGCTGCTGGTCCTGGGGGACAGGCAGGCGGTCTATCGAAAACGCCACCTGGTGCCTTTCGGCGAATACTTCCCGGTGCCTGATCTGGTCCGGGAGTGGATGCGATTACTGAGCCTGCCCTACTCGGACATCTCCCCGGGCCCGGCGGGCCAGCCGCCCCTGCCGGTTGCAGGGGTCCTGGCAGCCCCCAGCATCTGTTATGAGGATGCCTTCGGTTCGGAGCAACTGGATTTTCTGCCGGAGGCGGCGTTGCTGTTGAATGTGAGCAACGACGCCTGGTTCGGCGACTCCATCGCCCCCCACCAGCACCTACAGATGGCCCGGATGCGGTCGCTGGAGAGCGGACGGCACATGCTCCGGGCGACCAACACGGGGATCTCCGCCGTGATCGCTCCGAGCGGTGCCGTCATTGCAAGGTCTCCACAGTTCGAGACCCACGTCCTGATCGCCGAGATCCGGCCCCACCTGGGCGCCACGCCCTATGTCAGGACGGGCAACTGGGCTGTGCTGATCATCGCGTCGTTCATGGTGGGCGCAGGTTGCCTCCGCCGCCGGGGTTGACCGGGTCGAGCTGTCGTCTGGCACGCGGAAGGGCAGCGGGGTATTCTTCTCGGCTCCGCCGATACAGGTTGTCATTCATGGACGAGATTTACAGGCCGGAAGTCATCGAGCCTGAGGTACAGGCCCGCTGGGATGAATCTCGCTGTTTCGAGGTGACGGAAGATCGCTCTCGCGAAAAGTTCTATTGCCTCAGCATGTTCCCCTATCCAAGCGGCCGGCTCCACGTGGGTCACGTGCGGAACTACACCATCGGCGACGTCATTGCCCGTTACCAGCGGATGCGGGGCAGGAACGTGCTTCAGCCCATGGGATGGGACGCGTTCGGCATGCCGGCCGAGAACGCGGCGATCCAGAGCAAGGTCGCGCCGGCCCGATGGACGTACGACAACATCGAACACATGCGCCGGCAGCTGAAGCTGTTCGGGTTCGGCTACGACTGGTCCCGGGAGGTGACGACTTGCCGGCCCGAATACTACCGCTGGGAGCAGTGGCTGTTCACCCGCCTGTTCCGCAAGGGCCTGATATACAAGAAGAACGCCGTGGTCAACTGGGATCCCGTGGACCGCACGGTGCTGGCCAACGAGCAGGTAATCAATGGCCGCGGCTGGCGCTCCGGCGCGGAGGTGGAGCGCCGGGAGATCCCCCAGTGGTTCATGAAGATCACCCACTACGCCGAGGAACTGCTGGCAGAACTGGAGACGCTCGAGGGCTGGCCGGAATCGGTCAGGACCATGCAGAGGAACTGGATCGGCCGATCAGAGGGCGTCGAACTCCAGTTCCCGGTCGAGGATCACGACGTACCCCTGACCGTCTATACGACCCGGCCCGACACACTCATGGGCGTGACCTATATGGCGGTTGCGGCAGAGCATCCCCTGGCCGTCGAGGCGGCCGTGGAGAGGCCGGACCTCACCGAGTTTATGGAGGATTGCGTGCGCATGCACGCGTCCGAGGCCACCCTGGAGACCATGGAGAAGAAGGGCATGCCGCTGGGAGTCAATGCGGTACACCCGCTCACCGGCGAGCCGATCCCGATCTGGGTGGCAAACTTCGTGCTCATGGCGTACGGCACGGGCGCGGTGATGGCGGTGCCCGGCCACGACCAGCGTGACTGGGAGTTCGCCACGCGTTACGGGCTGCCGATCCGGAAGGTGATCGATCCACTGGAGGGATCTCCGGCCGACGTGTCGGAGGGCGCCTTCGTGGAATACGGGCGGTTGGTCAATTCCGGCAATTTCGACGGCCTGACCTCGGAGCAGGCGTTCAATGCCATCGCGGACCACTTCCAGGTCCGTGGCAACGGGCGGCGCCGGGTCAATTACCGACTGCGCGACTGGGGCGTCTCTCGCCAGCGATACTGGGGGACGCCAATCCCGATCGTGAATTGCGGCGAGTGCGGCGCCGTCCCGGTCCCGGACGAGGCCCTGCCGGTCGTTCTGCCTGAAGATGTCGAGTTCGACGGCCAGGGCTCGCCCCTGAAGAGGATGCCGGAGTTCTACCGGTGCAAGTGTCCGCAGTGCGGCGGACGGGCCGAGCGTGAAACGGACACTTTCGACACCTTCATGGAGTCTTCCTGGTATTTCGCGCGTTATACGTGTCCCGACAACGACGGCGCCATCCTTGATTCAAGGGTGAACTACTGGCTTCCCGTGGATCAGTACATCGGTGGCGTCGAGCACGCGATCCTGCATCTGCTGTATGCCCGGTTCTTCCAGAAGCTGCTGCGCGACCTCGGTCTGGCGCGCGACGGGGAGCCATTCACCAACCTCCTCACCCAGGGGATGGTGCTCAAGGACGGGGCGAAGATGTCCAAATCCAAAGGCAACACAGTGGACCCGGAGCCGCTCGCAAAGCAATACGGCGCAGATACGGTACGCCTGTTCATGATGTTCGCGGCGCCGCCGGACCAGTCGCTCGAATGGTCGGACGACGGTGTGGAGGGCGCGCACCGGTTCCTGAAGCGGCTATGGAGAGCGGTCTATGTCCACGTCGAGGCGGGCTTGCCGGAGCTCGTGGAGCCGGATGACCTGACCGGAGCGCAGCGGCAGATCAGGAGGCGCGTACACGAGACCATCGCCAAGGTCGGCGACGACATCGGTCGCCGATACACCTTCAACACCGCCATTGCGGCGACCATGGAACTGTTGAATGACCTGGGTCGCTTCGACGACGAAAGCGAGGCCGGTCGGTGGGTCAGGCAGGAAGCCCTTTCCACCCTCGTGCTGGTGCTCTCGCCTATTGTCCCCCACGCCTGCCAGATGCTGTGGGAGTGCCTGGGGGGCGAGGGGCTCGTGATCGACCAGCGGTGGCCAGAAGCGGATCAGGGGGCCCTGGTCCGTACGGCCGTCGAGATGGTAGTCCAGGTGAAAGGGAGGATACGCGGCCGGATTACGGTAGCGGCGGACGCCGATGACGGCACCGTCACAGAGGCAGCTCTGGCAGAGCCCAACGTCCAGAGATTCGTGGGTGACGCCGAGGTCCGCAAGGTGATCGTGGTCCCCGGCAAGCTAGTCAACATCGTGGTATAGCGCCGGGATATGCGTCACGCCCGCCGAATCCTGCTGATCGCCTGCCTGCTCACGGTCGCCCACGGCTGCGGCTTCCGAATGCAAGGGCGGGCGGAATACAACCCTGACCTGGAGACCGTCTATCTCCAGGTGCCGGATAATGCGACACCGCTGGCAAAGGCACTTCGACGGTCGCTGGCGGTCGCGCACGTGACACTGGTAGATGATGCAACAGCGGCAACGGCGATCCTGCAGGTCGTCAGCGACGACACCGGCCGGAGCGTGGAGTCGGTGACGCCCCAGAACCGGCCTCGTGAGTATCGTATCTACTATCGGGCGACCTACCGGGTCCTGTCCGGTGGCAAGGCACTGCTGGACAACCAGCGTGTCATCCGGACACGGGTCTATACCTACGACGAAACCGAGGTCCTTGCCAAGGCCCACGAGGAGGAGATGCTGCGCACAGCCCTGGCCCGGGAGATTGCCGGCGTCATCACGAGGAGACTGGCCAACATCCAGGAGCCCGCTTCGTGACGGTGCTCCGTTGCGGCGACCTGCCGTCTGAAGCCCTGATGGAGATCCTGTCCGGGTATGGCATCCGGAGGGAGCAGGTGGCTCCCGGGGCGGCGATCCCGGGCAGCTACTGGGGCGAACCCGAAGCCGGGCTGATGGCAGACCGCCTGTTTCTGCGGGACGACACGCCCGTCCATTCTGCCCTCCACGAAGCCTGCCACCTCATCTGCATGACCCCTGATCGAAGGGCTGCATTGCAGGGGGACGCGGGCGGGGATTACCAGGAGGAAAGTGGGGTCTGTTACCTTCAGATCGTGCTTTCAGACTCCATCCCGGGTCTGGGGCGGGACCGGATGTTTCAGGACATGGACGAGTGGGGCTACAGCTTCCGGCTGGGCTCGTCGTCCGAGTGGTTTCGGCGGGACGCGGACGATGCCCGCGCGTGGCTGGTATATCAGGGTCTGCTGGACGGGAGTGGCCGGCCCACATGGCGGATGCGGGCCCCTGAAGCCTGGCGAGCGATTGAGGCAACTGGAGAACCCTCGCGATGATTGATCTCATCCTCGAGATTTTCGGGCATTTGGCCATCGACCAGGCGCGCAAGGGCGAGCCATCGGGGGACAGCGGCGTCGTGCCGGTCAAGGGTTCGCCCCGCTTGCGGGCGTTGGAGCGGGACCACGAACGCCTCAAGCTTCTGACCATGGCCCTATGGGAAGTGTTGTCCGAACGGCTGAACATCGATGAGCAGGAACTGCGCCGGCGGGTCATGGACCTGGATCTGCTCGACGGGCGGGAGGATGGACGCTTGCGGTTGCGAGAGCCACCGCGCAAATGCACCGCCTGCGGGAGACCGATGCTCAGAAGCGCTGCCGCCTGTCCCTACTGCGGCGAAGAGAGCGCGGACCTGCCGTTGTTCCGCTGAGCGTCCGCTTCAGCGGGTCGTCGTCAGCTCGCCGGATTTCCGGAACGGCAGCGTCCCCCCCAGCCCCGATCCCAGGTGAATGCGTCCCGATAGCGTGTAGCTCAGGGTCTCGGTCTGACCGGCAGACATCACCTGGCGGGCGATGTCCAGCATCGAGGTGCTCGCCCGGACTGTCGTCTCGGCCTCGCCGAGCCGCGGCAGGAGCAGGTCAGCGGCACCACCGCCCCGAACCAGCCGGCTGCCGTTGACTTCCAGTTCGAAATCCACGCCGTCGATCTTCAGGTCCCGATTATTGGGGTTAAAGATACGCAGTCCCACTTCGAACCGCTGTTCCATGACGGTTGCGCCGATGGAGCGGATGGAGGTCACGACGACCTCGGGGGCCTCCAGGTTCCGCAGGCCGGTACAGCCGGGTCCCGACAGCATCGCCGCCAGACCTAATACGGCCGCCCAGGCTGCCGCCCTCCGTCTGGAGATCATCTTTTTATCCATGGGCGACCTCCCGCCTGGGCGCGTCCCTTCGTCTGCCGCGGCCAATCGGGGCCGGGGCAACGGCAGGCCTGCAAACGGGGCGGCAATGGGGAGTCAGACATAGCAAACCGATCGGGTGAAAATGAGACGCCTATTATAGTGGTGCATGGCCCCGACGGCCGGGGAAGGGAGGGAGATTGAAATGGCCACCATCTTCGAGAAGATCATCGCCGGAGAGATTCCGGCTGACATCGTTTACAGGGACGACCACATTGTCGCCTTCCGTGATGTCCGGCCGGCTGCACCGGTCCACATGCTGATCGTGCCTGTCAAACCGATCCCGACGGTCGACGATCTGGTTGATGAGGACCTGGGTCTACTGGGCCGCATGGTGAGCGTGGCCCGCGACCTGGCCCGCGCCGAGAGCATCAGCAAGGGCGGGTACCGGCTCGTCATGAACTGCCGTGGCCACGCCGGACAGGAGGTGTTCCATCTCCACCTGCACCTGATGGGAGGGCGGCCCCTGGGACCGATGGTCGGCGAGGGATAGCCGGGACCGGGGTGCCCCGCGGGATGTGCCGGCCGTCGGTGCGGATTCGAAGAGGGCCTCCGGATCGGTCCGGGAATGCGGGCGGAAGCCCTCCGACGACCGCTAGGCGTTCGCGTCCGCCCCGAAACAGGCGGCATGCTCTTCGCAGCGACGGGCGCGGCAGCGGCGGAAATTCAGGGCGTGGCCGACGGCGAGAAGTGCCCCTCCGATGCCGGTGAGCAGCTTCTCATGGAAGATCCCGAGGCTCCCGACGCCGAGGCCGGCGGCCAGTCCAAGCAGGCAGATTCCTCCCATCCCCAGCCAGAGCACGGACCCGTCGCCATGTTGCCGACAGCCCAGATAGAGGGCGAGGGCGCTGGAGGGGATGATCAGGACCAGCAGCAGGCCGTGGAAGCTCTCGTCGGCGAGCACGGTCGACCCGAGGATGGGGAAGAGGATGATCAGCACCGGCAGCAGCAGGCAATGGATGACGCAAGCCGCCGACATGGCGATCGCCATGCCGTCCAGGGAGGATGTGAATCGTGCCGACGCCTGTCGCAAAGGGGCTCTCCGTCGCTTTTGCAACATTATAACATAACGAAACGCCAGGGAAGCCAGCGAGATCAGGGAAGGCTGCGGCGGCAGCGTGGGCAGATACCGCGCACCTCGACGGTCTGCGGCTGGAGCCGGAAGCCATGGCGGGCCGCGCCGCGGTCCAAGACGACCCGAATGGCCGGGTCGTCGATTTCCGTGACCGTTTCGCATTGACTGCACACGAGTAACTGGGCGGTGTGCTCGCCGGCCGCAAGGGGACAGCCTACGAAGGCATTCAGAGAATCAATACGATGGACCAGGCTGGCGCCCATGAGGAAGTCCAGGGCGCGGTAGACGGTCGGGGGCGCCGCCCGGCGTCCGGCGCGGTTCAACTCGTCGAGGATGTCGTAGGCCTTGACCGGTTCGTGTCCCCGCCAGATGATTTCCAGTACCCGCCTACGAGTGGAGGTCAGCCGCAGCCCCCGTTTCCTGCAGTAGGTTTCCGCGTCCGCCAGGGCGTCGCTAACGCAGGTGGAGTGATCGTGGTCCTCGGGGGCCGTCCCCTTGTTGTGTCCGGAAATCATGGGGATCGTGAACTGTCGGGTCCTGGAGAAGTTGACGCTACTATAGCAACTCATGAACGCCGTGCGATTGCTCTCCCCTGTGTTTCTCGGGCTGGCGTTTGCCGCCATGGCCGCCGACGAGGTGCCGCTAAGTTTCAGCGGCGAATTTCTCCAGGGCGGCCTCATCACCGGCCATACGGATCCCGGTGCGTCGGTGCTTGTTGACGGGAGGCCAACGCGGGTGTCTGCCGATGGCCGGTTCCTTGTGGGAGTAGGCCGGGACGACATCGGGCCTGTCGAGGTCACTGTCGTCGCCGACGGCAGGCGAAGATCGGAGAGCCATCCTGTCCGGACGCGCGAATATCCCATCCAGCGTATCGACGGCTTGCCGGAGAAGAAGGTCACCCCGCCCCCTGATGTTCTGGAAAGGATCCGTCAAGAAGCGACCATGGCCAGGGACGCCCGCAGCCGGGACGATCCCAGAACGGACTTCCTCGGCGGATTCATCTGGCCGCTGGAAGGCCCCGTGACCGGTGTTTATGGCAGCCAGAGGATCCTCAATGGCGAGCCCCGCCGACCCCACTTCGGTGTCGACGTGGCTGCCCCGACGGGCACGCCGGTCGTCGCCCCGGCGGACGCCGTGGTGACCCTGGTCCATCCGGATATGTATTACTCCGGTGGTACCCTGATCATGGATCACGGGCACGGTTTGAGCAGTACCTTTATCCACCTGAGTCGAATCCTGGTCCGGGAAGGGCAGCGGGTCCGTCAGGGCGAGGTTGTGGCCGAGGTCGGGGCCACCGGGCGAGCCACCGGGCCGCACCTGGACTGGCGCCTTAACCTGTTCGATATCCGTCTCGATCCGGAGCTCGTTGCGCCGCCGCGCCTGCAGCCTGTGGCGGACAGACAGGATGAGGCGACTTGAGATCGCGGCTCGTGCTTGGCCCCTGCTCATGCGTGGTACACTCCCTTTTGAACATGTCAACGCGGCGCTCGACATTCATTGATCCTCACCGCCGACAAGCTTGAGGCGGATCTCGCCCGCAATCTCGCCCCGATCTATCTGATTTCCGGAGATGAGCCATTGCTCACCGCCGAGGCGGTCGATCTCGTTCGTGCCAGCGCTCGCTCGAAAGGTTACACAGAGCGCCTGACGCTGTCGGTAGACAGGTATTTCGACTGGAGCGAACTCCGTGCGGCCGGGAGCACGATGTCTCTGTTCGCCGACAAACGCCTGATCGAGCTGACCATCGCCACTGCAAAGCCGGGGACGGAAGGGGGACGGGCGCTCGCTGACTACGCCGCGTCGCCCCCGGACGACACCTTGCTGGTCGTGATCACCGCAAGACTCGACAAGAAGTCCCTGCAGCTCGCCTGGGTAAAAAGCCTTGCCGGGGCGGGACGGCTGGTGCAGGTCCATGCGCCCGACAGAGCCCGACTGCCGGGCTGGATTGCTACCCGCATGCGGGCCGTCGGTCTGGTTCCTGCCGACGGGGTAGCGGAACTTGTCGCCGATCGCGTCGAGGGCAACCTGCTCGCGGCCGACCAGGAGATCAGGAAACTGTCCCTCCTGCTCGATCGTGGCGCAGTGGAGGCGGAGGATGTGGCCAGGGCCGTCGCCGACAGCGCCAGATACGATATCTTTGATCTGTCGGATGCTGTCAGCGGGGGCGACCTGGGCCGGAGCCATCGCATATTGACGGGCCTGCAAGGTGAGGGTGTCGAACCGACGCTTGTGCTCTGGGCCCTGGTGCGGGAACTGCGCGCGCTGGCCGCCTGCTCCTGGTCGATCCAGCAGGGCCAGCGCGAGGACCAGGCATTCAGGTCTGCCGGGGTATGGCCGCGCCGGCAACCCGGCGCCCGCGCCGCCATACGGCGCCATGGGCGGGAGGGCCTGCTGCGGCTGATTCGTCAAGCCGCCGGCGTGGACAGGGTGATCAAGGGCTCAGCGCCGGGCAAGCCGTGGCACTCACTGGGCGCATTAACGATTGCGGCGGCCGGCAGTGCGCGCAGCCAAAGGAGGGGGACCGTCTGATGTCCGGATTCGGACAACTCGATCCCATGGGGATTTTCGGAGGTACCTTCGATCCCATCCATTACGGCCACCTTCGGCCGGCTTTCGAACTGATGGAGGCGCTGCGGCTGCCAGAAGTCCGCTTCATGCCGGCGGGCACGCCGCCTCATCGGGACGTCCCGCTCGCCGACGCGGAGCTGCGTCTGAAGATGGTCGTGGCGGCCATCGAGGGACAGCCCGGGTTCGTCGTGGACGACAGGGAACTGCACCGGCAGGGGCCGTCGTATTCCGTGGACACATTGCTGGATCTCAGAGCCGAGTACACACACCGTTCTCTCTGCCTGATTGTCGGGATGGACGCCTTCCTCGACCTCCCGAAGTGGTACCACTGGCGGGAGATCCTGCAGCTCGCCCATGTTGTGGTGGCGCACCGGCCAGGCTGGCGGGTCCCCGATCTGGGCCCGCTGAGCGAATTGCTCGTGGACCGGGGCACGGGCAGGGTAGGGGACCTGCACGAGTCCAGGGCCGGACGGATCTATATCCATGCTGTCACCCAGCTCGAGATCGCTTCCACGACCATCCGGGACGTCGTCGCCGCGGGCGGTGACCCGCGTTTCCTCATGCCCGACAGCGTGCGTAAGATCATCCGTGAATCGGGCTGCTACGCCCGCCCAACCGAGAGGACTTGATGAGCAGAAACATCGCCCAGACCGTCGTCGCAGCCCTTGAGGACCTGAAAGCCAGGGATATCTGTGTGCTGGATGTGCGCGAGCAGACAAGCATCACAGATACGATGATCATCGCCAGCGGAACCTCCGACCGGCAGGTCAGGTCCATGGCGGAGAAGGTCATCGAGGAATGCAAGGCGAGCGGCGAGCGACCGATCGGAGTGGAGGGCATGGACGGCGGCGAGTGGGTACTGGTCGATCTCGCCGAAGTATTGGTACACGTCATGCTCCCCAAGGTCCGCGATTTCTACAATCTCGAGAAACTCTGGGGCAGGCCCGAGGGCAGCGGCGTCATGGCTCCGGCCCACTGACTGAACCGCCGGTCCCCTATCTGAACCGCGGTGAAGCTCCGTCTGATCGCGGCTGGCACACGAATGCCGTCCTGGGTGGATTCCGGCTTCGAGGCCTACGCCGATCGGATGCCCAGGGAGTCGCGCCTCGAATTGATCGAGGTGCCGCTATCCCGTTTCAGGCGATCCGGCGACGTGGCGCGAGCCGTCCGTGACGAGGGCGAACGCATGCTGGGGTCGCTGGCCGATACCGATCAGGTGGTCGCGCTGGACGTCTGCGGACGGAAATTCGACAGCCCCGGTGTGGCTAGATTACTCGAAGGCTGGATGCAAGCCGGCGGCGACGTCGCGCTGCTGGTGGGTGGTCCTGACGGCCTCGCCGATGCCTGTATCGAGCGATCGCGATTGCGATGGTCGTTATCGCCGTTGACCCTGCCCCATGGGCTGGTCCGCATCCTGGTGGCCGAGCAGCTGTATCGTGCCTGGACCATACTGAAACGACATCCCTACCACAGGGAGTAAAATCGGCCGCAGGTGCCCTGCCCCCGGGGGCGTCTCGTTGGATCTTGCCCCGTGGCGGTTGAAAATAAAAATATATGAATCAAGAGCTTATAGTCTTAGCCTCCGGTTCGCCCAGGCGGCGGAAATTGCTGGATCAGATCGGCGTGGCCCACGCGATCTATCCGGTGCGTATCGACGAGGAGCGCCTCAATGCCGAGGGTCCCCGTGACTATGCCCGCAGGCTGGCCCTGGCGAAGGCAAGCGCGGCTTGGACGGAGCTGGATGGGGCCGGCGGGCGGCTGGTGCTCGGCGCCGACACCGCCGTCAGCGTGGACGATTCAATTTTCGGCAAACCGCGCGATGCCGATGACGCCGTGTCCATGCTCGGTGACCTGGCCGGGAAAACTCACCAGGTCACAACCGCCGTCGCCGCGATTCAGGAGGGCGAGCGCGCCGTCCGGACTTCCGTCAGTCAGGTGACCTTCCGATCGATTCTCTCTGGGGAAATAGAGGCGTACGTGAAATCAGGCGAGCCCGTTGGCAAGGCGGGTGCCTACGCTATCCAGGGGTTGGCAGCGGTGTTTGTAGAGCGTCTGGAGGGCAGCTACTCGGGCGTCATGGGTCTGCCTCTGTGTGAGACTGCGGAGCTGCTGCGCGAATTCGGCCACGACGTACTGGCGGGCGATCCGGAGAGGAAGACGGCATGAAAGAGGAGATCCTCGTCAGCGTCACCCCGCGAGAAGTGCGGGCGGCCCTGGTAGAAAACGGCGTGTTGCAGGAGGTCTTCATCGAGCGGGCTCGCCGGCGTGGACTGATCAGCAACATCTACAAGGGCCAGGTGTCACGCGTACTTCCGGGCATGCAGGCCGCTTTCATCGAACTGGGACTGGATCGGACCGGTTTCCTGCATGCCTCCGACATTATCCGCCGGCCGATGGGCGACGAGCAGCCTGAGGGCCTCGAGCAGTCGAGCAGACAGCCGGACATACAGGAGCTGATCCGAGAGGGCGACGAACTGCTGGTCCAGGTGTTGAAGGACCCGCTCGGGACCAAGGGTCCCCGGCTGACCACCTTCGCTACGATCCCGTCCCGCTATCTGGTGTACATGCCTCGGGGCAAGGGTATAGGCGTTTCGGCCCGGATCGAGGACGAGGAAGAGAGGACGCGACTCAGGGGGATTATGGAATCAGTGATCGATGGAGCCGCCGGTGGCTACATCGTCCGCACAGCCGCGGAGGGGGCCAGCTGGGACGCGTTGCGGGCGGACATGATCTTCCTGCAAAAGCTGTGGGAGGCCATCGAGACACAGGCGTTGGAGGTTAAACCGGGTCAACTTGTACACGAGGATCTCTCCCTGACGCTGCGTGTCCTGCGCGACCTGCTCGGCCCGGAGATCGAGCTGGTGCGCGTGGACGATGCCGAGACCTGTGACCGCATGCGCCGGTTTGCGGCCATGTTTGTCCCGGAACTGGCCAACAAGATCGACGAGTACGTCGCGCCCCGACCCATCTTCGAGCTGTATGGTATCGAGGACGAAATCTCCAAGGCCCTGGATCGCAAGGTGCAGCTCAAGTCCGGGGGATACCTGGTCATCGATCAGACTGAGGCCATGACCACGATAGACGTCAACACCGGCGGATTCGTGGGCCATCGAAACCTGGAAGAAACCATCTTCAAGACGAACCTGGAGGCCGCCCAGTCCATCGCGCGCCAGATCCGGCTGCGGAATCTCGGCGGAATCATCATCGTGGATTTCATCGACATGGAGGAGCCGGAGCATCGCCGGCAGGTGCTGAAAGCGTTCGAGAAAGCGCTTGAGAATGACCATGCGCGCAATCAGATCACCGAGGTCTCGTCCCTTGGCCTGGTGGAGATGACCCGCAAGCGCACTCGCGAAAGCCTGGAACATGTCCTGTGCCAACCCTGTCCAACCTGTAACGGGCGCGGTTCGGTGAAGACCCCGGAGACGGTCTGCTACGAGATTTTCCGCGAGATCCTCAGGCAGTCCCGGCAGTTCGAGTTCCAGGAATTGCTGGTACTGGCCCACCCGGAGGTGCTCGAGATGATCGTTGACGAGGAATCAGCCAGCCTGGCAGAACTTGAGGAGGTCACGGGCAAGCCCATCCGGCTGCAGGCGGAGGCGCTCTATGCGCAGGATCATTTCGATGTCGTTCCCATCTGACCGCCATGGCGGCCGGCTCAGGGTTGCCTGAGAGTGCCGGCAATCCCGTGACGGGGCTCGCAAGGCGAATCTGGAGATGGGCCGCGGGACTCTTTGCCGGAGTCGCAATCCTGCTCGCGCTGCTGGTGGGCGCGTTTCGCATCGTCGTCGCTCACGCCCCGGACTACCGCCAGCCGATCGCCGACTGGGCCAGCGCCCTGCTGGGTCTGCCCGTGGAGATCGACACGCTCGACGTCCGATTCGGTCTGGGCGGACCGGAACTGATCTTCCGTGGCGCCACCATACTCACGGCGGACCGGAGCGAGCCATTGTTCAGCGCGGGCGTAGCCAGCCTGAGCCTCGATGTCACGGAGTTGATGTTCCGCTGGAGAGTCGTGGCGGACACATTCACCGTCACGGATCTTCAGGTGGACGTAGCCAGGTCGGAGAGTGGAGATATCCTGGTCTTCGACCGGAACCTGGCTGATTTCCCCCGGGGCGGCGGGTCGCCCATCGAGGAACTGCGGATCCAGAACGCGAAAGTCGTCTTCCGCGACCGTATGGCCGGTGGGCGGACCTGGCTACTCGACGAACTCGATGCGGTCCTTGCGCCCGAGGGCACAGGTGCCCGCCTGGAGGGACGGCTCAGGCCCCCCCGGGGCTTGGCGGCCGGCGTCAATTTCTGGGCCACGAACGGCTCCGACGACGCGTGGCGCACCTATGTCAGCGTCACCGGGCTCGATCTGACCGCCCTCGCTCAGTTGCCAGGCATCCCGGTCGCCGTGCCCCGGGACGGGACAGGCGATGTCCGCCTCTGGGTGGACGCGGCCGGTGGCCAGGTCGGCCGGATATCCGCCGAAATGGATTTGCGCGATCTGAGCCTGTCTTTCGACAGCGCCGAGGCCGCCGGTTTCGATCAGTTGGACGGCCGCATCGAATGGGATCGCAAGCCTTCGGGCTGGCGTGGCCGCATCGATGGTCTTCATGTCCGCCGAGGCGGGAGCGAGTGGCGGTCCCCGCAGATGACCATTGATATGACTGACGCGACGGAGCACAGGAACCGGAGCGTCTTCCTCGACGCAGACTTCCTTCGGCTGGACGATCTTAGACCATTGTTGCCCCTGATCCCGGACCAGGAACTACGCGAAGCGCTCGTCGCCATGCGGCCGTCGGGCGACGTGAGCGGGCTCGCGGTGACCATGACCGACTCGGGGGAGGAAGCCGCGGGCTATCGCGTCGAATTGCATGCTGATCTGAGCCAGCTGTCCGTTGCGCCCTATGGGAGAGTTCCGGGGATCAGTGGACTGACCGGGCAGGTCCGTAACGATCCCAACGGTGGTCGGATCGAGGTCGACAGTCGCGAGTTCGCCCTCGAGATGCCTCGCCTGTTCAGAGATCCGCTGAGATTCGACTCTGGCCGTGGCCTTGTCGTCTGGAGCCGCGGTTCAGACGGTCTGACGGTGATCGGCGACGATCTGGCCGTCGACAATCGCGACCTGAGCTTACAAGGGGGATTCCGGTTACGGCTTTCCGCCGGCGACGATCCGGGCCGCATCGACGTGCAGGCCACCGTCAGCGACGTTGATCTCTCGTCGACCTCCCGCTATCTGCCTGTTGGAATCATGCCGCCCCGGGTGGTCACCTGGCTCGATTCCGCCATTGTGGGGGGGAGGGTTACGCGGGCGCAGTTGAATCTGCAGGGACCCCTGAGGGGCTTCCCCTATCCCGGTGGGGAGGGGGTCTTCGAGGTGAGTTTCGGTGTCGACGACATGGCTCTCGATTATGCCTCGGGGTGGCCGGAAGCCCGCGGGCTGGTTGCCGACATGCTGTTCCGGAACCAGGGATTTTCCGCGGAGATCAAGGGCGGTCGACTTGGTGGCGTGATGGCCCGGGACGTGGATGTCAGCATCCCGGTACTCCGCGAAGGCAAGTTGGCGATCGAGGGAACGGCAGGCGGCGATCTGGCCGATGTACTGCGATACACCCGGGAAAGCCCTCTGCGCGAGGTCATTGGCCCCACCGTCGACGAAATCGTCGTGGACCGGGGCTCCGCCGAGGTCGGTGTTGACCTGCTGTTACCGCTGCAGGACCTGGCTGCCAGGACCGTTGTTGTCAACGTGGACGTAGCCGATGCCACGGTCCGTTACGGCCAGATGGTCCATGCCCTGGAGCAGGCGGACGGCCGCCTGACCGTCGACAACGGCAAGGTATCGGCCAACGGCATCACCGGTGTGCTCATCGGTGAGCCGGTGACCATCGACGTCGGGCCGGGCGCCAATGGCGGCACAGTGGCCACGGGACGAGCAGTCCTGACGGACCGGGCACTGACCGAATCTCTCGGACTCCCCCTCGATGCGTACCTCGCAGGAGCGACGCCGGTGACTGCCTACGCGCATTTCCCGACCCGGACTTCCGGTGAACGGTTCCGGATCCATCTGGAGAGCTTACTGGATGGCATGGCCATCACCTTGCCCGATCCGGTCAACAAGGCCGCCGCGGACATGGTGCCCACATCGATCGAATTCGAGTTCCCCGAACCGAATCGCACCGTCTGGACAATGGTCTACGGCGATCGCCTGTCGGCGGCGGTGGGGTTCGACACACGGGAAGGGGCGCTCGATTTCACCCAGGCGACGATACTCGGCGGCTCGGGCGTGGCGAAGCTGGGAGACGAGTCCGGTATCTCGATCCGCGGGACAGTTCGCCGCCTTCCGGTTCTGGAGTGGATCGGAGTCCGGTTCGGGGATCGGAAGGAAGGCGGACTCGAATCCGTTCTCAAGGACATCGATGTGACGGCGGATCACCTTCAGTTTGGCGGTCAGCATTTCGGCGCCGTCAGCGGCGGGATGTCGCAGCAGGGCGACCACTGGGCGGTGGTTCTGGACGGGGAAGCCTTGCAGGGGACGGTAGAGGTCCCCATGAACTTATCCGCGGGGATGCCGCTGAAACTGGACATGCAGCGCTTATACCTTGACGACGAGCCCGAGGACGGTGGCGGCAGCACACTGGATCCGCGTGCCGTCCCGTCGATGAACGTGATCGCAGAAGATTTCCGCATGGAGGGGCTGCATCTCGGGAGCCTCGACGTCGAGATATTGTCGGTACCCAACGGGTTCTACCTGGAGCGGGCCCACGTCTCCGGCCCCGATCACGTCATGGAGGCAGACGGCCATTCGCTCCTCGGGTTCGGTCAGGACGAATCGAAGCTGAAACTGGAGGTGACCACCTCGGATCTGGGCGCCGCCATGGAGTTCATCGGATTCCAGCGCACCGTGGAGGCACAGTCTGCCTCTCTCACTGCGGATCTTCACTGGACGGGCGGTTGGCCCCCGCACCTGCTCGAGGTGGCCCAGGGCGCCGCCCGGATCGACATCGAGTCCGGGAGCCTGTCGGAGGTGAAGCCGGGCGCCGGCCGCATGTTCGGGCTGCTCAGCGTACAGGCGCTGCCGCGGAGGCTGACCCTGGATTTCAGGGACATATTCAAGAAAGGCTTTTTCTTCGACGAGTTCCATGGCGACTTCACCATCGGCGACGGGTTGGCATACACGGACAATCTTGTGTTCCGTAGCCCGGCCGCAGACATCGGTATCGTCGGCTCAGTGGACCTGACCGACCGTCTCTACGATCAGACGGCCATCGTCAGTGCCGAGGTAGGCAACACGCTACCCGTGGTGGGCGCCATTGCAGCCGGCCCCGCGATCGGGGCCGGTCTGTTCGTCCTCAAGGAAATATTCAAGGAGTCCCTGAGAGGCATGGTCAACGTGCAGTACCGGATCACCGGGCCATGGGAGAACCCAGTGGTCGAGAAGATCAACAGCGTTGGCACCGTGGCTCAGCCGGACAAGTCCGGAGCCGCTGCCGATGAACCGACGGATCAGCAGGGGAACCAATGACCGGCCCCGGCGAAGACAGTGGCCGGCGGGTGGCCGCGATCCAGATGGGGTCCGGGCCCAACGTCGCGGCCAATCTCTCTGTCGCCTCGGGGCTTCTGGCCGCGGCGGCGGACGATGGTGCGGTCTTGGCGGTGCTGCCGGAAAATTTCGCATGTATGCCCAATAATGACGGCGATCGCCTGAAAGTCGCGGAGGACGAGGGGGCGGGCCCGATCCAGGAGTTCCTTGCTGGGTCCGCTGATGATCTCGGCATCTGGATCGTCGGCGGCACGATACCGATCCGCTGCGCGGGAGACCCCCGGCCAGCAGCTGCCTGCCTTGTCTTCGACCCTCAGGGTCAGCCCAGGGCCCGTTACGACAAGATCCACCTGTTCGACGTGTCCCTGCCGGGGCGGGAGGAATCCTACCGGGAATCCGAGACCATCCGACCGGGTGAAAGAGTCGCAGTGTGCGATTCGCCTGTGGGTCGCTTGGGTCTGGCGGTCTGCTACGATTTGCGCTTCCCCGGGTTGTTCCGGCGAATGCTGGACAAGGGCGTGGAAGTCATCGCTTTGCCGGCGGCATTCACGGCCCATACCGGGCATGCGCACTGGGAGACGCTGTTGCGCGCACGGGCCACGGAAAATCTTTGCTGGGTGATCGCCGCCGCCCAGGAAGGCCGGCACCCCAACGGCCGGGAGACCTGGGGCGACTCCATGATCGTCGAGCCATGGGGTAAAGTGATCAGTCGGCGCAGGACTGGCGCCGGTCTTGCGGCGGCCGAAATCGACCTCGCGGGTCAGGCCCGCCTCCGGCGGCAGTTCCCGGTGCTAGACCATCGACGGGATTTCGGATTCTGACGGAGCCACTACCAACGACATGAGTGACAGAGCATTCCAGATAGCGCGACAGACGATCCTCGATCCAGCCGGGATGGGCGACGGCGACATCCAGAAGCTTCTGGATAGCGTCATGAGCCGAGCGGTGGACGCGGCGGACATCTACTTCCAGTACAGCCGTCACGAGTCGTGGACGCTGGAAGACGGGATCGTCAAGGACGGCGGGCATGGCGTGGATCAGGGCGCAGGCATCCGTGCCGTCAGCGGTGAGAAAACGGGATTCGCGTACTCGGATGAGATCATCCTGCCGGCTCTTGGCAAGGCGGCCGATGCAGCTCGTTCCATCGCCGCCCAGGGGCGGGAGGGCGCGGTCCAGGCCTGGCGGCGCGCCGGCGAGACCGCCCTGTACGAGCCGCTCGATCCCCTCGAGACGCTCGGTGACGAGGAGAAAGTGAGCCTGATCCAGGAGCTGGATCAACAGGTCCGTAGTCTCGATCCACGGGTCAGCCAGGTCATTATCCGGCTCGTCGGAGTCCAGGACGTGGTGCTGGTTGCCGCCGCGGACGGGACCTTCAGTGCGGACATCCGGCCGCTGATCCGGCTCAACGTTTCTGTTATCGCCGAAGCGGGCGGACGCCGGGAGCAGGGCTTCTCGGGAGGAGGCGGGCGTTTCGGGTACGAGTGGCTTCGACAGGAAGATCGATGTATCGAATTCGGCAAGGAAGCCGTGCGCCAGGCCCTGGTGAACCTGGAGGCCGAGGATGCGCCGGCCGGGACTATGACCGTGGTCCTCGGGCCGGGCTGGCCAGGCGTGCTGCTCCACGAGGCCATAGGACATGGACTCGAGGGCGACTTCAATCGTCGCGGTACCTCGGCGTTTTCGGGGCGTGTCGGGGAGCGTGTCGCATCGCCTCTTTGCACCGTGGTCGACGACGGCGCCATGCCCTACCGCCGCGGCTCGTTAAACATCGACGACGAGGGCACTCCGACCCAGTGCACGACCCTGATCGAGGACGGGATCCTGAAAGGGTACATGCAGGACAAGACCAACGCGCGGCTGATGGGGACGCAGTCGACCGGAAACGGCCGTCGGGAATCCTTCGCTCATCTGCCCATGCCGCGAATGACCAATACCTACATGCTGGCCGGTCCGCACGATCCGCAGGAAATCGTCGCCAGCGTGGACAAAGGTCTGTATGCCTCCAATTTCGGAGGCGGGCAGGTCGACATCACCTCGGGAAAATTCGTGTTCTCGGCCAGCGAGGCCTACCTGATAGAAAACGGAAAGGTCACCCGTCCGGTCAAGGGCGCGACCCTGGTGGGAAACGGCCCGGACGTCCTGACCCGTGTCAGCATGGTGGGGACAGACCTGGAGCTTGATGCGGGCGTCGGTGTATGCGGAAAGGACGGGCAGAGCGTCCCGGTGGGCGTCGGCCAGCCGACGCTGAAGGTCGATGGTCTGACAGTGGGGGGTACCCGATAGCGGAGCCCCGGAGCCTCAGCCTTCCTGGTTGTCCTGCATGAACATGATCTCGTGTTCGCCGATGATGAAGACGTCGCCGTGCTTCAGGCGATACTTCTTCACACGCTTGCCCTTGACGTAAATACCGTTGGTGCTGTTGAGGTCCTCCAGCAGCGACTCAGCACCGTAGGTAACGATCTGGGCATGGTGACGACTGACGAACTTGCTGTCGATCTGAAGGTCGTTGTCGCCGGTCCTGCCGAGGATGATCCGGCCCTGGGCGACGGGGTAATCGACCGCTTCGTCACCCTCATGAGCGACAATTAACCGCGCCACGGTCTCCATACCGCTGAAGGTGTTCATGGCGCCGGCCTTGAGCGCGGCCATTTGATCAGTTCTGCTCTGGTAGTCGGTCCACTGCAGCTCATCGATGGCCGTCCTGATCTCCTTCTCTCCGATATGTTCGGAATTCTCTGCGAATCCCGACAGCATGGCCGTGTCGCAGAGGGTGTTGATCAGGCGCGGCACGCCACCGGTAAACTTGAATATCAGTGCGGCCGTCCCCGGCTCGAAGATCCTCCGCTCCCCCGCTCCAGCCCCGGCCACGGTAAGGCGATGACGGATATAGGCGCCAGTCTCCTTCTCCGTCAGGGGCTTGAGGTGGTATCGGAGCCGGGTCCGCTGGGCGAGCTGCTCCATGTCTGGCGCGTCCAGAATCTGATTCAGTTCCGGCTGACCGGCGAGGATGACGCTGAGCACCTTCGCCCGGCCCGAGCCGACGCCGGACAGCAGGCGGAGTTCCTCCAGCACCGACCGGTCCAGGTTCTGTGCTTCATCTACGACGATGACCACCTTCTGGCCCTTTTGCAGGAGTTCCTCGAGATGTCTGTCGATGGTATCCAGCAGTTCGGCCTTGCCCATGCGGAACGGCCGATAGCCGAACTGCGCCAGCAGGCCCTGCAGTAGCTGCGTGGCCGTGACCTGGGTCTGGGCGATCCGTGCGATGGTGACGTCGTCCTCCAGTTCCGAAAGAAATTTCTCGAGCAGCGTGGTCTTGCCACAGCCGATCTCCCCCGTGATGATCACGAACCCGTCCGTGAACCACAGGGTCGATTCGACATACGCCAGGGCCCGGGCGTGCTGCTGGCTCAGGTACAGGAAATTGGCATCCGGGCTAAGCCTGAACGGGTGTTCCTGGAGCTGGAAGAATTCGAGGTACATTCGAAAGCGGCGGGTCCTGACCCTGTCTCCCTATGACGATACGATGGACGGCGGCATGCAACTATAAAGGCTCACGGTTGCCGACGAAACTATCGTTTGCTCCATTATCCGTCTGCCGCGTGCCCGGCCAGCTCGAGCAGTTGAGAGAGCGCGGCGTCCCGGTCCGCCGCGGTGGCAGCGACGACCGTGCAGTGTCCCAGTTTCCTTTTCGGTCTTGCCCCCTTGCCGTAACTATGAAAGTGCGCGCCCGGGATCGCCAGCACTTCTTCCAGAGGGGGCAGATTGCTCAACAGGTTGACCATGGCCGAGTGGCCATTACATCGCGTCTCGCCCAAGGGGAGATCCAGGATGGCGCGGATGTGATTCTCGAACTGACTGGTGACGGCGCCCTCGATGGTCCAGTGCCCCGAATTGTGTACCCGCGGCGCCATCTCGTTCGCCAGCAGTTGCCCTTCATGGACGAAGAACTCGATGGTCAGGACCCCGGCATAGTCCAGGTGGTCCATCAGCCGCTGTATGTGCCTTTCCGCCGTGGACTGGAGCGCCACGTCATCGAAAGGCGCCCTGCTGTGAGCCAGGATGCCCTCGTGGTGGACGTTTTCGGACAGCCGGTAAAACCGGGTCTCGCCACTTGGCCGCCGGACGCCGATGAGCGACACCTCCCGCTCGAACGGGACGAAGGCTTCCAGGATCATCGGCACGCCGCCCAGTGCCTCCCAGGCCGGCCGGAGATCCTCGGGACCCCGTAACACCCGTTGGCCCCGGCCGTCATACCCCAGCCGGCGGGTCTTGAGGACGCTCGGCAGCCCCAGCTGGGAGACAGCCAGTTCAAGAGCTTCGGGGGTCGCGACGGGCAGGAACCGCGGCGTCGGTATGTGGAGGGCGGCGAACGTCCGTTTCTCGGCCAGGCGGTCCTGGGCGGTGGCCAGGGCTTCCACCGGCGGCAGGAAGCGGACGCGGTCTGCAATAGCGCTGACGACTGACTCGGGCACGTTCTCCACGTCGAAGGTAACGACATCCGCTATCTCAGCCAGCTTGCCCAAGGCGGCGGGATCGTCGAACGCACCCACGATAATCTGGCCCACCTGTCCGCCGGGGGCGTCCCCGCTCTGATCCACGAACACAAATCGCAGACCGAGGGGATAGCCCGCAAGGGCCAGCATCCTGCCGAGCTGGCCCGCGCCTATGATGCCAATCTTCATGGATCTGGTGGTGTGTCCGGCCTGGGGTCGGGGTTGTCGAAAACGTCTCGGGTCTGGGTGGCCCGGAAGGCGTCCAGCGCCTCCCTGACAGCGGGTTCGGTGGTCGCCAGCATGGCTGCCGCGAGCAGGGCCGCATTGGTGGCGCCGGCGTTGCCGATGGCCAGGGTCCCGACCGGGATGCCGGCTGGCATCTGGGCGATTGAGAGCAGGGAGTCCATGCCGCTGAGAGCCTTCGATTGCACCGGGACGCCGAGCACCGGCAGCGCGGTCTTGGCGGCTGCCATACCCGGCAGATGGGCCGCACCACCGGCACCCGCGATGATCACTCGCAGTCCGCGATCCCGGGCGGAGGCGCAGTACTCGAACAGCAGGTCCGGAGTGCGATGCGCCGACACGACACGAGTTTCGCAGGGGATGCCCAGACGCTCGAGCGTCTCCACCGCATGGCTCATGGTAGGCCAGTCGGACTTGGATCCCATGATGACACCGACGAGGGGTTTCATCCGGCTATTCTACCAGCGGCCCGGTGACTGCGGCAGATCGGCAATGTCACTGGTCTTCATTCGCCCTCAGGGCCCTGAGGCTATCGTGCAGATATCGGAACAGGGCGCGGGAGGCGCCCTTGCGCAGGGGCTCACTGGACGCGGTGGACACAGCCGCGACCCTCTCCGAGAGCGTCTGCTCGGTGATCCCTAGGGCGGTTGCACACTGCCGCAGGGTTTCCGCATCGCCCTCAAGCAAGCGACGACGCCAGGACTCCGCATCGCGGAACAGGCGTGAGTCCCTATCCTGTACGGCCTGGCGCCGGTCCAGGAATTCGCGTATCGGTCCGGGATCGATGTCGCGCATCAGCCGGCCGACAAATTGCCGTTGACGTCGCAGGGCTCCATGTTTGCTGATATGGCGTGCCTCGTCCAGGGCCTGACTCAGGCGGCCAGGGAGTTCGAGCCCTTCCAGTTCCTCGGGTTTCAGCTTGATCAGGGCCTCGCCGAGCGCCTGCAGAGAGCGACTTTCTTGTTTTCTGCGAGTCTTGCTCGGTGGGGTGCCCATCCCGGTCTGAGGTGTCCGTTTCATGTCGCTATGGTCTACAGCACTGGCTCCAGGACGCGGATGAGCCTGTCGACTTCCTCCTCGGTGTTGTAGTGGACCATGGAAACCCGCACCACCCCATCCACATCCGTCAGTCCCAGTCGCTCCACCAGGCGGGGGGCGTAGAAATGTCCCCAGCGGATACCGATGCCGTGAGCATCGCAGATCGGCGGTATCTCGGAACTGCGTCTCCCCCTGACCACGAAGGAGACGGTCGGGAACCTGTGTGGCCCTGGCCGGGACGGGCCAATGACCCTGACCCGGGATTTCGAATCCAGGAACGAGAGCAGGAGGGAGGACAGTGTGAGTTCGTGGGCCGCCATGGCGTCGTAGGCGCGAGCAGGGCCGCCGGGCCCGGACCGGCCATTCACCCTGTCAGACAGCTGTCGAAGGTAGGCGGGCACGGCGGCGGCTGAGTAAAGCAGTTCGTAGGGGAAGGCCCCAAGCTCCAGTTTGCCCGGGCCTGTCTCCCCGTCCATGAACTGGTGATTCAGATTCGTCAGCGCCTCCATCCCGGCAGCCTTGCAGAACAATACGGCGCAGTGCGGACCGTAGACCTTGTAGAGGCTGAATGCATAGAAATCCACGTCCCAGTCGTGGACCGCGAGGCCGCGGTGCGGCGCGTACGCCACGCCGTCCACGCACACGCGCCCTCCACAGTCATGCACCATATCCGTAATCTCGCGGACAGGCAGGGCTTCCCCCATGATGTTGGAGGCGTGGGTGAAACACACGAGCCGCGTCCGCTCCGACAGTATCCGCCGCAGGTCATCCGTCTCGAGCCGGCCGCTGTCCATATCGAGATGCCAGGTGATGACCTCCACCCCCCGATCCTCCAGGCGCCGCCATGGCGTGATGTTGGCCTCGTGGTCGACATCGGTCACTACGATCTGATCGCCCTCGCGGAGCGTGGGCGCGATGCTCCGTGCCAGCCGCCCGATAAGACTGCTTGTGGACGCGCCGATCACAATCTGGTCCGGGGCTACTCGCCGATCTCCCGACATGTCGAGCAGGGTCGCCACCTCTCGTCTGGCCGCTGCGAGTTTCTCGCCAGCCAGGGCCGACTCCCGGTAGCTGGCGCCCAGCTGAACCGGCCACCTGCGCATGTACTCCGCCGTCCTCTCGCAGACGGTGTCCAGTGGTGCAGAGCCGCCGGCGTTATCGAGCAGGACTCCCGATGCAGACAAAGCGGGAAACTGGCTCCTCACCCATTCCATGGGCAGGCTCGGGCGTACTTCCGGCAGGTCTGATTGCATGTTGTTTCCGATGGCGGGGGCAGGACGGCGATCATAACAACAGCCGCCCTGCCGGTGCTCCCCGGGGGTCTGTTAAACTCGCTGCGCTGCCGCCCAGGGACCCGTACATGGAAGACCATCCAAGCGCTGAATTTGGCATGAGTCGTGATCAACTCGAGGACATCGTCCGGGAGGCGGTCAACGGCGCCCGGACCCACGGGGCCGACCAGGCCGAGGCCGCCGCGAGTCTCGGGACCGGACTGTCGGTGACGGTGAGGAGAGGCGAGGTCGAAACGCTGGAATACCAGCGGGACCGCAGTTTTACGGTGACGGTCTATTTCGGCCGCAGGAAAGGCAGCGCCAGCACCTCCGACCTGTCTCCCGGAGCGGTGGCGGAATGCGTCGAGAAGGCCTGCTCGATAGCCCGATTCACCGCCGAAGATCCGTTTGCCGGGCTGGCGGAAGCCAGCCTCATGGCGCAGGACCCGCCGGATCTCGAGCTCGACAGACCATGGCCGTTGACGCCCGAGAAGGCCATCGATATGGCCACGGTGTGCGAGGCCGCCGGCATGGCCGTGGACGGGCGCATTTCGAATTCGGAGGGCGGCACCGTCAACACGGGGCGAGGTGTCCGCGTGTACGGCAACAGCCACGGTTTCGTCGGCAGCTACGCCAGCACCAGCCACGGTGTCTCCTGTGTCCTGGTGGCCGGGACCGGTGACGGCATGGAGCGTGACTACTGGTACACCAGTGCCCGGGATCCCGAGGCCTTGATGAGCCCGGAGGATGTCGGAAGGCAAGCAGCCGAGCGGACCCTGCGCCGCCTGGGCGGCCGCAAGATATCCACCCGGACCGCGCCGGTGATATTCCCGGCTGAACTTGCCCGCGGCATGCTCGGCAGTTTCGTGTCGGCGATCCGCGGCACCGCTCAGTACCGTCATGCGTCATTTCTCCTCGATGCGGTGGGACAAGCGGTTTTTCCGGCCGGAGTCAGGATCGACGAGAGGCCGCACCTCCCGGGCGCCATGGCCAGCGTGCCGTTCGACAGCGAGGGGGTAGCGACAAGCGACCGAGTGCTTGTGGACGGGGGCGTACTCCGGTCGCTGGTCCTGAGCAGTTATTCCGCGAGAAAGCTCGGACTCCAGACCACAGGCAATGCCGGCGGCGTCCACAATCTGGTGGTGTCCGGCGGTGGCGGCAGCCTCGACGAACTGACCCGGACCATGGGCGAGGGCTTTCTGGTCAATGAACTCATGGGGCAGGGCGTCAACGTAGTCACTGGGGACTACTCGCGTGGTGCGTCCGGATTCTGGATCGAGGGCGGGGAGATCGCCTACCCGGTGACCGAGGTGACCATCGCAGGCAACATGAAGGATATGCTGTCGGGTATCTCCGCCATCGGTGACGACGTCGACATCCGAGGAACGATCCGTACCGGTTCCATTCTGCTGGACAGGATGCGAATCGCAGGCGCTTAGCCAGGAAGTCGGCCCGGTATCCGGGTTAGGTTGCCGATTCCGACTGGTCTGACCGGATCAGGTCGCGCAGCGTCTGGTCCCCGAGTTCGCGGCTGACGGCTTGCTCCACCCGGTGTACCAGTTCTGCCGCTGACGGGTCGGCATGCATCTCAGGTACCGTCCGGCTGGGCTTTCGCATGGCCGCAAAGATATCTGACAGTCGGATCTCGGCCAGGTCGCGTCCGGGCACCATTCCACCGGTCTCGGTCCTCTCGACCAGACCCGAGGACTCGAGACAGGCGGAGACCTGGGCGACCGCCTCCTCGGGCAGACCCACCTCGCTGGCAATCTCGTGGAGGGCGTGGGGGGGCGGACCGGCCATGAAACGACTGCCGATGCGCATCATCAGGGCCACAGCCAGGGTTTCCCGCTCCCGCCCGGTGAGAGTCAGCCGTTTGCGCCCGATCTTGAGGTACTCCGGATGCTGGAAGTAGAAGGCGATCTGGCCGCCCAGGAGAAGTATCAGCCAGTTCAGGTACAGCCAGATCAGGGCGATGATAATGATGGCGAAACTGGAGTAGATGGCCGCGTACTTCGTGGATCCGACCACGACGGCGGCGAAGACCTTGCCGGTGACTGCCCAGGTCACACCACCGATCGCGCCTCCTGCAAGGGCAGCCGAGATCCTGACGCGCGTGTTGGTGACGAAGATATAGACGAAGGCGAATACGAACGTGACGATCACCAGAGGCACCATGCGACCGGCGAGGACCAGGGTCGTGCCGAAGGGCTCGATGGTGATGATCTTCTGCACCAGGGCATTCGACGTGACCGATCCGATCATGCCGATGGCGGCCAGCATCAGTATCGGCCCGACCAGGATGACGCTGAGATAATCGCTGAACCTCCGGGCCAGGGAGCGCGCCTGCTTGACCTGCCAGATCCAGTTGAAGCTGTTCTCCACCTTCTGGACCATGCTCACAACCGTGTATACCAGCAGAAGCAGGCCGATACCGCCCAGCACGCTGCCCTTGACGTTGTCCACGAAGTCGATGATCTGGTTGGTCAGTTCGGTGCCCTTGGGACCGAGGGGCTCGAAGAACTTGTACAGATAGGGCTCCATATTTCGGTGGAAGCCGAAGCCCTTGAGGATCGAGAAGCTGAAGGCGATGAGCGGGACGATGGATAGCAGCGTGGTGTATACCAGGCTCATGGCCCGGAGCGTCAACTGGCCGCTGGCGACATCCCGGCCCACGGCGTACGCGTATTGCAGGATGGTGATAGCCAGCCGCCCGGGCCCCGAGGCCATGACTGGGGGCGGGTTCCAGAGGAACTCTTCAGCGCGTTTGATCCAGGTAGCAGTCATCCGGCCTATCCCGCGTCATATGGCGGCTCAAGCGTTGCAGAACCGACTGGCGCTGGCAAGCGGATGCCGGCGCCCGACGGAGACAGGGCGGGCGCAGGTCAGGGGCCGGGCGCCCCGGTCAGGAGGCGCAGGGCTTCCAGGTATTTCTCGCTTGTTCGCTGGATGATTTCCGGCGGCAGGGCAGGGCCAGGTGCCCGCTTGTCCCAATCGAGGGTCTCGAGGTAGTCCCGCACGAACTGCTTGTCGAAGCTCGGCGGGCTGATGCCCGGCCGGTAGGATCGCGCCGGCCAGAATCGAGAGGAATCCGGCGTCAGAATCTCGTCGATAAGGTAGAGCTGCCCGTCCTCGTCCAGCCCGAACTCGAACTTGGTATCGGCGATGATGATGCCCCGGGAGCGGGCGTATTCGGCGGCATCGGTATACAGCCGCAGCGTCACGTCCCTGACCTGGGCTGCCAGATCGTGCCCGACAAGGTCCGTCACCCGTTCGAAACTGATGTTCTCGTCGTGTTCCCCCGATTCCGCTTTGGTCGCGGGCGTGAAGATGGGTTCGGGCAGCCGGTCGGCGAGATTCAGGCCTTCCGGGAGGGCGATCCCGCAGACCCCGCCGGTGGCCCGGTAATCCTTCCAGCCCGACCCGATCAGGTACCCGCGCGCCACCGCCTCGATCGGCAGTGCCTTCAGCCGCCGCGTCACGGTACTGCGCCTGGCCAGGATCTCGATGTCCTCCCCGGCAGGCAGGACGCTGGAGAGGGGGGTGTCCAGCAGGTGATTGCGGATGATGTTCCCTGTCCGGGCGAACCAGAAGTTGGAGATCTGGGTAAGGACCTCGCCCTTGCCCGGGATCGGGTTCGGCAGCACCACGTCAAACGCCGACAGGCGATCGGTGGTGACGATAAGCAGACGCTCGCCGTCGACGGCATAGACGTCCCGAACCTTGCCCCTGTGGAGCAACTCCAGGCCAGAAATCCGGGATTCGAACAGCGCTTCCATCGTCAGCTACCTAGGACAATCCTTCAGGCGTGTTGTCCAGGGGCGGCGAGGGCGGCACTTCCCTGGGGAAATTGGACTCGTCCTTCATCAGTTCAGCGAAACGGAAAGCGGCGTCGTGGTTCTCGCCCCAGTCCCAGCTCTCCGCTGCCTCGCGGCCCTGCTCCTGGACATGGAGAGCCGCCTCATCCTGCGCTCGATAGAGCATCTTGAGCGTGCGGAGAACGTCCTCTCGCGTGCTGCCATCGAAGGTCAGCAGGGCCCTGCCCATGGCGTTGATTACGTCGTCTCTGTCCAGCGCGGTCGGCAGCGAGTGATGTCTGGCCAGCGCGTTGGCCGCGCCGAAGATGTAATGGAGGAAATAGGTGTGCATCACAGGATCCTCGAAGGTGTCCTGCCCGGCCGCCTTGGCCGAGAACTCGCCGAACAGCAAGGTCTGGTAGGCGACTTTCGTGATCGTTTCCTGCCGCACTGGGTCAGTGCCCGCGTTTTCGTGTCCTGATACCATGGGAAATCTTCTTTCCGCCGTGGATGCGCAGATTGGGGAAGCGCGCAATTCTTGCAGCAGGAATGATCAAACGTCAATTCTCGATCCGGTGGCGCCGCCCGCCGATGTCCGGCTACGGACGGTGAGCTGGGCAGGAAAGGTCCTCGGCGCGACACTGGGCGCCGTCGCAGGCGGGCCGGTCGGAGCCATCCTCGGCGCACTGGTCGGACACCAGTTCGATCGCGGCACCTCGGAGACACGGGGCCTGCCGCCTCCGTCCGTGCAGCAGGCTTTCTTCGAGACCACATTCTCGGTCATGGGGAGGATCGCGAAGGCTGACGGGCGCGTGTCTGAGACCGAAATCCGGGCCGCCAGGGCAGTGATGCATCACATGCGCCTGTCCGCAGAGCAGGTCAAGCAGGCCATAAGGCTGTTTACCGAGGGCAAGAGCCAGTCCTATCCGGTCTTCGAGGCGGTGGAGCGGCTGCGCCGCATGACCCCGCGGCGCCACGATCTTCACCGGGCCTTCATGGAAATACAGATGCAGGCCATGCTGGCCGGGGATTCGATGAACCCGGACGGTCGGAGTGTGCTCTGGGACGTCGCCCAGGCGTTGCGTATCTCACGGGTCGAACTCGCCCAGATCGAGGCTCTCGTCCGGCTGCATCGTGCGAGATCTGATTCGCGAGGTTCGGCCCGATCCATGCGGACCGATCTGGGAGAGGCCTACCGTGTCCTGGGCGTGGCGCCGGAGGCCAGCGAGAAGGAGGTCAAGACCGCGTATCGGCGGCTGATGAATCAGCACCATCCCGATAAGCTGAAGGCCCGCGGCATGCCCGAGTCCATGATCCCGGTGGCGGAGGAAAAGACCCGCGAAATCAGGGCTGCGTACGATGCCGTGCGCCAATCGCGAGGCATGCGTTGATCGCGGGCTGCAAGACCTGGTGGCTTCGGTTAGAGTGAGGTTTCCTGTTTCTGGATGATGCTGCGATGAACGATATCCTGATCGCTCCCTCGATACTGTCGGCGGATTTTGCCCGGCTCGGAGAAGAAGTGAGCGCGGTCCTGGCGGCAGGGGCGGACATCGTCCATTTTGACGTCATGGACAATCACTATGTGCCGAACCTGACCATCGGTCCCATGGTTTGCAGGGCGCTGCGCGATTACGGGATCGAGGCACCCATCGACGTCCACCTCATGGTCAGCCCGGTGGATTCCCTGATTGACGATTTCGCTGACGCCGGAGCAACCTGGATCACCTTCCATCCGGAGGCCAGCGAGCACGTGGACCGAAGCCTGCAGTTGATCCGCGAAAAAGGCTGCAGGTCGGGACTGGTCTTCAATCCCGGGACACCTTTGAGCTGGCTCGAGTATCTGCTGGACAAGGTGGATATGGTGCTGATCATGTCGGTCAATCCGGGATTCGGAGGTCAGAAGTTCATCCCCTCGGCGCTGAGGAAGATTTCGGAGGCCCGCCGCCTCATCGATGGGAGCGGGCTGGATATCCGACTGGAGGTCGATGGGGGCGTGAAGGTCGACAACATCGGCGAGATCGCCAGGGCGGGAGCCGACACATTCGTGGCCGGCTCCGCCATCTTCGGTAGCTCCGATTACGCCGACACCATCCGACGCATGCGGGAGGAAGTCGCCGGCGCCGCCTGAGCGGCCGACGGGGTCCACCGATGGTCCTCGTCATCGACAATTACGACTCCTTTACCTACAACCTGGTGCAATATCTGGGTGAGCTCGGCGCCGAAAGCCTGGTATTTCGCAACGACAGGATCACCGTGGAGGGCATCCGCCGCCTGAGGCCACAGGCCCTGGTGATCTCCCCCGGCCCGTGTGCGCCGGACGCCGCCGGTATTTCGGTGTCTGCAGTCGTGGAGCTGGGTAACGAGATTCCTATTCTTGGGGTCTGTCTCGGCCATCAGAGCATCGGTCAGGCTTTCGGCGGGACTATCGTCCATGCCGCACGGGTCATGCACGGCAAGACGTCTCTCATCGAGCATGATGGCCGCGGCGTATTCGCGGGACTGCCCAGCCCGATCGAGGCGACTCGCTACCACTCTCTGGTGGTGTCCAGAGGCGGGCTACCGCGTTGCCTGGAAGAAACGGCCTGGACCACGGCGCAGGGCGGCGTCCGGCACGAGATCATGGGATTGAGGCACCGGGATTTGCCGGTAGAAGGGGTGCAGTTTCACCCGGAGTCGATACTGACCCCTGCGGGAAAGGCGATCCTCGGGAACTTTCTGGCGGGATGCAGTTGAAGTGGCGGATCAGTTCTTCTCGCCGCGTCGGACGTTGTAGACGACGATGGTCTTGCCCTTCGCGTGCAGTAGACCCTGCTCCTCCAGCACCTTGAGGACGCGACCAGCCATCTCGCGGGAGCATCCGACCAGTCGTGACAGCTCCTGTCGGCTGACCTTGATCTGCATGCCGTCCGGATGGGTCATGGCGTCCGGCTCGTTGCATAGATCCATGATGGCATGAGCGATTCGGCCGGTGACATCGACGAACGCCAGGTCGCCCAGCTTCTTGTTGGTCCGCTCCAGCCGACTTGCGAGCTGCGTGGCCAGCTCGAATAACAGACCCGGGCTCTCGTTGGCGATCTGCCTGAAGCGGGGATAGGTCATCTCGGCCAGTTCACTCTCGATCCGGGTCCGCACCCAGGCGCTCCGGGTCGGCTGCTCGTAGAACAGGCCCATCTCGCCAAAGAACTGGCCCTTGTTGAGGTAGGACAGCACCATCTCGTTACCGTCCTCGTCTTCGATCATGACCTCGACCGACCCATCGACCACATAGTAGAGGATGTCGGGAAGATCCCCGGCGTGGATCACGACGGTCTTCGACGGAACCTTGCGGATCCGACAAAGGGACAGAAACTTGTTGATGGCCGGGATGTCGCTTAGGGTCTGAGCAGATTCAGCCATTTACCTGCCTTATTGGGTGCGGGAATATGTCAAGCCACGTCACTTTTAATACAGGTGGCGGCTGAGAGCAAGCGCAGGTCCCGCGGACCGGGTCCCGTTCGAGGCAAACAGCGAGCCGCCCCTAGAGCCGATAGGCGCCCCGGGTCATGACCCTGGACACGATGCCCATGAGGCCCCGGAACGGCGCCGGCAAGGCTGCTCCCCCTGCCTCCTCGGCAACTTTCCCGTGACATTTTTCGTCGGTTCTCATTTGTTCCAGGATGGCTTTGCTGCGTTCATCGCCCTCGGGCAGCCTGCCGAGGTGATCCTCGAGGTGCCTGACGACCTGCCGCTCGGTCTCGGCCACGAATCCCAGGCTCCATCGGTCCCCGATCAGGCCGGCAGTCGCCCCGATCGTGAATGCGCCCGCATACCAGAGAGGATTGAGGATGCTCGGACGGCTGCCGAGTTCCGAGAGCCGTTCCTCGCACCAGGCCAGGTGGTCGTTCTCCTCTTCGGCCGCCTGCTCCATGGACTCCCTGACCTGGTCCAGGCGCGCAGTCGCCGCCTGTCCCTGGTAGAGACCCTGAGCCGCGATCTCCCCGGCGTGATTGACCCGCATCAGCCCGGCCACATGCCGGCGATCCTGATCCCCGTGGACCGTCTCCGGCAGCTGGGCGGCCGGATTTGCGCGTCTGGGCCTTGGCGCTTGCGAGAACACGGTACGTAGCGCCCGGTCCGCGCCGGCGATGAGCTGATCGAAAGGGGACAGGGTCCGTCTCATGGGCATGATTATATCAATCGGTCGCCTCAAGACTCCGCCGGAGGAGGCTCACCGGATGCAGGACCATGGCGCGGTGACCGGCAGCCTCCAGGGCTCCGGACAGGTGGAGCGCGCAACCGACGTTGGATACGGCCACGTATTCCGGATCCAGGGCCAGGATCTCATCCAGGATGGGTGCGACGAGCGCGTCCGCCTGCGCGGCCCGAGTGAGGAAGTGATCACCAGCCGCTCCACAGCAGCCGAAACCCGCTCCCAGGATGCGCACATCCAGTCCCGGGATACGGGAGAGCAGCCCGGCATTCAGGTCGTCTCGGCGGCGGTTGTTCCGGGCCGTACATGGCTGGAACAGCGCAGCCCGTCCGGTTAGCGGCCCGAGATCGGGCCAGCCTTCGCCCCAGCACGCGTGCAGGAACGAACCGAGATCATGGAGGCGCCGGCGGAAGTCGCCCCCCCGGCCGGCGGCCAGGCGGCCGTATTCGTCCAGCGTCGCGGCACAGCCGCTGGCCAGTGCCAGGATCGGGGTGTCCGTAGTACCGAAGGCGGCAAGGTTCTTCGCCGCCAGTTGCGAGGCCTCCCCCGCGTTACCGTCGTGCAGATCCAGAGCGCCGCAACAATCCTGTCCCGCTGGCATCTCGACCTGGTAGCCGCACCGGAACAGGACGTCGATGGCGTCTGTCTGGGTCTGCAGGTCCAGCGAGGAGCTGACACAGCCTTTGAAAAGCATCACCCGGGAGTGGGCCACTGTCGACTGTCTGCGGTGGCGAGATGTCCGATTTGGGGATTTCGCCGGCAGGCGCCAGAGAACGCGGCCGGGGAATGAGTCGGCACGGATCCCGAGCAGGCCACCGAGCCGGCGCGCGCCCAGGTGACGGCACCACCTCAGCAGCGCCAGCAGCGCTCGGGAAAGCCTTGGCAGCCTTGCTAGCGTCTTGGGCAACCTGTCCCAGAGCCCCTCGCGGTTTCCGCGGCGACGCAATTCGGCGCGACCGAGGTCGATCAGTTCGTCGTAAGGCACGCCCGCCGGGCAGACCGTCTGGCAGGTCAGGCACCCGGTGCAGTTTTTCAGGTGAAAGGCGGTACGCCCCCCCGCCGGGAGGCGGCCCATGGATAATCCCTGTATCAGGGCAATGCGGCCCCGGGGTGATTCCCCCTCAAGACCCCAAATCCGGTAGGTGGGGCAGTGAGGAAGGCACAGGCCGCATTTCACGCACAGATCCGCCATGGCCAAGATCCGGGAATCCGAGCCGCTGGCGCTGGCGTCATCAGGAAGCGGGAGATCGGGGGGCGCGGCGGAATCCATATCGTTTGGAGGCGCGAAAGGAATCCGATATTCTACCGCGTCTTTTCCAACCACCCTGAAGCCATGGGTGTTGCCAGAGGGCTGAGCAAATGCAATTCACGACCAGGATGCTGGCCGCCGCCGTCCTATTGTTCGGGTTCGCCCACCAGGGTCTCGCCCAGGACGCAGACCTGTCCTTGCTGGAAAAGGCCTCCAGCGAGCAGGCCGAAGCGGGCTGGTCCGGCGCCGTTACCGCGAGCTTCTACGACCGAAAGGGCAATGCCCGCAATCAGGACTGGGGGCTTTCCCTCGCATGGGCGTATCAGACCGAGGGCAAGTGGCTGTTCGACGGATTCATCGGCGGCCAGTCCAAGTCGGAGGACAGCACCACCACTGACGAGAGCTACAAGTTCCAGAACGCGGCCAAGTACTTCTTCAACAAGAAGAGCTACGGGGTAGGGCGGGCCAACTACGAGAAGGACCGGTTCTCGGGCATCGAGGAAGAAGCCGGCCTCACCGGCGGTTACGGGCGCGAGCTGTTGCTTAGCGGGCCCCACCGGCTGGTGGGCGAGACCGGCGCCGGTATCATCTGGACCAAGACGAGTGACGGCGAGAGCGATACCGGCGGTGTCGGCTACGGCGCCCTCTTCTACACCTGGAAACTGACCGACGCGTCCAGCTTCAGTCAGCTGGCGGGTGTGCGCTACTCGGAGGCCGATTCGAACTGGCGAGTGCGCTCGGTGTCCGAGGTCAAGGCCACGATCATCGGCAGTCTGGCCGGCAAGCTGAGCTTCGAGATCAAGCGCAACAGTGAAGTTCCAGCGGAGGACAAAAAGACCGACTATTACACCACCATGGGACTGGAATACTCGTTCTGACCAGCGATTCGCCGTGGGCTATTACAAGCGACATGTGTTTTTTTGCACCAACCTCCGCGAGGACGGCCGGCAGTGCTGTCAGGACGCCGGCGCCACCGAGGCCCGGGCGTATGCCAAGGAACGGATCAAGGCCCTTGGGCTGGCCGGCCAGGGCGGCGTCAGGGTCAACGTGTCCGGCTGCCTGGATCGATGCGAGGAGGGTCCGGTCGCCGTGGTTTATCCGGAAGGCGTCTGGTACACCTACGTGGACAAGGAAGATATCGACGAAATCGTAGATCAGCATCTGACTCACGGTCGTGAAGTCAAGCGATTGAAAATATAGGAGTTTTACCGTATTCGGCGCGACCGCTCAGAATGCCCGGGGAAATGGGTGACAGACCCCCGGGACATTGCAATGCAGCGCCGGCTTCATTAAAATTCCCGCCCTTTCGCTCACCGCTCACAGGAATCGAGTGATGAAGACTTTTTCTGCCAACCCGCAGACGGTTCGGCGCGACTGGTTCGTCGTGGATGCCTCGGGTAAGACGCTGGGTCGTCTTGCCACCGAGGTGGCCCGTCGCCTGCGCGGCAAGCACAAGCCCGAGTTCACCCCTCACGTGGACACTGGAGATTACATCGTCGTGGTTAACGCCAAGGCCGTGCACGTCACGGGCAACAAGCGATCCGACAAGATGTACCACCACCACACCGGATACATCGGCAATCTCAAGTCCGCCAGCCTGGACAAGATGCTGGAGAAATCACCAGAGGAGGTGATCCGGCTGGCGGTGAAGGGCATGCTGCCGAAGAATTCCCTCGGCAGGCAGATGATCAGGAAGCTGAAGATTTTTGCCGGTCCGGAGCACAAGCACGAGGCCCAGCAGCCTCAGCCTCTCGAGATCTGATCCGGCCCGACGACAGGCAACGCGGAAACTGAATATGAGCGTACAAGATAATTACGGCACCGGCCGACGCAAGACTTCCACTGCGAGGGTGTACCTGCGTCCAGGCTCGGGCAATATCATGGTCAACAGCAAGCCGCTGGATGACTTCTTCGGCCGCAAGACGGCCCGGATGATTGTCCGCCAGGCGCTGGAGGTCGTGAACATGGACAACCGGTTCGACGTCACGGCTCACGTGGCCGGTGGCGGCACGACCGGTCAGGCCGGCGCCATCCGGCATGGCCTGACCCGCGCTCTGATCGAATATGACGAGACTTTCCGCAAACCCCTGCGGAAGGCCGGTTTCGTGACTCGCGACGACCGCGAGGTCGAGCGCAAGAAGGTAGGTCTCAGAAAGGCGCGTAAGGCTACCCAGTATTCCAAGCGCTGATTCGCCAGTCTCGCACGACGCATATTGGGGGATCGTCTAGCGGTAGGACTGCGGACTCTGACTCCGCCAACCCAGGTTCGAATCCTGGTCCCCCAGCCACGCAAAGCAAAAGGCTCCCTTTCGAGGGGGCCTTTGTTTTATTTGGACCGAGTTGGAGCAGGAGCCGAAAACACGCCGCGGACGATTCGCAACCCGGATCAAGATCGCGGGTGTGGTTACGGCACTAATTCCATAGTGGTGCGCGGCATGGGACAGAGATATTGCGTCCGCGCAAGACATGAGGCCCGGATCAAAATCGCGGGTGTGGTCACGGCACTAATTCCATAGTGGTGCGCGATTTCGTGCGGACCCGCCACCGCGAGAAGCCTGCCCGGGTGACTCCAGTCCGGTTTGTGAACACGGCGCTGGACCTCCGTTGGTTATTTGTCTTATGTTCTTGCTGTGGCTACACGGAGAAGGAGTACTCAAATGCGACGCATGTCCGTACTAAGAAGCACCGCGGCGCTCATCAGTGTCTGCATGATCTCGCTGGGATTCGCCCAGGTCGCGCAGGCAGGCATCATCGGAACGCAGGCAGCGGCAGCGTCAGCCGACCGAGCGGCCCGTGTCGAAGCCATCCAGGGCGCGATCCTGTCGGACCAGGTCAGCGATCAACTCGTCGCTCTGGGCGTGGACCCAGCCTGGGCGGCGGAGCGCGTCTCCTCGATGACCGACCAGGAACTGGCCAGACTGAGCGACAATATGGAACAGATGCCCGCCGGTGCCGGCGTCGTCTATATCGTCGGTGCGGTGTTCATCGTGCTGATCATCCTCGAACTGACGGGCGTTATTGATATATTCAAGAAGTGACCACTCGCTCACCGGGCCGCTGCTTCTGCTGTCGGCCCTGATCTCGTCTGGCTGCGCGTCCCCGGACGCGCGGCTGGCCGAGACCAAGGTTTTTTCTGGTCAGGACGCCCCTGTTGAACTGGCCGGAGTCCCGTTTTTTCCCCAGGAGGAATTCCAGTGCGGCCCCGCCGCGCTTGCCACCGTTCTGGGTGCCGCCGGGTATCCTGTCACCTCCGAAGCGCTCGTGCCCGAGGTGTATACCCCTGCACTGCAGGGGAGCCTCCAGCCGGAGCTACTGGGCGCAGTGCGGAGGCGTGGTCTGCTGCCCTACGTATTACCGCCCACCCTGGATGCCTTGACGGCGGAACTGGTGGCCGGTCGGCCGGTGCTGGTCATGCAGAATCTGGGACTCGCGGCACGGCCGGCCTGGCATTATGCAGTGGTCATCGGCGCCGATCCTGGGGCGGAGCAGTTGTTGCTTCGTTCCGGGACTGATCCGCGACTGGCCGAGAGGACCGGCAGGTTCATGCGGACCTGGAACAGGGCGGACCGCTGGGCGGTCGTGATCCTTCACCCCGGAGAAATGCCTGCAAATCCCGATCTCGGACGATATCGGGAGGCCGCTCTCGGGCTGGAAGTGGCCCGGCGCTACCGCGAAGCGGCCCAGGCATGGACAACCGCCCTGGCGATCTGGCCCGACGACCCGGTGGCCCTGTTCGGCCTGGGCAACGCGTTATATGCCGAAGGCGATCTGGCGGGCGCAAAATCGGCATGGGAGCGTTATGTCAGTGAGCAGCCTGATGATCCTGCCGGGCTCAACAATCTCGCCGTGGTGCTCGGGGAATCCGGTTGCCCCGGGCGTGGAC
>JAHEFR010000016.1 GCA_024640085.1 Gammaproteobacteria bacterium
CGCCCGTCTCTCTTTCGACACGGGTGCGACGGTACAGAGAGCGGAATCCCTGATTGGCCTGTACGAGGAACGTGGGATTTCCCGGGACCGGGTGTTGATCAAGGTCGCCTCGACCTGGGAAGGTATCCGCGCTGCCGGGATGCTCGAGAAACGCGGCATCCACTGCAATCTGACCCTTCTGTTCTCGTTCGCCCAGGCCGTGGCTTGCGCCGATGCCGGGGTCACCCTGATCTCGCCCTTCGTCGGCCGGATCCTCGACTGGTACAGGAAGCACGAGGGCGTGGATGCCTACCCGGCACCCGAGGATCCCGGCGTCAGGTCGGTGACCAGGATTTACAACTACTACAAGAAACATGGATACCCCACGGTGGTCATGGGGGCGAGCTTCAGGAACAAGGAAGAGATTCTTGAACTGGCCGGCTGCGACCTGCTGACGATCTCTCCGGACCTGATGGCGGAACTCGAGGCAAGCGAGGGAGACGTCCCCGTCAGATTATCGCCCGATGAGGCTGCGCGGACCGGAGAGCCACGTATCGGGCTCCAGGAGTCCGGGTTCCGGTGGATGATGAACGAGGACCCGATGGCGACAGAGAAGCTGGCCGAAGGGATCCGTAACTTTACCCGGGACACCGAGAAACTCGAGGCCCTGATCGCCGACCTGGCGCCGGCAGCGAGAGCCGCCGCCGGCTGAGTGACCACCCCAGGGACCCGTCCGCCGTGATCCAGGACCTGGCTTCCGTCGCCGATCTGATCCGCCGCAACGACCTGTCAGGCGCTCGCCGGGCAGTGAACGGTCTGCTTGCCGCCGGATCGGGCAATCCGGGACTGCTGGACCTCGACTGTGAATTGCATCTCCGGGAACGACAGCCCGAAGTGGCGCTAGAGGCCGTCCGACGCGCCCTGTCGGCGGGTGGCGAGACCGGGGAACGCCTGGACCTCCTGGGGCGTTGTCTGAACAACCTGGGAAGGCTTCCCGAGGCAGAGCAAGCCCTGCGCCGGGCGGTGGAAATCTCTCCGCAGAGCGCCGATGCCCACGCCAGGCTCGGTCATGTCCTGCGTCGGACACGGAAGCTTGACCAGGCAGAAGAGGCGCTTGTGCGAGCCATCGAACTGGATCCCACCCACCAGAGCGCGCTGAAGACACTTGGCCTTCTGCGCCTGACCGGCGGTGAGCCTGCCGCGGCGGCAAGCCTGTTTCGCGAAGGGTGGAGAGCGGCGCCGAATGACGCCGGATGGCCGTCTCGTCTGGGGATCGCTCTTCACCGCTGCGGCGATCTGGAGGAGGCGGAGAAGGCCTACAGGAGCGCGCTGGCAGCAGACGACAGCGATGCGGACATCTGGATGAACCTCGGCATCATCTTGCATGAGACCAACCGGTTGAAGGAGGCTATCCAGGCGTACCGGGAGGCCGCCGCCCGCGCGCCGCGCAACGCGGCGCCCCGTCATCGCCTTGCCGAGGGCCTGCTGGTGGCCGGGGAACCGGGGCCGGCGCTGGCCGTCATCGATGGCGCACTGGTCCTCGACGGTGGTGATCCCACCGCCATCGCCGTCAAGATCGCTGCCTTGCAGGCCCTGGGGCGACGGCAAGAGGCGGGGGACCTGCTCGGGCTGGAGACGCTGATCGAGGGTATCGACCTGTCGCCCCCGCAGGGCTATGAGGATATTGCTGACTACGACAGAGCGCTGGCCCGGCACATCCTCGGGCACCCCAGCCTGGTGTTCGAGCCCGAAGGCCACGCCACTCGCCAGGGCCGGCACACCCGGGATCTCCTGGTGGGCGATAAAGGCCCGGTGGCCGGGCTGGAGGCCGCGATCCTCGGGGCGGTTGACGGCTATCTGAAACGTCTGAAGGCTCCCCCCGGCCACCCGTTCCCCGGCCGCGTGCCGCGGCCCCATCGCCTGACCATGTGGGCCGTGGTCATGGAGACCGAGGGCCACCAACTTCCGCACATACATCCGGCGGCCTGGCTCAGCGGCGTGTACTACGTAGAGCTTCCCGAAACTCTTGGCGCCGGCGGCGACGACGTGGCGGGCTGGATAGAATTCGGCCTGGCGCCAGACGAGTTACGCGCCGCCGATCAGACGGCCGTACGCCTGATCAGGCCGGAGGAGGGCAGGATGTACCTGTTCCCTTCGTTCCTGTATCACCGCACCATCCCGTTCGGAGGCAGCGCGCGCCGGATCAGCATCGCCTTCGATCTCCTGAGACGTCCGGGCGACTGACGCCATGGCGACTCCGATCCGCATGCTGTCCCTGCTCGGCGGCGCCAGGGATGCCACCGGAGCCGCGGTGATCATCGACGTCTTCCGGGCTTTCTCCCTCGTGCCCTGGGCCCTCATGCGGGGGGCGCTCAGGGTGGTGCCGGTCAGGACCGCAGGCGAGGCGCTTGCATGGCGGGAAAGGAATCCGGAGGTCCTGCTGGCGGGAGAGCGGGATGGCAAGCCCCTGCCCGGATTCGACTTCGGCAACTCCCCGGCGGCGATCCGCGCCACGGACCTGTCGGGCCGAATTCTGATCCACCGGACGAGTGCCGGTACCCAGGGTCTCCTGGCCGCGCTGGAGGCCGGGGCGTCACCGGTTCTGGCCGGGAGCTTCCTGACCGCCGGCGCGACGATACGCTACCTCAAAGGGCTGGCGCCTCGCGAGATCAGCCTCGTCGCAATGGGGTGGAATGGGTGCGACGAAGCCCTGGAGGACACGCTTTGCGCTGACTACCTGCGGGCCGGCCTTGAGGGCGACAGCCGCGACTTCGGGGCGATCCGGGACCGGATCAGGAACGATCCGACCGGGCGCAGGTTCTTCGACCCGGCCTTACCCTGGTTCCCCGAGGAGGACTTCGACGCCTGCATGGACCTTGACGGTCTCGATGCCGCCATCGTTGCGGTCCCCGACGAGACCTACGGCATCCGCCTGGAGGCGGTCTGGTGACGGGCTGAAGTCAGGGCCGCCGTCGCATCTCCTCCACGGCACGATCGATCTCCTTCTGGCTGTCCCGCAGCATGGCCGCGATGCGGCGGCGCTCCTCGGGGGACATCCTTCCGTCTTCGCCGTCATCCAACTCCACGGGCGTCTCGCGATACACGCGAGTCACGGAGAAGATGATCTTGGCCGCGTCGACCAGGCGGTGGTGGATCTCGGACGAATAGCCCGTATCGTTCATCAGCGATGACGCCATGTCCGCCGAAACGAGGCCATCCCGGATCAGCCGGTCCAGGGTCCCGTTGGCCACCGCATCGTCTGCCGCGACCTCCCGATTCAGTGCTTCGAGTTGCTCCTCGATGACGTCGAGGTCTTCCAATTCGCGGAGCTCGAACATGGAACGGATCAGCCGCCCCAGATGGATGCGCATGCGGTCGTACTGCTCACGCATGTGGATGTTCTCGGACTGGATATAGAGGGCCATGTTGTGGCGCAGAAGCCGCAGCGTCTTGATCGCCTCGACCATGGCCCGGCTGGCCTCGCGAAGGTCGTGGGCCTGCTGGCCCTGCTTGCCGGACATCCGGGGCTGGGCCTTGCCCGAGAATTCGAGGATGGCGCTGTAGATGGCCTTGATCCGGGTGCGGTAGAGGTGCTTGATCCTAATGTGCTCGATTCTGCGCGATCGGGCGACCAGGTCCTCGATAGGCTCGTCGCCGAGAATGTCGTGACGATGCAGGCCAATGGCGTGGGCGATGATCTCGATGACGTTGTAGGCCAGGTGCTGGCACTCCCGCGTGAGTGCCACCAGCCCGGCATCCGGATAGTGGACCAGTGTTGCGACCAGGAAGCGGGGCTGCTCGACGCCCTCGACCACGATCTTCTCTGGCAGGACCCGCTCCAAGAAGACGACCAGCCGATCCACGAAGGGCAGCATGATGAGGACGCCGAGCACGTTGAAAACGGTGTGGAAAGCAGCCAGCTTCAGGGTGTAGTCGTCCTTCGCAATGCCAATCCAGGCGGCTATATCGTCCACGAGGCCGGCCAGCTGGGCGATGAAGACGACGGCGATCAGCCCGGTGGTCAGGTTGAAGACCAGGTGGGCGCCGGCGAGGCGCTTGCCGGCGGCCTTGGCCCCCATGGCGCCGAGGACTGCGGTGATGGTGGTGCCCACGTTGGTGCCGATCGCCAGCGCGAGGGCGTTGTAGTAAGTCACCTGTCCGGCGACTAGGGCGGCGATGGTCAGCATCAGCACGGCATGGCTTGACTGCATGACAACCGTCGCGACGATGCCGATGGCGACGAAGATCAGCGTCCCGGCCAGGCCCGCGACAGCGAAGCGGCTCAGATCCATCCCCTGGCTGACCGCCTCGAATCCCTCCTTGATGAACTGGATGCCGATAAACAGGAATGCGATGCCCAGAAGGACCCTGCCGACACCTTTGAGCACGTCGCCTTTCTGATACAGGAACAGGATGCCGAAAACGGCCATGGGCATGGCGTAGGTGGCGAGATCGATTTTCACGCCATAGGACGCCATGAGCCAGGCGCCGGTGGTGGTGCCGATGTTGGAACCGAAGATGATCCCGATGCCCTGGCCGAGACCGATGAGGCCGGCGGAAAGGAAGGAGATGGTGATCAGGGAGACCAGGGAGCTGGACTGCATCAGGGCGGTCGCCACCAGGCCGAACCCCATGCTCCTCGCGCGGCTGCCCGTGGCGGTCTCGAGCACCCGTTCCAGGATGCCCCCGGTGAAGGCCTGAAATCCCTGCTCCAGGTGCAGCATGCCGAACATGAACAGGGCGACGCCTGCGGACAGCCTGAGGAAATCGTCGCTGTGCCAGAACCCCCAGGCGAGGACGACGGCGATCACCGGCAGATAGAGCTTTCTGAACATTGCCAGCCGATTCTAGCCGGTTCGGAAACGGCGGTCGTAAATGCCGTCGATACCGCTGCGGGTGTCGCGGCCGGCGGCCGCTGCGGCTATAGTGAAGCAGGGCCAGCGGCGACATCCGACAAGAAGCATGACCGAAAGCGATTGGCAACCCGGCAAACCCGGCGACGGGGTCGTCGGCGAGTGTCCCAAGTTCGACGTGCCGTCCGAGCGCGGCGACTGGTATACCCCCGAAGGACGGCTGAAGAGAAAGATCTATTCCTCGCATCTCAGGGCGTTGCAGGAAGAACTGGTCATGGCGCAGGAGTGGATCAAGCACGCCGGGTCCAAGGTCATCGTGATCTTCGAGGGCAGGGACGCATCGGGAAAGGGGGGCGTGATCAAGCGTATGACGGAACACCTTAATCCCAGGGTGGTCCGTATCGCTGCCCTCCCCACGCCGACGGAACGGGAGAAGAGCCAGTGGTACTTCCAGAGATACGTCAACCAGCTGCCGTCGGGCGGTGAGATGGTGCTGTTCGACCGGAGCTGGTACAACCGGGCCGGCGTGGAGCGCGTGATGGGGTTCTGTTCCCGCGAGGAGTACCTGGAATTCGCCCGCTCGGTGCCGGAATTCGAGCGCATGCTGGTCCGTTCCGGCTTCATACTCATCAAGTACTGGTTCTCGGTCAGCGACGAGGAGCAGGAGCGCCGCTTCCAGGCCCGGCTCCATAACCCGATGAAGCGATGGAAATTGTCCCCCATGGACCTGGAGTCACGCCGGCTTTATCGGGAGTACTCCCGTGCCAAGGACGAGATGTTCAAATTTTCCGATATCAAGCAGGCCCCTTGGTACGTGGTGCCGGCGGACGACAAGCGCCGCGCCCGGCTGAACTGCATCCATCACATGCTGACCATGATCCCGTACGAGGACGTCATGCCGGATCCCATTACTCTTCCGCCCCGGGACGAGAGCAAGACCTACGTGCGCACACCGATCGAAGACCAGAGCTTCGTTCCCCAGATATACTGATCAGGGTCGACCGAAGCAGGAGGCATTGTTGTGGCAAACGAGGGATACCACGAGCCCGTCGAGGAGCTCAGCGACGCGACGCGCGACATGCATCGCGCCATCGTTTCCCTGATGGAGGAGCTGGAGGCGGTGGACTGGTACAACCAGCGCGTTGACGCTTGCAAGGACGAGGAACTCCGGACGATCCTGGCCCACAACCGGGACGAGGAGAAGGAACACGCCGCCATGGTGCTGGAGTGGATCCGCAGGCGGGATCCCGCCTTCTCCGGCGAGCTCAAGGATTATCTGTTCACCGAGGGTGACATCGGTCACCATCACGACTGAGTGCGGGACGGGGCTCCAGGGGTGTCCGCGGACCGCCGGGTGCGGCTGCTCAAGCTGGCGACCTGGTGGTCGGTGGGGACCGCCGTCGCCCTGATTATCGCCAAGGGGGCCGCCTGGCAGCAAACGGGGTCGGTCAGCCTGCTGGCGTCCCTGATCGATTCATTGATGGATGCGGTAGCCTCGGCGATCAACCTGGTGGCGGTCAGGTTGTCTCTGCAGCCGGCCGACGAGGAACATCGCTTCGGGCACGGCAAGGCAGAGTCCCTGGCCGGCCTGGCCCAGGCCGCTTTCATCTGCGGCTCCGCCCTGCTCCTGTTGTCCGAGGCCGCCGACAGGATCGCCCGCCCGCGACCGCTGGAGGACGTTACCCTGGGTGTCTGGGTGATGGGCCTGTCGATTTTGGCCACCGTCGTGCTGCTCGGAATCCAGCGATATACCATCCGACACACCGGATCCGTGGCGATCAAGGCCGATTCCCTGCACTACTTCACGGATCTCCTGACCAACCTGAGCGTGATCGTCGCCCTGTTCCTGGCTGCTTCCGGGTGGCCGATGGCGGATGCCATATTTGGCCTGGCCATCGGCGCCTACATCCTCTACGGCGCGATCGGCATCGCCCGGGAATCGGTGCAGCACCTCATGGACCGGGAGCTTCCGGAGGACGTTCAGCAGGAGATCGCTGCCATCGTCCTGGAGCACCCCGAGGTCCGGGCCGTACACGACCTGCGCACCCGACAGTCGGGACAGACCCGCTTTATCCAGCTGCATATCGAGATGGACGGGCGCATGACCCTGGCCCAGGCCCACACCATAGGCGATGCAGTGATGCACAGGCTGAGACAGGCGATGCCGGACGCGGACATCATGATCCATCAGGACCCGGAGGACGATTCCAGCCCCGACGCCCCCGGGGAGCGCCTCACCTGATCGGCGCTGCGTTAGAATTGCCCGCCGAGGGCGAATCGCCCGCAGACTTCCGAACCTATGACCCAGCAGACCGGACGGACCGCAACCGACAGGGCCGAGAATCCCTGGCTGAGCCTGGCCATCAATATCGTCATCCCGGCGGTAATCCTGATGAAGCTCAGCGCCGACGAACGACTGGGGCCGGTGGCGGCGCTGGTACTGGCGCTCGCGTTCCCCCTGATCTACGGCCTGCAGGATTTCGTCAGGCAAAGGCGTTTCAACTTCATCTCCGCGCTCGGTGTCGTCAGTATCCTGCTGACCGGTGGGATCGGTTTGCTGCAGCTCGATCCGAAGTGGATCGCCATCAAGGAGGCCGGCGTCCCGGCCGTGATCGGGCTTGCGGTGGTCGTGTCGATGAAGACGCCCTACCCGATCGTCCGGTCGCTGCTATACAACGATCGCATCATCGACGTGGCGGCGGTAGACGACGCCCTCGAGCGGTACGGCAACCGCGTGGATTTCGAGCGGGTGCTGGGCGTGGCATCGTGGTTGCTGGCCAGCTCGTTCTTCCTCTCTTCGGTCCTGAATTTCGCTCTGGCCAGATGGATTGTGAAGAGTCCGGCTGGCAGCGCGGCATTTAACGAGGAACTGGGCCGGATGACGGCGCTGAGCTACCCCGTGATCGTCGTGCCGTCAATGGCGGTGATGATGATCGCGCTCTGGTATCTGTTCCGCAGCATCAAGCGCCTGACTCACATGGATCTGGAAGAGATTTTTCATCCCCGTCACCGGTGAGGAATACCTCCCGGGGAGGACCTGCAAATGAATGGATTTTTCGTAAGACTTCTGATCACCGTTTTCGCCATGTGGATCGCTTCTGCAATCCTGCCCGGTATGGCATTCGCGTCCGGATGGACACTGCTTTGGGCCGCCCTGCTTCTGGGCATTGTCAATGCATTGGTGCGCCCGCTGGTGCTGATCCTCACGCTGCCCCTGACCCTGGTAACCCTTGGGCTGTTCCTGCTCGTAATCAATGCGGCGATGTTGGGTCTGGTCGCCGCCATGCTGGATGGATTTCAGCTCGCGGGATTCTGGTCTGCCCTGTTCGGGTCCATACTGATCAGCATCTTCAGCGCGTTGGCGTCCAATTTCGTCGGTCCTTCGGGACGGTACGAGGTGATGGTCATCCGGCGCCAGTAGGGCCTCGTGGACCTCAACCAGGTGACGATCCTTGCTGCCGACGTACCGGCGTGCATGGCGTTCTATCGTGCACTGGGACTCAGGCTCATTGTGGACTCCGCGCCGAGATACGTGCGCTTCGAATGTCCGGACGGCGACGCCACGCTTTCCATACACCGGACGGACGCCGAAGTCCCGACAGGCGGCATCGTGCTCTATTTCGAATGCGCCGACCTGGACCAGCAGGTCACCCGGCTCATTGAGGAAGGGGTCAATTTCGAAAGTGAGCCGGAGGACAAGCGGTGGCTGTGGCGCGAGGCCCGCCTCAGGGACCCTGCCGGAAATCAGGTCTGTCTTTACCGGGCCGGGGAGAACCGGCGTCAGCCGCCGTGGCGGGTCAGGGGCTGACCGTGGTTCACTCGGCGCGGCCGTAGACGGCCACCATGGCCACGCCGACGATGATTACCGCCATGCCGGCAAGCTGGATTCCGGTAAGGACTTCGTCGAGGACCCACCAGCCGAGGACCGTGGCGATCGCCGGATTGACGTAGGCGATGGTGGCCAGGCGCGCCGGCGTGGTCTGGTGGATGAGCCAGATATAGCTGCCATACGCAATGAGGGATCCGAAGACCGTCAGGTACAGAACCCCGCCGATCCCGACCAGCGTCCACCTGACGACGTCGAGCTCGCCGGACAGGACCCCCAGGAGGGTCAGAATGCCCCCTCCGATCAGCATCTGCAGCCCGGCCAGCATCAGTGGGCGAACCGCGACGCCGGCGTTGCGGCCGTAGATCATGCCCCCTGACCAGGCGACGGCAGAGGCCAGGATTGCGGCGACGCCCCACATCTGTGCTCTCGTGACGCCGGCGTCGGGCCAGATCATCAGGGCAACGCCCAGGAAACCGAGGAGCAGGCCGACCGTGGCGCCTGCACGAAGCCGGATGCCCCGGGGCCCCATGGTCCCGAACCAGGCGGTCCAGAGGGCCGAGCTGGCGATGAGTAGCGCCGCCTGGTTGGAGGCCACCCACTGTTCGGCCCAGGTGACAAAGCCGTTGCCGATAACGATCAGCGCCAAGCCCATGACCAGGATGACATGCCAGTCCCGCAGCGCCCGGGGCAGCCGTTGTCCCCTGAGGCGGGCGGCGATGACGAGGATAGCGCCCGCCAGCACGAACCGGATCCCGGCGAGCAGCCCTGGCGGCACATCGTGGACGGCGATCCGGATCGCCAGATAGGTAGAGCCCCACACCAGGTAGACCGCCAGGAAAGCGGCCATCACTCCCAGGGTAGTTCTGCCGCCTGCGACGAGGCCGGCCATGTCGTCCTCTCCTTGCCCGTCGTCGGTCAGGCGGGTTTCCGGGACGCGCTCCGATACATCCACATCCCGATCGCCGCGACTATCACCAGACCCGGGGTGCCGCCGAAGGGTTCGTCGCTGACCGCGAGCACATCCGGCCGACCGCTGGCGACGATCGGAACCGCCAGCAGGATACCGAGCAACGCCTCCCCGGTGATCAGTCCCGCAGCGGTCAGCATGCCGAGCCTCATCCCACGTTCCCGTTCCGCCTGGGGACGCACCGCCAGGGAGCGCTCGACGGCGTGGGCGATGAGGCCGCCCAGGAAGATCGGGATGGAAAGCTCCAGGGGGAGGTAGATGCCTACCGCCACAGCGAGGACCGGTGCATGCCACTTGGCGCCGGTCCGCTTAAGGTACTCGTCAATGGCTATGATCCCCGCGCCGACGATGGCGCCGATACCGACCATGTCCCAGGGCAGGCCGGCGCCGAAGACGCCTTCGGCCACCGAAGCCATCAGCATCGCCTGGGGCGCCAGCAGGGAGTTTGGCCTCGCCTCAGTCGGCACGCCGATCCCGTAGGCCTGCAGCAGAAGATTGAGGATCGGCGCCATGACGAGGACCGCAGATACCACTCCGACCCCCTGCATGACCTGTTGCTTCCATGGCGTGGCGCCGAGGATATGACCGGCTTTCAGGTCCTGGAGATTGTCTCCGGCAATGGCCGCCGCGCAGCAGACCACCGCGCCGATGAGTATGGCCGCCGAGGGACCGATTTCCCCCTCCCGGCCGGACGGCCCCATCAGCCAGAGGAGCAGGACGGACGAGAACAGGATGGTGGCGATGGTGATGCCCGAGATCGGGTTGTTCGACGAACCCACCAGCCCGGCCATGTAGGCAGCGACCGAGGAAAACAGGAATCCCGCGATCACCATGACCACGGTCATGGTCACGCTGACGCCGAGCCCGATGCTCTCGTGGATATTGTTGTACAGGAAGAAAATCGGGATGACGAACAGGGCGATACCCAGCAGCACGAGTTGCATCGGCGTGTCCTGTTCGGTGTGATCTACCAGCTCGGATTTGTCCCGGGACATCTGATGCAGACCGCTGCGGACCCCTGACAGTAGCGACCGGCGCATGGACACCAGCGCCCAGATGCCGCCGGTCAGCATGGCGCCGACCCCGAGATAGCGAATTTCCGAAGTCCAGATCTGGAACGCGACGTCCACCGGGCCCGCCCCTTCGGCGATCATCTGCACCAGCACCGGGTCGGTGTCCAGATATAGAGCGCTGTAGACGGGGATCGCGACGAACCACGAGATGGCGCCGCCTGCGCACACCAGCGTCGCGATATTGAGTCCCACGATGTATCCGACGCTGACCAGCGCCGGCGATACATTGGTGCCGATGTAGGCGATCCCGTTACCGACGAAGGACGCGGCCTGCGCGGTCTCGCTCCAGAGCCGCAGGCCGGACGACCCCAGCTTTACCAGGGCGCCGGTGACAGCCGCCAGCGCCAGCTGACGGACGCCCGTCTTCGGGTCTTCCCCCACCTTCAGGACCTCGGCCGTGGCGGTGCCTTCCGGGTATGCCAGCCCCTCCTCCACGATCAGGGAGCGCCGCAGCGGGATCGTGAACAACACGCCCAGCAGGCCGCCGAGACCCGCGATGATGGTTACCCACCAGTAGTCGAACACGCTCCAATAGCCGAGGATGATCAGCGCAGGAAGGGTGAAGATTACGCCGGCCGCGAGAGACTCACCGGCGGATGCGGCGGTCTGCACGATGTTGTTTTCCAGGATGTTGGATTCCCTGAAGAAGCGCAGCACGCCCATGGAGATGACCGCCGCCGGGATCGACGCGGATACCGTCATGCCGGCGAAGAGGCCAAGGTAGGCGTTGGCGCCGGCCAGCACCATGGAAAGGATGATGCCCAGAGCCACGGCCTTGGCGGTCAGTTGGGGTAGTTCGGCGGATCTGTTCATCGGGTCTCCGGAAACGGCCATCCGGGTGCGCGGGGGACCTTGTCCGGATTATGCCCATATCGGGCCGGACGCCGTGAGTCCGCCCATAAATCCTGACCCGTCGAAGCGGGCCTCATTACCAGCCGCACTGTCGTCCGGCGTTCTCGGATCTGAGCCACTGCTCCAGCGGGGCGAAATACTCCAGCATGGCCGAGGCATCAAAATTGTTACTGCCGATGGCGGATTCGAGCGTCTCCTGCCAGGGCTGGCTGGCGCCGAACTGCATCATTGTCCACAACATCCGTCCCGCAGCCTCGCTTTCGTAATTCGAGCATCGATAGAGGGGCCCCTCCCAACCGGAAGCGGCGCACATGGCGCGATGGAGCTGGAATTGAAGAATCCTCGCCAGGAAATAGCGCATGTATGGCATGTTTGCGGGAATGTGGTACTTGGCGCCCGGATCGAAATCGGCCTCGGTCCGCGGCACAGGCGGGGACACGCCCTGCTCGCGAACACGCATCTCCCACCAGGCCTGGTTAACCTGATCCGGGGGAATGTCGCCGGAGAACACGCCCCAGCGCCACTGGTCCACGACCAGGCCGAAGGGCAGGAATGCCACCCGATCGAGGGCGAGCTTCATCAGGCTGTTGATGGTCGCCTCGGGGCTGTCGGCGGCCTGATCCATCAACCCGATCGAGCTGTAATACCCCGGTGTGAGCGACAGGTTCACTGCATCCCCGATGGCTTCGTGGAATGCGCCGTTGGCGCCGCGCCGATAGATGTTCGGGAAGTGGTTATAGGCGAGGTAGTAGTAGATGTGGCCCAACTCGTGGTGGAGGTCGACGAAGTCTTCCTCGGTCGGGGTGATGCACTGGCTGATACGGACGTCGTTTTCCGCCGGATCCACGTTCCAGGCGGTGGGTCGGCAGACCACCTCCCTGTCGTCAGGCCGGGAAAGCATGGAGCGTTCCCAGAAAGAGTCCGGCAGGGCCGGCAGGCCCATGGACGTGAAGAACCGTTCGCCCGTCCTGGCGATCCGTATGGGCCCGTAGTCCCCGGCCTCCAGCGCCGAGGTGACATCCAGGTCCGCCACTCCCGGGAAGGGTTCCAGCAGGTCGAAGATCGAGTCCCATCGCTGAGCCCACATGTCCCCGAGGAGGTGGGCCGGGATGGGCCCGTCCCGCGGGACGAGTTCGTCCCCATAGCGATCCGCCAGGCGGTCCCGGGCAAAGCAATGCAGTTGTTCGTACAGGGGGCGGACCTGGGCCCAGAGGTCCTGTACTTCAAGCGTAAGCACGTCGGGCGGCAGGTCGTAGGCTGCCCGCCACATTTCCCCAAGGTCCGAGAAACCGAAATCCCGGGCCCCCGCCCGGCTGAGTTCAGCAAAGCGTTGGTAGTCGTCCCGCATCGGGCTCGTGACGCTGCGCCAGCCGAGCCAGGCTTCCAGAAGCGTATCCGGATCACGGCTCGACCCAAGCACCTGTGCAAGCTGCCCGAGGCTCTGGCAGGAGCCCTCACCGTCCGGACAGTAGCGGCCTGATCCGAAGGCTGACGCCAGCCGCCGCTGTACGGTGGTCATCTCCTCCCGGAGCACCGGATCTGCCGGCAGGGCCATGCGTTCCGGCATGTACTCCGCCCGGCTGATGAGCGAGAGGTCGCGCCGCAGCCCGGGCGCCAGATCTGGCCTTTGGTAACGACGCGCCTGTTCGGCCATCCTGAGGCGCAGTTCCCCGTCCCGGGCGTTGGCCCGGGCGGCCAGGAGATCCGTGTCCTCGGTGATATACGTGGCGTTCACCCACACCGCGGCCCCCTGCTCCCGGTCGGAGCGGTCGAACTCGGCGTTGGCCCGGTCGAGGAACTCTTCCACCGTTTCGCCGGTCTCCGTCGCGCCGTCCGGAGGCACCGGGTCCGCTGTCGCGACGGCCACGACAAACGAGCACAGGGCGATGAACAGCGCCACCGCCCGATCCGTACTGGCCCGCGACCGTCCGGACAAGGGATGGTCCCGGCGGGTAGTCTGCGCCTCCGACGCCCCGGATTTCCGCAGCATTACCGGATCCCTCCTGTCAGCCGATGGATAGGCCGCGCGAACGCCAGCAGCAGGACTCCGGTGCCTACCGTCGTCAGTACGATCTGAAGATAAAGACCGGGCATGTCGGCCACGGCGTCGGCGCGGAAGCGGCCCGCCAGGAGGCCGGCGATGAGGCCGCCCAGAGACGCTCCGAGGAACCAGATACCCATCATCTGGCTGACGAATCGTTTTGGCGCCAGCTTGGTGACTGAGCTGAGTCCCACTGGACTCAGGCATAGCTCACCGAAGGTATGCATGAGATAGGTCATGATCAGCCAGGTCGGCAGCACCTTCTCCCCGGTCGCGACGATTTTGGCGGCGAAGAACATCACCAGGAAACCCATGCCCAGCAGGATCAGTCCGAGGGCGAATTTTGCGGGGATGGAAGGGTCCAGATTCCGCCGCGCCAGCGCCACCCACAGGGCGCCGAAAAATGGCGCAAAGATGATGATCATGATCGGGTTGACCGACTGCAGCCACGTGGCCGGCACTTCGAATCCGGCCACGAAGCGATCCGTGTACCGGTCCGCGAAGAGGTTCAGCGACGACCCGCCCTGCTCAAATCCGGACCAGAACAGAGCCGCGCCCAGAAACAGCACCAGGATCACGAATGTCCGCCGGCGTTCCTGGCGATCCAGCCCCGCGAAGACGAACAGATAGACAAAATAGGCCACCGCGATGCCGAGGATGATGCCCGTGCTCCACTGTGCCAAGGCCAGGGGATGGAAGTCGATCGCCCCGCTGAGGCCCAGGGCGACGACCAGCGCGATCACGGCCACGCCCGTCCACAGGGCACGCCAGTGGCGCCTGTTTGCGTCGGGAGAGATGGCCACGCCTTTCGTATGGGCCGCCGGCGCGCTACCCGCCTCGCCCAGGTGACGCTGGGTGAGGCGGTACTGCAGGAGGCCAAACACCATGCCGACCCCCGCGGCGGCGAAGCCGTAATGCCAATTGATCTGTTCACCCAGGTACCCGCACACCAACGGGCCGGCAAAGGCACCCACGTTGATGCCCATGTAGAAGATGCTGAAACCGGCATCCCGGCGCGCCCCGCCCTCCGGGTACAGGTCGCCGACGATGGCGCTGATATTGGGCTTCAGCAGTCCGGTGCCGAGGACCACGAGGACGAGTCCCAGGTAAAAGGTTTTCTCGTGGGGGATGGCGAGAACGAAATGCCCGGCGGCGATGATGGCGCCGCCGTACCAGACTGCCCTCTGAGCCCCCATCAGGCGGTCGGCGACCCACCCCCCCGGCAGTGCCGCCAGGTAGACCGCGGCGGTGTAGAGACCGTAGACGGCGGTGGCCGTCTGATCGTCGAACCCCAGCCCTCCCCTGACCGCGTCGGTCATGAAGAGGACCAGCATGCCCCTCATCCCGTAATAGCTGAACCGTTCCCACATCTCGGTAAAGAAGAGGGTCGCCAGTCCCCGTGGGTGACGAACGCTGCCGTGGACATCCGGTGTGGCGGCAGGCTCTACGACGGTCCGGGTCATGGGGGATCCTCGAGGTCCATTTGGGGCGAAGCCTACCGTTTACTGAGAAGGTACGCCGGAGTCAAATCCCGGCCACTGCTTCTGAACACAGGAATCGTGCGGCGATCCCGTCGCGACATACTGGCCGGAATCTAGCCGTTCTGCTGGGATTCGACTTCCTTGTGGCCAGGAACCATGACTTTCGACATCACGATCCCCAGCTCATAAAGGATATAGATGGGCACCGCCAGCAGTGTCTGGGAAATGATGTCAGGGGGCGTGAGCAGCATGCCGACGACGAACGCGCCGAGAAGCACGTAGGTTCGATGGGACCCGAGCTTGGCCGGCGTGGTGAATCCCGCCCAGACAACGAGGACCGTGGCGATAGGCACCTCGAAGGCCAGGCCGAAGGCGAAGAACAGCGTCAGGACGAAATCCAGGTAGGCGTTGATGTCCGTCATCACCGAGACGCCCTGGGGCGCCACCGACGTAAAGAATGCGAACATCAGGGGAAACACGACGAAATAGGCGAAAGCCACGCCGCCGTAGAACAACAGGGCGCTGGTCATGACCAGGGGCAGCGCCAATCGTCGCTCGTGCTGGTAGAGCCCGGGGGCGACGAAAGCCCAGATCTGATACAGCAGCCAGGGCATGGCGACAAAGATCGAGGCGACCATGGCGGTCTTGAACGGCGTCAGGAACGGCGAGGCCACCTGGGTGGCGATCATGCTTGTGTTCTCGGGCAGCCTCGCCATCAATGGCTGGGCGATCGCGGCGAACAACGCATCGGCAAAGGGGGCGAGACAGAGGAAGATCACCAGGATGACCGTCGCGACCCGCAGCAGCCGGGAGCGCAATTCCACCAGGTGAAAGATCAGGGATCCTTCAGCCTGCGGGTTCTCACTCTGCGGGTCTGGATTCGCCATGAAGTTCGTCGGGCTCCGGCCGGGATATGTCCTGGAGCGGTTCGCCGGGGGATGACACATCTCCCGCCTCTGGCCTCGTGGCCGATCCGGCCGCGCCGGGTTGACCGGCCTTCGCGGTGCTCGGTTTGGCAGATCCCTGTCGAGGCTTTGGCTTCGGGGTCACCGTGGCCGACTGGTTCATTTCGCGCTCGATCTGCATCTTGAGCCCACGGGCCAGGGACCGGGCGCGTCCAAGCATCCGACCGACACCGTTCACGACCCCGGGAAGCTTGTCAGGTCCCAGCACCAGCAGCGCCAGAGTGGCGATCAGGGTCAGTTCCCAGAAACCGACGTCGAACACAATCGGGAACCGGGCGTCAGGCCCGCTTCGACGCGTCGCCCGACTCCGACTGCTCCTCGAACTTGGCGTCGGGTTTCACGGATTCCTCGGAGGGGATCTGCTTCTTGTCCCCTTCTTTCTCGCCGTCGTCCATCGCCTTCCGGAAACCCTTCACAGCGCCACCGAGATCGCCGCCAATGGATTTGAGCCTCTTGGTGCCGAATATCAGCACGACGATCAACAAGACGATGAGAAGCTGCCAAACGCTAATGCCACCCAGACCCATAAAACCTCTCCTGTTCGGCGCCGAAACGCCTGACTGTCATCACTTTCGAAGAATCATACGACAATCCGCGGCTCGTCGAGTGAATTCAGACTGTTCCCCGTCGCCTCGCGGGCCCGGGCTTCGGGCGGGCCTGGAGGAGGAACGTCACCGGACCGTCGTTCACCAGCGTCACTTTCATATGCGATCCGAATTCGCCAGCAGCGCAAGCCACGCCTGCCTCGCGCGCCGATTCCACCAGCCGGCGGAACAGGGCCTCGCCCGCCTCGGGATCGGCTGCCGAACCGAAACTCGCCCGCGTTCCCTTGCGAGTATCCGCGGCCAGCGTGAATTGCGGTACCAGCAGGATGCTCCCACCCACGTCCGTCAGGCTCAGGTTCATTCGGCCCGTTTCATCGGGGAAGACGCGATACCCGATCATGCGCCGCAGCAATCGCTCGGCCTCCCGGCCGGTGTCGTCCCGCTCCACGCCGACGAAGGCCAGGAGGCCCCGGCCAATCTCGGCCACGACTCGGTCATCGACCCGAACGCCGGCATGGGTTACCCGCTGGATCAGTCCGATCACGTTTCCTCCGGCCGAAATTCCCAGGAAAGGCGGATCATACTCAGGACGGCCTCTTGCGTCAGATACACCAGCCATCCCACATCTGTAGATATATCAAGAATAAAATGAACAGCAGTTCCCACCATTAAATAGAAATCGTAATTAGTGGGAAATTAGATAGATGAAGAGGCCAATAGTGGCACTAAAGTGGAAAAGGGTTGCTACGGGTTATCAGAAGGGCTCCCCGGACGATTCCACCTTCCTAGACCGATGAAACGTTGATAGTGTTTGTCGGACAAACACGGCGCACCGGTGCCGGAGAACAGGACAGGAGGGGGCGAGGAATGAAACGCAGAGTATTCCTGACGGGTCTGGCCGCGGCCGGTGTGGCGGGATGCAGCAAGCCGGCGGAGGAGGGGACGCCGGCGCGGGAGCCGGAGCAGACGTTCCAGTGGAAGATGGTCACAACCTGGCCGCCCGGGTTCCCGGGTCTCGGTACCGGGGCGGCGGAACTGGCGGCGCTGATCGAAGAAGCTTCGGGAGGGCGCATCACCGTCCACGTCTATGGCGCAGGCGAGCTGGTCCCGGCCTTCGAAGTCTTCGACGCCGTGTCCCGCGGCACTGCCCAGATCGGACACGGAGCAGGGTATTACTGGAAGGGCAAGATCCCGGCGGCCCAGTTCTTCTCCGCCACCCCGTTTGGAATGAATGCCATGGAGCGCAATGCCTGGATGTTCTACGGGGGCGGCGAAGAGCTGTGGCGCAAGGTGTATGCGCCATTCAACCTGATCCCTGCCGCTGCCGGCAATACCGGCGTCCAGATGGGAGGCTGGTTCAACAAGGAGATAAACAGCCTTTCCGACCTCGAGGGCCTGAAGATGAGGATCCCCGGACTGGGTGGGGAAGTGCTGCAGCGCGCCGGCGGTACGCCGGTCAATCTGCCTGGCGGCGAGATCTTCACCGCATTGCAGACCGGCAGCATAGACGCCACGGAATGGGTCGGGCCTTACAATGATCTGGCCTTCGGCCTGTATCAGGCAGCCCGGTTCTACTATTACCCCGGCTGGCACGAGCCTGGCACATGCCTCGAAGCGATACTCAACAAGGAAGCCTTCGAGGCGCTGCCGCCGGATCTGCAAAGCATCGTCCTGCTTGCCTGCCGCGCCGTGAACGAGAACATGCTTGCGGAGTACACCGCCAGGAACCACCAGGCTCTGGAGTCGCTGGTCAACGAGCACGGCGTGCAGTTGCGCAAATTCCCCGACGAGGTGCTGGCGAGGCTCAAGACACTGTCCAGGGAGGTGCTTGAGGACGTGGCCGCTTCCGATCCCCTGGCAGCCGAGGTCTACGAGTCCCAGTTGAAATTCCAGGACCAGGTGGAACGCTGGCACGACATTTCGGAGTACGCCTATTACCGGGCCCGGGAGTTGAAGGAGTAGGACAGAGGCCGCGGGGACGGATAACGTATCTGTCATCGACTGGTAACCGACCCGTCATCGTCAGCCGGCAAGGTGGCCGCGGATCCGGCTACCGGAGTACGGCATGGACGAGATTCGTCCGTTGCACCCGATGCGAGTCCGCAGCATCTTCGTTTCGGACGTCCACCTCGGCTTCAAGGGCTGCCAGGCGACGCTCCTCCTCGATTTCCTCCGCAGCAGCCGTTGCGACAACCTGTTCCTCATCGGCGACATCATCGACGTTTGGAACATGCGCAACGGCGTCTATTGGCCGCAAAGCCATAACGACGTCATCCGCACCATCCTGGGCAAGGCCAAGCACGGTACCCGGGTGTACTACATCCCGGGGAATCACGACGATGTCTTCAGGGACTACGACGGCATCAGGTTCGGAAACCTGTCCATCCATCTGGACTACATCCATACGACTGCCGACGGAAGACGGCTGCTGCTCCTGCACGGGGACGAATTCGACGGAGTCGTACAGTGCAGCCCGTGGCTGGCCCATGTCGGTGGCCGGGCTTACGCGGTCCTGCTCTGGCTGAACCGTTACGTCAATCGGGTACGACGACGGTTCGGTTACAGGTACTGGTCCCTGGCTGCGTTCCTGAAGCACAAAGTCAAGAATGCGGTGAGCTACATCTCCAATTTCGAGGAGGTCGTGTCGCGGGCCGCCAGGAAGCGGCGGGTGGACGGACTGGTCTGCGGGCACATCCATCGCCCGGAGATCCGTCGGATGAACGGCGTGCTCTACTGCAACGATGGCGACTGGGTCGAGAGCTGCTCTGCCCTGGTGGAACACCCGGATGGGCGTCTGGAACTGATCGACTGGTCAGTCATGACAAAACAGTGGCCGAAGACGGCGGCAGCGGAACGCACCCTGGATACGGCGGCTTGAAGATCGCCATCGCGACGGACGCCTGGCTGCCGCAGACAAACGGTGTCGTCAGGACGCTGACCGAGACCCAGCGGTGTCTGCGCCAGGAAGCCCATGAGCTCTTGCTCGTCACGCCGCAGACGTTCCGCACCGTACCCTGTCCGTCGTACCCGGAAATCCGGCTGGCCCTGTTCCCCCGGCGCGGGGTATCCCGGCTGCTGGATGAATTCAGGCCGGATGCCCTCCACATCGCGACAGAAGGATCCCTCGGGCTTGCGGCCCGGCGCTGGGCGCTCCGTAGGGGACAGCCGTTCACAACGGCCTACCATACCCAGTTCCCGCGCTACGTCCGTGCGCGGGCGCCGATACCGGTGACAGTCTCCTTCGCGCTGCTTCGCTGGTTCCACGGGCCGGCGGCGAGAACCATGGTACCCACTGAAAGCATCCGCAAGGAGCTCGCCGAACAAGGCTTCGGGCCCCTGGTGGTCTGGGGCAGGGGTGTGGACACCGACCTGTTCCGCCCGGACCGGGCGTCGGGTCTGCCGGGCCGGCGTCCGATCATGATGTACATGGGGCGAGTTGCGGTGGAGAAGAACGTCGAGGCGTTTCTGAGTCTCGATCTGCCGGGAACGAAATACGTGGTGGGCGACGGCCCGGCACGAGCCGCTTTGGCGAGACGGTACCCGGACGTCGTGTTTACCGGCGCTCACTACGGCGAGGCCCTTGCCGGGCGCCTGGCGTCCGCGGACGTCTTTGTGTTCCCGAGCAGGACGGATACGTTCGGGCTCGTCCTCCTAGAGGCCATGGCCTGCGGCGTCCCGGTCGCCGCCTACCCGGTGAGCGGGCCCATCGACGTCGTCGAGAACGGCCGAACCGGGATCCTGGACGAGGATCTGGCGGTTGCAGTCGCGTCCGCGCTGAAGCTGGACCGGGGGGACTGCAGGGAATTCGCCCTGGGCAGGTCCTGGGAGGCCGCGACCCAGGTGTTCTCGAGTCATGTGGAATGCCACGGAGGCGGGGTGCCGGAGCAGCGACCGTAGCGGTCAACTCAATAGAGATATTCCGGTAGCCAGGTGGCGAGGCCAGGCCAGGCGGCAAGCAGCGCCAGGGCCAGCAGCTGGATGGCGACGAAGGGGATGACGCCTCGATAAATATCTCGCGTGTCGATCTCTGCCGGGGCGACGCCCCTCAGATAGAACAGTGAGAACCCGAACGGCGGCGTCAGGAACGATGTCTGCAGGTTGATGGCGATCATCACCCCCAGCCAGACCGGGTCCAGCCCCATGGCAAGCAGGATCGGGCCGACGATGGGCACGACCACGAAAGTAATCTCGATGAAGTCCAGCACGAATCCGAGCAGGAACATCACGACCATCACGACCACCACCGCCCCGAACACGCCGCCGGGAAGCGACGAGAGCAGGTGGCGCACCAGATCGTCGCCGCCGAAACCCCGGAACACGAGGGAGAATACGGAGGCGCCGAGCAGGATCAGGAACACCATGCTGCTGACCCGGGCGGTCCTGTGCACCACTGCGGTCATGCACGCGCGATCCAGCTGCCGCTGGCTGGCGGCCAGCAGCATGGCTCCGATCGAACCCACGGCGGCGGCCTCTGTGGGCGTTGCCACGCCGGCGACGATGGAGCCGAGTACCGCGAGAATCAGGAACAGCGGTGGCAGGAGAGCCCGGAGGACCCGTGATCCCAGGCCTCCGGCCGGCCGATTTGCATCGGCGACATGAGGCGGCAGCCAGGCCGGGCGGATCAAGGCCAGGAAGACCAGCCAGACCAGGTATAGCCCGACGAGCAGGAGGCCCGGCAGGAGGGCACCGGCGAACAATTCGCCGACCGAAACGGTCTCCGGCGAATAGATTCCCTGGTTGAGCTGGGCCTGCTGGTAGGCCGAGGACAGGACGTCGCCCAGCAGCACCAGGATGATGGAGGGCGGGATGATCTGGCCCAGTGTGCCGGCGGCGCAGATGGTCCCCGTGGACACCGCCGGGTCGTAGCCGCGCTTCAGCATGGTGGGCAGCGACAACAGACCCATGGTGACGACAGTCGCGCCGACGATACCGGTGCTGGCGGCGAGCAGCATACCGACCAGCATCACGGCGATTGCGAGGCCGCCGCGGACGCGGCCGAACACTTCGGACAGCGTGTCGAGGAGGTTCTCCGCCAGCCGCGAGCGCTCGAGCATGACGCCCATGAAGACGAACAGCGGGACCGCCACCAGGGTCTGGTTGGACATGACGCCGAAGACCCGGCTGGGGATGGCCTCCAGGTAACCGATGTCGAAAACGCCCATCGGCAGGCCGATGAGGGCAAAGGCGAGCGCCGTACCGGACAACGTGAATGCCACCGGGTAGCCGGCGAGCAACACCAGCACCACCGTACCGAACATCACCAGCGCGACCCAGCCCATCAGGGCGGGTCTCCGGTGCGATCCGCCAGGCGCGCCCAGCGCAGAACGACGATGGCAACGGCCTCGATCCCGATCAGCATCGGCGTCACGACGATGAGGGTCTTCAGGAGAAACAGCCCGTGGAGTCCGCCCGTCTCCTGGGACGACTCCATCACGTGCCATGAGGCAAGCATGTAGTCCCAGGCCGTCCAGACCATCCAGCCACAGGTCGGCAGCAACAGGAACAACGTGCCCAGGGTATCGACGATGACCTGTCGCCGTGGACTCATGCCGCTGTAGAGCACATCCACCCGCACGTGCTCGTCCAGCGACAGGGTGTAGGCGGCAGCCAGAAGGAAGACCGACGCATGCATCCAGGTCACCGATTCCTGAAGCCAGATCCATCCGACGTCAAACAGGTATCGCAGGATGACGACTACGCCGGTGACCACGACCATGGCGAGGCACAGCCAGGACACTGTACGGCCGACAAGGCAAACGAAGCGGTCCACGGACTGCGCAACTCTCTCGGCCGTGACACTCATCGGCGCTCCCGGTCCAGCTAAAGGTCCATCAGTACCGCAGCTTCCTCCGCGGACGGAGTGATGGCTCTGCCGGAATAATGGTCGAATAAGGCATCCACGACCTGCTGCGGCTCGTCAACCACCTGGAACAGCTTCATGTCGTCCGCGGCGATAGTGCCCTCGGCCACCAGCGTATTTCCGAACCAGTCCAGCAGGCCGCGCCAGAAAGCAGAGTTCACCAGGATGATGGGAATCCTCCGGGTTTTCCCCGTCTGTACCAGGGTCAGTATCTCGACGAACTCGTCGAGGGTGCCGAAGCCTCCGGGGAGCACCACGTAGGCGGAGGCATATTTTACGAACATCACCTTGCGCGCGAAGAAGTGACGGAAGCGCAGGGACACGTCCTGATACGCGTTGGGGACCTGCTCCCTGGGCAGCGCGATGTTGAGCCCGACGCTCGGCGACGTGCCCTCGAAAGCGCCCCGGCTGCCAGCCTCCATAATGCCGGGGCCCCCGCCCGTGATTACCGTAAAGCCCGAATCTGACAGCATTCGCGCGATGACCCGGGCCAGCTCAAAGTTCACGCCATCCTTCTGCGCGCGGGCCGAACCGAATATGCTGACGCAAGGCTGCAGACTCGACAGTCTCTCGAATCCCTGGACGAACTCCGCCATGATCTGGAATATCCGCCAGGATTCCTCGGTGATCTGCTCCTGCGCCACATCTGATCTGAACTCGCCACGGCCTTTCATGCCCGCCTCTCCCCGGTTTTCACTCCGCCAGCTTCTTCTGCAGCCGACGCGAGAATACGTCCATCTCCTTTCCGGCTTGCACGTCGCCGCGGGCCGTGGCCGCTTCCCGGCCCGATTCCCACGCCGTCAGGGCGCCGGCGACGTCACCGGACTGCTCCAGCGCCCGCCCGAGCTGTCGCCACGCAGCCGCGTATCCGGGATCGTACTCCACGGCCTTGCGGAGGTGAGCCGCGGCGATCCCGTGGTTGCCGGCCTTGAGGTGCTCGTTGCCCAGCGTGTACCGCAGCACGGCGCTATCCCGGCCCGCCGACAGCATCGATTCCAGATTCTCCCGAAGCCCCACAATCCGTTTCCCTATCGTTTCCAGAACTCGCCCGTCGCAAGGACGAGGAGCGTGAAAATCTCCAGCCGCCCCATCACCATCGCCAGTACGCAGATCCATTTGGCGAAGGGACTGATCGACGAGTAGTTGGCGGCGACGTCGCCGAGACCGGGACCCAGGTTGTTCAGGGAGGCCGCCACCGCCGAGAAGGCGGTCACCTGATCGAGCCCGGTGAACATCAGCGCCGTCAGCATTACGGCGAAGACGACCACGTAGGCGGAAAAGAACCCCCACACGGCTTCGATGACCCTCGGTGGCACCGGTCGGCCGCTGAGCTTGACCGGGATCTCCGCATTGGGATGGAGCAGCCGGATCAATTCACGGTAGCCCTGCTTGAAGATCAGCACCCAGCGGATGACCTTCATGCCACCGCCGGTGGAACCGGCGCAGCCGCCGATGAAGCTCGAGAAGATCAGCATGACCGGCAGGGCCCCGTGCCAGATCGAGAAGTCCGCTGTGGTATAGCCAGTCGTCGTGCCGATGGACACGACCTGGAATAGGCCCTTGCGCACCGTCTCGCTCCAGTCCGCGTAGATGCCGTCGAAATGGAGATAGACGATGGTGAAGAGAGACAGTCCCGCCAGGATGCGGACGTAGGCGTGAAATTCGGAGTCGTGCCCGTAGGGACGAAGGGTCTCGCCGGGAGAGAAAGGCCGTCGGCGCTTGCGCAACCGCACCCGGAGACCGCGGATCTCCAGCGGCAGGCTGATCCGGATCCGCTCCCAGGCGAGAAAGTGCAGAGAGAAGTTGATGCCAGAGATGAGCATGAACACGATAGCCACGTACCGTATGGCGTGACCGTCGAAGTAGCCGATGCTGGCGTCGTGGGTCGAGAACCCGCCGATAGCCACGGTACTGAAGCTGTGGCACACGGCATCGAAGAAATGCATGCCGGCGCCCCAGTAACACAACGCGCATGCGACGGTGATGATCAGGTAGATCAGCCACAGCGCCTTGGCTGTCTTGGCGATCCTGGGTCGCAGCTTGGAGTCCTTTACCGGTCCAGGGGTCTCCGCCCGGTAGAGCTGCATGCCGCCGATACCCAGCATCGGCAGGATGGCGACGGCGAGGACGATGATGCCCATGCCCCCCAGCCACTGCAGCAGTTGCCGGTAGAACAGGATCGACCTGGGCAGGTCGTCGAGGCCGACCAGTACTGTCGCCCCGGTCGTCGTCAGTCCGGAAACGCTCTCGAACACGGCGTCGGTCAGCGGCATGTGCGGACTGTTCGAGACCATCAGGGGAACGGCCCCCGCCACGCCGAGGCCCAGCCAGAATGCCGAGACCACCAGGAAGCCGTCCCGGATCTTGAGGTCCCTTCCGCGCTGGGCATCGCTCCCCCGCGCCGGATACCAGAGCAAGGCCCCCGCCAGGAAGATGATGGCGAACCCGAAGAGAAAAGCCCGGGCGCCGCCATCCCCGTGGACCAGGAAGGGGATGCTGAGGAGATCCGCCGCGGTCTGGAAGGCCGAGACGTAGGAGATGACCAGAGGCGGCAGCATGAAGAAGCTGAATGCCATCAGCAGCGAGCCAAGAATCCTCTGGACAGGATGGAAACCCATCAAATCAGGGTTGGCGAGGGCTGGAACAGCTTCTCCACCGCCCGGATGTGCCGTTCCTCGGTCTCGGTCAGGAACAGGATGACGTGATCCTCCGAGCGGATCTCCTCGTCATGATGAGCCATGATGACCTCCCCGTCCCTGACCAGGGCGGCGATGGTGGCCCCGGGCGGCAGCGGGATGTCCTCGATCGAGCGTCCGACCACATCCGAGGTCTCCGGTGTGCCGTGCGCGATGGTCTCCAGGGCTTCCGCCGAGCCCTGTCGCAGGGAGTGGACCTGGACCACATCCCCGCGCCGCACCTTGGTCAGCAGCGCGCCCAGCGTGATCTGCTGGGGGGATACCGCGATATCGATGTTCTGTCGCTCTATGATGTCCGTATAGGAAGGCCGGTTCACCAGGGCGATCACTTTCTTGGCGCCCATGCGTTTTGCCAGCAGCGACGACAGGATGTTGGCTTCTTCGGCGTTGGTGACGGCACAGAATACGTCCGTGGACTCGATATTCTCCTCCGACAGCAATTCCTCGTCGGTGGCGTCTCCGGGCAACACGATGGTCTTGGTCAGCCGTTCGGCGATGTATCGCGCGCGGTCCCGGTCACGCTCCAGCAGCTTCACCTGGTTGGTGTTCTCGAGGCGCCGGGCGAGTTGGTATCCGATATTGCCGCCGCCGGCGATGATCACCTTTCTGATCGGGTGCTCGAGCTTGCGGAGCTCGCTCATCATCACCCGGATGTCCTTGCGGGCAGCGATGAAGAACACGATGTCGTTCTCCCGGATGACCGTGTCTCCCTCGGGCAGGATGCTCTCGCGAGTGCCATCCGCCCGCCGCCGGTAGACCGCCGCCACCCGCGCATCGGTATGAGGGATGTGACGCCGGAGCTGTCTCAGCTCCTGCCCCACCAGCAATCCGCCGCGATGAGCGACTACGCCCGCCAGGCGCACCCTGCCGTCGGCGAAGTTCAGGACCTGCAGCGCGCCGGGATAGTGGATGAGCTGCTCGATGTACTCCGTGACCAGCTGCTCCGGGCTGATGATCTCGTCTACCGGCATCGCGTCCGGCGCAAACAGGCTAGTGGTGGAGGTGTATTCCATGGCCCGTATGCGCGCGATCTTGGTGGGCGTCCGGAACAGGGTGTGGGCGACCTGACAGGCCAGCATGTTCACTTCATCGCTGTCGGTGAGAGCGATGATGATATCGGCGTCGGCGCCGCCGGCCTGCGTGAGTACCTGGGGATGGGCGGCGTGACCGTGCACCGTCCGCAGATCCAGACGGTCCTGGAGTTCGCGCAGGCGATCCGCGTCCAGGTCCACCACCGTGACCTCGTTGGTCTCGGATCGCGTCAGGTCGTAGGCGGCGGACGATCCCACCTGCCCAGCACCGAGTATGAGTATGTTCATGCCTTGTTCTTGCGGCGCGGGCCTGGCCCCGTGGCTGTCAGGGCAAGCCCAGATGTTACATCAGTTCGAGGCGCGCGTAGGCCACCACCAGCCACTTCGTGCCGGCCCCCTCGAAATTGACCTGTACCCGTGCGTGCTGCCCATGGCCCTCGCAGCCCAGCACCACGCCCTCTCCGAACTTTCCATGGCGGACTCTCTGACCGAGCCTCATCCCGCCCGGAGCTGGCGCTTCCCGCCCGGGTGTCCGGAAACTGGGCCGCGCGACCTGTATCTGGGGGCGGATTTCCTCCACGAATTCCCCGGGGATCTCGGCGATGAAGCGGGAGGGCAGAGCGAAGCTGTCGCTGCCGTGCAGCCGGCGCTGTTCGGCGTAAGTAAGGTAAAGCTGGCGCATGGCACGGGTCATGCCCACGTAACAGAGCCGGCGTTCCTCTTCGAGGCCGGCCGGCTCACGTATCGATCGCTGATGGGGGAACAGGCCGTCCTCCATGCCGCAGAGGAAGACCATGGGGAATTCCAAACCCTTGGCGGAGTGCAGGGTCATCAGCTGGACGCAGTCCTCCCAGGCGTCACCCTGGCCCTCGCCCGCCTCCAGAGCCGCGTGACTGAGGAACTCATCGAGGATGTCCATGTCTGAGTCGGGCGCCGGATCGAATCCACGGGCGGCGCTCACCAGTTCGTACAGGTTCTCAACCCGGGCCTCGCCGCGCTCGCCCTTCTCCTTGCCATGGTGCTCGATCAGGCCGGACGTGCCGATCACGTGATCGACGCGCTCGTGGAGCGCCAGGTCCGCGGAGTCCCGGTCCATGGCCTCGATTAGGCCGAGGAATCCGGTGACTGCCGCCGCCGCCCTGGCCGGCAAGCTGTCCGAGGCGACCGCGCCCGCCGCACGCCACAAGGACGTGGCATTGGCGCGGGCATAATCCCTGACGATCTCCACGGTGCGGGCGCCGATGCCCCGGGTCGGCAGATTGACCACCCGTTCGAACGAGGTGTCGTCGTCCCGATTGGCGATGAGACGCAGGTACGCCAGGGCATCCTTGATTTCGGCGCGCTCGAAGAACCGCAGACCCCCGTAGACGCGGTAGGGGAGATTGGCGTTCAGGAGCGCTTCCTCGAATACCCGCGACTGGGCGTTTGAGCGATAGAGCACGGCGATGTCGCTGCGGGCGGACCCGCTGTCGGTCAGGGACCGGATCCTGCCGATGACGAAGTCCGCCTCGTCACGCTCGTTGTATGCCGCGTAGATCCGGATCGGATCGCCCTCGGCGTCGTCCGTCCAGAGGCGCTTGCCCATCCGCGACGTGTTGTTGGCGATCAGGGCATTGGCCGCTTCGAGGATAGTGGCGGTGGACCGGTAGTTCTGTTCCAGCCGCACGATCCGGGTACCGGGGAAGTCCTTCGGATAACGCTGGATATTCTCGATCCGGGCGCCGCGCCAGGCGTAGATGGACTGGTCGTCGTCACCCACGAAAAAGGTGTGGCCAGTTTCCCCGGCCAGCACGCGGAGCCAGGCGTACTGGATCGTATTGGTGTCCTGGAATTCGTCCACCATGATGTGGCGGAAACGATGGCGGTAGTGCTCCAGCAGGTCGTCGTTATGGAGCCACAGCTCATGGGCGCGCAGCAGCAATTCGGCGAAGTCCACCAGACCGGCCCGCTCGCAGGCCTCCTCGTAGGCTGTATATATCCGCACCAGCTGTTGCTTCTGTTCGTCTCGCCCGGGGTCGATGTGCGCCGGCCGGAGGCCCTCATCCTTGCGGGCGTTGATGTACCACTGGGTCTCCCGTGGTACCCAGCGCGTGTCGTCCAGGTCCATGCCCCGGATCACGCGCCGGATCACCCGCTGCTGGTCCTCGGCGTCGAGGATCGTGAAGCCCTGGGGCAATCCGGCCTCCCGCCAGTGCAACCGGAGCAGCCGGTGGGCAAGGCCGTGAAAGGTCCCGATCCAGAGATGGTTGACGGGCATCTCCAGCAGCCCCTCGATACGGCTCCGCATCTGTGCAGCCGCCTTGTTGGTGAAGGTCACTGCCAGCACACTTCTCGGGGACAGGCCCTCCACCTTGACGAGCCACGCTACCCGGTGGGCCAGCACCCGGGTCTTGCCGCTCCCGGCACCGGCGAGCACCAGCAACGGTCCCGCCTCGGCGGTCACCGCTTCGCGCTGGGGATCGTTCAGGGGATCGAGGATGGCGGTGACGTCCATCCAAGGCATTTTACCTGTTCCTGGTGCCTACGTCGGGCCAGCCAGTGGCCAGCGGCAAGGCCGCAGAGGCGTCCAGCCGTCATGAACCGGAGCCGGATAGAGTGGCAACGCCGACGGACCTGGTTATCAGCGCTGGCGGGGATCGGCAGACGCCTGGGGAGGATTTGGCGAGTTGGGAACTCGCGGGCGTTGTTCTATCACGGTCTCGCACCTGTAGTCCCAGCTTTCGACCACAAAGTGGAAATTGACAACCAGGCGCGTGGAACACACTCGCGACCTGGCTGGCGTACTGTCGTCCTCGACCCAGCCCTGTTGGCGCCTCTCTGGCCAGCTGTCCGCCCGGCGCCCGTTGTCGTAGTTGTACACGCGCCGCCAGATGTACGCCTTGCGACCATCTTCCAGTTCAGCGATCTCCGACGGCTTATCAAAGGTTTCCAGGGCGGTCTCCACGTCCTGTCCCACCATGGAGTCGAGTGTGGCTTCCCGCGATGGGCCGGCACAGCCAGCGGCCAGCAGGATGATCAGAAGGGTGGAGGGGATTCGCGATGTGTACATGTTGAAAGCAAACCGCTCGAGGCACCATGCCGTTCCGCCTTCAGACCGTCCGTTACGCCAGCCGACGAGCCCATTCTCCCTCAGCCCGCCAGCAACGGCACATAATGGTCAAGCAGCAGAGCGCTGAACACGCCCATCAGGTAGGTGATCGAATAGGCAAACGTCTTCATGGGCAGTTCAGGTCGGTCGGAGAGTCTCATCGCCAGGGCGTAGTAAAGGAAGATTCCGCCGAATATCAGCGCTCCGGCCAGGTAAAGCAGTCCGCTCATGCCAGTGAGATAAGGCAGCAGCGACACGAGGACGAGCAGGACCGTGTAGAACAGGATCTGCAGCCGGGTGAATTCCACGCCGTGGGTCACTGGCATCATCGGGATGTCCACCTTGGCGTAATCGTCGCGTCTGGCGATGGCGAGAGCCCAGAAATGGGGCGGGGTCCAGGTGAAGATGATCAGGAAAAGGAGCAGGGCGTGGGCATGGACGTCTCCTGTGATCGCCGTCCAGCCCAGCACCGGGGGCGCGGCGCCCGCGGCCCCGCCGATGACAATGTTCTGTGGCGTGGCGTGCTTCAGCCAGACCGTGTACACGACGGCGTAGCCAATCAGGGACAGGAAGGTCAGAACGGCGGTGAGGGCGTTGACGTATCGCGCCAGGATGACCATGGAGATCAGCCCGAGGGCAAACGCGAAGATCATGGCCTCCACCTCGGTGAGATGGCCGGTGGGCAACGGCCGGCGCCGGGTCCGCTTCATGATGGCGTCGATGCGGGCGTCCAGTACGTGGTTGATGGCCGCGGCCGAGGCTGCCGCCATGCCGATGCCCAGGGCGCCGAGCAGGAGCGGGCGCAGGGGCGGGAGGCCCGGGACCGAAAGGAACATGCCTACCACGGCGGTGAAAACGATCAGGCCGACGACCTTCAGCTTGCACAGCTGCAGGTAATCGGAGATCCGGCTGAGACGAGCGCCATCCACGGTTCCAGAGGGTAGCTCAGTTCTCAACGCGCACCACCCTGTTCAGGTTGACCACTGCCAATAGCAGCAGCGCGGCGAATGCGTTGTGGGCCACGGCCAGGGGAATGGGCAGGTGGGTCGCCACCATGATGATGCCGACCATGAACTGCAGGATGACGCCGCCCATGACCAGCCCGCCGGCGGTACCGAGGGCGGTGTTCTTGCTGGCGCGGATCCCGAGCCAGAGGAGTACGGCCAACGTCACCACCGCGCCCAGCCTGTGGGTGACGTGGATGGCCACCCGGGCGGTGTTGCTGAGGACACCACCTTCATAGTTGACGCCCAGCCCGTGCCAGGGATCAAAAGCGGTGACGAAATCCATGGGAGGCCAGAAGCGGTTCTGGCAGGTGGGGAAATCGGGGCAGGACAGGCCCGCGTAGTTGGTGCTGACCCAGGCGCCAAGGAAGATCTGCAGCGCCAGGACCACCAGACCGATCAGGGCGAAGCGCTTCACCCCGGGATCTACCGGCGTGGCGGGAGCGGCAGGTTCCCGGACCAGCCAGAAGAGGAGGGCGAGGGTGGTCATCCCGCCCAGGAGATGGGCGGTCACCACCAGCGGTTTGAGCAGCAGGGTCACTGTCCACATGCCGAGCAGCGCCTGGAAGATCACCAGTCCGAGCAAGAAAAGGGGCAGCGCCACGGGCTGGCGCGGGCGTTCCCGCCTCGACAAGGCGATGACGGCCAGCCCGAGCACCAGGAGCCCGAGAGTGCCGGCGGCGTAACGGTGGATCATCTCCCGCCAGGCCTTCCCGGACTCCAGGGGTCGGTTCGGAAACGCGTCGGCCGCGCCCGGATGCCCGGGAACGACGATCTGGCCGTAGCACCCCGGCCAGTCCGGGCAACCGAGCCCCGCGTCCGTCAGGCGGACCCAGGCTCCCAGGACCACGACGATCAGGCACAGCACGACCGCGATCCTGGCGAGCACTCTAAACATGTCCATCTCCGTGTCTCCGTCAGCCGATGCGCGACAGGCGCAGCAGCTTCCTGATGTCTTCCAGCATGCCCCTGGGGTCCGCGTCGAGGGGGAAGCGCATCATCAGATTCCCGAGGGGATCCACCAGCAGGATCTCCGACCCGTCGCGGGGCAGGTCGGCGGGAAGAGCAGCCAGCAGGGGCGCCAGGTCCGGCCGTGATCCCGACGCAATCATGAGATCGGCCTGGGATTCGGGCAAGTCCGGCAATGCCCCAGGGCCCTCCGCGACATAGACCCGCTGTACCCGGACCATCCGCCGGCCGAGGGCGAGCCGGATGCGGGCGGAAAGGTCGAGGGCGCGTAGACAGCGCTCACCACAGCTCCCTCCGTCAAGGTAAAGCATGGTCCAGCGGCCGTGGAGATCCCAGTCGGAACCATCGGGCCCGCTGTCCGCGATCCTCGCCCCCGGCAGGGGCACCGGCGGCTGAATCAGAACGCCGTGGTTCGTTGAGCCCCGTGGCTTCCATCCCTGGTGGCCGAAGTAGAGCATCCAGGCCGCCGCCAGCGGCCCGATGAACAACAGGGCCAGCAGCAGGAACTGGGTTCTCCCTCGGCCGACACGGGCCTTATCGTCCGTCATCCCCAATCCTCTTCAAATTGAGCGCCAGGTAGATGATCAGTACCGTCACGCTCATCGCGAACCACTGAAGTGCGTAGCCCATGTGCGTCTCAGGTCCGAATTCAACCGGGCTCCAGTCACGCACGTAGCCGCCGTCCTCGGTCTCGTCCAACAGCACCATCCGCGTGGCAAGCGGTTCCCCGAGGGCCTGGGCCAGTTCCTCCATGACGGGGAACTGCACAGCCCGCGGCCATTCCGGGAGAGGAGGCGCCTCGCCGGACAGTTCCAGGCCCGGGCGTGGGAGGCGCGTGATCCTGCCACGGATCCGGCGGCGTTCCCCGGACACCCCGATGTCCGGCATCAGGCTGGTGCCGAAGGCCTTGGGTATCCAGCCGCGGTTGACCAGCACGTGGACCCCTCCTCCCTCGACGGCGAATGGCGTCAGCACCTGGTAACCGGCCGCGCCACCGTAGGTCATGTTGTCCAGCAGAAACTGGTGTTCGCTTTCATAGCTGCCTTCGATCTCGACCCGCTGATAGCGCGGCAGGTCCGCCACGGCATCGCCGACTGAGGCACCGCCGATAACAATAGTCTCGGTCCCGGCTTCGAAGCCGCTGACCAGCTGTCTCTTCTGTTCGGCGCGATCGAGCTGCCAGATGCCGAGCGAGGCCAGCAGCGGGCACAAAAGCACCACCGCCAGCGTCGGTATGCGTCCCGGACGGAAGCGCCAATTGCCGACGGAGAGCGCCAAGTTATACTGGCCTCCCCTGTTTCGTCGCTCGATAACTCATGGAACTCATCAGGATATTGGTTATCGTACTGTTGCTCGCCATCGTGGGCAGCCTGGCTTCGGCCCTGGTCTACCTGTTCAAGGACGAGCCCGACTCACGGAGAACGGTGCGCGCCCTGACTGTAAGGATCAGTCTGTCCGTATCGCTGTTCATCCTGTTGCTGATTGCCTACGCTCTGGGCCTGATCCAGCCCGGTGGGCAGTCCGGCTAGAGAGAGAAAGGAAAGGGGCGCTGCCCACCGGACAGCGCCCCGCCCAAATCCATCTGCTCAGAGCCAGTAGACGAAGATATACAGGCCGAGCCAGACCACGTCGACGAAGTGCCAGTACCAGGCGACTCCCTCGAAACCGAAATGGTGATTCGGGGTGAAATGCCCTTTGAGGCACCTCACCCAGATCACCACCAGCATGGTCGCGCCCAGTGTCACGTGCAGGCCGTGGAATCCGGTAAGCATGAAGAAAGTCGAGCCGTAGATACCCGTGCTGAGCTTCAGGTTCATCGCCTCGTAGGCATGGTGATACTCGTAGGCCTGCAGAGTCACGAACAGGAAACCCAGCATGAAGGTGGCGAAAAGTCCCCAGTTGAGGACGGACCGGTTGTTGTCCTTCAGCGCATGGTGCGCGATGGTGATGGTCACGCCGCTGCTCAGCAGGATCGCCGTGTTGAGCGCGGGCAGGCCGAGGGCGGCCATGGGCTCGTATTCCCCGCCGATGGCCCCGGGGCCGTTGGTGGGCCAGGTGTTTTCGTAGCCGGGGTACAGCAGCAGGTTGGTGAAGAAGTTGTTGCTCTCGCCACCCAGCCAGGGCACGGCCATCTGCCGGGCGTAGAACAGTGCGCCGAAGAAGGCGGCGAAGAACATGACTTCCGAGATGATGAACCAGGTCATCCCCATCCTGAACGACCGGTCCACCTGCTGGTTGTAGGTTCCGCCCTCGCTCTCTCCGATCACGGTGCTGAACCAGCCCACGAGCATGACCACGACCACGGCGACACCGGTCCAGGCCAGCACCGGACCGAAGCCGAGGCCGTTCAGCGTCGTTGAGAGGCCGAGCATGAGCAGGAACAGCCCGACGGCGCCGACGATCGGCCAGTTGCTCCCGTGCGGTACGTAATAAGCTTGAGACTGAGCCATCTGTTATCCCCGAGTTCTCTTTATCGTATTTTGCCGATCTGCAATTACCGGGTCGCTACCCGATTCTGAGCGAAAAAAGTGTACGACAGCGTCACCGTATCCAGATAGTCCGGCAGCTCCGGGTCGATGAAGAACACCACCGGCATATCCCGGCCTTCCCCGGCATCGAATCGCTGCTCGGTGAAGCAGAAACATTCCGTTTTCTGGAGGTAGGGGGTAGCGAGGCCAGGCGCGATGCTCGGCACCGCCTGACCGACCAGGCCCTTGTCCGTGGTATTGCGCGCATAGAACGTGGTCTTGTACATCTTGCCAGGGTGCACGGTCATCCGGCTGACGGAGGGCCGGAATTCCCAGGGGGCCCCCTCGTTGACGCTGGCGACGAATTCCACCTCGATCTCCCGGTCCATGTCTATCGCGGTGGGCAATGCAGTGGCCGCTGACCCCACACCGGTCCGGTCGCCAATGCCTGTCACTTCGCAGAAAACGTCATACAACGGCACGAGCGCATAGCCAAAGGCGAACATGCCGACCGTCAGGAGCACCAGTTTCGCCACCAGGGTACGGTCCCCCTTGTCGTCAGACCCGCTCACATCGCGCCCCGGCTGCGCTGGTACTGGACGAAGATGAACGCGCCGTAGACAGCGACAGCTACCAGCCCCAGCAGGATAGCGTTTCGTACTACCCTCGAGCGTCTGGTTGAATCGTCGCTACCGCTCATCCCGCTACCTGATGACAGGCGGTGTATCGAAGGTGTGGTGCGGGGCTGGCGACGGTACGGTCCACTCCAGGCCCTCGGCGCCCTCCCAGACCTGGTCTGTCGCCTTCTGACCGCCGCGCGCGCAACTCCAGATGACGTAGACGAACAACAGCTGGGAGAAGCCGAAGACGAAGGCGCCGACCGAGGAAATCATGTTGAAGTCCGCGAACTGGGTCGAGTAATCGGGGATCCGGCGCGGCATGCCGGCCAGGCCGACGAAATGCTGTGGGAAGAAAGTCACGTTGACGGAAATCGCCGACAGCCAGAAGTGCAGCTTGCCGAGCTTCTCGTTGTACATGTGGCCGGTCCACTTTGGCAGCCAGTAGTACACCGCCGCCATGATGCCGAAGGCCGCCCCCGGCACCAGCACGTAGTGGAAGTGGGCCACGACGAAATAGGTGTCGTGGTACTGCAGGTCGGCCGGTGCGATCGCCAGCATCAGGCCGGAGAAACCGCCAATAGTGAACAGGAATACGAAGGCCAGGGCGAAGAGCATCGGTGTCTCGAAGGTCATCGAGCCCTTCCACATGGTGGCCACCCAGTTGAATACCTTCACGCCAGTGGGTACGGCGATCAGCATGGTGGAGAACATGAAGAACAGCTGGCCGGCCAGGGGCATGCCCACGGTGAACATGTGGTGCGCCCAGACGATAAACGAGAGGAACGCGATGCTGGCTGTCGCGTAGACCATGGAGTCGTAGCCGAACAGGGGCTTGCGCGCGAAGGTCGGGATGACCTGCGACACCACGCCGAAGGCCGGCAGGATCATGATGTAGACCTCCGGGTGGCCAAAGAACCAGAAGATGTGCTGGAACATCACCGGGTCGCCGCCGCCAGCGGCCTGGAAGAAGCTGGTGCCGAAGTACTTGTCCGTCAGCAGCATGGTCACGGCGCCGGCCAGCACCGGCATCACCAGAATGAGCAGGTAGGCCGTGATCAGCCAGGTCCAGACGAACAGGGGCATCTTCAAAAGGCCCATACCCGGCGCCCGCATGTTCATGATGGTGACGATGATGTTGATCGCGCCCAGCACCGAGGAGATACCCATCAGGTGCACGGCGAAGATCAGGAAGGGGAAGGCGTCACCCGTCTGCAGCACCAGTGGCGGGTACATGGTCCAGCCGGCGGCGGGAGCCCCGCTGGGAAAGAGCAGGGTCATGCCGAGCAGAGAGAATGCCATCGGCAGGATCCAGAAACTCCAGTTGTTGAGTCTCGGCAGCGCCATGTCGGGTGCTCCGATCATCAGCGGCACCATCCAGTTGGCCAGGCCGACGAAGGCCGGCATGATCGCGCCGAAGACCATGATCAGCGCGTGCATGGTGGTCATCTGGTTGAAGAAGCCGGGATCAACCAGCTGGAGGCCGGGCTGGAAAAGCTCGGCGCGGATCACCAGGGCCATGCTGCCGCCGACCAGGAACATGGTCAGGCTGAAGACCAGGTAAAGGGTGCCGATGTCCTTGTGATTGGTCGTCGTCAGCCACCGCATGATGCCGGTGGGATGGTGGTCGTGATGTTCGTGAGTCGCTGCAGCAGTGCTCATCTTTTTTTCCTCAGCCGGATTTTCAGCGGGCGGCGGCAATCTGGTCGGGTGTCACCAGGTCGCCCGTGTCGTTGCCGAACGCGTTTCTCTGATAGGTCACGATGGCGGCCAGATCTTCGTCCGAGAGCTGTGGGCCGAAGGCGGCCATCGCCGTGCCCGGACGGCCGTTGACCGCCACGTCGACATGGGCGGCCACGTCACCGGTGGCGACCGGACTGCCGGCGATCGCCGGGAAGGTCGGCGGCATGCCGGCGCCGTTGATCTGGTGGCAGGCGCCGCAGTTGGCGTTGTACAGCTTCTCGCCGGTGGCCATGGCGTAATCCATGTTCCACTCAACCGTGACTTCCTCGACGGCTGTCGTCGCCGTCGCCGGCACCATGGCAACCGTCTCCTCCGTCATCGCCGCGTCCTGGAAGGTGAGACCGGCCGTCTGGTCGCCGAGCCAGGCCTGGTATTCGTCCTCCGGCAACACATGGACGACGACCGGCATGAAGCCGTGGTCACGCCCGCAAAGTTCCGCGCACTGTCCCCGATAGATGCCGGGAGTTTCCGGTTTGAACCAGAACTCGTTGACGAACCCGGGGATGGCGTCCTTCTTGCCGCCGAAATCGGGCACCCACCAGGCGTGGATGACATCCGAAGCGGTCAGCAGGAGACGGACCTTGGCGCCTACCGGCACTACCAGGGGGTGGTCCACCTCCAGCAGGTAGTTCGGGATGGTTGCAGGGTCGATGCCGGAATCGAGCTGACGGGCCCGGTTATGCTCCGGGGCAAGGCTGCTGAAGAAACCGAAGCCCTCGTCAATATAGTCGTAGCGCCACTTCCACTGGTAGGCGGTCACCTTGATGGACATGTCGCTGCCGCGTGTGTCCTCCATTCGGATCAGCGTATCGGCCGCCGGCACCGCCATGCCCACCAGGATAAGAATGGGGATAATGGTCCAGACGATCTCAGCCTTGGTGCTGTGGCTGAACTTGGCTGGCTCGGCACCCAGGGATTTCCTGTGCCGGAGCAGGGAATAGATCATGGCGCCAAACACGACGACCGCGATGATGCAGCAGACAATGAAGATCAGCATGTGGAGCCCGTAGACCTCCTGGCTGATCGCTGTCACACCCTTGGGCATGTTGACCGCCCAGTCGGCCTTCGCCAGCGGCGCGAAAACCAGTGCCGGGAGGGCCGCGGCCAGTGCCGCGACGAGCTTTCTAATCCTGTTGTTGGACATCAATCCCAACTCCGTTAACTGCCTGTTTTTCTCCTGCCTGCCCCGCAGGCCCGATGTCCGGGACATGCCCGGTCTTGCCGATCAGATCGGCTAGCCTGCGATACAAGTCGCGCCTCGCCGATTCTGTCAGCGCGCGCCCTACCTCCACGCCCTGCCCGTGAGACAGGATCACGAGATCACTCGGATGACCTGGCCTCCGTGCGACGCGCAGCTCTACGCGGGCCCAGAGCCGAGCAAACTCCCTCGATTCCGTGTCCCGGTGACGACGCCTCTCCACCACCACGCGGTCATCCGTCACCATGATCGACTCGCCCTCCTGACCCTGGCGCATGCTCAGGCCAAGGGCCAGACCCAGGAGGAACAATTCCAGCCCGGCGAAAGGCAGCACCGGCCACATCCCGAAGGACGCGAAGATGATCGCCACGCTCAAGGACGCGCCGGCCACACCGCCGAAAAACAGAATGGCGCCCCTCGGAGTCAGGGAGCAGTTCGCGCTCACCCGGATGTGAGCCAGCAGCGTGTGGTCCGGCGATGACGCTTCAGTCACGGGGCCCCCTCGCCAGCCTGCCGCCACGCCGAGGGCGCTATGCTAATGGAAGGCCGTCGGCAGGGCAACATTAGAAAAATCTGCCACTTCCGGAAATGTTTACGTAAATCAGCCTGTTGCGAGAGCAGCCCCGACGAGGTGCTCGTCGATAGCCCGCGAAGCAAGTTCCACCTTGTGATCCATGGGCACGTCACCGAGCCAGGGGACGGAGCCGAGGCAGGGGCATTCGAGCCTGCCGGCGAGCGTGGCGAGATTGTCCCCTGGCGCCGCCATGCCGGGGTCGATGCGGTTGGCGATCCAGCCGGCCAGTCGGCCCCCGCTGGCCCGGATCGCGTCGGTGGTCAACAGCGCGTGGTTGAGACAGCCGAGTTTCATTCCCACCACCAGCACGATGGGATCGCCGATCGCGACGGCCAAGTCCGCCATGTCGTAATTGCCGGATAGCGGTACCCGCCAGCCGCCGGCGCCTTCGGTCACGATTACGCGGGCTCTGAGCCCCAGCCGCCGACGCTGGTCCACAAGCGACACGGCGTCGAGGTCGACACCCGCACGTCGCGCTGCTATGTGGGGCGCCATTGCCGCCTCTAGCGTGACCGGGTTCACTTCGTCGTAGTCCAGGGACACTGAGGAGAATTCCCTCAGCCAGCGGGCGTCATCGTTGCGTAGCCCACCGGGAGTCCGTTGTGCCCCGGCCGCTACCGGCTTGTAACCGGCGGTCGACAGACCCTGGCGAGCGATGACCGTCAACAGGGCGCAGGCGATCAGCGTTTTGCCTGAGTCGGTGTCGGTACCGGTGACGAACAGGCCCGATGCCACTCAGCCCTGCCCCGGCCCGCGCCGACCGATATTGCCCACCGGGACCCGCGTTTCCCGCGATCCCGCTACCCCGGAGCGCGAGGTCCCGCCCCATGCAAACCCGAAGACGACCTCCCATGTGGCCGGCAGCCGATCCTCGCGACGGTGTTTCTCGTAGGCCGAGGCGACCGTGCGGAGCCTGCCTGGGCCGGTGAGAGACCGGTTGCGGCCACCAGCGGCATTGCTTGCACCGATCGCCCGCAGGTCGCGCATCAGATCCGTCACGCTGTCGTAGGTGAGGCAGAAATAGTCTACGTCGAGCACCGGTTCGGCCAGGCCCGCGCGCACCAGTGCGTCACCGATGTCGTGCATATCCAGAAACCTGCTCACGTGGACGTGGCCGTCCGCTTCGCGCCACGCGTCCCTCAGTTCCCGCAACGTGTCGGGACCGAAAGTCGTGAAGCTCAACAAGCCACCTGTCCTGAGGACACGACGAAATTCCGCCAAAACGGCGTCGAGGTCGCTACACCACTGAAGCATCAGATTGGAGAAGATCAGGTCCACCGAGCCATCGCGCAGCGGCAGTCCGGAGGCGTCCGCGCAGACCGGAGACGCCGATCGGAACCAGCGCCGGCGCTTGCGCGCCTGCCGCAGCATGCCCTCGGACAGGTCCAGCGCGATGACGCTGCTCCCCCGGTAGCGGCGAAGCAGCGGCCTGATTGCCTGCCCGGTGCCGCAGCCGGCGTCCAGGATCAGCGCCGGATCAATCGAAACCAGGTCCAGGCGCTGCAGGAGTCGCGTGCCCACCTCGACCTGCAGCACCGCCGAGGCGTCGTAGTGACCGCTGGCCCGATTGAAGGCACGCCGGATCGCCTGCTGATCGAGGACATAGGCCGATGCCGGATCCGGTTTCATCGGCCGGCCTCGTTCAGAAAATCAATCAATGCCCCGAGGAACTCGATGCGGTGAGACAGAAACGGAGCGTGGGACGCGCCCTTGATGGACAGGAACCTGGAGCCTTCCACCGACCGGGCGAGACGTCTGCCAGCCTCTGGCGGAGTGACGCGGTCCCGGTCGCCGGCGATCACCAGGGTCGGCTGGATGATGCGCCCAAGGTCTGGTCGCAGGTCCGTCCCGGCGAGCAGATTCAGCCCCTGCTGCAATGCCATGGGGTCGGGATCCCCGTGAGCGAATAGTCGGTGCTTGAGGTCCCGAAGCAGTTCGGGCGCCCGCTCGTCACCCCGGACCTGGAGCGTCAGAAAATCGCGGACGGTGCGCCGAAAGTCCGCCGACAGCCCAGTTCCAAAAGACTCCAGGACGCTTGACGCGACCCCGCAGGGCCAGTCCGGCCCACTGACGAAGCGTGGTGTCGAGGCCACCAGCACCAGATGCCGCACCCGCAGCGGAAGCTGTTGGGCCATCCTCATGGCGATCAGCCCGCCCAGTGACCAGCCCACCAGCATCATCTCCCGCGGGCAATGGCTGGCGACGCACTCGGTGAGAGAATCCAGGTCCCCAGGGCCGGGCAGCGCGGGACTACGTCCGTGTCCCGGGAGGTCCGGCCGGACGACGCGCCAGCGACCGGCAAGCGAGCGTACACAGTCGTCCCAGATGCCGCCGTGCATGCCCCAGCCATGGAGCATGACCAGGGGGAAACCGTTGCCGGTGCTCTCGACATGGAGGGTATCCGTCACCGGACCATTACCGGCACGAGCGTTCGTGACAGGGCGTCGAGCAGGGCGTCGATATGGTCTTCGCTGTGGGCCGCGGACAGTGTTATCCGCAGCCGCGAGGAATCCGCCGGCACGGTGGGCGGGCGTATGGCGACCACCCAGAAGCCTTCCCGCAACAGCGCCTGGCTCACCGCCAGTGCCGCGGCGGCGCCTCCAACCAGCACCGGCTGGATCGGGGTTCCCGATCCCGAAAGCGGAACCCCCAGGCGGCGGGCGCCGGCCCGGAACCTTGTGACCAGGCTAGCGACCCGCTCCCGGCGCCAGGGCTCGGCGCCGGCGATCGCCAGGGCCGCGCTCGTGGCCTCGGCCACGGCCGGGGGCGGCGCCGTGGTGTAGATGTAGGTACGGGCCTTGTGGATGAGCGTTTCCACGAGTGCGTGACTGCCGGCGACGAAGGCCCCGAAAGTGCCGAAGGCCTTGCCCAGTGTACCCACGAGCGCGGGTACCGCCTCCGGCCCGAGACCCGTCGCCTCAACGCTACCGCCGCCGGTCGGTCCCAGCACTCCCAGGCCATGGGCGTCGTCTACCACCAGCCAGGCATCATTGGCGGTCGCCGCTTCGGCCAGTTCGCGCAGCGGCGCCACATCTCCGTCCATGCTGAACACGCCGTCGGTGATCAACAATTTCCTGTGACCACGCCCCTCCGCCAGCCGTGAAGCAGCGGAGCAAGCGTCGCCGTGGCTGTATCGTCGTGTCCTCGCGCCCGCGAGACGGGCCGCGTCGATCAGTGACGCGTGGTTGAGGCGGTCCTCGACGATGAGGTCGTTACGTCCTGCAAGGGCCGTGACCACGCCCAGGTTGGCCATATAGCCTGTGGAAAAGAGCAGGGCCCGTTCGCGGCCCGTGAACCGGGCCAGATCCTGTTCGAGGCGATGGTGAGCCTCGGTATGGCCCGTGACGAGATGGGCGGATGTGGCGCCGGCGCCCCAGAGCGTCGCCGCCCTGGCCATGGCTTCGGCCAGCCGGGGATCCCGGCCCAGACCGAGATAGTCGTTGCTGCAGAAATCGATGAGCCGTTGGCCGTCGACCACTACCTCGGGGGTAGGGCCCCTGTCCGAGACGACTTTCCGGCGGCGGTACAGGTCGCGATTCTGCAGCGCCGACAGCTCGGCCAGGAGGCGCTCTTCACGTTCCCGCATGGGCTGTGGCGCCGGGTTCCGCGGCGGACGCGTCCTCCGGTCCCTGGCGGGGAGGCTCCGGCGAGATGCCCAGCCGCTCGAAAAGACGGACGTCGTGATCTTGTTCCGGATTGTCAGTGGTAAGGAGCCGATCGCCGTAGAAGATCGAGTTGGCGCCGGCGAAGAAGGCCAACGCCTGGGTTTCGTCGCTCATCTCGTTGCGTCCGGCCGAGAGCCGGACGTGGGACCTGGGCATCAGAATCCGGGCCACCGCGATGGTCCGGACCAGGTCCAGGGCATCCACCGAGGCGAGCCCGTGAAGCGGCGTGCCCGGCACCTGGACCAGTTGGTTGACCGGGACGCTCTCCGGATGGGCGGGTAACGTGGCCAGGGTGTGGAGCAGCTGAATCCGGTCCAGGTCCGATTCGCCCATGCCGATGATGCCGCCGCAACAAACCTTCAGCCCGGCCTCGCGTACGTGGCGGAGGGTGTCCAGCCGGTCCCGGTAGGTCCGGGTTGTGATGATCTCGGAGTAAAACTGCTCCGAGGTGTCCAGGTTGTGATTGTAGTAATCGAGACCGGCGTCCCTCAATTGCCGCGCCTGGTCTGCGGTGAGCATCCCCAGGGTGGCGCAGGTCTCCATCCCCAAGGCGCGGACGCCCCGGACCATGTCCTTGATGACTTCCAGTTGCCTGGGCTTGGGACTGCGGTAGGCAGCGCCCATGCAGAAGCGCGTAGCGCCATTCTCCTTCGCCCTCCGGGCCTGCCTGAGTACGTCGTCGATCGCCAGCAGGTCCTCGTTCTCCAGCCCGGTGTCGTAGCGGATGCTCTGGGGGCAATAGGCGCAGTCTTCCGGGCAGGCTCCCGTCTTGATGCTGCACAGCGTGCTGACCTGGACTTCGTTGGGGTCGAAATACCGGCGGTGAGTGGCGTGGGCCCTGAACAGAAGGTCGTTGAATGGCAGCTCGAAAAGCTGTCTGACTTCTTCCTCGGTCCAGTCCGTCCGTAATCCCGGATCGCTTTCGTGGGCCCTGGTGTCCATATCTTTTCCCGATAGCCGGTTTTCCGGGGTGGCGAAAATCGTGTCCGCAGCCGAAATTCACACAGACGAGGTGGGCCGAGTATTCGGTCCGCCTCTACACGTGTCAACCACATGACGGCTCTTCGATGAACATCTGCTCAATAGTTGACCATTTTCTCGGTCGCCCCCTTTGCCAGCTATGCGGAGGAAGAGGTTTGGGTCCGGAGATATGTTTCGGCTGCTTCCGGGACCTGCCCCGGGCCGCCCGCTCCTGCCCGATCTGCGCGCGACCCGTGTCCACGGAAGGCGCGTGCGGCTGCTGCCTGCTCCGGCGCCCGGTCTATGACAAGGCACGGGTCCCCTTCGTCTATGCGTTTCCTGTGGATCGCATGATCCAGCGCCTGAAATACAACGGCATCCTGAGCCACGCCCGACTCCTCGGCGAGCTTGTCGGCCATGCTCTCGGACGCACCGATGGGCGACCCGAAGCGATTGCACCGGTGCCGCCCCATCCCCGGCGACTCCGACAGCGCGGTTTCGATCAGGTTATCGAGATCGCCCGGTTCGTCGCCGCGCTCACAAGGGTTCCGCTCGTATCGGGTCTTTGTGTCAGGCTGCTGGACACGCCTCCACTCTGGCCACTCGGGGCGCAGGAGCGCCGCAGGATCCTGACCGGCGCGTTCGAATGCCGGGTGCGGCCACCCGAACGGGTGGCCGTCTTCGATGACATCCTGACTACCGGTTCCACCGCCGATGCGATGGCATCCGCGCTCCGCTCTGCGGGGGCGCGGGAGGTGGAAGTGTGGGCGGTGGCGCGCTCACCGTCGCTGGCGGCGCTCAACTCGTGATCAGGGAATAGTCGAGCATCACTCCAAGGAATATCGCCAGACCGAAGGCGTTATTGTTAAGGAACGCGGCGAAGCATCGCTGCGGGTCGCGGCCACGGATCAGGACCTGTTGCCAGACGGCCAGGGCGCCGGCCGCCAGGAGGCCGCCGGCATACCAGGCCCCGAGTTGCTCCAGGCCGCCGACCGCCCAGAGCAGCGAGAGCGCCCCCCCATGGCAGATCGCGATAGCTGCCCGGTCCCAGCGACCAAACAAGATCGCCGTGGACTTGACGCCCACCCTCAGGTCGTCCTGGCGGTCTACCATGGCGTACATGGTGTCGTAGGCCACCGCCCACAGCAGCACGGCCAGGAACAGCAGCCATCCCGACAGCGGCACCGCGCCGGTCTGTGCCGCGAAGGACATCGGTACGGCCCAGCCGAATGCTGCACCCAGGTAAAGCTGGGGCAGGGAGGTGACCCGTTTTAGAAACGGGTAGCTGGCCGCCATGAAGCCGCCGATTACGGACAGCAGTACGGTGAGAGTGTTGAGCTGAAGCACCAGCAGGAAGGCGACCAGGCCGAGCAGCGCTGCGACGGCCAGCGCCTCCAGCGGGTGGATCTCGCCCCTGGGCAGCGGCCGGTCCCGGGTCCGGGTCACATGAGGATCGATATTCCGGTCCGCGTAGTCATTCATCGCGCATCCGGCGGAACGCATCAGGAAAACTCCGACGACAAAGACGAGGAAGATCCGGGAATCGGGATGGCCAGCCGCCGAAATCCACAGGGCCCAAAGGGTCGGCCACAGGAGCAGAAGCGTTCCGATGGGCCGATCGATGCGGATCAGGCGACCGTAGGAGGACAGCCGGGCGGTCACGCGCGCGAGGGCGCCATGGCCGCGGGGCGGCATCAGCGGTCCCCGAAACTGGCCAGACCGGGCAGGAAGACTTCGTAGACGAGGATGGGACACTCGCCGATGACAAACCGCGACCGCCGACACCAGAGGTTGCCGGGCAGGATTCCGGTGTCTTTCAGCGCGGCTTCCAGCAAGGGATGACCGGGCGGGAGCATGGCGAATTCGAACGGGGTCCGCTGTACGTCAGCGCGATCCGCGAGCGCCTCGCCGAGAGGCCTGGGGCCCAGTCCGCCGAGCCAGGGATGGCGGGCCAGCGTCTCGGGAGGCATCCGGGTGGATGCGAACACCAGAGGGATTCCCCTGGCGGACAACCGCACCTGGCGAACCCGTACCCGACCTGCCGCCGAGCCAAGGGTCCGAATATCCTCCCGGGAGGACGGCTCCCATCCTTCGCCCATGACTTCCAGGCTGAAATCCCTGCCACCCAGCCGGCGTAGCCGGCGGGTGAGCGAGCCGCCGGATTCCAGCCATCTACGGAGGCAGGTCTCGACAGGCAGGTCGTCGATCGAACCGGTCCGCTGCCAGACAGCGTCCGAATCGCGGGTGGCTCGGCTAGGCTCCATCGTCAGCCCTGGTCTCGTATGGCTGGGCGCCGGGGCGCGGGTCGGACATTATAAGTGACCGGCATGATTCCGGATAACGGCGCCCGTCACACCTGCCCGTAGCGGGCTGCGTCTCCGACCCAGCGTTCCAGGATCCTGGTGATTGCTGGTGATCGTCCCGACAGCAGTCGGTCGGCCACCTCCCTGACCTGTGGCAGCAGATCCCGATCCCGCATGATGTCCGCCACGCGCAACTGCATGACACCCGTCTGCCTCGTGCCGAGCACCTCGCCGGGGCCTCTCAGGCGCAGGTCCTCCTCCGCGATCCGGAAGCCGTCGCTGGTCTGTCGCAAGACCCTCAGGCGTCGCTCCGCTGTTTCCCCGAGAGGCGGCTGGTACATCAGTACACAGCTAGAGTCCGTGCTGCCCCGGCCGACCCGACCGCGCAGCTGATGGAGTTGCGCCAGACCCATCCGCTCCGAGTTCTCGATGATCATAAGGCTGGCGTTGGGCACGTCCACGCCGACTTCGATGACCGTGGTGGCCACCAGCAGCTGCACCCGCCCGGCCTTGAAGTCGTCCATGACGGACTGCTTGTCGCCGGCCTTCATCCGCCCGTGGACCAGGCCGACCACCAGCTCTGGGAGGGCGTCGGACAGGGCCGCCGCTGTCTCCTCGGCCGCCTGATATTGGAGCACCTCGGATTCCTCGATGAGCGGGCAGACCCAGTAGGCCTGCCTGCCGGACCGGCAGGCCAGCCTGACGCGATCCAGCACTTCCGGTCGCCGGGACGAGGGGACGGCCACGGTGGCAACCTGTCCCCGGCCTGGCGGCAGTTCGTCGATGCTGGAGGTGTCAAGATCGGCATAGCTGACCATGGCCAGCGTTCTTGGGATGGGTGTCGCGGTCATGACGAGCTGGTGTGGTCGAAGACCGTCAGCCTCGCCCTTTTCGGTGAGGGCGAGACGCTGGTGGACCCCGAACCGGTGTTGCTCGTCGATTACGACCAGGCCGAGGCGAGCGAACTCCACTCCGCTCTGGAACAGGGCGTGGGTGCCCACCACCACATGGGCCTCGCCGCTGCCGATCTGCTCCAGGGCCCGCCTTCTGGCTGCTGCACCTAACCTGCCAGCCAGCCAGGCCACCCTTACCCCGAGTGGTCCCAGCCAGGTCTCGAAATTCCTGCAGTGTTGTTCGGCAAGCAGTTCGGTGGGCGCCATGACAGCCGCCTGATAGCCTGCGGCGACGGTGACCACGGCCGCGCCGGCTGCGACGACCGTCTTCCCGGAGCCCACATCGCCTTGCACCAGGCGGAGCATGGGTCGATCGGTGGCCATGTCGGCGAGCAGTTCGCCGAGCACGCGCTCCTGAGCTCCGGTGAGTCGGAATGGCAAGCCCCGCTTGAAACGCCGGAGTTGGGCCCCGTCCGACTCCAGGCGTGGCGAGGCCCGATCACGGACTTTGCGTCGTAGCATTCTCAGGCTGAGGTGCTGGGCGAGAAGCTCCTCGAATGCAAGGCGCCGCTGCGCCGGGTGCCGGCCTTCGTCAAGGAGGGCGAGAGACGCTCCGGTGGGGGGCCGATGCAGATATACGAGGGCCTCCACCAGTGGTGGGAAACCGAGGCCGCCGGTGATATTTTGCGGCAACAGGTCCGGGGGAGGATTCGCGGCCAGGCGCTCCAGGGCCAGACTCACGAGCCGCCGGATCCGTGCCTGCCCAAGCCCTTCCGTCGCGGGATAAACAGGGGTGTAGCTGTCCTCCAACGGCTCGTCCGCGTCCTCTGCCAGGCGGCGGTACTCCGGGTGCACCATTTCGAGCCCGGTGGGCCCCAGTCGAACCTCGCCAAAGCACCGGATCCGAGTGCCGCGCTTGAGTCCGTCGGCCTGGGCCCGGGAGAAGTGGAAGAATCTGAGCAGCAGGGCCCCGGAGCCATCGGACATTCTGCACAACATCATCCGCCGCCGGCGGTAGACGACGTCGGTGAGGTCCACGTAGCCTTCCACCGTGACTCTCATCCCCGGCCGCAGCACGCCGATTTCCGTCAGCCGGGTACGGTCCTCGTAACGCATGGGGAGCAGAAACAGGAGGTCCTGAACCTGGCTGACGCCGAGCCGGGCCAATTTCCCGGCCAGACTCGAGCCCACTCCGGGCAGAGCCGTTACAGGTTCCGGCGCGACCGCCGAGGTAGCAGGGCCTGATGACACTTACCCGATTGCCGATGCGAGGGCCACTATCCGCCAAGCCAGGTGCGGCGAGCGTGGTGTAGCACCGCTACATGAGCGGGCCGCAGCGCCGCGTGACGAAAAAATGGCCCCGCGCCGAAGGGTTGCGCCCGAATACGGTCATGGCGGCGTTGCTCGTCGTTCATTTAGTGTTACTAAACTTCTCTCCTCGCGCCTGGCCACAGCCGTTTATGGGCAGCAACGCGACGACCGGGTAAGTGTTAACAGGCCCTGTCCGGATCGGTCAAGGACCTCCGCCGCGTGTCAGAGACGGAGGATGGCGTCTATCTCGACGCTTGCGCCTTTAGGCAGGGCCGCCACCTGGACCGCCGCTCGCGCTGGGTACGGGGGCGAGAACCGCGACGCCATGACTTCGTTGACCACCCCGAAATCGGCCAGGTCCGTCAGATAGACAGTGAGTTTGACCGCATGGTCGAGGCTGCCACCGGCGGCAGCCGCCACCGCGGCCAGGTTGTCGAACACCTGCTGGACCTGTCTGCTGGTGTCACCCTCCACCAACTCCATCGTTCCCGGCAGCAGGGGTATCTGGCCGGAGAGATAGACAGTGCCGTCGGCGTCGATGGCCTGGGAGTAGGTGCCGATGGCGGCCGGAGCCTTATCCGTGGCGATCGGTATTCGTGACATGGGCGAGTCCCCCGTGATCGGTTTCGAGAGCGGTTTTCAGGCGCCCGTGCGCGCCGTGCTGAGCACTTCCGGCATGCTCTTGATGCTACGCAGGACCCGCGCGAGATGATTGCTGTCCTTAACCTGCAACAGGAACGTGATCGAGGACGTGTCCCCGTCTCTCTCTACTACCGAGACGTGTTCGATGTTGGTCTCAGTCGCGGAGATGTTCGCGGCTACCGCGGCGAGCACGCCGAGGCGATTGTGGACCCCGACCCTGATTTCCACCATGAACGTTCGATCGAGGCTGCCCTCCCACTCCACCGGTATCCACTTATCCGGCTGTTTCCGGAACTCGGAAAGATTGCCGCACTCGTCACGGTGTATGACTACACCGCGGCCGGCGCTGAGGTACCCGAATATGGTGTCGCCGGGGACCGGATAGCAGCAGCGCCCGTAGCTCACCACCATACCCTCCGTCCCCGCGATTGCTAGCGGTAATGATTGACCGGCGGGCACGTCCTGCTTGCCACTGGGCACGAGGTGGCGGGCCACCAGGGTCGCCATCCTCTCTCCCAGCCCGATCTGCTCGTACAGCTGATCCCTACTAGATAGCCCGAGCTGACCCAGGGCGGCTGTCATGGTCTCGTTGGGCACCTTCCGGACGGTCAGGGAATACTCCCGCAGGACATTGTCCAGCAGGCGTTTGCCCAGTTCCTGGGCCTCGCCGCGGCGCAGGTTCTTCAGATAATTGCGGATGGCGGTCCGGGCCTTCGCCGTGACGACGAAGTTGACCCAGGCAGGATTCGGTTTCGCGCCCTTGGAGGTGATGACCTGAACTGTTTGACCATTCTTCAGGGGAGTCCTGAGCGGCACAGGCCGACGATCCACCCGCGCGGCCACGCACCGGTTGCCGACGCCGGTATGGACCGCGTATGCGAAGTCGACGCAGGTCGCTCCCCGGGGCAATCTCAGTATGTCCCCCTTGGGCGTGAAGACATAGACCTTGTCCGGATAGAGGTCGATTTTCACGCTTTCAAGGAATTCCTCGGATGTCCCGCTCTCCTGCATCTCCATCAGGTTCTGGAGCCATTCCCTGGCCCTGGCCTGGGGCGCCGATCCCCTGCGGTCGCCGAGCTTGTACATCCAGTGGGCAGCGATGCCGGATTCAGCGATCCGGTCCATGTCCTCGGTCCGGATCTGGACCTCGACGGGAACGCCGCTCGGCCCGAACAGAGTCGTGTGCAGCGACTGGTAGCCGTTAACCCGTGGTATCGCGATGTAGTCCTTGAAGCGGCCCGGCATGGGCTTGTGGACCCTGTGCACCAGGCCCAGCGCCCGATAGCAGTTGTCCACAGAGTCGACGACGATCCGAAGGCCGTAGACGTCCGCGATCTCGGCCAGCGCCCGCTTCTTGTCGCGCATCTTCCGGTAGATGCTGTACATGTGCTTTTCCCGGCCCCGGACTGTCCCGGGGATTTCGGCCCTCTTCAGGGCCTCGTCGAAGCGTTTCTTGATCCGGTCCAGCACCTGGCGCTGGGCGCGTCCGCGCCTGAGGGACCGCTCGAGCACTCGGTAGCGATAGGGATAGAGGGCCCGGAAACCGAGGTCCTCCAGTTCCAGCTTGATCCTGTTTATGCCGAGCCGCAGTGCGATCGGGGCGTAGATCTCCAGGGTCTCTCTGGCTATGCGCCTGCGCTTGTCCGACGGCATCACCCAGAGGGTGCGCATGTTATGGGTCCGATCCGCGAGTTTCACCAGGATGACGCGTATGTCGCCGACCATGGCCAGCAGCATCTTGCGGAAGCTCTCTGCCTGGGCCTCGGCGCGGCTGCGGAACTCGATCTGATCCAGTTTGCTGACGCCGTCCACGAGCTCAGCCACTTCCTCGCCAAATCGCTCGGCGATCTGGTCCTTGTCGATTCCCGTATCCTCGATGACGTCGTGGAGAAGGGCGGCCATCAGCGTGTGATGGTCGAGACGGAATTCCGCGAGGATGTCCGCGACGGAGACCGGGTGGGAGATGTACGGCTCTCCTGTCTTTCTCTTCTGGCCCTGATGTGCCTCGGCGGCGAAGTGGTAGGCGTCGAGGACCAGTGCGACCTGTTCGGGAGAGAGATAGCCCTGGATTTTCTTGACGAGGCCGTCCAGACCTACGGCGCGCTTCCGGGTCGGCAGTCGAGCCAGTATGGAAGCGGCGTAATCCATGGTCGGGCCAGCCGTAGCGGATCAGTCTCCCAGAGAGGGTATGGGTCTGGGAGAGAGGTTTTCCGGTCCGGGTTCCTGGTCTTCGAAGCCGGGCTCCTCCAGGCGGTCCGGTTCCTTGAGTATGCTGACGTCGACAGTGCCTTCCGCGATCTCGCGGAGTGCCACGACGGTGGGCTTGTCATTTTCCCAGTCGAGGTCGGTCGGCGCGCCGTTCGACAACTGGCGCGCTCGCTTCGAGGCGATGAGCACCAGCTCGAACAGGTTGTCGACATTCTGCATACAGTCTTCTACGGTGATTCGAGCCATCGTCGATAATCTCTTTGATCTGGTCGCCTGTTAATGAGGCAGAGCCTTCGAATTCTACAGGAGAGCCCCCTGATCACGCCATCACTGCCTCGATGAGCCGGCGGCACGCCGGGTTGTCCGTCCGGTTCCGGTCTCCCTTGCCGAGCAGGACGCTGCGCAGCTCATCCAGTGCATCGTCGAATCTATCGTTGACTACCGCGTAATCGAACTCATTCCAGTGGCCCAGGTCGTCCCGGGCTTCTCCCAGGCGCTTCTCGATCGTTGACTCCGCATCCGTGCTCCTGCCCCGGAGCCGCTTTTCGAGTTCGGCGATGGAAGGGGGGAGGATGAATACCGAAATACAGTCGGGTTGGGCCGCCCGCACCTGTCTCGCGCCCTGCCAGTCGATCTCGAGGAGCACGTGAAAGCCTGCTTCTGTCAGTCTCGCCACCTGTTCCCGGGACGTCCCGTATCTGTTCCCGAATACGGTGGCGTTCTCGAGGAAGTCTCCCCGGGAGACCATTTCCTCGAACGTATCCGGGGAGACGAAGAAGTAGTCCCGGCCGTCCACCTCGCCCCTTCGCGGTGGTCGCGTTGTGTACGAAGTGGAGAAGCGCACCCCGGGCTCCCTAGCGAGGAGGGCGCGCACGAGCGTGGTCTTCCCGGCCCCGGAGGGAGCAGAGACGACCACCAGCCTCCCCTTGCGCTTCGCCGTGTCCCCCGATCTTTCCGGGCTGTTCATTCGACGTTCTGGACCTGTTCCCGCATCTGCTCGATCAGTACCTTCAGCTCCACCGCGATGCGGGTGCTGTCAGTATCCATGGACTTCGACGCCAGTGTGTTGGCTTCCCGGTTGAATTCCTGCAACAGGAAATCGAGGCGACGGCCCATGGCGCCGCCGCTGTCCAGGACCCGCCTCATCTCCTCCACATGAGAACCCAGCCTGTCCAGTTCCTCATCCACATCCATCTTCTGGGCAAGCAGCACCAGTTCCTGCTCTAGGCGCTCCGGATCGGGCTGCAGGCCGAGCTGGGAGATGCGCTCCAGTGTCCGTTGGCGTAATCCTTCCCTGATCTCGGGAAGACGCGCGCGGGCGTCCGCGACCAGGTCGACCACGGATTGGCAACGCTCCCGCAACAGCTCCGCGAGGCGTGCCCCCTCTCGTTGACGCGATTCGACGAGCTCCTCTATCGCCTCGCCCAGCAGTTGTGCCGCGGCCTCCTGGATCGGGCCAGGTTCCCGCTCGATCTCCTCGATTACCCGCGGCCATCGCAGGACGTCGAGAGGATCAACGGGCGAGGTATCGGAGATCTGTTCCTTGACCCGCTCGATCGCGCCGGTCAGCTGGTTCAACAGTTCACGGTTGACGCTGATCGGAGGGAGTGCCTCATCGCTCAGGCGTATCCGCAGGCCGCCATCCACCTTACCGCGTTTCAGTCGGTCGGCAACGATCTTCCTGAGGTCGGCCTCCATCGGGCGGACCTCCTCGGGCAGGCGCAGGGAGACTTCCAGATACCGATGGTTTACGGTGCGCAGCTCCCAGCACAGGGTGCCCCAATCGGTCCGCATCTCGCGCCGGGCGAAACCGGTCATGCTTCGGATCATCGCTTCCACGTACCTCGGTGACAGGGAAAGAGAACTGGGTCCATGCGCGAAATATACCGGCGGCTTATACTCTGGCCTCCCGTGGCACGGCGCCCGGGTAGTCTAGCAAACCACGGGTGAACGATTGCGTTACGAGACTGCGGAAATAAGCCTCATCGGCAACCGTGAACAGAACCAGGACCGAGTGGCGATCCTGTGTCGCGAAGACAGTGTATTCCTCATCGTCGTGGACGGCATGGGTGGCCATTCGGAAGGGGAAAAGGCCGCGGAGATCGCGCGCCGGTCCTTCATCAGTAGCTTCGACGAGACCGAGGGGGACATCCGCGATCCGGAGACTTTCGTCGCCGACGCAGTCAAGAAGGCCCATGCAGCGGTCACCGTAATCGGCGAGGGCCTGTCGGTGGAGCACAAGCCGAGGGCCACCTGCGCCATCTGCCTGGTCCTGGGTGGCGACGCGTGGTGGGCCCATGTAGGCGACGCCAGGGTGTATCTGGTGCGGGACGGCCGGGTCGTCCAGCGGACCCGGGACCACAGCCACGTGGAGGTCCTGCTGAGAGAAGGATTGATCTGCGAGGAGGAGATCCCGGGCCACCCGATGAGACACTATGTCGAATGCTGCCTGGGCGGAGAATCTGCGCTGCCGGAACCGAATGCCGGCATGGCCAGCAACAGTATGGGCCCGGGCGACACCCTGCTGGTGTGCTCCGACGGCCTCTGGTCAGGGGTTTCCGACGAGGAGATCGGGCGGAGCTGCACGACGCACGGTCAGATAGCGGAATGGCTCGGCGCGATATCCGAGAGCGCCCTGGCCGCGAACGCTCCGTACAGCGACAACACGACGGCTGCCGCGCTCCGCTTCCGGGAAGACTGATCGGCCGAGAACCACGTCCCGGGGGCGGCGAGTTGTATTGCCAGGAGAAGCCATATGCGACCGAGCGGTCGTAGGCCGGACGAACTCAGACCGGTCAGGATGACACGGAATTTCACCCGACATGCGGAGGGGTCGGTCCTCGCTGAATTCGGGTCCACGATGGTCCTGTGTACGGCCAGCACGGATGATCGTGTTCCTCCGTTCCTCAGGGGGTCGGGTAGCGGCTGGGTGACGGGTGAATACGGCATGTTGCCGAGATCCACGCACACCCGCAGCGGCCGTGAGGCCGTGCGTGGCCGCCAGGCCGGAAGGACGCAGGAGATTCAGCGCCTGATCGGTCGTTCTCTCCGGGCCGTGACAGATCTCTCCGCCCTCGGGGAGATGACCATCACCCTGGATTGTGACGTGCTCCAGGCCGACGGCGGCACGCGGACCGCTGCGATCACAGGCGCCTACGTCGCCCTGGTGGATGCCGTGAGACACCTGCAGTCTGTCGGCAAGCTGTCCCGAGATCCTGTCCACGGCCAGATCGCTGCCGTTTCTGTCGGCATCTACAAGGGCCAGCCCGTGCTCGATCTGGATTATGCCGAGGACTCCGAGGCCGAGACAGACATGAATGTGGTGATGAACGACGCGGGCGCTTTCGTCGAGCTGCAGGGCACCGCCGAAGGTCACGCCTTCCGGCGCGACGAGCTGGAGAGGATGCTGGACCTGGCAGGCGCGGGCGTCGCCGAGCTCATCGAGTTCCAGCGCCGCGTGCTTGCAGGCGCGACCCACTGACTGCGCCATGAGGCAATTCGTCCTGGCTTCCGGAAACGTCGGCAAGTTGGCGGAGATCAACAGCATGCTGGCGGGGGAGGATTTCCAGGTCATGCCCCAATCGGCGTTCGGGGTTGCAGGCGTCGACGAGACCGGGTTGACGTTTGTGGAAAACGCCATTCTGAAAGCCCGGGAGGCCAGCCGCGCATCCGGTCTGCCGGCCATCGCCGACGACTCGGGTCTGGAAGTGGATGCATTGGGCGGAGCGCCCGGAGTCCGATCGGCTCGTTTCGCCGGCGATGGGGCTGACGACGCGGCAAATAACCGCAAGCTGCTGGAGATCCTCGCCGGTGTCGCCGCCGAGGCGCGCGGCGCCCGGTTCCGGTGTGTCATGGTCTGTCTGCGCCACCCGGAGCATCCTGCCCCGGTGATCTGCGAGGGCGTCTGGGAAGGCAGCATCGCGTGCCGGCCCTCGGGCAGCGGCGGGTTTGGCTATGATTCGGTCTTCCTGCCCTCCGGCGGTAAAATCACTGCGGCCAGTCTCCCCGACGGCGAGAAAAATCGGCTCAGTCACAGGGGCATCGCTCTGCGCAAGCTGGTTTCCGCCCTGACCCGCATCGGTGGATAACGACACGCTCTCTGCCGTGCGCACGGAGGCTGGAGAGAAGGCCCCGAGGCTGGCCTCTCCCCCGGTCGGACTCTACGTTCATCTGCCGTGGTGCGTCAGCAAGTGCCCCTACTGCGATTTCAATTCACATGCTCTCCGGGATTCACTGCAGGAAGAGCGTTACCGCCGCGCGCTCCTCTCCGACCTGAAGGACGAAATGACCGGTCAGGGCTTTCGTCCCGTCGGGTCCGTGTTCTTTGGCGGCGGTACGCCCAGCCTGTTCAGCGCTGAGACGATCCACGCGATACTGGATCTCATGGATCGTTGTGGGTTGCTGGCCGGCGACGCCGAGGTGACGCTGGAGGCGAACCCGGGCACCGTGGAGAGAGGCTCATTCCGGGATTTCGCAACCGCCGGCGTTAACCGCGTATCGCTGGGAGTGCAGAGTTTTTCCGACGCGGCCCTGCATCGTCTGGGGCGTATCCACAGTTCCGGGGACGCCTGGCGGGCTGTAGAGGAGGTAAGGGCGGCAGGCATCAAACGACTCAATCTGGACCTGATGTACGGGCTACCGGAGCAGACGGCAGAAGAGGCGCTTGCGGATATCGGGCAGGCGCTGGCCACCGACCCCGAGCACCTGTCCCATTACCAGCTCACCCTTGAGCCCAATACCCTTTTCCATGCCCACCCCCCGGACATGCCGACCGATGACGTCGTGTGGGAGTCTTTCGAGCTTTGCCATGCAAGGCTAGAGGATGCCGGATTGCGACGTTACGAGGTCTCGGCCTATGCCAAGCCGGGCGAGGAGTGCCGCCACAACCTGAATTACTGGCAGTACGGAGACTACGTGGGGATCGGCGCGGGTGCCCACGGCAAGCGCAGTTTCCCCGAGGACGGGACGATCGAGCGATCTTGCAAAGTGAAGCACCCGGAACGATACATGGCTTCGCGCCCGCCGGTAGAGCGCGTGACGAAAGTCGGCACCGGGGACCGGGCATTCGAGTTCATGCTCAACGCCCTCCGGCTCACTGGGGGATTCGAGGACCGGATGTTCGAGGCCCGGACCGGTCTGCCCGTCGATACCATCCACTCTCCATTGATCGAGGCCCGATCCAGGGGCCTCATCTACCGGCCCGAGCCATTCGTCTGGCGTCCGACAGAACTTGGAATGCGGTTCCTGAACAATCTGCAGTCCATGTTCCTGCCCCCGGGAACGATTTAGCTGCCCGGGTCTACGCCGGGACGAAGCGACCGATATCAATGGGTTGTCAAATACCCGGCACCCGGGTGGTGCGCTCCAGGCCGGCCTAGGGAAAGGCCGGAAGCCGGTTCTTGGGCGCCGTGTACACAGATCGGTCTGGCAGTCCGGGCAGGCGGCGGCACGCGAGTCGGAATGCGGCTCCCGCGGCTCACCCAATCATGGCTAACCCATTGATATATTGAAATATTGATACCACTGATCGGAATTTCGCCAATCCGTTCATGACGCTATTTTCGACGCGGTTCACAATCTCCGGATCGAGTTTATCCACAGGCTTATCCACAAATTTTGTGGATAAGCCGGAAATTATATTGTCAACGGTGAATTAGCGTCGCAAACATCAAGTAATCCCTTAAGGCCCGTGCCGCATCCCTCCGGCTGGGGCGCCAACTCTTATCCTGGAAAACGTCGGATGGCTTGTCTGCGTGTCGAGCAAACAGTAAAATGCGCGGCTCTTTTTCTTCGGCCCGCTGGCGAACGCCAGGAGTCACGCATGAAGCCCGACATCCATCCCGAATATCACGAAGTGAATGTGGTCTGCAGCTGCGGCAACACTTTCATGACCCGCTCCACGCTCAGCGAGGAACTGCACATCGAAGTCTGTTCGAAGTGCCATCCCTTCTATACCGGCAAGCAGAAGATCATCGACGCGGGCGGTCGAGTGGACAAGTTCCGCCGGAAATACGGTCTCGGAGCCAGTTGAGCGAATCCGAGCGGCGGAGACCAGGCGCCTTCGGGCGCCTTTTTCTTATCCTTGACGCCGCCGCGGCGCCTGTCATTCGACCAGACAGTACCTTATAATTTCCGGGCCCGCGTGGTCGGCGGCAATCCGCTCCGACCGATGTTCGAGCCAGGCCCAGTCAGTTCATCCCGCTCTCGGTCCGGGTCCGGTCGCGAATGGTCGAGTACTCCCGGAATCGAACCTCGCCGGCAAGGATGAAGCGGTGTCAACAAGGTGGAAAATCCAATGAGCCAAAAACCATTCCAACTCGTCGACGGCAATAGCGGCGACGCCTCTGATCTCAGTGTGAAAGAGGGCACGATCGGCCCTGCCGTCATGGACGTCACCCGGCTCTACAAGGAGCACGGCGTGTTCACGTTCGACCCGGGCTTCGTCTCGACCGCGAGCTGTGAGAGCCAGATCACCTTCATCGACGGAGAGAAGGGCATCCTTCTCTATCGCGGGTATCCGGTCGAGCAACTGGCCAAAAACAGCAATTACCTGGAGGTTTGCTATCTGCTCCTGGCCGGAGAGCTGCCGAACGCTCAGCAGCGCGAGACCTTTGCGCACTCCATCCTCCATCACACAATGATCAACGAGACGCTGCTGCGTTTTTTCAACGGATTCCATTACAACGCGCATCCGATGGCGATGGTCTCGGGTGTCGTCGGTTCAATGTCGGCCTTCTATCACGATTCGATGGACATCAAGAATCCGGAGCACAGGGAAATCTTCGCCCATCGCATCATCGCCAAGATGCCGACCATCTCGGCGGCCGCGTACAAGCATTCGACCGGCCAGCCGTTTGTCTACCCCCGCAATGACCTCGACTACTGCTCGAACCTCATGCACATGTTCTTCGCTGTGCCATGCGAGGCATACGAGGTCGATCCGATCGCGGCGGAGGCTCTTGATCTCCTGTTTATTCTCCATGCCGATCACGAACAGAACTGCAGCACCTCCACCGTCCGGCTTGCTGGCAGCTCCGGCACCAATCCCTACGCAGCCATCGCGGCGGGCGTATCGGCCCTGTGGGGACCCGCCCACGGCGGTGCCAACGAGGCAGTGCTGAAAATGCTGGAACAGATTGGCACGCCCGACGCGATCCCGAAGTACATCGCCAAGGCCAAGGACAAGGACGATCCCTTCCGCCTCATGGGATTCGGCCACCGGGTGTACAAGAACTTCGACCCGCGCGCCAAGATCATCCGAGAGATGTGCCACAAGGTTCTGGACAAGCTCGGGCGCACCGACACGCCGCTTTTCGAACTTGCATTGCGTCTCGAAGAGATCGCCCTGCAGGACGATTATTTTGTCGGCAAGAAACTGTACCCCAACGTGGATTTCTACTCAGGCATCATCTACAAGGCTCTCGGTATACCGAAATCCATGTTCACGGTGATGTTCGCCATCGCGCGCAGCGTTGGGTGGGTGGCGCACTGGCAGGAGATGATCGCCGACCCGGATCGCAAGATCGGGAGGCCCCGACAGCTCTACACCGGACCGGATCGCAGGGACTACCTGGACATCGACAAGAGGGCCTGAGGACTTTCAGTCCCCGACAAGGCGGGCCAGCTCGGTCAGGCTGGCCCGACGCATGGGTCTGCGCTCCACCGGACACGTCGGCGCCTGCCTGATCCTGGCGCAGGGGAACACGGCAACCTCCACCGCGATATCTCCAGCCACGAAACGGTATGCGGGCATGGAGTCCGTTGCGTCAGCCGAATATCGCACCCTTCGCTCGGCGACCTGGTACGGGATGCTCCGCTCCATCAGCCTCAGAGCGATGGCCTCGGGTGCGTCGGAGAATACGTGCAGATTGACGTCGCTGTGATCTGTGACCGCGCCCGTGAGCACCGAACCGACCAATCTCGGCTCAAAATCCTCGAAGATACGCATCACGCGTCCCGCCGTCCGCCGCAGCAGCGTCAGCCGGTTTTCGTACTGTAACCCGCCGAAAAGGCGCTGCTGTTCCTTGAGCGCCGCTTCAATCTCATCGTTGGCCGGGAGACCGGCGCGATCGCTGACGCCAAGCCGCTCTGCCGCCTTCCTCTTGGCAATCAGATAATCCTTCACTCCCTGCTCCCGCATGATCCGGGCGGCCTCGTTGGCGACTTCGAGACGCAGCTGGCCATTCCTGGGACTACGGCGTCGTGGCATGGCTCTTCCTCGTGCCGTCAACCTGCTCAGAAGAGGGGTTCGCCGGATTCCACCGGCTCGAACGGAGAACGTGCGTCCTCCTCGCCCGCCTCCGGGACGTGATCGACGCGGAACGTCTCGAAGATCGCCGAGCCGTCATCGGCTCTCGCCAGCAGACCCGTCTCCGGTGAGATACGGACGGTCACCAGGCCTGTGGGCTTCGGCGGGATATGTTCACTTGCGCCCTTCAGGGCCTCGCCCATGAAATCGATCCATATGGGGAGAGCGGTCCGGCTGCCTTCCTCACGAGCGCCGAGGGACTGTTCCTGGTCGAACCCGACCCAGACGGTGGCCACGAGGTCGGCGTTGAAACCGCTGAACCATGCGTCACGCCGATCGTTGGTCGTGCCGGTCTTGCCTGACAGGTCCGAACGCCCGAGACTCATCGCGCGCCGCCCTGTGCCCCTGCGGATGACGTCCCGCATCATGTCGGCGATCAGGAACGCGTTCTGTCGCGTGATCACAGGGTCCGCATATTCGATTTCGACCAGGTATTGCTCCTCATCGCCCTCCTCGTCCGGCCCGGGCACGTTGGTCTGTGCAGGCTCTTCGAGGGCCTCGTCCTCGCAGATGGCGCACGCTATCAACGGGTCTGCCTCCTCGATCAGCTCGCCCTGGCTGTTGCGAACACTCTGGATGAAGTAGGTGGGTACCCGGTAACCGCCGTTCGCGAATACCGTGTACGCGTCGGCGATATCGAGGGGTGCGAGGCTGATGCTGCCGAGCGCCAGGGAGAGGTCTCGCGGCATGGCGGCGGCAGGGATGCCGAACCGCCGGATGTGTTCGATTGCGGGGCGGACGCCCATCTGCCTGAGGACCCGCACGGAGACCAGATTACGCGAGCGGACCAGCGCTTCCCTAAGGCGCGTGGGGCCATAAAAACGCTGGCTGTAATTCTCCGGTCGCCAGGTCCCCTCCAGAGTATCGTCCTCGAAGACCACCGGGGCGTCGTTGACGATCGAGGCAGCCGTGAACCCGTTCTCCAGCGCCGCCGAGTAGATGAAGGGTTTGAAGGAGGAACCCGGCTGCCGGCGGGCCTGGGTGACCCGGTTGTACTTGCTGACCAGAAAGTCGAAACCGCCAGAGAGAGCGACCACTGCTCCATCAGAGGGGTCGAGGGCGACAATTGCGCTCTGTACGTTCGGTGTCTGGCCCAGTGTCCAGCCTCCATCCGCCGTGCGGATCACTTCGATGACGTCGCCGGGCGCCAGAACATCCGTCACGGTTTCCGGGGCCGGCCCCCGGAGATCAACCTTCACATACGGACGCGCCCAGGCGATCGCGGCGAGTTCCATGGGAATCGACTGGCCGTCCTGCAAGGCCACGGTGGCTCCGTTCTCGTCTATCGAGGTGACGAGACCGACTGTCATTCCCGGCGCTGCCCGGAAGCCTGCCAACACCGCTTCCGGGTCGACCGCTTCATCGGGCCACTGCACCCGGGCCAGAGGGCCCCGGTAGCCATGCCGGCGATCGTAATCGATCAGTCCCTGCCGCAGGGCCGCCACGGCGGCTCTCTGCAGTCGACTGTCGACTGTTGTCGTAACGACGTATCCGGCGGTGTACGCATCGGTCCCGTACTTGTCCAGCATGTACTGTCTCGCCATTTCGCCGACGTAGGGCGCCTCCACCTCGACTGTCGGTCCGTGGAGGAAGGACTTCATGGGGGTGGCCGACGCGCGCTCGACGGCCGCCGGATCCACGTAACCGGTCTCCAGCATGCGTCTCAGGACGTAGGCCCGTCGGGCGGTCGCGCGCTCCGGGCTGGTGACCGGATTGTCACGGGACGGGGCCTTGGGCAGGCCGGCAATGGTCGCGATCTCGGCCAGGGACAGGCGGTCGACGGTCTTGCCGAAATAGACTTCCGCGGCAGCCCCCACCCCATAGGCCCGTTGCCCGAGGAAGATCTTGTTCAGGTAAAGCGTAAAAATCTCGTTCTTGCTGAGTTCACGCTCGATCCGGAGGGCCAGAAAAATCTCCCGGACCTTGCGTGAGATGGTCTTCTCCCGGGTGAGGAAGAAGTTTCTCGCGACTTGCATAGTGATCGTACCGCCCCCCTGAGTACGTTCGCCGGTGACCGCCAAAGCGAATGCGGCGCGTACCAAGCCCTGGTAGTCGACCCCGGGGTGATCGTAGAAGCGATCGTCCTCCGCCGCGAGAAAGGCGTGGATGACCTGGTCGGGGAATTCCGAAAAGCCAAGCGGGATCCTGCGTTGCTCCCCGTACTCCGCCATGAGGCGGCCGTCCCGGGTGTAGATTCTGAGCGGGACCTGGAGCTGGATGTCCTTCAAAGACTCGACACCGGGCAATTCCGGCGCGACGTAGTAATACGCCCCGACGGAGGCCACACCGACGATGGATACGAGCGCGGCGATGAGTATTGCAGCGATATAAAGGGCGCGGAGCAGGAGTGTCATCGAAAAACGTGAGGTTCGTCTTGCCTTGCCCACAGCGGGCATGCATATTACCACCGAACGAAAAGGGCAAACCTGTCGAAAGACGGGGACGCAAAGCCACCGATCTAAGGGAGGACTCCTACGATGGCGGGGCTGCCGGATCCAATATATTGGCTCCATCTGGAGTTGCGGCAGGGTACAACAACCATCGATCCGAGCCATGCAAACGCGACCGCTCGGGGGCGGTCCGAGATGTCACTGACGGCTGCTCCGGACCGACCACATCTCTCTTCGATAGCGACAAGGCATGCCCCCTCTTTGTTCCGGTGTTATCCGGACCGTGAATGAGGTCACGTTTTATTTAACCAATAATTGCTATATAGATAATTGCATTAGTTAAGACATTATTCTATCTTTCGATGCCAAGCTGCGGACCTTAAAGGAAATTCAAGTGCTTCTCGCCAGGAAGAATCGGCCGCTGTTGGGACTTGACATAACGACGTCCTCCGTCAAGCTGATCGAGTTGAGCCGCAGCGGAGACCAGTATCGTGTCGAGTCCTATGCTGCGGAGGCCACGCCTCAGAACTCGGTCAATGAAAAGGCCGTCGTCGATCCGTCCTCCGTGGGCGAGGCCATTCGACGTGCGGTCAAGCGTTCAGGTGCCCGCAGCCGGGAGTGCGCTATCGCCATAAGCGGCGATGCGGCCATTACCAAGATCATCCAGATGCCTTCCACCCTCAACGACAGTGAACTGGAAGGACAGGTGGAGTTGCAGGCTGATCAGTACATTCCCTTCCCGATGGACGAGGTCAGTTACGATTTCGAAGTCCTGGGACCCACCGACCATGACCCTGACATGCAGGACGTCCTTCTCGTCGCGACGCGTACGGAGAACGTGGAACAGCGCCAGGCTGCCGTCGAGGCGGCTGGCATCAAGCCCCGGATCGTCGACGTCGAGGCGTTTGCGCTGGAGGCCGCCTGCCGGCTTCTAAAGCACCAGATGCCTGATCAGGGGCAGGGACACAATGTGGCGGTGGTCGACTTCGGCGCAAGCAGTACCACCTTCAGCGTGCTGAGGGATCTCAAGGTCGTCTACACGCGCGATTTCGCGTTCGGCGGCCAGCAGCTCACTGAAGAAATCATGCGCACCTACGGGCTCTCGCTCGAAGATGCCGGCCGCGCAAAGAAGGAAGGCGGTCTGCCGAGCAATTATGAACCGGAAGTGCTCGATCCGTTTATCGACGACATGACCCAACAGGTCAGCCGATCGCTGCAGTTCTTCCTCGCGTCCGGTAGCGGTCGCGAGCAACCGGACCAGATCCTCGTGTGCGGCGGATGCGCAAATATCCCCGGTGTCGCAGACGTCATCGGCAGCCGGGTAGGCATACCCACCGAGGTCGGGAATCCTCTGGGCGACATGAAGTTGTCGTCCAGGGCGCGGTCGTCCGGTGTGATGAAAGACGCCACCGCTCTGCTGACCGCTTGTGGCCTTGCCCTGAGGAGCTTCGACTGACATGCCTCGCATCAACCTTCTACCCTGGCGCGAGGAACTTCGGAAGCAGCGTCAGAAGAATTTCGCCGCCGCGGTCGTCGGCGCCCTGGTGGCCGCTGGCCTGATGACGCTCCTCGCCGGCTTCATCCTCCAGGGGCGGATCGATTACCAGAACGCGCGCAACGAGCGGCTTACCCAGGAAATCGCCCGGCTGGACAAGTTGATCGAGGAGATCGCCAGTCTGGAGCGGCAGAAAGAACGATTGCTGGCCCGGATGGAGGTCATCGAAGAGCTCCAGCGGCGGCGTCCGGACAGTGTCCGGCTGTTCGACCAGCTGGTGGCGATTCTGCCGGACGGCGTGTATTACCTGGAGGCCAGGCAAACCGCCAACCGTATCGAGATCAATGGTATGGCGGAGTCCAGCACACGAGTGTCCGCGTTGATGCGGAATGTCGAGGATTCCGAGTGGCTCCAGAATCCCGGCCTGGAAGTCGTCGAGTCGGACGAGGACAAGCAGGGAGTGAGGCGCAGCCGCTTCCAGGTCACCGCCCAGCAGGTCACGCTGGACGAAACGGAGGGGACCGCGCCATGAGGAAATTTTTCGAGGATCTGCGCTCCCTGGACATGAACGATGTCGGCCGCTGGCCGCTGCTTTTCCGGGCGCTCACCATCGGACTCATATTTGTCATCATTACTGTGGGCGCAACCTATTACGCCGTCATCAAGCAGAAATTGCCCATCCTGGAAGCGGCCGAGGCCCATGAGCAGGAATTGCGCGGATCCTTCGAGCTAAAACAGCGAAAGGCCGCCAATTTCGACGCCTACAAGGCCCAGCTGGAAGAGATCGAGCAGTCATTCGGCGCCATGCTGCGGCAGTTGCCCGGTAAAACCGAGGTGCCCAGTCTGCTGGTCGATATCTCTCAGACCGGGCTGGCGTCAGGGCTCCAGGAAGAGCTCTTCCGTCCCCAGGGAGAAGTGGTCCGCGAGTTCTATGCCGAACTTCCGATCCAGATCCGCGTGACCGGCACCTATCAGGAACTGGCGCGTTTCGTGAATGACGTCGCGGCGTTGCCCCGGATCGTGACGATCCACGATGTCTCGCTCAAAGGGCGGGACGATCTGGCCCCTGGCGACCTGGTAATGGACCTGACTGCGAAGACCTACCGGTACCTTGAAGACGACGAGGGACAGTCATGAACGGCGCCCGCAAAGGATTCGTGATCATCCTCGCGCTGACGGTGGCCGGTCTCACCGGTTGCGGCAGGAGTATGTCTGATCTGGAGGCCTATATCGCGGAAGTGAACGCCCGTCCCGGGGGCCGTATCGAACCCCTGCCGGTGATCCGCCCGTATGAGTCGTTCACCTACAGCGCTTACGACAAGCGCTCGCCATTCGTACCCGACAAGCCACTGGCACAGCCGAACAAGGACCGGTCGGGTGGTTTGCGGCCGGATGCAAGACGCGCCCGGGAATTCCTGGAGCAATTCCCGCTGGATACGCTGGAGATGGTGGGCACCCTGACCCTCGGCGAGGACTACTTCGGGTTGCTGCAAACAACCGACGAACTGGTGCACAGGGTGAAAGTCGGAAATTACGTCGGCCAGAACGATGGTCGAATCGTGGCCATAGACGAGAAGGAAATTCGGGTGGTCGAAATCGTCCCGGACGGCATCGGCGGGTACATAGAACGATCCGCCACCATCGGTCTGGGAGAAAACTGATGACTCTGGGAGTACAGGGCATGACGCGCAACCACAGGGCGGCCGGCAGCGGTCGCCGGATCTTCGGGCTCACAGGGCGTCTCCGCGCGCTACTGGCCACGTTGCCGCTGATGTTATTCGCCACCGTTGCCTGGTCGCAGGATACCGGGCTCAGGCTGGAGGCGGTCGACGTCAGCCCTCAGGCCGGCGAGCGGGTAGTCATCTATCTGACGTTGAGCGGCCCGGCACCGGAGCCGCTGAGCTTCGCCATCGATAACCCGGCGCGGATTTCCATCGACTTACCGGATACAGGACTGGCGACGGGCGCCCGCAGAACGGTAGTGAAGCAAGGAGCGCTGGATACAGTGGTCGCAGCCGAAGCCCAGGGCCGCACCCGCGTGGTGCTGAACATGGACTACATGGTCCCTTACCAGACCCGGGTCGACGGAAACACCGTCGTAGTCACCCTCGGCAACGCCCCCGCCTCCGCCTCTGCTGCGCCGACTTTCGGGACCGTCGAGGCTGATGCCCCAGCGCGTTTCGGAGACAAGGCAGTCACCGACGTCGATTTCAGACGTACTGAAGACGGCGGTGGCCGGGTGATCGTGACCCTGACGGATCCAAGCATTGCGGTGGACATGCGCGAGCAGGGCGGCAACATCGTCCTGGATTTCCGCAACGCGGAGCTGCCGGCCAATCTCCGCCGGCGCCTCGACGTCCTCGATTTCGCCACTCCCGTGACGACTATAGACAGCGTACGCGCCGGCGACGGCGCCAGGGTCATCGTGGCAGCCACCGGCGACTACGAGCCTGTCGCCTATCAGGCTGACAACGTTTTCACCCTCGAGGTGAAGCCCGTTGCCAAGGCGGAGCAGGAAATGCTCTCCGTCTATGACGAAGGCAAGGAATACACAGGGCAGCGGCTGACCCTGAACTTCCAGGACATCGAGACCCGTGCGGTCCTGCAGCTGCTGGCGGACGTCAGCGGCCTCAACATGGTCGTCAGTGACACCGTCACCGGCAACGTCACCCTGCGATTGAGAAACGTCCCCTGGGACCAGGCGCTGGATATCGTCATGGCGACGCGGGGCCTGGACAGTCGCCAGGTCGACAACGTGATCATGGTGGCTCCGGCCGCCGAGATAGCCGCCCGGGAACGGGCGGATCTGGCTGCGCGGCAGGAGCTGCAGGAGTTGACGCCTCTGCGTTCGGACTACATCCAGATCAATTACGCCAAGGCAAGCGAGCTGGCTGCCCTGATCCAGGGGGGCGGAGAGAACTCCCTCGTTTCTGAACGTGGCAGCGTGAGCATCGATGAAAGGACCAACACCCTGCTGGTCTATGACACGGCTGACCGGTTGCAGGACATCAGGGAGCTGGTCCAGATCCTGGATATCCCGGTCAAGCAGGTCCTCATCGAGTCGCGGATCGTGATCGTGAACGACAACTTCAGCAGGGATCTTGGCGTCCGGATGGGCCTGACATACGTGGACGACAACGGCGACGGGCTGATCTCCGTGACCGGCAGCGGCACCGGCTCCGACACCATCGTCCAGTCGGGCATCGACAACATCAACACCACTGGAACGCCGTTCCCGGTGGATGTTCCGCCGATCAACGAGCGATATAACGTCAACCTGCCCATCGACAATCCGGCCGGCCGGATCGCGCTGGCCATCCTGGACTCGGATTACCTGCTGGACCTGGAGTTGCAGGCAGCGCAGTCCGAAGGCCAGGGCGAAGTCATCTCTACCCCCCGGGTGATCACTGCCAATCAGAAGGAAGCGCTGATCAAGCAGGGCGTCGAGATTCCGTATCAGGAGGCGGCCTCGAGCGGCGCCACCACGACCCAGTTCAAGGAAGCGGTGCTGAGCCTCCTGGTGACCCCGCAGATCACGCCTGATGACCGGATCATCATGGATCTCGAAGTCAGCCAGGATAACGTCGGTGAATTCGTGCCCAGCGCCACCGGTGGCCTGGTGCCCAGCATCGACACCCGCTCGGTCACCACACAGGTGCTCGTCAACGACGGTGAGACCGTTGTCCTCGGCGGCATCTTCGAGACGGAGCGCCGCGAGACTATCAACAAGGTGCCGATACTGGGCGACATCCCCGGTGTTGGACGCCTGTTCAGGAGCAACAGTGACACATCAAACAAGCGCGAGCTGCTGATCTTTGTCACGCCCAAGATTCTCCGGGAGGGGAGCAACATCTACTGACGTGGTTCACGTACAGAACATTTCGGATGGTATTGAACATGCATAGATCGACACTCCTCTCAGGCTGGCTGAAGACCGGCGCCGCGATCCTGGTCCTGGCGATAACCGGTTGTGGCGGCGGTGGCGGCGACACGATTCTCGATCCGCCCTCCGACGACGGCGGCTCCACCGGCGCCGTGGCGCGGCTCACCCTGACCACAAGCAGTGCGCAGCTACCCACTTCGGGCAATGCTTCCGCGTTAATCACGGCCGTTGCCCAGGATGCCAACAACGTCGTGGTGCCGGGCGCGGTCGTCAATTTCGTCGCCGATAGCGGCGTGCTCAGTGCCGGCTCGGTAACTACCGATGCATCCGGTCAGGTCCAGACGACCCTGGGCGCCGGCGGCGACGACTCCACGCGCACGATCACGGTGACCGCTTCTTCGGAAGGCGTCACCAACACTATCGCTATCAGTCTGGTCAATGCCCAACTGGTCATCAACGGCCCGACCGAAGTGTTCGTGGACGTCATCACCGAGTATGTCGTCAGCCTCACCGACGATTCCGGGAATCCGATTTCCGGGCAGACCGTGGCGCTGGATTCCATCGCGGATAACGACATCGATTTCCCCGTGCGCACGACGAACGCCTCCGGCGAGGCTACATTCCGGTACATCGCGCAGGAGACGGGTCAGGATCAGCTGTTCGCAGCCGGATTCGGAGAATCCACATCCCTGGATATCGAGGTTGGTGTGGACATCGCCAGCATTGGCCTGTTCACCAGTACGCCCACGCTGGGTTCCGACGGAGTGGAGCGGGCCAATATCACCGCCATCGTCCAGGATTCCGGCGG
>JAHEFR010000017.1 GCA_024640085.1 Gammaproteobacteria bacterium
CCGTGTCGCAAAAAGCACCAGACCGATGACGATGCCACGGTATATCCGGTCCGGGACCGTCCCCCGGTCTTCGGGTCCGCTCAGGCCCATCCACCCGGACTGTGGCCGGGCCAGCGTTACCAGGATCACACCTGAGAACGGGGAGAAACCGGCGTCAATGCGGAATGCCCGGAACAGGACGGGTGCGAACCATTTCTGTTATGGCATTGCTAATTACTTTAATTAAGTATAGCGCTTTAAAAAAGTATAGTTTTTGCTACACTGCAGTCTGGCCGTCGCGAGTGATCGAGTGCCCCGTCGCAGCTATCAGCAAGCCTGTTCCCTGGCCCGCGCGTTGGACGCGGTCGGGGAGCGCTGGACCCTTCTGGTGGTACGCGAATTGCTGCTGGGGCCTCTCCGCTACGGGGAGATTCACGACCGGCTGCCCGGCATGGGCACCAATCTCCTGGCGGATCGGTTGAAGACCATGGAGAAGATCGGACTGGTGGAGCGCACGCCAGCGGACAATGGGCACAGGTGGTCTCTCACCGAGGCAGGGCGGGGTCTGGAACCTGCGCTGATGGAACTCATCAGGTGGGCCATGAAGACCCGGCTACCCTCCCGGTCCGGCGAAATCAACCGGCCGGAATGGGACCTGGTGGCGATGAAAGCCCTCTACCGGAAGGGACCCGGCGTCGACACCGACGGCCGCTACCAGCTCGTCCTTAACGGTGTGCCCGCGATACTCGAGGTCAGGGATGGACAGCTCGATGTCCATTGCGGCCGGGCAGAGGCACCGGCCGCGGTCATCGGAATGGACTCCGCGACAGGCTGGCAGCTCGCGACCGGGTCGCTGACCCAGGCCCAGGCCCTGCGGGACGGCCGGCTTACCATCCATGGGGAGCGGGAGCGGGCGGCACGGCTACTCGGCTGCTTCCGGGCTTGGTGAGATCGCCTACTGAGTGTCCAGATGCCGGAACTTGTCCTCCATGGGGCGACCGAACAGGGCGACCCCGCCGGGCATCAGGGCCTGTTCCCAGCTCCCGTACATGGGATTCGGAATCATGAACCAGTACGTACCCCAGCGCTGGGCGTTAACCGTGGCCAGATAAAGTCGCTGCTCATCGTCAGCACCTTTCGGTAGCGGGACGAAATCGGCCAGGTCATCGCCGACGACCTGCAGCACTCTGTGGTGCTGGCCGATGAACTCCCGGCGGCTGCTCTTGTCCCGCGTCCATTCCTCCGTCTCCTCGCGGGTGAGAACCACGTCTTCCTCCGACGCCACGGGGAAACCGGCGGCCAGCAGATTGCGGCGCGTGTCGTCCTCGAGAACGTGGTGACGATTGGTCACATAGAACACCGTGATGCCCCGATCGGCAGCCGCGTGCAGGTAGTCCGCCGCCCCCGGCACGGCCGGCGCCGCCGCCTCGCTGACCCACTTGCGCCAGCTATCTCTCGTGAACCCCTCCCGGGCCCGGATCATGCGCCCCTGGTGACCGGAGTTGTCCAGCACAGTCTCATCCACGTCGACGATGATCGCCGGCCTGAGCTCTGCCCCGGTTCGTCCACCCTCCAGCGCTGTCCATCCAGGGTCAGCCAGCGCCCCATCGAGTCCCCGCGTGGCCATGCCGAACACCTGTCGGGTGGAGATCGCGTACTCGGCGCTGGTCTGGACCCAAAGGGTGCTGTGCAGCCTCTCGTCGGGCGGTGGCGAGGCACACCCTGCGAGCAACGCAACCGCCACCATCAGGAGCCTGCGGCTCATCACAATCCCGGCTCCCGCCGCGACTCCCTCGACGGGTCCACAGCGGTCGGCCTCAAAGGCCCCGCCCGGCGTCAGGGCATGGTCAGGACGCCGGTGGTAGTGACGGGCGCACAGGGCCATAGTCGACAAGCCGATCGCGACGAGCGTGTCCCGCAGTAGCGCGCCTGACCAATCCACTATGAGCATTCCCGTCGATCCGCCCCGTGCGTCACGTACTCCGTCAACTTTACACGAGTCGCCTGCCCGTCTGCCGGCGTCGCGCCGCCGCGACGGAGAATCGCGCGGTCTCCATCTCCTTGCGTCGGCGCGAGCATGTCTTTAACTTGTCGCCCTCCCCGCCCGCGGGCTCCCGTGGAACCCCGGGGGGACCGTCCCGGAAGCCAGACTGCGATGCGCCTGACACCGCTATCCAGATACCCCGAGCCACTGGCGATTCTCTGCCTGTTGCTGTCCGTCGCCGCCTGTGGCCCGGCGGACCCGCCGCGGAGCCAGACCCATGACGGCCCGCCGGCGACTGCTGGTGAAGCCCTGGCGACACAATGCGCCGAGGACCTGGTCCGGGCGGCAGCGGCGCTCTCCGAGCTGGAAAGCTACGACGGGCCGATAACCGTGCAGACCGTCCTGGAGCCGCTCAACGAACTGGAGGCGATGCTTTTCGACGGCTCCAGTGGCCCCGGTCTGCTCCGGCGAGTCGCTCCCGACCCGTCGGTCCGGGAGGCCGCCGCCGATTGCGAGCGCGACTTCTCGGCGCTCCAGACTCGCGCCCAGTTGTCGCGTCCGCTCTACGAGCGTTTGTCCGCGGTTGACGTATCCGATGCAGACGCAAAGACGCGCCGATTCGTGGAGGTGACCCTGCGTGACTACCGCCTGAGCGGCATCGACCAGGATCCGCCGTCGCGAGTCCGGATCGAGGCTTTGCAGGACGAGATCACGGTCCTCGAGCAGACGTTCATGAAGAACATCACCGAGGACGTGCGCGGCATCGATGTCCGGTCGCCCGAAGACCTGGCAGGGATGCCCGCGGACTGGATCGCTTCGCACCCTCCGGGCGAGGACGGGATGGTGAGGGTGACCACGAACTACCCCGACTACATGCCGTTTATGCGTTACTCGGGCCGCGACGACTTGCGTCGGGAACTCTATCTGGCGTTCAACACACGGGGCTACCCCGCCAACCGCGACGTCCTCCGGCAGCTCCTGGAGACGCGGTACGAGATAGCCCGGCTGCAGGGCTTCGAGACCTGGGCTGACAAGGCGGGCGCGGACAAGATGATCGGTGACGCCGCCAACGCGAGGCGATTCATCGACGCTGCGCTGGCCACCTCCCGACCGCGGGCGGAAGCGGATTACCTAGCGCTGCTCGAACAACTCGGCAATACCGAGGCGGAGACGGAGGCGGTGGAAGCATGGCAGATTGCATACGTCACGGAGCAGCTCATCCAAGACCGCTACCAGGTCTCCAGCGAGGAACTGCGGCAGTACTTCGAGTACGAACGGGTCCGCGACGGCATCTTCGCCCTGACCACGGACCTGTTTGGCCTCGAAATCCGCGCGCGGCCCGATGCCGAGACCTGGGACGACAGTGTCGAGGCCTACGAGTTCGTGGAGGACGGCAGGATCGTCGGGCGTTTCTACCTGGACATGCATCCGAGGGATGGCAAGTACAAGCACGCCTCTCATGTTTACTACCGGGTCGGCCTGGAAAGCAAGCGCATCCCCGAGTCGGCCCTGGTCTGCAACTTCCCCGGTGGCGACGGCCACCCCGTCAGGATGGAGCATCGACAGGTTGAGACCTTCCTCCACGAATTCGGTCACCTGATCCACTACCACCTGCGTTATCACCAGCCCTGGGTGGGGATCAGCCAGCCGGAGCGCGACTTCATCGAGGCGCCCTCACAGATGCTGGAAGAATGGATCTACGATCCTGAAACGCTCCGCCGGTTCGCGGTCAACGACGAAGGCGAACCCATCCCGGTCGAGACCGTCGAGCGCACCGCCGCCGCCAGGGCCTTCGGCGAAGGCCTGCGGGTGTACGGCGGGCTGGCCCTGGCCGACCTCTCCCTGAGCCTGCACGATCGGCCGCCGACGGAGTTCGACCTGGAGGAGTTGTACCAGCAGATCGCGGAGAGCCACGCTATCGTGCCCCACGTGGCGGAGATTCGGAAGTTCGCGAATTTTGGCCACCTGGGCCAATCATCCTATTCTGCCTCGTATTACACCTACATGTGGTCCCAGGCGATCGCCTACGACTTGTTCAGCCGCTTCGAGGAGGCCGGCCTCAGGGACCGCGAGACCGCCATGGAGTATCGGCGAGTGGTGCTGGAGCCCGGCGGCTCGAAACCCGCCGCGGACTCTATCGCCGAGTTTCTCGACCGGCCTTTCAACCTGGAGGCCTTCGAGCGGCGTCTCACGATGAATGCATCTGACGACAAGCCATAACCGAACAGACATGATCAACAAGACCCATTGGACCTGGATCGGCGCGTCTCTGCTGGCGCTGACCGTCTCCGCCTGCGGGCGTGACGAGGCTCCCGCCGAGCCGGCGCCCACAGTTGCTGCCGATACCGCGCCGGCCGAAGTGTCACCAGCAGCCGGGCAAAGCGATGCCTCCCGGGCCTACCAGGAACGTTGTGACGTCGGGCTCGCCTCGGTGGAGGCATTGCTGGCCGCCCTGGAGGAACCTCGCGACGATTACACCCTCGCGACGGTGTTCGAGCCTTTCAACGAGCTGACGCGCCAGATCGACAACAACATGTTCTATGCGCAGCTGATGTTCTATGCCCACCCGGACGCGGAGGTCCGTCGAATCGCCGGCGAGTGCGACCAGAAATTCCAGGGACTCAATACGCGCCTGTTCCTCTCCGGACCGGTGTTCGAGGCGTTCGCCGCCGTCGACGTCAGCGGCGAGGACGCCGAAACCCGCTATTTCGCCGAAAAGCAGCGACTCCAGTTCAAGCTCAACGGCGTAAGCCAGGACGAGGCCACCCGGGCGAAGATCCGGGCCGTGAGCGACGAGATCGTGGCGCTGGAGAACGAGTTCGCGGCCAACATCGCCAGCGACGTGCGCTCGGTGAAGGTGGACTCTCCCGAGAACCTGGCAGGCCTGCCGGCAGACTGGATCGAGAGCCACCCGCCAGGGGATGACGGCAGGATCACCATCACCACCCAGTACCCCGACTACGTGCCTGTCATGCGCTATGCCGAAGACGAGGACCTGCGCCGGGAACTCTATTTCGACTACAACAACCTCGCCTATCCGGCCAACAAGGAAGTGCTCGCCAAGCTGGTGGCCAAGCGGAACGAACTGGCCGGTCTCACCGGGTTCGAAACCTGGGCCGACGCCATGAACGTCACCAAGATGTCCGGCAGCGCCGCCGAGGTTCGCCGGTTCATCGACAAGGCCGCCGACGCGGCCCGGGATCGGGCCCACGCCGACGCCGCCGTGTACCTGGACCGGCTCCGGCAGGATTCGCCTGAAGCCGGGGCTGTGGCGCCATGGCAGACCTCGTACCTCGGCAACAAGCTCCGCAAGGAACTCTTCTCCATGGACGCGGCCGAGGTCAGACCATATTTCGAATATCAGAAGGTCCGCGACGGGATCTTCGAGCTGACCAAGGACCTGTTCGGATACACGATCGTGCCCATCGACGCCGAAGTCTGGCATCCGAGCGTCCAGGTCTACGAGATGTGGGATGGCGACCAGTTGCTGGGGACCTTCTATCTGGACATGCACCCGCGGAAGGGCAAGTTCAATCACGCGGCCATGTTCCAGATGGACGTGGGCCAGGAAGGCCAGCACCTGCCCTCCGCGGCCCTCCTGACAAATCTCCCCGGAGAGAACGGCAAGGGATACCTGGAACTCAGAGACGTGGAGACCTTCCTCCACGAATTCGGCCACCTGGTCCACTGGCTGACCATGAACCACCAGCGCTGGGTCAGGAATACGATGCCCGAGTGGGACTTCATCGAGGCGCCTTCGCAGATGCTGGAGTACTGGCTGTATGACACGCCGACCGTGCAGCGATTCGCCACCAACGACGCCGGCGAGCCCATCCCGGCAGAGATGGTGCAGCAGACCCTGGACGCCAAGGCTTTCGGCGAGGGCATCACCGTCTTCAGCCAGATGGAACTGGCGGACCTGTCCCTCAGCCTGCACGACCGCGACCCGGCGTCTTTCGATATCGACGGATTGTCCGAGGAACTGGATGAGGAGTACCGGCTGTTCGGGGAAGCCGGGGGTACCCATCACTACGCGGCCTTCAGCCACCTGGGCAACGCGCCCTACGCAGCCTCCTACTATCTCTACATGTGGTCACTGGTGATCGCCGACGACATGTTCAGCCGCTTCCAGACCGAGGGCCTGCGCAACCGGGACACAAGCTTCTCCTATCGTGACGAAGTGCTGGTCCCGGGGGGGTCGCGGCCGGCCGCCGAGTCGGTACGGGCCTTCCTGGGCCGCCCCTACAACTTCGACGCATTCCAGGAGCGGCTGGGTGACCGGCCCGAACCCGGCGATACGGGAGCGGGAAAATGAATGCGATCCCGGTCATGGATCGGACCGGCGTCAGGGACGACGTTTCTGACACGGACCGACCCGGCCCCGGATTCCGCAACCGGGTGCCGGATCGGGAGTCCCCATGAAACCTGCCCTGGTCATCGGCAACAGGAATTACTCGACGTGGTCTCTGCGCCCGTGGCTGTTTCTCCGCTACCACGGCGTGGATTTCGATGAAGTCCGCCTGCCCCTGGACACTGAAGAATTCCGCTCGCGTATCGGTGACTACACGCCCGCCGGGCGGGTGCCGGTGCTGGTCCACGGCGATCACCGGGTCTGGGAGTCCCTGGCCATCTGCGAGTATGCCGCCGAGACGTTCCCGGGAATCCCAGGCTGGCCAGAGGACCCCGAGGGACGCGCGGAAGCCAGATCGGTCGCCTGCGAAATGCATGCGGGCTTCGCGGCCCTGCGCAATGAATTGCCGATGAACTGCCGGGCCGTGGGGCGCCAAGTCACACCAAGTGCCGCCGCTCGGTGCGACATCGATCGCGTCGTCGCGATCTGGAACGGTGCAAGGGGCCGGTTCGGATCGGACGGCCCGTGGCTTTACGGAAGCTTCTGCATTGCCGATGCCATGTTTGCGCCGGTGGCCAGCCGCTTCCTCACCTACGGGATCCCGTTGCAGGATGCCGCGGCGGACTGGGCCAGGGAAATCCTCGGCCACCCGGGCATGCAGGAGTGGATCGAGGCCGCGCGCGTCGAGCCGGAGGTCATCGAAGCAGACGAAACGGGGTAATGCGAAGGCTCAGCGCCTGCCGCCCTTGCCACGGCCCGTATCGCCGCCGTCACCCTTGCGGCCACCTTCATCGCGATCGTTGCCCTTGCCCTGCCCGGTGCCGCCGGCGGGACCATCCGGGGGGCCTTTCTGCAAGACCTTCTCGCCTGGCTGCTTGTCGCCAGCACCGTGGTAGCCGTCCGTGGGCTCCTTGTCCGGATCAAGCGGTCCGGGCATCTCTTCGCTGGCCTCGCCGGCCTGCTCCGTCACCCGGGATCGGTCCTGGGTCTCCGTCCGCTCCTGCACGGTTTCGCGGCGCCCGTCACCTGCCTCCGGGCCGCCTTGCACGCTCTGCCGTTCCTCTTCCTCCGTCCGCTGCCGCTCTCTCGCCTGTTCACCTGTCGCGGCCGGGGTCTCGTCCCGGCCCTCCGATCTCATCTTGAGTTCCTTTTCCCCCTGCCGCGTCTGCTGCTCTCTTTGGCGGTTGCCATCGCCCGTGTCATCGCCAGATGCGTCCGGCGCGACCACAACCACCGGATCGGCCTCAGCCGCCTGCGCCCCCGAGCCGGTCACGAAGACCGTCATCAAAGTCGCCGCCAGGCAGACCATCAATGTTTCGGGATGCGTCCGCATCGCGGTCTCCTCCGATCAGCCATCCTTCAAGTTGATTACAGCCCCGGCCAGGCGGTACCACCATGGGGAATATCACCCATCCGTCAGCCCGGCGATCCCGCTGCGCCAGGTCAGCGGGGAGTAGACTGTTATCCGACGTCGACAGGCAGCAAAGAGGTCGAGCACATGCCGGAATCACCGGCAATGAGAGTCCATGCGGTCGCACCACGGGATCCTCCGGGCGAGATCCGGGCATGAGCCAGGCCCGCGGACCGTCCATGCGGCAGATGGTCGTGTCCGCCCACGGCCCCCCCTCCCGCCTGCGCCTGGAGAAGGCGCCGATACCCGAACCCGGGAAAGGTAAGCTCCGCATCCGGGTGTGCGCGGCAGGCGTCAACTTCGCCGATATCCTCGTCCGGCGCGGGGCCTACCCGGGAGGACCGAGACCGCCGTGCGTGTTGGGCCACGAAGTGGCGGGGGTGATCGACAGCGTCGGCGAGGACGTCAATCCCGTTTGGATCGGTCGCGAAGTGCTGGCCCTGACCGACTACGGCGGATACGCCGATTACCACATCATCGATGCCCATCGGACCCTGGCCAAACCAGACGGTCTGAGCTTCGAACATGCCGCTGCCCTGCCGTTGAATTACATCACCGCCTGGGTGCTGCTCATCGTCATGGGCTCTCTGCGCCGCGACCAGACCGTGCTGATCCAGAACGCGGGGGGCGGCGTGGGCCTGGCAGCGGTAGACGTGGCACGGCATCTGGGGGCGCGGATATTCGGGACCGCCAGCGCCCACAAGCATCCGTTCCTCGTGGAGCGCGGGCTGGAGCGGGCCTTCGATTACCGGCGATCCGGCTGGCGGGCCGAGGTCATGGACGCCACGCGAGGCGCGGGAGTGGACCTGGTGATCGACCCCCTCGGCCCGCCGAGCTGGAAAGCGAGCCTGGGCCTTCTCGCACCGGCCGGTCGCCTCGGCATGTTCGGCATCTCCGATCTCGCTGCCGAAGGGCTGCGTGGGAAAATGCGCCTGGCCTCATCCATGTTGTATGCGCCACGGTTTCACGCGGCGCGGCTGCTCACCGGCAACCGGGGAGTGTTCGGCTGCAACGTGCACCGGATGTATCAGGCCAGAGAGAAACTGAACGCGTGGCTCGGGCAAATCCTGAAAGGGGTCGCCGAAGGCTGGGTGCGTCCTCACGTGGACAGGTGCTTCGATCTCGAGGGTGCCGCGGCGGCCCACGAATACATCGAGGCCCGGCGCAATACGGGCAAAGTCGTCCTCACGACCGCCTAGGGTGCGCCGACCGCCACCGGCCGGCCAGGATCGGTGATCCACTCGCTCCACGAACCTGCGTAGAGCGTCGCGCCACCGAATCCGGCGACCTCCATGGCCAGCAGGTCCAGGCAGGCCGTCACCCCGGAACCGCACATACAGGCCACCTCCGCCGGCTCCCAACCGGCAAGCAGCGGCGCCCAGCGGCGCCGGAGATCCGCGGCCGGCAGCAACCGTCCGCTCTCGTCCAGATTGTCCCGGAACGGGAAGCTCACGGCGCCCGGTATGCGCCCGGCCACCCGATCGATGGGTTCCGCTTCTCCGAGGAAACGCTCCCGCTCCCGGGCATCGACCAGCAGCATCCTGCCTGCCGACACCAGATGCTGCACCTGGTCGCTCGTCACGACCAGACCTGGGTCGGCGACGGGCGCGAATTCCGCTGGCAGCGCCGACCCGGCGTCCGTGGACACATCGCGCTTGCCGGATTGCCAGGCACTATATCCGCCGTCGAGGACGGCGACTTCGTGGTGTCCCAGCCATCGGAGCATCCACCAGAAGCGGGCGGCGATGGCGCCGCTGGCGTCGTCATAGACCACCACCCGGTGCCGGCTGCCGATTCCCGCCCTGCCGAGACAGCTTGCGAACGCCTCGGGCGCGGGCAGGGGATGACGTCCGGTCCCTGGGGAGGCCGCCCCCGACAGGTCTTCGTCCAGGTGCAGGTAGACCGCGCCCGGCACGTGGCCGACAGAATAAGCGCGACGGCCCGCTTCCGGATCCGCCAGGCTGAAGCGCGTATCCACGACCCGCAGGTCTGTGTCGCCGAGGCGGGCAGCCAGCGAGTCGGCGGAGATGATGGCCGGTCCCGATTCCATCCGATTGAGCGCTCTTCATCGCGTCGTCGCCCCGGATGATATGCGCCGGCCCGACGCCGGGCCAGGCTGCACGCCCTGTGGCGCGGACCGCGCGGATCGTTATCCTTGTGCGGCCATCTCGCCCCGTCCGCGGAGACAATCCCATGAAGTTCAGCTCCCAGATGAAGCTGGAACAACGGCTCGCTCCGATCCTGGAACTGCTGCGGCGTCAGCACCTGGTGGAGTCCCTCGTGGATCGCAGCGACGATCAGGCCGGCCTCGGGGCCGGCGTAGTCCATCGCAGACATCAGCACGAACTGGCGAGGGCCCTCGCCCGGTTGCATCCGGCGGACATCGCCCACCTGGCCGAGATGCTGCCTCCTGAGGAGCGCAGCCAGGTATGGGCGTCCGTACAGGAGAAGATGGGCGGAGCGGTGCTGGCGGAAGTCAACGACATGGTCGCGGAAGGGCTGGTCGCCGAAACGCCGCCGGACCGGCTGTTGTCCATGGGCCGCACCCTCGACCCGGAGGACCTGGCGCTGATCGAGGATCTGCTGCCGGATTCGATCCGGTCGCGGCTGCTGTCGGATCTGCAGGAGGGCGACCGGAGCTGGCTGGAGACGACGGTCACCTACCCCGAAGACACGGTCGGCCATCTCATGACCGGCGACGCGCTCGTCATCGATTCCGGCGCGACCATCGAGGACGTGCTCCGCTTCGTGCGCACGCTCGGCGACCTTCCCGACCACACCGACAAGATATTTGTCGTGGACGAGCGACGGCATCTCGTGGGGGCTCTTCCCCTCAAGGCCCTGATCATCCATTCGCCCAAGCGGCGGGTGTCCGACGTGATGAAAACCGGCCTGGTGGCGTTCACCCCCGACGAGGATGCGGAGGACGCGGGTCTCGCGTTCCAGCGCTACGATCTGATCTCCGCACCGGTAGTCGACAGCCGTGACCGGCTCCTGGGCCGGCTGACGGTGGATCTGGTGATGGACTTCCTGCAGGAGCAGGCGGAAGAAGACGCCTATCTTCGCGAAGGACTGAGCGGGGATACGGATCTTTTCGGCCCGGTGTACGCCGGGGCGCGGAGCCGATGGATGTGGCTGGCGCTGAACCTGATGACCGCCTTCGTCGCGTCCCGGGTCATCGGCGTGTTCGAGGGGTCAATCCAGCAGCTGGTGGCGCTGGCGACACTGATGCCTATCGTCGCTTCGATCGGCGGGAATACCGGCAACCAGACGGTGGCATTGGTGGTCCGCGGGCTGGCTCTCGACCAGATCAATAGCGGGAACCTGAACTACCTCGCCCTCAAGGAACTGGGGATCGCTCTTATCAACGGTCTCCTGTGGGGATCCTTGATGGGGGTGATCGCCTCCCTGATCTACAGCGACAGCCAACTGGGACTGGTGATGGCGACATCCACGATGCTGAATCTGCTGGTGGCGGCAGGGGCCGGTATCGCCGTCCCCATCATCATGGAGAGGCTGGGCCGGGACCCGGCGCTGGGTTCCAGCGTAGTGCTCACCTTCGTGACCGACAGCATGGGCTTTCTCATCTTCCTCGGCCTGGCCACGATGCTCCTGATCCATTGACCAGGCGGCTGGGGGCGGCAAAATATATGGCATGACGATCCGCGACGGAAAATCCCGCTGCACAGCGACAGAGAACCGAGGCGTCAAACGCCTCTTCCTGGCAACACTGCTGTGGGCGGTCGTTTTGGGGGCACCATCCGGAGCGGTGCTTGCATCGGCTACGTCCGGGGCCATGGGACGTCCGGCCCTGATGGCGCGGATCTTCACTTCCGAAGTGCCGTCCTCGGTCGAGGACGAGGGACAATTCGTCCGGATGGCTGTCATCATCCCTCCGCGCGCCGAGGTGGCGATCGTCGAGGCCTTCATGGACGAAGAGGACCACGGGCGTTCCAAGGACCGATGGCGGAGCTGCGATCTCCAGACCGGGGAATGCGAAATCGATGGCGGACGCATCGAGGGTCTGCGGCGGCTAGAGTTTCCGGATCACGGGGAAGTCCTGCTGGACTTCTGGAACGAGCATCCCTCGGAGCCCCGCTTCGCCAAACTCCGAGTGCTGTTCCGTCCGCGGGGCAATCTTCGCAAGACCTACGTACCCAAGGAATGCTGGCTGCAGACCGAATGCGGGTACGCGGGATGGATGGACCTGACCGTCGTCGATCCCGATCCCTCTTCGGAAGACGACCAGTGACCCGGCGCCGCCCCGCCGCCAGTCTCCGGGGGCGAGGCGCGGTCTCGAATCCCGAAGGTCGATTTGAGACGCTCGCCGTGGAGCCTGTGGAGGACGGGTGGCCTGGCGACCATGACGACGACGAGGATCGAATCCCCACCGAACTGATCCCGGACTCGACCCGTTCGATCATCTCGCGGAACGAATCTCCCGACGTCCCCTTCGAGCAATCCGTAAATCCCTACCGCGGCTGCGAACACGGCTGTATCTATTGCTACGCGCGACCGTCCCATGCCTGGCTGGATATGTCGCCCGGACTGGATTTCGAGACCCGTATCCTCTTCAAGCCACGTGCCGCGGAACTGTTGAGGAGGGAACTGAGTCGGCGGGCGTACCGCTGCCGCGTCCTGGTGCTAGGGTCCAATACCGATCCCTATCAGCCCGCAGAGCGACGACTGGGCATCACCCGCGATCTGCTCGAGGTCCTGGCCGAATGCCGGCACCCGGTCAGCATCGTTACCAAGGGATCCCTAATCGAGCGGGATCTGGATCTGTTGTCCTCGATGGCGCGGGATAACCTGGCGTCAGTGATGATCAGCGTCACCACCCTGAGCGACGCCCTCAAGCGAGTGATGGAGCCGCGTACCGCTTCGCCGGCAAGACGGCTGGCGACCATACGGGCTCTCGCCGATGCCGGGGTACCGGTGGGCGTCCTGGTGGCTCCGGTCATCCCGGCCATCAATGATCACGAACTCGAGGCCATCCTCGAGGCGGCGGCCGATGCCGGCGCCGATGCAGCCGCCCATATCCTCCTGCGCCTCCCCCACGAGGTCGCCGGTCTGTTCAGGGAGTGGCTGGGCGAGCACTTCCCGGACCGGTCCGGTCGCGTCATGAGTCTGCTGCGAGGAGCGCGGGGCGGCCGGGAGAACGACCCGCGATTCGGCACCCGGATGAAAGGGGAGGGACCGTGGGCCGACCTGATCCACAGGCGGTTCACCGCCGCCTGCCGGCGGTTCGGGCTGCAGGTGGGGGAGGACAGGGAACTGGACACGACATTGTTCCGAGGGCCAGGCCCCGCCGGCAACCAGATGCCGCTCATTTGAATTTGCGGCTGAAGTCCCTCCTCGTCCTCCGTCGGCCTCCCCCCGTCCCGGACAGATGAACCCGCGCTCATCCGCCCGGTCCAATCCCACTGAATCCACGCCGGCGCCGGCTTCGGCGCGCTGCGAACCTCCCGGAGTTCCAAGGCGTCCATGGAGGCCCTGGCGTGGCGGCCCGACGCCGGCGGTGAACCCGCGGGCACACGAGGAATCAAGGCGAAGAACATGCTGAACTGGAAACTGTTGGGCAGCGCCGCAATTTCCGCCCTGGCAATGACCGCCACCCTGACGCTGATGCACGACGAGGATCCGGCGCCCGCCGATGCGGCGTCCAATCTACGTACGGCCCCGGATGTCATCGGTGGGGGACCCCGGGTCAGAACGGACGCGACCCTGGACAGCCTGATGGGGCTTCTGGACCGCGAGGTCGAAGAGCGCCTGCGTCTCCAGGAGCAGGTCGACGAGTTGGCTTCGCGCCTGGCGCGGCTGGAAGAGCCGGACCGGCCCGCGAGGGAGTCCAGCGACGACCCCGGAGCCCGGCGGGCTGGCCAGGCGAGGGATCTGGATACGCCCCGGGAACTGACCGAGGCCGCACTGGTGGCCGCCGGGTTCAGCGACACGGACGCGGCCTACTTCCGGCGCCGATACGATGAGGCGGCGATGGCGCAACTGTATCTGCGCGACCAGGCAGAAAGAGAGGGCTGGATTGGGACGCCCCGCTACTTCGACGCCCTGCGGGATGTCCGCCAGGACCTGGTCTCACTGAGGGATGAGATGGGCGAGGATGCCTACGCCCGTTACCTCTATGCCCTCGGTCAGCCGAACCGGGTCGCCGTCACCCGGGTGCTGGGCGGATCCGCCGCCCAGGCCGCGGGACTGCAACCCGGGGACGTGATCCTGCGCTACGACGGTATCCGGGTATATGGCGCCGCCGACGTGCGTCGTGGCACTCGCGGCGGCAACCCGGGCGAAACCGTACCGGTCGACATCCTTCGGGACGGCAACCGGATCCAGGCCTACCTGCCCCGGGGGCCCCTCGGCATCAGCATGAACTCAGAGAGCGTGCTGGTCACCGACGACACCTGACCGGGAAGGCAAGTACTCCTCCATTACGGCCTTCTCCAGCAGGTCGGGAGGAAGCAACCCCTGATCGAGGATGAAGTCGTGATAGGACTGGCGGTCGAACCGGTCCCCGAGGGCAAGCTCTGCCTTCGCCCGGATCTCCAGCAGCCGGCGATAACCGTAGTAATATGCGGGGGCCTGGCCAGGCAGGGTGAACGTATAGCGGTTCAGTTCCAGTTGCGCCGTCTCCGGCGTCAGCACGATGTCCTCCACCATGATCCTGCGGGCTTCGTCCGTCGTGATCCTCCCTGTGTTGAGCATCGGATCCAGGAAAGATCTGGCGGCCCGGTGCAGGCGCCACTGGAGGCCGATGAGCTGGCCGTCCAGGGGCAGATAGGGCTTGACCTCGGCCTCGGCATAAAGCGCCCATCCCTCCACGTTGACGCTGTTGAACGCGTACAGGGCCCGGGCCGTCGAGACGCCGTTGTCCAGCATGGTGGAGAACTGGAGTTCGTGGCCCGGGCGTAGCTCGTGGGCCGCCAGGGTCCAGGCCCCGGCCTCGAAGGTCTCGTCTGAGACCGCGGCCGGCCCGTCGCCGGATGGCGCTTCCACCACCGGGATGAGGAATTCCACCAGCTCACCCTGGTTGTTGGCGACGTTGGGCGTCTTCAGATGGGGCTGTGGCTGTGCGGCCGCCTCTGCATCGGTGGCGATGCGGATGATCGCGGGCCGTTCGGGGAGGCTGACGATGTCCTCGCGGACGATGATCTCTTCCAGCGCCTCGTTGACCTGTTCGTATCGCTCGACGATGGCCTCCCCGTGGAACTGCTCCTTTCTCAGCTCGGTGATGACGTCCCGGTAATCGGTAAGGTCCCAGCCCCGGGACTGCGCCACCAGCGGCGCCAGGGCTTCCATCTCCGACCTGATCGCCATGTACCCGGCGAGCCCGTCCGCGATAAGTTGTTCGGGAGTCGCGTCCACACCCATCTGTTCCAGGGCCAGCTCATAAAGGGGTCCAGGCTGACGGAAGTCGTCCCGCGCCATCGGCATGAGGACTTCCCGGATCCATCCGTCGTATGCCTCCATCCGCTCGTCGAGCACGGCCAGATCGTCCTCGTAGCCCTCGAGCCCGCTTGCGGCGAACATCTGGCGGACGCCGGCGAGGTACCTCGGGGAATTCTGAAGATCCTGCTCCAGTCGACCCCGGAACGGCGGCATCAGGCCAACCGTGTCCATCCGCGCCTCGATGCGCTCCCGCGCCAGTTCGGTAATCGGCCGGTAGCCCTCCTCCAGGCCGGCATAACGTTTCAGCCTCACCAGGGCAGCCGGCCGCCGGCTCGCTGCGATCTGGCCGTCGAGGAGTTCGCTGATGCCGATGAATACAATCTGGGCGACATTGATATACGGCAGGAGGAATTCGTCCTGCGCTCTGAGTTGGCGGATCAACCGGTCCCGGCTGGCGATCATGATCTCCAGGTCCTGGGTGACACGGGGATCGCCTGTCTCTGCCTGGCGCCGACGGAGTTCCGCGACCTGCTCCTCGAACGCCGCGACGGCACGGCCAGTCAGGCTCCCATCGAGGATCACGATTTCCTCGTCGACATCCTCGATCCCGGTCCCGCCCTGGAATTCGGGGAATACGAGACCCGAACTCTCCGCCACGTAGCGTGCGCTGGCGTTGCTCTCCTCGATCCAGCCGCGATCATCCTGTGCCAAACTCGGGACCGCGGCGAACAGGCAGCCCAGCAAGACGCTGCCAACGAGGGATCTGTGTGGTGTCATCGAGGGCCTCCCGGGGCAAGCTGTTGGCTAACGATACCTAATAAAAGAGCGCCCGGCCTCAGTGCGGTCGGGCGCAATCATAGGAGGAGTGACTTGAGACAGGCGGATCGCAAGGATCCGTCGCTCTCGTAACCATAGATGCCCGGAATGTCCGGATGGTTGCAACGGCAACGGACTCGACTCTGCCGATAGCGTCAACAGGCCCTAGCAGATCCCGGTCACGTGAACGGCGTCGCGGGGATTTTCCGCGGCAGCGGTCCTTGAGGATGTCACCACCAGCACGAGAAAGAGGACGATTGCCAGCGGCCAGAGCCATTGAGTCAGGGTGTTGCGGTCCAGGAGCATGGGTGCGGCCCTCCCTGCCAGACACGGCCACGTGGACAAGGGTCGCGGGCCGGCAGGATAATTCATCATCCCTACACAAATTCTGACCCCGCACGGAGGGGATAATTCCTTGGAAATCGTGACCCGACCCCTGTTCCCCAGTCTCGTCTGGACCACCCTGTTCGACGACCGGGAAACCCTCAATCCACTGCTGTTGGAACTGGCCAACCGGATGAGGAAGGCAGACCCCGCAGGCGTCGCCAAGACCAACGTCGTTGGCTGGCAAAGCCCAAACATCATCCAGACCCTGGACGAGTTCGGGGAGATCAACCGGCGGATCCTGGATGTATGCCGGCAGATCTCGGAGTCCCAGAATTTCCTCCCCAACGTCGCCTATCACCACCAGGCCTGGGTCAATATCAGTCCACCGGGCGCATCCAACACCATCCATTTCCATCCGAACTGCCATCTCAGCGGCGTTTACTACGTGAGCCTGAAGGCGCCGGAATGCGGCAGTATTTTTTTTCGGGACCCGAGGATCGCCGCGAGGATGCTGCGCCCCCCCATCGGCGCCGAGACCCATTTCACCGCTACCGAGGTGCGGATGCGCCCCGAGGAGGGCCGCATGTACGTATTCCCATCGTGGCTGGAACACGGAGTCGAGGTCAATCGCAGCGACCAGGACCGGGTAAGTCTCAGCTTCAACGTGCTGGCCACCCTTCAGCCGTCGTCCGCCGCCTGAATCCGGTCAGACCGGGGAGCCGCGCTCGAGCATCTGGCGGGTCACCAGCACCACGCCGCGGCGGGTGACGAAGAATCGCTTGCCATCCTGTTCGTGATTCTCCCCGATCACCGAGCCCGAGGGGATGGTGCAATGGTCGTCGATCACGACCCGCCGCAATCGACAGCCAGGTTCGACCCTGCTGTTGGGTAGCACCACCGCTCCCTCGAGGTAGGCGCCCTCCTCGATCACTACGTTCGAGAAAAGCAGGGAGTCCCGGATGATCCCGCCGTTCACCCGGCAGCCGCCGGATACCATGGAGCCGATGGCCAGGCCGCTCTTGCCCGCCGCATCGGACACGAACTTGGCCGGCGGGCATTGCTCCTGGTAAGTCCAGATCGGCCAGCTTGCGTCGTAGAGATTCAGCTCCGGACTGGGACTGGTCAGCTCCATGTTGGCCTCGTAGAAAGCATCCACGTTACCGACGTCCCGCCAGTAATTCTGCACGCCCGTCTCGGCATCCTGGAAGACGTAAGCAATGACCCTGTCGCGCAGGATGGCGTCCGGGAGGATGTTGGTGCCGAAATCGTGGGCCGATTCGGGATTGGCGGCATCGGCTTCCAGCACCTCCCTGAGGTAGTCGAAATTGAAGACGTAGATCCCCATCGAGGCCAGGACGACGCCCTCGCGACCCGGGATGGGTTCCGGATTGCTTGGCTTCTCTGCGAACCGGGTGATGCGGTTGTTCTCGTCCACCGCCATGACCCCGAACTCCCGCGCGCGATCCACCGGGACCTCCACGGTGCCGACGGTAATATCTGCCTTCGAGTCCACGTGCCGGGCCATCATCAAGCCGTAATCCATCTTGTAGATATGGTCGCCCGCCAGCATGAGCACGTATCGAGGCTGGTGCCGGGTCAGGTAGACCAGATTCTGATAGACGGCGTCGGCGGTGCCTTTGTACCAGGAGGCGTCGATTTGCTGCTGGGCGGGCAGGATCTCCACATGCTCGCCGAACTCGCCGCGGAAGTGACCCCAGGCCCGTTGCAGATGGATGATCAGGTCGTGAGCTTTGTACTGGGTCATGACGGCGATCCGTCGGACCCCGGAGTTCACGCAGTTGGACAAGGGAAAATCGATGATCCGGTATTTTCCTCCGAATGGAGTCGCCGGTTTCGCCCGATCGAGAGTGAGCTGTTTCAGACGCGATCCCCTTCCACCGGCAAGAATCACGCCGATGGTCTCCCTCGTCAGGCTGCTCACGTAGCGGCGAGGAGTCTTCTTCTGCATCCTGCACTCTCCCGTTGGACTGCCCGGGATCGCGGGCCGATCCATCTGTCCCCGGACAATCTAGACTATAGGGCAAGGCGCGTACCGGAGTTAACCTTACGACACCCGGAATCGGCAATCTGAGCCGGCGCCGGCCGTGGAGCCCAAGCTATGCCCGTCAATCTCAACGTCCTGCTCGCCTGCGCCGAAGTGTTCCCTCTTGCGAAGACCGGCGGCCTCGCGGACGTCTGCGCATCGCTACCCTCGGCGCTGAGGACCTTCGGCGCCGAGGCCAGAATCCTGATGCCGGCCTATCGTGGCGTGACGGCGAAGATGTCGACCCGGCCGGTGGGGCGCCCGTTTTATCCGTTGATAGGCGCCCAGAAAGTACGGCTCCTCAAAGGCGCGCTGCCGGGGACCCGCGTCCCGGTCTACCTGATCCACTGTCCCGAGTTGTACGACCGCCCCGGCGACCCCTACGCCGACCAGTACGGAAATGAGCACCCCGACAATGCCATTCGCTTCGGCGTCTTGTCCAAGGTGGCGGCGATGTTCGGGACAGTGGGGGGACTGGACGGCTGGCGGGCCGACGTGGTCCATGGCCACGACTGGCACTGCGGTCTGGCGTCTGCGTATCTGAATTTCGACTCGGGTTCCACGGCCGCCACCGTCTTTACTATCCATAACCTGGCCTACCAGGGAAATTTCAATCGCAAGGTCCGAAAAAGCCTGGGAATCGACTCGCTGGCATTCCATATGGATGGCCTTGAGTTTTACGGTCACCTGAGCTTCATGAAGGCCGGTATTTTTTACGCCGACGCGGTCACCACCGTCAGCCCGACCTACGCGAGGGAAATACAGGGCAGCATGCTGGGTTGCGGGATGGACGGGGTCCTGCGTCATCGGGCAGATCGACTGACGGGAATACTCAACGGTATCGACGTCGAGCAGTGGAATCCGGAAACCGATGGTCGGATCGCCGCCTGCTTTTCCTCCCGGGACCTGAGCGGCAAGACGAAGTGCCGTGCAGGGCTTCTGCGGCAGTTGGGCCTGGATCCCGATTCGCCGGACCTGCTGGTCGGCATGCTGGGCCGGATGACTGCCCAGAAGGGCTGGCAGCTGATGCTGGATGCCGCGCCTGCCCTGCTGGAACAGGGGACGCGCCTGGTGTTGATGGGCAGCGGGCACCCCGAGTACGAGGAAATGATCAGCCGGCTTGTCGCCCGCTACCCCGATCGGCTGGGCTTCAGGAAGGGATTCGACGAGGATTTTGCCCACCAGTTGATCGCCGGCGCGGACGCCCTGGCCATTCCGTCCCTGTTCGAACCCTGCGGTCTGGTGCAGATGTATGCCCAGCGCTACGGCACCATCCCGATTGCCCGCAGGACGGGCGGACTGGTGGACAGCGTGGTCGACTCGTCCGACCGGGGCGCTCACCCTCCCACCGGCTTTCTCTTCGACGGCGTGACGGCACCGGAGCTGGCGCGAGCCGTCGCCCGCGCGGCGGACGTCAGGCAGGAAGGGTCGTCGGACTGGGATCGCTTGCGCACCAACGGGATGGCAAGGGATTTCAGCTGGCACCGATCGGCAAGGCATTATGCCGACGTCTACCAGGCTGCCCTGGATATCCGCCGGAGCCGCCGCTAGAAACGCTAATCCCGGTCAGGGTTCGGAATTCCGCATTGCAGAATGTCGCCGCGGCGTCTAGATTGACACTCGTTCGGATCCGTTAACTCATGCAACTTCTCCAGGCAATCAGATCGAATTCCAGCTCCGCCACCGCGCTGATGCGCGAACTGGCGTCCGCTTATCACGCGTATCACGCTTACGACGCTGCCTACCTGAGACAGTTCGACATGACGCCGGCCCAGGCCGACGTTGTCTGCCACTTGGGCACGGCAGGCGTGATGACTTGTGGAGAACTGGCGGAGATGGCCGCAATACCCAGGGGCTCGTTGTCCGCCACCCTCGAGCGGCTCGAGGACCGAGGGCTGGTCCTGAGGAAACCCTCCAGGACGGACCGCCGAAGAATCCATGTTCGGCTGACGAAACAGGGCTCCAGTGTGTTCGGCACTCTCTTCTCCGGACGGGTCTCCCGGATGGCGGAACGTTTTGATCAGCTGGACGAGCGAACACAGGCGTTGATCATGCGTGCCCTGCGGGAACTGCGTGATCTGTTCATGTAGGACTTCTGGCCGAAACCCGGCCCGGATTGGCCGCAACCGCTTAAGAAACGCGGGCCGGCCACGGGAGCGCCGGGAACACGGAGATGAAATCCTGCGTCCTTATCGCCGATACCATCGGCGGACGGGGAGCCCACCTCCCTAGAACCCCTTCTACCCGGCGCCGCCTGTGACCGGTCCGCGGCGATCTGCCCGCCATCCGGAGCCGGTTGCGACGCGTCCAAATCCAGCGCCAAGGCCCGTGCGGGCCGTAAAGCATAGCCCTTTTGCCAGACCAGTGGCTAGACCAGCGGCGCCGCGGACCAAGTCTACCTTGATTATCATTGGCTTAGCGCGCCCGGACCGGGTAAAAACCCCGACCAAATGGCCTGCTGCATTGCAACATGTCGATATTGATCCCGGTTCGGCCGTTGACAAATGCTGCGCTGCAACTATGCTTCGGCCACTATCACCGTGCTGGCCGGGCCAACGGCGGAACCCGTACCCGGCGGTTCGTGGTCCTGGACTAGAATATCCAGCCCTAATCCGCTGCCCTGACGTACGTCCCAACCAAAAATGACTGCTCGTAGCTGGTTGCTGCCCACCCTGGCGATCGTCATGTTGATCGGGACGCTGCATGCCATGACCTTCGCAGCGGGGCTCCCGGATCATCTGGCCGTCACCCGGCTCGTCATCCGAACCAGCGATCAGCAGCCAAGGCCGTTCCGGGTGAGTGTCGCGGTCACGCCGGCGGACCGGCAGCGAGGACTGATGTTCGTGACGGAAATGCATCCGGATCAGGGCATGCTCTTCGACCTTGGCGAGCCGAAAGTGGCCAGCATGTGGATGAAGAACACTCCTCTGCCCCTGGACATGCTCTTTATCCGCGCCGACGGGCACATCAGCAGTATTGCCGGGAACACCGAGCCCTACTCCCGCCGCGCGATCTCCTCGCAAGAACCGGTCAGAGCGGTCCTGGAACTCCCGGGAGGGACCTGCGACCGGCTCGGGATCGAGGCCGGCGACGTCGTCGTACACCCCATGTTCGTCGCGGCCGCCCACGCAACACGGGGCGATTGAGTTCTCACACGGGGACCACCCAGGGCGTGTGGGTACGGGCGATCGCCACGATCCACAGGAACACGGCCACAGCGGCCACGAATGCCGCGCCACGCACCGCCGGGGTACGACCCCGTTTCAGGGCGATGGTGCCAAGCAGGATGTAGACGCCCAGCCAGACCAGCTTCGCGGTCAGCCAGCCTTGCTGGAATGGGAACTGTCTGATCAGAAACATGAGGCCGACAGCGCTTGCCAGCAGGAGGGTATCGACGACATGGGGCACGATGCGGGCGAATTTCGTCTGCAGGCGGGCGGAGCCGGAGAACATCCATGCGCCCCGCAACAGGAACAGCAGCAGGCTGAGGCCCGCGCATGTCATATGGAAGTGCTTGAGCGCCAGGTACACGGCGACCCGATCAGATGACCTTTGAGAACCGGCCCGGCTGTTTCTCGGATGAAAGGTAGGCGTCGAAGGTCATGGCGATGGGGCGCAGCAGGAAGCGGCCCTTTGCGGTCACCCGGATGACTCCCTTACCCAGTTCCACGAGACCGTCAGCTTCCAGTGGCTGCAGGGCCTCGAGTTCCCGGGCGAAGTGGTTTCCGAAATCGACGCCGAAGCGGTCCCCGAACGCGTCCATCTCGACTACGTCCTGGCACATCAGGCCCTGGATAACCGCCCGCCTCAGTACATCCTCCGGGGTCAGCTCGACACCGCGATAGACGGGCAACCGGCCTTCATCCAGGGCAGCATAGTAGTCCTTCCGCAGCTTCAGATTCTGGCTGTAGCAGGTATCAAGCCTGCCGATGGAACTGACGCCCAGGGCCACGAGGTCACAGTCGGCATATGTCGAGTATCCCTGGAAGTTCCGCTGGAGACTCCCTTCGTTCCTGGCCCGGACAAGTTCATCCTCCGGGAGTGCGAAGTGGTCCATGCCGATGTACTCGTACCCGTGTTCGGTCAGGTAATCCACGATCAGCCGCAACAGGTCGAGCTTGGTCTGCGCCGTCGGTAGATCCTCCTCTCGGATCAGCCGTTGCGACTTGAACATCCTCGGCAGATGGGCGTAGTTGTAGGTCGCAATCCGATCCGGCCGGGCGGCCACGACGATATCCAGGGTCTTCTGGAAACTCTCCATCGTCTGGTGGGGGAGACCATAGATCAGGTCCACGGACACCGACACGAATCCGACCTCCCGCGCCTGGGTGACCAGGCCTAGGGTGTGGTCCACTTCCTGGACGCGGTTGACGGCTCGCTGGACCCGGGGATCGAAATCCTGGATGCCCATGCTCAGCCGGTTGAAGCCGAGACCGGTCAGCAGGGGCAGCGTGTCCGGACCGGTCGTCCGGGGGTCGATCTCCAGAGAGTATTCCCGCTTGCCGCTGGCTAGGAGACTGAAGTGCCTTTCCAGCCCCCTGATCAACGCCGTCATCTCTTCGTCGGTGAGATAGGTCGGCGTCCCGCCACCGAGATGGAGCTGGGTCACGGGGCGTTCCCGATCGTAGAGCCCGGAGTGGAGCTCGGCTTCCCTGAACAGATATTCCAGGTACTGGGCGGCGACGCCGGGCGTGCGGGTCACGATCTTGTGACAGCCACAGTAGTAACAGAGGGAATGGCAGAACGGGATGTGCACATACAGCGACAGGTCGCGGGGGCCGACCTTGCCGTTACTCAGGCGCGCAAGGCGCGCGTATTCCGCGGCGCCAAATCCCTCGTGAAACTGTACCGCCGTGGGGTACGACGTATAGCGCGGCCCTGGACCGTCGTAGCGCTTCACGAGATCGGTGTCGAATACCACACGTTCCATCTTTCTGTCCGTCATCCTCCAGGCGGCACAAGTTACCGTTTCTGATCTACCGGGACCTTGCCGCGGCTCAGCGGTCGCCGCCGATACGCCCGGCCCCGGCCGGCGCGAGGTCCTATTGTACTTGCAGGCAGGGCCATCGTGGCCGCCCGCGTTGCTGCTGGGCCTGGCGCGGGGGCATCCTGCCCGCTGCGGCCCCCCGCACTGAAAGTGACTGTCCCAGGTGAGTCAGACATCCCTGGACCCGCCGGACGGGCATCAGTCCCGGCCGTCATGGTCGCATCGGGGACGCGCCGCACGTCCGCTGGCAACGCGGAGGTGGAAATGGATGAGACCAGGGGTCGGCAACCCGCCCGCCAGCTACCGCCCGGGATCCTCGCCAGCTGCCTCGGCCCGACACTTCACAAGATACCGCAGATCCATGTGATGGAAATTTGGCTGCCCGGCGCCGATCGGCTCCCGGCTGACGATCTCGTAGCCGTCGCGACACAGCCCCTGGCGGTCGAGCCAGGACTGCAGCCACTCCATCCGCACTGCCTCCGCACTCTCGCTGTCCGAGGGGTAAGCCGAACCGGCGCGGGCCTCGAACACGAGCACGGACTCGTCCTGGTACGAAGTCCTCAGGATACTGTTGTCGTGTCTCTCGAAGTCCGCGCGTGACTTTTCCTCCAGCGCGCAGCCCGAGAGCAGGATTGCCAACATCATGATCGCGTATGTCAGTCTCACGGCGGATCCCCGGCGACACTTGAAAAGCGCCGCCATCATAAACCAGCCGCGCCGTGGTCTCACAAGGGATTACCGGGGGCCCGGCCGTCGCGGCATCCGGTGCCCCGCGGACCGCGACCGCGCCTACAGGGCCTCGCAGAGTCCCGCCTGTCCGAAGGCATGCCGCCAGTGCCGCTGGCTCCGGGCCGGCGCCTGCCCTAAAGTTGGGAATCTAAGGGAGCACCCCCGGGAGGTTGGAAATGAAGAACGTCGTCACCGTCGGTCGCGCCTGGGCGGCGCTCCTCGGTCTCCTATTCGCGATCTCGCTGCCGGCCGGGTCTTCTGCCGCGGCCGACAATCAGTGGCGGTGGACCGGCGTCGAGAGGATTGTGGCCGTCGGGGACGTCCATGGCGCTTACGACGAACTGGTCGGCATCCTTCTCCAGGCGGGCATCATCGACGACCAGGGTCACTGGTCCGGGGGCGCCACCCATCTTGTCAGCATGGGCGATCTGGTCGATCGCGGAGCAAAATCGCGGGAGGTCATCGATCTGTTGATGCGACTGCAAACGGAAGCGACAGCGGCCGGGGGTACCGTGCACGTGCTCCTCGGCAACCACGAGGCCATGCGCATGTCCGGAGAATGGCAGTACGTCTCCGACGAAGAATTCGCGGCCTTCGCCGGCGAGGAAGATCCTGCCCTCAGGTCGGCAGCATACCTGCGTTTCCTGCACCGGACGGGTCTGGCCGACGACGCCGGAGGCAGGGCGGCGTTCGAGGAGGAATATCCTCCCGGGTACTTCGGGCTGCTGGCGGCTTTCTCGCCGGACGGGCGCTACGGCGGGTGGTTGCTCGAACGACCGGTGGTAATCGTCCTGAACGACACTGTCTTCGTCCACGGCGGGCTGGTCGATGGACTCACCGGGCAGGATCCCGGCGCTTATAACGCCGCCTTGCAGGCGGACCTGCGAGCTTATGCCACGTCCTGGAAGGCGGTGCGAGACTCCGGACTGGTGGCCGAGAACGCCCCGTTCGGTGAGCGGGCGGGCGCGGCGGCCGTAGCAGCGGTCGGCGAGCCGGGGCTCGCCGGCGCCGCGGCCGATATCGCCGCAAGGGAGCAGTCGCCCGTCTTCACCGCAGAGGGCCCGCTCTGGTACCGCGGGACAGCGTGGTGCAACCCGAACTCGGAATCGTTGAAGGTGGACCGGGTGCTCGATCACTTCGACGCCGACACAGCGGTGTTAGGCCACACGCCCACGCCGGATAGTCTCGTGGTCGAACGGATGGGGGGGCAGGTCTTCCTGATCGACACCGGCATGCTGGTCGAGGTCTACCACGGCAAGCCGTCCGCGCTTGTCGAGACCTCCGGGGAGATGACGGCGGCCTATTCGGGCACGCCGGGCACAAGGGCCATCGGACCCGAACCCCGTCGCGTCGGCCCGCGCCCGGACAAGCTGACGGACGACCAGGTCGAGGACATTCTCTTGCAAGGAGAAATCGTCTCCATCGAGGATGTGGGCGAGGGCGTCACCAAGCCCCAGAAGATCGTGGTGAAGAAGGACGGCCACGAACTCACTACCATCTTCAAGACAGAATCCACGCCTTCCCTGGAGACGAGCAATCGGCGCCAGCTCAGGAAACTGATCAACCTCTCCGACCGCTGGGAGCACGAGGTGGCGGCCTACCGGCTGGACCGCCTGATTCAGCTCGACCTGGTCCCGGTCACGGTGGAGCGTACCGTCAACGGCAAGACCGGCTCCATGTCGCTGTGGATCGACGATCTGATCAGCGAACTGGAGAGGGACAGCGAGAGCATACCTGCCGAGGGCTGGTGCTTGCTCGGGGAACAGTGGCAGCTGATGTTCCTCTTCGACACACTGGTCTATAACGAGGATCGGACCAAGCAGAACATGGTCTACGGCCGCGAAGACTGGATGATGTACCTGATCGATCACTCCCGCTCGTTCCGCACCCACGGCGGTCGGCCCAAGGACATCCGCAGGGTCCAGTTGCAAATTTCCCCCCTGTTGGCAAACCGCCTGCAGGTGCTGGATTTCGAAACCCTCAGCTCCGCCATGAGCGGATTGCTGGACAAGTCCCAGATCCAGGCCATCCTGAAGCGCCGCGACGAGATCCTGGATGACTGGAAGAAGGGCGATTAGCAGCCCGATCGGGAGGGCAGATTTCGAGTTTTCCCTGCTATGATGAGTACTGTAGTATCGAAGCGAGAACGGACCCGCCCCGCCGGCGGTCCGGCGATTCCCCCAGCGGCGTCCGATACAAGCAACCACGAGACGGGCCCGCAAACAGAACCGGGAGGAGGGAATAACCAATGAGAAACCCCCTGCTTGCGATTGCCGCCAGCGCGGTATTCGCGTTTTCCGTTGTCCAGGCCGAGGAGGCGCCGGGGCAGTGGTACGTGTCGCCCATGATTTCGGCTATCTGGGCCGATTCCAGCCGATTCGTCGATGACGGTTTCGGGGCACAGGCCGCTCTCGGGCACGCTTTCGAAAATTGGAACCTTGAGCTCAGCGGTTTCTATTACGACCTGGGTGGCGCCAACGACAGCACGATCTGGGGTGTCGGCCTGGACGCCGTGCACGTTTGGTACCGGGAACGGCGCGTATCGCCTTTCGGGCTGGTCGGGTACGGATACACGGAAGACAACCAGTCCCTCTACAGCGACACCAAGAACGATTACGCCAACGCCGGACTCGGGCTCCTGATCGATCTGAGCCAGAAGAGGAACGTGGCATTGCGCGCCGAGATGCGATATCGCCTGGACTTCCAGGGCCCCACCCAGAACGACTGGGTTGGCAACATCGGACTCCAGATCCCATTCGGCGGCAGCAAGGAAGTCGTCGCCATGGAGAATCCGGACAGCGACGGCGACGGCGTGACCAACGAGTTCGACAAGTGCCCGGGCACGCCGGCCGGAGTCAAGGTCGATAGCAGGGGTTGCCCGCTGGACACCGACGGGGACAGCGTGCCGGATTACAGGGACAAGTGCCCCGGGACGCCGGCAGGCACTATGGTCGACGACTCCGGCTGCCCGGTGGAACGGGATACTGACGGAGACGGCGTGTTGAATTGGGACGATGAATGCCCCGACACACCGCCCGGCGTGCGCGTGGACAGCAAGGGCTGCGAGATCAAGAAGGTGACTTCTCTCGAAGGGGTCGCGTTCGCCACGAATTCCGACGAACTGACCCCGGCTTCGAAGGGGGTCCTGGACAAGACGGCCGCCGAGCTGGCCCGCTATCCGGACATGAAGGTCGAAGTCGCGGGCCACACGTCCAGCACCGGCCCTGCCGAGTACAACCAGGTGCTGTCGGAGCGGCGCGCCCAATCAGTGGCTGATTATCTGATTGCCCGGGGACTGAATGCGGACCGGTTCAGCGTCCGAGGCTACGGGGAGTCCGAGCCGGTGGCGGACAACGGGACAGCCCAGGGCAGAGCCCTTAACCGGCGAGTTGAACTCAGGATACTCAACTAGGGCCTGTTAACCTGGATGGAACAATGCCCGGCAGCGTGCTGCCGGGCATTGTTTTTCGCCCACGTCGGGCCTTTCGAAGACAGTCCCGCCGGAGCGGGACTGGTCACTCCAGGTCCCGGTCAGCCCTCCGCGCGACTCCCCGGCACCGGAGATCCTCCCCCAGAGCGTGGGCCAGCGGATCGAGCCACTCCAGGTATCGGCGGTGACGGCCGACGGACGTCCGGTAGACCGGGCGCCGCACCTGCTCGTGACTGGCCGTCCCGATCACCCTCTCCGTTTCGAAGAACCTCAGGCAGGCAGGATCCCAGGGTAACCCGACGAAATCCACGATCTTCCTGGTCTCGGTTTCCGTGTTGGCGACAAGACGCTCATAGGAGAGCTCCAGGACAGGCAGCGGCAAGACCTCTCGCCAGTGATTCATGATGCGGAGGTATTGTCGGTAGTAGGCCCCGATGTGGGCCAGGTCGTAGGCAAAAGCCACACCGGCCCCATAGAAATGATGGAAAAAGCACGAAAGGCCGGTATCCATCGGGTCTCGTGTGCAGTGGATCACGCGCGCCTTGGGGAACAGCAGGGAGGCGAAACCCAGGAATTCGAAGTTCTGCCACATCTTGTCGGTGACCCGGCTGGCCCCTGGGGCGATTTCGTCGAGGCGGGACCCGTAGGCAGCCGACAGGCGATCCATGTCCATGCTGCTCAGGGCGGCGGCCGATTCGGGGTATTCCAGGGTCCCGGTGGCCGTGGACAGAGCCAGCAGACCCAGGTCGGACAGCTCACCGGCCCCGTGGATATCCCGGTGGCTGGCGAGGATCTGCTCCACGAGCGACGTACCCGACCTGGGCATGCCCACGATGAAGACGGGCCGGTCGTCTTCCCGGCGGGTCCGCGGGAGCCCGGCCATGGCCTCGCGACTGAACGCGGCCAGTAGCCGATCCACCAGTCCGGCATAGTGCGCCGGGTCGAACCGGGCCTGCTTCTGCCGGTTGGCGGTGAGGAAATGTCCCATGGCCGCTGCGGGCTCGCCCCTGGCGTCGTATAGCTCGCCGAGCCGGAAATGGACCTCCATCCGCCCCTCCCCGTCGTCGAGGGAGGCAAGCCGCGATTCCAGCAGGGCAATTGCGTCGCCGGGCCGGCCGGCCGCGGACATCAAACCCCCGAGTTCGGCCAGCAACCCTCCGCTGGAGGTCCCGGCCACCGGTTCCAGTAAGGCCAGCCCTTCCTCTGGCCGCCGCCGGAGGCGCGCAAGACGGGCCAGTCCCCGGAGCGAGCGCTCGTGTCCCGGCGCTCGGGACAGGGCCCGGCGATAACAGGCATCGGCTCCGTCCAGGTCACCGCTGCTCTGCAGCGCCAGGCCCAGGTCCGCATGCAGATCAGGGGAATCGCCGCCGGCCGAGCGCGCCCGCGTCAGCCACTCCACGGCGGTGCCTGTCAGGCCCTGGTCCAGATGCATCAGACCCATGAGGTGGGCCGCTCGGGGATCCCTCGGCGCCAGCCGGCAGGCCTCTTCCAGGTGGTCCAGGGCTTCGGCGGGACGCCCCGAGTCACGCAGCAGGGACGCCAGGGCCAGCCTGGGGTCAGGATCGTCCGGCGACAAGGCGACTGCCCGGGACAATGCCGACTCCGCGCCCGTGGCGTCGCCCGCGCGCCATAATAGCTCGCCGAGCGTGACCGAGAGCGGGCCTGACTCGCGAGTCAGGGGGACCAGCCGCCTCAGAAGCTCTGTCGCGGCCTGCCGGTCGCCCTCAGCCAGGGCGGCCTTGGCCGAGGCGAGTAACGCTGCTGTTTCCTGATTCAAGTCGGATGCCGGTCCCGGGGGTGTGTCCGGCGGTCAGCCACGCTGAGGTCGGACGTGCTTTGGAACTTTTGGAGCCTACATATATTATCCCGGGTCCTCCAAGCCCGGCGTTCCGCAATGAAGAGCCATCGAGACCAGGACGACAGCTGGAACAAGTACTGGGAGCACGGTTTCCTGACCTCGTGCCGGAACGCCTTTGTGGGGAACTACGAAGGCGCGATCAAGGCCCGTTGGGTCTCCTTCTTTGGCGCGCTCGCTTCAGGGGACCGGGTCCTGGATATCTGCACCGGAAACGGAGCCATCGCCATGATCGCCAACGAGGTCTCGCGCGACAAGGGCCTGGACCTGGAGATCCACGGCATCGATTCGGCGGCGATCAGGCCCCACGACACGGTCACCCGGAACAGGGACCTGCTCGAGGGCATCTCGTTCCACCCCTGCACCGCCGCCGAAGATACGGGCTTCGAAGGCGCCTGCTTCCAGGCCGTGGCCGGCCAATATGCGCTGGAGTACACGGACCTGGAGGGCTGCGCCGCGGAACTGGCACGGATCTCGGCGCCCGCCGCCCGACTGCAGTTCATCGTCCATCACGACAAGTCTGTCGTCATGGAGACTTCCCGTGAGGAGATCCGCAACGCCGCCCTGTTGTTCAAGGAGACGGGTTTCTTCGACAGAGCGGCTGCCATCATCGCCATCGTCGGATCGGCCTCCACGCCGGAGGCCCGGCGGTCCCTGGGCTCGGACCCGGAAGCCGAGCGCGCCCGGGAGCATCTCAACCGGGCCGCGGAAGCCGTCAGCCGGGCAGCAGAGGCCTCCCCTCATCCCCAGCTCCTACAGATGGCGCTTCAGAATGTGGCCGAGGCATACCGGCGGTGCGGCTCGCAGGGCATGGACGCAGGCATGACCCTGCTGGCCGAATGCAGGCAGCGGATTTCCGCCAACGTCGAGCGCCTCGAGGACCTCATGGCCGCGGGCCGCGGCGAGCCCGATGTCGCCCACATGGTCGCCGTCTTTGCCGACCATGGATTCCGGGCCGACCCGCCGGCATTGATCCATCACGAGCGCGGCCCTTTGATGGGCTGGATGCTGACCGCCCGGCGCCGCTGAACCGCCATCGGGACGATTGCCGGACCGCGTGTAGCATATTTGCAACAAATTTCGTTGCCTTTTCGCAACAAGCAGCGTTCCCCGATCGATACCTCCTTCCGACAGTCGAGTGGCCGCACACAACCGAGTCGGCCGATGGGCCACGGAACCCACCCTGCATCTTCTTATTGTGCGTTGCAGGCATTGGAAATTCTGGCACGGCTCAGGCCTCTTTTCACCCGTTGGACCTCCGTTGACGGGACGCAACATGCGCGATCGACGCCTGTAATTTTTTTACAACAAAAGGCTTCCAATCGACGAAAGGTGTTGCTAGTATCCAACCAACTCTGCGTCAGCGGACGGTTGTATCTTTCCGTGCAGCGCGAGTTTTCATCGACGAGTCCTACGGGACAGATCGATTTCCACAATGCCAACCTCTCTTAGGAGGAGTGACTACATGACAGAGCGAAATCCCGTACGGGACGCTGTTCGTTACGCACTGACGGCTGGTGTGGCGGCATCTTTTGTGGGCGCGCCTGCGGCGACGCTTGCACAGGATGACGTAGCAGTCCAGGACAAGGTCACGGTGACCGGCTCGCGCATCAAGCGTGTCGACATCGAGGGCCCGTCACCGGTTTCGGTTATTTCCCGCGAGGACATCGATGCCTCCGGCGAAATCTCCGTGGCCGAAGTGCTGCGCGGCAGTTCCTTCAACACATTCGGTTCTTTCCGGCAGCGGTCCGGTAGTTCCGCCCAGTCCCAGAACGTCGTCAGCCTTCGCGGCCTCGGCGGGCAGCGGACTCTGGTCCTGATCGACGGGCGTCGTATCACCGGCGCACCGACCTTCGGCGCCGGTTCCGCGACCAACCTGAGCACGATCCCACTGGCTGCGGTCGAGCGTATCGAGGTCCTGCGCGACGGCGCGTCGGCCATCTACGGGTCCGATGCGGTGGGTGGTGTGATCAACATCATCCTGCGCAAGGACTACGAGGGCATGCACCTGAGCTACGGCGTCGGCCGGCCCACCCAGACCGGCGGCGACGAGAACAGCGCCAGCATCGTGGGCGGCGTCAGCGGCGCCAAGGGCAACATCACCTTCGCCTTCGACTGGCAGCAGAAGGACATGATCTACAACGGTGACCGCAGCTTCTCGGCCGTCGGCCTGTCCTCCTACGGCTTCCCGGGCAGCTATTTCGGGTACCTGACCACCAACGACCCGAGAAACCCGTCGATGGCCTTCTCGACAGATAATGACGGCGACGGAACGGCTGACGCCGACCTGGTCCCGGCCTATCTGTCCGTCGGCACGTTCCCGGATCCGCGTTGCCCCGCCAATCTCGGTGAAAGCGAGACCTATCCCGAGTCCCAGTACCGGGCGCCCCGTTGCCGGTTCAACTACGCCGGCACCTCGGCCAATGAAGCGGACAACAACACCAAGAGCTTCTTCATTAACGGCAACTACGACATCAACGAGTCGACGACGTTCGTGACCCGCGGGACCTTCTCGTTCAACGAGAACTTCGGCCGGTACGCGCCGAGCCCGTTCACGGCGCCGTTCCCGACCATTTCCGCCGCCAACCCCAACAACCCGACGATCCCCGGCAGCACCAGCGCCGAGAACGGCCAGCCGTTCCAGGGCACTTCGGTGATGGCGGACACGGATGGCGACGGGACGGGTGATACCCAGGTCGATGGGCCGTTTGACGTCTCCGCGTTCTACCGGAACGTCCCGGGCGGCTTCCGCGACACCCACATCGACGACACCCTTGTCGACTACATGGCCGGTCTCCAGGGAACCGTGGACTGGCTCGGCGGCATGGATTGGGAACTGGGCGCCCAGTGGAGCAAGCAGTGGAGCAATTCCGCGTCTCCGGGTCTCGGTCTCGCTCCGAACATCCAGGCGGCCATCGACAGCGGCACGTTCGACATGTTTGCCCAGAACACCGCATGGGACACCAACCCGTCTCAGGCGGCGGCCCAGCAGGCGGCGGCTCTCACCGGCACCTTCGACGCCTCGACACGTATCGTGAGCTTCGACGGCCAGGTGACGTTCGACGCCTTCCAGATGAAGAACGGCGCCGTGCCCGTGGCCCTCGGCTTCGAGTACCGCGACGACAAGTTCGAGCAGGAATATGACGAGCAGTCGAATGCCGGCAACATCCAGGGATCGGCAGGTGGCCAGGACGTGACGGGTGCCCGCGTGGTCCAGTCGCTGTTCGCCGAGACCACTATCCCGGTACTGAGCATGCTGGACTTCAACATCGCCGGACGCTACGACCGCTACAACGACTTCGGCACCACCGTGAACCCGAAGCTCAGCGTGGCCTTCCGGCCGCTGGACAGCCTGCTGCTGCGCGGCTCCTACGGCACCGGCTTCCGGGCCCCCAGCATGTCGGAGCTCTACAGCGGCGCGTCACAGTCCTTCGACAACGCCATCGACGCCCGGGCCTGCGGCAACAACGCCTTCGGCGACCCCGCCACGGGGCGGCTGGATTCGCAGTACGCGACGGACGATGTGCCTCCGGGCAACCCCTGCCTCTCCACCCAGTACCAGAACTTCCAGGGCGGAAATCGGGACCTCTCCGCCGAGAAGTCCAACTCCTGGAATGTGGGCCTGGTGTGGAACCCGCTGGACGACCTGTCGGTCGCGCTGGACTGGTTCAATATCGAACTCGAGGACGAGATCGGCATTGCGTCCATGCAGGCGCTGATGGACCAGGAGTACGCGCTGGATCCGTCGCCCCCGTCGGGCGGAACGGTCGGCGAGGTCACCCGTTTCCAGAACGGCAACGTGTGGTTCCTGAACCGGGTTAACTCCAACATCGCCAAGCGCAAGACCGACGGTCTGGACATCGAGGGCAGCTACGCGTTCTCGATTGGCTCCATCGGCGACTTCCGCGCCGGAATCCAGTGGACCTACGTCAACGAGTACGAGCGTGACGAGGGCAACGGCGACGGCCTGCAGCCGCCCGCCTTCTTCGCCCCCGACAACCGTGGCACCGGTTCGCTGAACTGGTCTCTCGGAGACTTCAGCGCCAACGCGATCTGGAACTACATTTCCTCGGCGGACAACAAGATCCAGGACTACCACCTGGACAACTGGTCCACCCTGGATCTCTCGGTCGGGTACGCCACGCCATGGAACGGCCTGGTCACGATCGGCGCGCGGAACGTCTTCGACGAAGATCCGCCGACGAGCCAGGGCCTGTCGAACCCGTACTACTCGAACCAGCTGCACGACGTGTATGGCCGCGTGCCGTACCTCCGTTACGAGCAGGATCTCTGATCGGGTAGATCGGAATAAGGTCTCTGACCTGAGATGGCCCGCCTCGGCGGGCCATCTTTTTTTGCGCCGACTCAAACGCCCATGGCGCCTCGCCGCCCCGGATTCCGCCTGCGCGACTTGATATCATTGGCGGCTTGATCATCAGCCAGCGGACGATACCCGTAAGTGAACCATCCCGGCAGCCCTGACACCGGCTGGCAGCCGCTGCCGCCGAGACGCCGCATGATGGCGCAGGCCGTCGACCTGCACCAGCGAGGCCGCTTCGTGGAGGCGGAGCGCATCTATCGGCGCATCCTCCAGGCCGAACCCGGCCACCCGGACGCCCTGCACCTGCTGGGACTGATCGCGAGGGAGGCGGGCAATATCGATGACGCCATCCGGCTGGTACAGAAGGCCATCGCAGCGAGCCCTGAAACGGTCTCGTTCCGGTCCAACCTCGCCATGCTGCTGGAAGAGGCCGGCCGCTATCCGGACTGCGAGACCGCGGCCCGGGAAGCCCTGCGCCTGGAACCCCGGAACGGCAATGCCCTGCACTGCCTCGCCAACGCCCTGAGAGCCACCGACCGTTACGGGGAGGCCGCCGACGCCTACGAGCGGGCGGTGCGGGCAATCCCTGACGATGCGCTGTTGTGGTCGAACTACGGCGCGACCCTGCAGACCCTGGGCCGGCACGAGGACGCCATCCTCGCCCTCCGGCGCGCCCTGGCCCTGAGCCCCGGCCAGCCGGAGCTGTACTCGAACCTGGGAAATGCGCAGCTTGCCGCCGGGCACCCGGATGCGGCGCTGAACTCGTATCGGGAAGCGATCAGGGTGGACCCGGGATTCGCGGCGAGCTATACCAACCTCGCCAGCGCACTGCTCCAGGCGGGCAAGGCTGAGGAGGCCGAACCGGTCCTCCGGCAGTGCCTGGAGATCAGTCCTGGGAACCGGAGGGCACTGGCCTACCTGGCGGCCGCGGCAAATGAGACGGGCGACCGTGACACCGTCGAGATATTGCTGGACTTCGACGAACTGATGGTTTCACGACTCGTCGACGTTCCGGAAGGCCACAGGGATCTCGAGGACTTCAATCGTTCCCTCGTCGAGCACGTCACCGCACACGGATCCCTGATGTGGGAACCGGTCACCAAGACGACGAGACGGGGCAGCCAGACCGGCGAGTTGCTGGACGACGCGCCGGGCCCTATCGCGGCCCTCGAAGAGATCGTGCGCGTGGCGATGGCTGAATACCTCGCTGCGATCCCGACCGGGTCGGATCACCCGTATCTGTCCACCGCCCCGGACGATTGGCGGCTGACGTTCTGGGCGACGGTACTGGAACGTGACGGCCACCAGGCGGCGCACGTCCATCCCACCGGCTGGCTCAGCGGCGTCTATTACGCCGCGGTCCCGCCATCCGCGGATTCGGACGCTGATCACGCGGGCTGGATAGAGTTCGGCAGGCCACCGGAGGATTTCAGCCTGGACAGGGCCAGCCCGACGCGCCTGATCGAGCCCGAGCCCGGACGCATGTTGCTGTTCCCATCGTATTTCTACCACCGCACCCTGCCCTTCCGCGGAGTGGGGCGCCGGGTCAGTATCGCCTTCGACCTCGTCCCGGTCAGCGAACGTCAGGGCGCCGGGCGTAGTGTCGGAAGCCTGTCCGAGGCCGAAGTGCAGGCCGAAGCAGGGCGAATCGACCAGCTTCTGCGGGACGGGCAATTTCGCCAGGCATGGGACAGGTCGGAACGGCTCGAGAATGCAGCGCCCGAGAATCCGGCGGCCAGACACCTTGCTGGACGGGTCGCCTTCCAGGTGGGGAGGCTGGAGGCGGCGGTCGGGCATTTTGCCGAGGCCTGCCGGCTGGCGCCGGATATGGCGAGATACCACGCCGACCTCGGGGCGTCCCTGCAGCAGCTGGGTCGACCGGCCGAGGCCGTACCGGCGCTGGAGAGGGCAGTGGAGCTGGCCCCGGATGTCACGGAGCCGCTCATGCGGCTGGGAACGATCCACAGCGACCGGGGCGATTTCGGCGCCGCTGAGGAGGCCTACGCGCGGGTCATCCGCAGAGATCCCAAGGCTGGAGGCGCCCACTACGGCCTCGCCTCCCTGAAGACCTTCACCGGGGAAGACCCTCATATCGCGCAGATGGAGTCGCTGCTCGCCGATCCGTCCCTGGAACCGAACAACGAGGCGACCATCTGCTTCGGTCTGGCGAAAGCGATGGATCAGCTGGACCGTCTGGACGAGGCCATGGCCCTGTACGCGCGCGCCAATCGCCTTAAACGGGAGATGACCGACTTCGACATGGCGGCAGAACGGGTCAACGTGCAGCGGATCGCGGCCACATTCGAACCGGCGCTCTTCGAGAAATTCAGCGGCTCGGGCGATCCCTCCCAACTACCTGTGTTCGTCATCGGGATGCCGCGATCCGGCACAACTCTGGCTGAGCAGATCCTGGCCTCCCACCCGCGAGTGCACGGCGCAGGGGAGATCAACGATCTGTGGCGCGTCCTTGGCGGCCTGGGACGGGTGCTGCCACCCGGCTCGAAGCAGCCTGAGGGAATCAGGGACGCGCCCCTGGAAATCTGGCGGGATCTCGGGAAGAGATATATCGACCGCATTACGATGTATTCACGCGACGCGGACCGGATTATCGACAAGCTGCCCTTCAACTACACCCTGGCCGGCATTATCCGTCTGATGCTGCCGCAGTCCCGGATCATCCATTGCGTCCGCGATCCCAGGGATACCTGCGTCTCCTGTTACATGACCTCGTTCCAGAACGACAGGGGTTTCACCTTCGACCTGGCCGAGCTTGGCGAGACCTACAGCCTGTACTGGGATCTCATGTGCCACTGGAGCACCGTGCTGCCCGGCGGCATGCACGAGGTCCGTTACGAGTCTCTGGTCGAGGATCCCGAGGGCCAGTCCCGGGCGATGGTGGAGTATCTCGGCCTCGATTGGTCGGAGGACTGCCTGAGCTTCTTCGACAATCCGCGTTCGGTGACGACGGCGAGCATGACCCAGGTCAGACAGCCGATATACAAGAGTTCCATCGGTCGCTGGCGCCGGTACAGTGACCATCTCGCCCCTCTCCTGCAGGGATTGGGCGATATCAGCCGCTATGGAACCGACGAGGACTGACATGATCAGGATCACGGATCTGTTCACCACGCCCATGATCGAGGCCCAGATGGCGGATCACGAGGACGTGTGCGGGCAACTCACGCAACTGTTCCTGGAAAAGGAGCAGCAAGGAGACGAATTCCGGTATCACAAGCAACGCGAGACCCAGTTCGGGCCTCTGTTCGAGAGCAAGTTCGACCTGTTCCGCTGGCAGGACCCACCGGTGGTGAGCGTCGCCCGGTTCTGCCACGCCAGCCTGGGCGAAGTCCTGAAGCAGCTGACGAAATTCTCCGATGAGGAGCTCGGCAAGCTGCGGTTCAATTACCACGCCTGGTTCCACGTCACACGCAACGGCGGCTTCCAGGGGCTGCACAACCACCAGAATGCCTCCTGGTCCGGCATCTTCTGCGTCGACCCGGGAGACGAGTTGCCGGACCAGCCGGAGAGTGGCCTGGTGCGGTTCCACGATCCGCGCTGGTGTTCCTGGTTCCACTCGGAACCGGGCAACCTCGGCCTGAAGATGCCGTATCACCACGGTGGCTTCGACGTGACTCACCGGGCGGGCCGCCTGGTGATCTTCCCATCGTTCCTCATGCACGAGATCTTCGTCTACCGGGGCGAGCGCCCGCGCGTCGTCATCGCATTCAACTGCAGTATTACCTGACCATGACCGGTGCAGCCGACCTGCGGCAGATCGTGGCAGGGCTGGGCGAGCTGGCCCGTGTCCGTCCGGGGGATGCCCTCCGCCAGGCAGAGCTGATCCTCCAGCAGTTCCCGCGGCTGGTGCCTGTCCGCTGCCTGGCGGCCAGGCTGGCGCGCAAGTCAGGGGACCTTGATCGCGCCGACGCCCACCTGGAGGCGGCCCTGGCGGAAGACCCCACAGCGACGCCGGCCATTGCGGAAAAGGGCTCGCTGGCGGCCACCCGCGGCGAATACGCGGTGGCCGCCGGCTGCTTCCGCAGCCTGATCGACGCCGGCCAGCGGAAGCCCGATTTCTGGTTCAACCTTGCGTTGGCCGAGGAACGCCGAGGGCGTTTCGAGGAGGCTGCCCGGGCCTACCGTGATTCCCTGGCGGCCGGTGCCCCCAACGTCGCCGAGGTCCACGGAAGGCTTGGCGGCGTCATGGCAGCCATGGGCGACGAAGGCGCCCGGGCCGAGTTCGAGACGGCGCTTGGGGAAGATGCGGAGTGCATCGAGGCTCTCCTCGGCCTCGGCATGGCAGAGCTGGCCGCCGGGCGCTTCGGCGATGCTCTGGATCGATTCCGGGCTTGCGTGGCTTCAAGGCCGGACTGTGCCGAGGCATGGCAACAGATTCTCGAGTCTAAGAGGCTGGCGAACCCCGAAGATCCGGACCTGGCCGCGGTTCGCTCGCTGATGGCGTCCCCTGGCCTTCCGGCGGAAACCAGGGAGCCCCTCGGTTTCGCCCTCGGTAAAGCCTGTGACGACCTCGCGCTCTACGACGAGGCCTTCGCATACTTCCGGCAGGCCAACGAACTCAAGCGCCGACGTCTGCCTGCGTTCGATCGCGGGAAACTGGACCGGGAGACCGAGGCTTTGCTGGCGTCTGGTGATGGCCCCGCCGCCGGCCCGAAGCGCCGGCGGGTGTCCCTGGTGCCGGTGTTCATCGTCGGCATGCCCCGCTCCGGTACCACCCTCGTGGACCAGATCATCACCGGCCATCCCGAGGCAAGGGGCGTCGGCGAGCTGGCTTTCTTCGACGCCGCGCCGCCCGGTAACGACGACGAGATCCGCGCCGCCTACCTGGAGCGCCTGGGCGCCTCCGGCACCCGGGTCGTTACCAACAAGTACCCGGCCAACTTTCGCCATATCCCAGTCATCCGGCGCATTTTCCCGGAAGCGCGCATCGTCCACGTGGTCCGGGATCCGCTGGACACCTGCCTGTCGATCTTCTTCCAGGATTTCCCCGTCGGGAACCCGTACGCCAACGACCTGGAGGACATCACCGCCTATTACCGGAGTTACCGCCGGGTGTGTGAGCGTTGGGCCGGCCGGGGATCCGGTGTGCTGGAGATCAGCTACGAGTCGGTGCTGTCGGACCTGGAAGTCACCACGCGCCGCATGCTCGGATATTGCGGGCTCCGCTGGTACCCCGGATGCATGGACTTCGTCAACAACCCGCAGCCCGTGACCACCCTGAGCCGCTGGCAGGTCCGCCAACCCCTCTACACCGGGTCCGTGGGGCGCTGGCGGCACTACCAGGATCACCTTGAGCCGCTGATCCGCGGACTGGGGCCCTCCACCGACTAGGGCATGCCGGGCCCGGCCCCCTCCTCCAGCCTGTTCAGCAGCGGCGCGAGCTTCTCTTCATACGCCTTCCAGCGCCCGATGGAAGTCCGGTAGATCGGCCGTCTCACCTGGGCGTGGCTGGCGGTGGCGGCGATCCGGCCCAGGGAGCCGTGTTCCATGCAGGCCGCGTCCCACGGCAGGCCGATAAAATCCAGCAGCCCCCGAATTGTCTGTGACGGGGCCTCGACGAGGGACTCGTAATCCAGGTCGAACATCCGGCCCGCCAGGCCGTCCCGCCTACGATCCATAAATTCTCCATAGGCGAGGATGTAGTCGGCCAGCCAGTCCAGCCGGGTGGCAAATGCCAGGGCCGGATCGATAAAGTCAGTGAAATAACACGACAGGGCAGTGTCACGCGGGTCCCGCCGGCAGTGCACGATCCTGGCCCCCGGCAGCAGCGCACCGATCATGTCCAGGTACTGGAAGTTCAGGGGCATCTTGTCCGTCATGACGGCGCCGCCTCCCCTGATCTCCGATATCGCAGCCAGGTACCGGTCGGCAACCAGTCTCCCGGGATCTCCTCCCCCCGCGCCGGCCCCGGAATCGAAGGCCTGTACCAGGCGCCCCAGGATCGGAAGCTCCCCTGCCGCGATCACCTCGGGATGAGCGGCCAGAACCTGCTCCACAAGCGTGGTCCCGGACCGGGGTAGGCCGACGATGAACACGATACCCGCCCCGGCTTCTCCCGCCCGCGGCGTCGGCGCCAGCGATGCCAGGCGGGCCAGTGAGCGACGATGGGCCGACGGGTCAAAACGAGCCGGCGTCAGCTGGTTACCCTCCTGGTACCACTCCCAGGCGGCGACCACGTCGCCGAGTTCGTCGCAGACATCGCCGAGAGAAAAAGCGAATTGTCGCCTCAGCACGGCGTCCCCGCCCGGTGCCGGCACCGCGGCTTCGAGGCGCCGGCGGGCCTCGTCGCAGCGACCCAGCCGGCGGAGCAGGCGTCCGGCCACAAGATCGACGCCGGGGGTGACCGGCGCCCCGTCGGCATCCTGCAGGACCTCCAGCCCTGCCTGGTAATGGCCCTGCCATTCATGCCACTCGGCCATGCCCGCCAGGGCGTCTTCATTCCCGGGAGCAAGTTCGAGACTCCGCCGATAGGCCGCCCCGGCACCGGGCAGGTCACCCGCCGCCTGCCGCGCCGACCCCAGGCCCGACCAGGCGTCCGGCGATCCGGGGTCCAGCCTCACGCACCGCTCCCAGGCGGCGAGCGCCTCGACCAGCCGCCCCCGGTTCCGCTCGAGCCGGGCGAGTGCACCCAGGGCCCGAGGTGATTGCGGGTCGATCTCCAGCGCATGCACCACCGCCCTCTCGGCGGCCTCGGCGTCACCGAGCCGGAGACTGGCGCTGGCCAGGTTGGACAGGACACCGGGATCGCCGGGCCTGGCCTCCAGGCTCTTGCGGAAGGCGTCCGCGCCTGCGCCGACCTGTCCCATGCGGATCCTGACCACGCCCAGTTCGTTCCAGGCCGGGCCGTGGCCGGGTGCGGCGGTCACCGAGGCCTCCAGCGCCGCGGCGGCCTCCGCGTGCCGTCCGAGTAATCTGAAGGCCTGGCCGATAAGGAAATTGACGTCCGCCGCCATGGTCGCGTCGGTGGCGGCGCGTTTCAGACAGGCGACGGCCTCTTCCGCATGGCCCGCCTGCAGAAGCACCCGGCCCAGGGTCATTCGGGACGCCGTGTCGTCGCGCACTGACAGCGCATGCCGGGCGTGCGCGACGGCCTCGTCCAGCCTGCCGCACTGGGCCGCCGCCATGGCGGCGAGCACGCGAATTTCGGGCACGTCCGGGGCGCCGTCCAGGCAACGCCGATATCCGCGCAGCGCCCCCTCGGCGTCCCCCGATCGGTGGCGCCGCCTGGCCTCGGCGAGCCAGTTGGCGGGGCCGTCAGTCATGTTTGCGGACGCGGGCGCCGAACCTCGCCAGAGACCCCGAATATTGCGGGCAGCCCCGTCCCAGCGGGTGTCGAGCTTGCAGCAATGAAGCCGGCGCGACGCTGATTCCGTCAGAACCCGCCATGTTCGTACTCCGCGACCGGCAGTCGTCCCGAGACGTCGGACAGACCCGCCGCGTAGTGCGTCCAGGCGCCGACCTCTCTCTGGTCGAGGGGTCGCCTGATCGGGGTCGGGCCCGCGCTTGTGGCGACGCCGGTTTCGTAGAATCGGAGGCAGGCAGGGTCCCACGGCAGTCCAAGAAACTTCAGCACCCCCGCCGTCTCCTGCTCCGGATCGGTCACCAGTGATTCGTACCGTAACAGGTAGACCGGGAGCCCACTCACCGCCTCCCAGTGCAGCATCAGTGACCGGTAACTGAGGTAGTAGCGGGCAATGTGGTCCAGGGAAAATGCGAAACTCAGGCTACGGCCGGCAAAGTTCTTGAAATAGCACCTTAGGACGAGATCCAGGGGATGGCGGACACAGTGGACTACCCTGGCTCCCGGGAACAGCATCTCGATGAGGCCGAGGTGGACGAAGTTGAAAGGCATGGTGTCCGTGACCCTCGCCGCGTCTGTGCCGACGGCCTCCTCGAGGACGGCGAGATATCTCCCCGCCTGCGCGCCCAGCAAGTCCGTCGTCGCCCTGGCGGCGCTCCCCGGCCAGCCACCCAGGCTCTTCGCGAGATCCGAACTCACTTCGCCAAGTGCCCTGAGTTCGCCGGCGCCGCTCACTGACGCGTGGCTGCACAGGATCTGCTCAGCCAGGGACTTGCCGCTCCTCGGCATGCCGACGATGAAGACTGGCCGCTCGGATGGGCAGCGAGACCGGGCTAACCCGCTCATTTCTTCCTTGCTGAACGCCAGCCTCAGGTCCGCCACGGCCTGTTCCATTGCGCCGATGTCGCTGTCTGCCATGCCGGCTGGCATCACCTCCCGACGGAGGCGATTGGCCGTCTCCGCCGCTTCCCATGCCGCGGCATAGTCGCCGGATTCATCGGCGGCGGCCGCCCGGGAAAAGGCGAGCTGCACCCGCGCATCCAGCGGCAACCCCGGTTCTGCCTCCGCTCTATCGAGCACCCGGATGGCTTGGTCCGGGCGGTGCAGGTGACGGAGGATCCTGGCGTGGATGGGGCCCAGAACGCCAGGCGCCTCGTGCGCGTGGTCCTCGACCAGGTCGAGGGCATCCTGGTAGCACCCCTGGTCGTCGAGCCAGGCCGCCAGGCCCGACAGAGCCTGGACATGATCAGGCCGGGCATCCAGTGCGCAGCGGAAATGGAACTCCGCCTGGCAGGGGTCCTCCTGGGCCAGCAACAGCTTGCCCAGGTTGGCGTGGGCGTCGGCGCATCCTGGGTCGATGGTCACCGCCTCGCGATACCTTTCCTCGGCTCCCTCGAAATCGCCGAGGAACTGGAGCGAGGCGCCCAGCCACGTATGCCCTTCGGGGCTCTCCGGTTTGAGTTCCAGGTGCCTCCTCAGAGCCCGGATCGCCTCTGCGTACTTGCCCAGGGCGTTCAGGGCGCCGCCGAGATACAGCCATGCCGCCGCCAGTCCCGGGCGCGCCGACACGACCTGCTCCAGGAGCTGACACGCCTCCCCGGTGGAACCTGCCGCCATTCTCGCAAGCGCCAGGTTGAATCGAGCTGCAACACTGGCGGGGTCGCTTTGCATGGCCCGGCGGAAACAGACTTCCGCGTCGTCCACCATGCCGAGATTCCCCAGGATTTCCCCGATCCGGGTCAGCAGTATCGGACCGGGGCTGGCTCGCGCGGCTTCTTCCAGCCGAACCACGGCGGCATCGCGACGGCCCTGGGCCAGATCGATCCTGGCCAGTTCGAGCAGCGACTCTGCGTGGGATGGGTCCAGCCGGAGCGATGTCTCCAGCGCCGTCCGGGCAGCGCCGAGGTCGCCGGCGGCGGCGTCGATGGCGCCGAGTACTCGCCATGGCAAGGGATCGTCTTCGCGAGTCTTCAGTATGTCCCTGCAGAGACGGCGCGCCTCGACCACCTCCCCCCGTCTCAGGGCGTCCACTGCGCGATCGACGCTCGCGTCCCGCACCGTCCCTAACCGCTGTCCCGGAGACAGGCGTCCACACGGGACTCGAAGCCGCTGCGCCGCCAGGCCTCCCAGTCGATGGCCTCTTCCAGCGAACCTATCCAGGGCCGATAGCGGCGGAACCGCCCCATGGAGCTTTGATACATGGGGCGCCGGACCTGGGCGTGGCTGGCGGTCGCGACGACCCTGCCGGACTCGTGGAAATGCAGGCAGGCCGGATCCCACTCCAGGTCCAGGAACGAGACCAGATCCCGGCATACGCGCTCCTGGTCGGTGACCAGTTCCTCGTAGACCAGCTCGTGCATGCGGATGGACGCATGCGCCCGCCAGTGCTCCATGACCTTCAGATAGTCGTTGTAGTACACGGCCAGGTCGCCCATGTCATAGGAGAACGGAATTCCCAGCCCGGCGAAGTTCTGGAAGTAGTTTGACAGGCAGGTGTCCAGCGGGTGCCGCACACAGTGGATCACCCGCGCGTTCGGGAAGAGGTTCTGGATGAAGCCTATGAACAGGTGGTTCGCGGGGGTCTTGTCGGTGACCCGGAGCGCGTCCGGAGAAGCCGCGTCGAGCCGATCAAGGTAGATCCGTGCGGAGATCCGCAAACGATCCTCGGTGGTGCTCAGCATGCTGTCCGGGAACCTGGCCCCGCTGTCCCGCCCGAGATCGACCGCAGCCTGGCCCATCTCCGTTAGCTCTCCAGCCCCGGCCACGAGGGGGTGACAGGCCAGGATCTGCTCGACCAGCGACGTGCCCGACCTCGGCATGCCGACGACGAAGACGGGCCGCTCGGTCGGTTCCTGGATTCTCGGCAGCCGGGGCCACTCGTCGACAGAGAAGACCTCCAGCAGTCGCTTCACGTCGGCCCGATATTCTTCCTGATCGAAGCGCAGAGGCTTGGCGGAGTTCCCCGCGCGGTAGGCGGCGAAGGCCTCCTCACAGCGGCCGAGGTCATCCAGCACACTGCCGAGGATGAAGTCCAGCCGCTGTTTTTCGCCCGCGCCGATCCCCTTCCTGCCGAGGAGGGTCCGCAGCAGGCTGGCAGCGTCTTTGCTGCGGTCGAGATGACGAAGGATCTGGGCGCCGGTGATGCCCAGCTCTACCGTGTCATCCGCCATCCGGGCCTCGATCAGCTCTAGTGCCTCCGCATGGAGGCCCCTGCGATCCATGTTTGTCGCCAGGCCACCCAGGGCGTCCGAGTTGCCGGGATCGATCTCGAGGGCCCGTTGGAAGCACGCCTCGGCCCGATCCATGTCTCTCAACACCTGGTACACGGTGCCGAGATTGCAGTGTGCCTCCGGGTAGTCCGGCGCAAGCTCGACCGCCCGCTCGTAGCATCTGCGGGCGGTCTTCATGTCGCCCAACATCTGCGACGAGGCGCCAAGACTGGTGTGAGCCTTGGGGCTCTCGGGATGTAACCTGGCCAGCACGCGGAAACAATCGATAGCGCCCTCGTACCGTCCGGTTGCATGGAGCAGCCCGCCGAGCGCCTCCAGGGCTTCGGCAAACTCAGGTTTGAGCCGTACCGCCATGCGGAGCGCCTGGATGGCTTCTTCCCGCTTGCCGAGGGCCCGCATCGCCAGCCCGGCATTGTAGTGGGCCTGGGCGAAGCCAGGATCGATCCGGATCGCCCGGGCGAAGGCGTCCAGCGCCTCGCCTACACGCCCGAGGTTGCCCAGGGCCTCGCCCGAACTGTTCCATGAAAGCGCCCTGCCGGGTTCGATCTCGATCACTCTGCCGAACTCGTTCAGGGCTTCACGGAACCGTCCGCGCCGGTTGAGCACGAGCCCCAGCAATTCTTTCGCCTCCACGGAATCCCCGCGGGCAGTCACTCGCCGAAACAGGTCCTCGGCCCGATCGAGGTTGCCCTCGGCCAGTTCCAGGCGACCGAGGCCGAGCACCACCGAGGGCTCGTCGGGTGACGCCTTGAGCGCCTGCTCCAGGGCCACGCGATCGTCCGGCCGGACAGGTTCAGCTGCCATGTTTCCCCTCGGCCAAACTCCGGCGGACGGCGGCGAGCCTGTCCTCATACGGTCTGCCCCGCCCGATCTCGATGTCGGTCAGGGGTCCGGACAGGACCGGCTCGGAATCGATGTCCGGCCGGCCGGGTTCGGCGTATGCCAGCAGCGACTCGTCCCACCCGAGTCCCAGGAAATCGATGATCCGCATCAGCGTGTCACGGGTCGACCTCACCAGGTCCTCGTATCGAACCTCCAGGATCTCCATCGGGATCACTCTTTCCCAGTGACTGATCACCCTCCCCATACCGGTGAGATAGGTGCCGGTTCCCTCCGGTGTCGCCACGAAATCCAGCCCGGGATCGGCAAAGCGCCGGCCGAGGCACGCCCAGGCGGTATCCAATGGGTCCCGGCGGCAGTAGATGACCCTCAGACGCGGCTCGATCAGTGCCGCCATACCGATGTGGAGGAAATTTGTCGGCTGGGTGTCCGCCACCCAGGCGGCGCCCCCGGCGTGTTTCCCGACGACCTCCCGATAGGTTCTCCGCAGGTCCCCGATATCCTCGTCCGTCAGGGCGGAAATACACTCCGGATACGGCCGGGTCCGGGTCCCGTGACGCCTGGCGATCTCGTCGCTCAACGCGCCTAGCACGCGAAGTTCTCCCGCACCCCTGATGGCCGGATGGCAGGACAGCATCTGCTCGAGGATGCTCTTGCCGGAACGGGGCGCGCCGACGATCAGCAGGGGGCGGCGTGCCGCAGCAGTGTCCTCCGGCGCCACCCGACCGTCGAAGACGTCTGCAGCGAACGCATCGACGAGCCGCTCCACGGCCCGGGCAAAGTGCTGCTCTCCGGTCTGCGGCGGCGCCAGCCTGAGGGACTCCGCCCATGCCTCCCACGCGGCACCGTAATCTCCGAGGTCGTCGAGCAGGCGGCCCTTCAGACTCAGCAACCCTGCCGACATGCCTGGCGGCACGCCGCCGGCAGATATCCAGCCGTCTATCCGCCCGACCGCCTCCTCTGGCCTGCCCACGGCGGCCATCACCCTGACCAGGGCGATCATGGCCTGGGGTGGACAGCCGGGACCATCGCAAAGCGGGACCAGGCGATCCAGCCCACGTTCCGGGTGTCCGGCAGCAAGGTCCAGTTCCGCGAGCGCGACGATAGCCGCTTCATGGTCCGGTGCGACCTGGAGGGCGCCCTCCAGCGTCGCTCTCGCCTCGGAGCGCCTGCCCCGCCCCTGCAGCAGTGCCCCCAGCAGGACCCTGGGATCGGGATCGTCCGGGGCAAGTCGGATCGCTTCCGTCAGGGCCGCCTCCGCGCCTGGCGGGTCGTTGGCCGCCATCAGGGCACGACCGAGGGCCAGCCAGGTCGCGGAACGGGAGGGCTCCCGGTCCAGCACGAACCTGAACTGCTCGGCCGCAGCATCGGGCGAGTCGGTCCGTAGCAGCAGCAGGCCCAGATTGTGTCTGCTCTGAAGATGCCCGGGCCACCGCTGGACAAAGTCGGACAGCGACTGGCGGGCATCGATCAGCCGTCCGCAGCGTTGCAGGGCCACGGTGTAATGAAGCCTGGGCTCCGGCTGTCCTGGCGCCAGCGCGACCGCCGTGGCGAGGGCCTCGCAGGCCTCGGCCGGGCGATCCTGCATCAACAGACTGGTTCCCAGGCCCCCGTGGGCGGGGCCGTGTCCCGGTGCCGAACGGATCGCGCGCCGGTAGATCTCCTCCGCGGCCTCGTGATTGCCGCCCTGGCCCTCCAGGGCACCGAGCAGACACAGGGCCTCGGCGTCCTCCGGACAACGATCCAGGTGTTCCTGGTAATAGCGCTTCGCCCCGACCAGGTCCCCGCGACGGTGCCTGTCCATCGCTTCGCTGATGGCGTTCATCTCGACATCCCGCTCAACCCTCAATGAATCCCCCGGCCCGGAGGGAATCCACCAGTGGTCCGAGGTGCTCCCGATAGCGGTCCGAGCGGCCGATGGATGAGGTATACAGCGGCCGCCTGACCTGGGCGTGGCTGGCGGTCCGTACAATCCGCGGGTTCTCGTAAAACCGCAAACAGTCCTCCTCCCAATCGAGCCCGATGAATTCGACCAGGCGTCTGCTCTCTCCTTCCAGGTCCTCGACGATGTCCTCGTATGCCACGGACGTCATCCTGAGCCCGCTCACCGCCTGCCAGTGGTCCATCAGCCGCCGGTACTGGCCGTAGTAATGACCGATATCAGCCAGATCGTAGGAGAACGGCGGGCCGGCGGTGCCAAAACTCTGCTGGTAGCAGGACATCCCTGTGTCTACCGGATCACGGAGGCAATGGATAACGCGGGCCTTCGGGAACATCAGCTCGATCAACCCCAGGTGCTCGAAGTTCTGCCACATCTTGTCTGTGACCCGGGCCACCTTGAGCCTGCTGCCGCCGAGTCGCGAAAGGTACGGGCCTGAGCTTTCCCGCAGCTTGCGGATATCCAGGTCGAGGACGCATTCCGGATACGGGACGTTGTCGTCGTTGGACCCCAGCCGGATGGCGAGCAACCCGATGTCCCGCAGTTCCCCCGCCCCATGGATCCTGGAATGGGTCGCCAGGATCTGCTCCACCAGGGAGGTACCGGATCGTGGCATGCCGACGATGAAGACCGGTGTCTCCGTCTCGCGCCCCGAGCGCGGCAGGGAGACCAGGCGCTCCGCGCTGAAGGTGTCCATCAGCCGGCCCACATCACGCTCGCGGCCCTCCCTCGAGTATCGGGCGCCCCTGAGCCGGTTGGCCTTGCTGTATGCAACAAAGGCCCGCTCGTACTCGCCCATGTCGTCCAGCAGATCGCCCAGGGTGAACATGACTGCCGTGCGCTCGATGTCGTTCAGCCCGTCCGCCGTCGCCAGAGGCGCGAGATGGCGCAGCGCTTCCCGTCCCCTCTCCATCCGGCGCAGGAGATTGGCGTAGGCCACATGCATATTGGGCGTCGCCGTGCCCCGCTTCAGGTGAGACGCGAGCACGCTGACTCCCTGATCATAGCGCTCCGTGATCTCCAGCACCCCCGCCAGTCCGGCCAGCGACGGGCTGTGATCCGCCTTGATCTGGAGAGCGGTTTCGAAGCCCGAAATCGCCCCTTCTAGATCGCCCATGGCCTGCAGGGCTGACGCCAGATTGCTGTAGGCGTCGGGATCCGTGACCCCCGCGGCGATCACCTGCCGGTAGGTGTAGACTGCCTCGTCGAAACGTCCCACCTGGTGATACGCCAGACCCAGGTTGTACCGCCCGGCGACGTTGACCATGTCCTCCTTGAGTCCCCTTTCCAGCAACCTGATGGCCGCTTCCGGCTTGTCCTGCTCGAACACGGCTGCGCCGAGGTTCAGGTTGGCGGCGCTGTGTTCCGGATCACGGGCCAGGGCCTTGCGGAAGCACTGCTCCGCCGCGTCCTCGTAGCCGGTACGGCGCAGCACGTGCCCGAGATTGTTGTAGGCGTCGGCGAACGTGGGGTCGAGTTCGAGGGCGCGCCGGAAATCCGCCTCGGCCTCGGTCAGCTGGCCGCGATTATTCCTGAGGCGCCCGCGCTGGTTGAGGATCTTCGGGTCCTCCGGGTCCAGCGCGATGGCAGCATTGATGTACTCCTCCGCCTCCTCCAGCCGGCGCTCCCGGAGCCTGATCTCCGCCATCAGGCGCAGGGCACGGACGTGATCCGGCCGCTGTGCCAGCACTGTATGACAGATCGACTCGGCTTCCTGAACCCGGCGATCGTCGATGAAGCGCTCGGCCTTCTGAAGATCCATCTGGAACATCTGAATTCCTCCCGCAGATGATTATCGGCCGGCGACCGCCCCGGGGCCAATGCCCGGAACCGGCCCACCGGCGATTGCCGGGTCCACGGGCCCACGACGATCGTATGAGTGCTGCATCGGACCTGCGCCATCAGCAGGACCGATCGGCGAACTGGCTACCTGAGGGCGACAGGGAACCAGGCGCCATGCGGCTGGCGAAACAGACTTCTCTCTCCCGTTCGCCGGCGTTGCCGAGGGCGGCGGGATGGCCCCGGTGGCACGGCCGGTCGGGCGACGGCGCGAGGATTTGACGACCTGACCGCGAGCGGTAGGCATGCTGGCCATGAGGGATCAGTGCGGATAAAAAGGACCGGACGAGGATACCACGGCGCACAGCGGCCCCTGTGCTAATCTCCGCCCCGTCATGACCCGGCCGTCGCTCTCTGACAAAACCGACTCGCAGCGCCTTCAGGAGGCGATGCTGACCAGCCCGGCGCTGTTCCTGAGGGACGTGGAGCCCCTGCGAGGCGTGGCGGTGTTCACGCCCATGACGGAGGAGTCCTACCGGGCATCGTCCTTCCTGGACAATCGTATCGTCCGTGCCGGCGATAAGGACGTGATCGCCGACCTCGACGACCTCATGGACCTGGCGTCGAGACACCCGGGCGGACGACGCATCATCCACTACCTGTTCCATGTGGGTCACTGCGGCTCCACCCTGCTCTCCAGGATCCTCGGTGAGCGGACTTGCTACCTGGCCTTGCGGGAGCCCCCTCTGCTGATGGGCCTGTCACGCAGCGCCCGCGCCCTCGGACGTCCAGGTTTCCCCATATCGGAGCAGAGATGGGAGTCCCTCAAGGCACTGAGTCTGATGACGCTGGGAAAGACCTGGCGCTCGGGCCAGACGCCCCTGGTCAAGCCCACCAGCCACGCTGGCAATCTGATTCCAACACTGATGCGCCACAGCGGGCAGGAACGGGCCGTACTCCTCTACGTGGACCTGGAGACCTACCTCGCCACCATGCTTCGCCCTCACGCCCGTCGAGAGACCCGGCTGTACGCCAGGGACTTCCGGGTGCGGGAATTTTCATCGCTTGTGCCTGGCGCGCCGCAGACCACGGACGAATACACCGAAGGACAGCTGGCCGCCATGAGCTGGCTCATGCACGCCCGGGAGATGGCCGCCGCGCTCGACGATCCTGACATCGCGCCCCGGTGCCTGCCCGTGCATTTCGAGTCCTTCGTGGCGGACCCACGAAGCGTCACCGCCCAGATCTTCGAATTTCTCGGGCCGCCTCTGACCGCGGGTGAAATGCCTCCGGGCGAGCCGCGGTGGCTTTCGGTGGCGGCCAAGGCACCCGGGGAGGCTTACTCCGCCGGTGACCGCGAGCGGGAGCTCGCTCTCAGCCGATCTGAAAACGCCGACGGGATCGCAGACGGACTGGCGTGGGCATCCGGGGCCTGCGAGGCCGACCCGTTCACTGGCCTGGCGGAGCGGTTCCCTCCTGCCAGGGTACATCCAGCGCGGCCTTGAGGGGCCCGAGCCACCGGCTGTAGCGCCGCCATCGCCCGACGCTCGACTCATAGACGGGCTGCCGGACCTGCAGATGGCTCGCCGTACGCACTACGCGCCGGCTTTCATGGAACCGGAGGCAGGCATCCTCCCATTCCAGATCGAGGAACTCCAACATGGCGCGGGCGCCGGCCTCCGGTTCGGATACCAGATCCTCGTAGGCCACCTTGTGGATCGGGAGATCCAGCACGCGCTGCCAATGCTCCATCAGCCGCCGATAGCCCTGGTAGTACAGTCCGATGCAGCTCAGGTCTCTCGTGAATCCCATGCCGGGACTCTGGAAGTCCTGCTGGAAGCACGACAGCCCCGTATCCATCGGATCGCGAATGCAGTGGATGACGTGGGCCCCCGGGAACAGAAGCTGTACCAGGCCCAGGTTCAGGAAGTTGGCCGGCAACTTGTCGATCGATCTAAGCGCGGAGGTCCCGTCGGTGCCGTCCCCGTCCAGATATTCAAAGGCAACACGGGAAAGCTCCGCCACATCCGTGCTCTCCAGGCATTCCGGCCAGCGAGTCGCCGCCGGCCCACCGGACAGGCGGCGCGGTAGCTGATAGAAATCGGTGCGCTCCCCACAGGCGTGGACCCGGGAATGAGAGCCGAGTATCTGCTCCACCAGGGACGTGCCGGACCGGGGCATGCCGACGATGAACACCGGCCGGTCCGATTCGCATCCGGATCCCGGCAGCGCCCGCAGCCGCTCGGGGGTGAAGAAACCGATCAGGCGATGGACGGTGTCGCGATATCCCTCGGGATCGAAATCGACCGGCTGTGCATGGTTCGCAGCCTGGAAAGCCCCGAACGCCGCCTCGTAGTCGCCACCAGCTTCCGAAATCCGCCCGTGCAGGTTCAGCGCCGCGGCCCTAATAGCCGGGTCCATCCCGGAGGGATCGACATTGTCGAGCCGGGCCTCGGCCTCTTCGCGCCTGTCGAGGGCGAAGAGTTGACGCGCCTCGGACACCACCGCCCAGTCGGGAACCCGGGACCAGCCGAACCCACGGAGCAATGTCAGGACTTCTTCGCTGCGCCCCTGCAGTTCGAGCACGTGGGTCAGGGACGCGGCCGCCACCGGGTCGCCGGGTTTCCTTTCGAGGGCCCGGCGCAACAGCCGCTCGGCGCGTTCGTACCTGCCCATGGCATCCATAACGGCGCCCAACCCGGTCAGGGCGTCTGCATGATCCGGATCGATGCTCAGGGCTTCGCCATAGGCCGCCTCTGCTTCGTCTTGACGGCCGGTGCCCTGGAGGGCGTCGCCGAGGAGACAGCGCACCCCGGGGTTTGCCGGGTCCACCGCCGCCGCGTCGCGCAACATCGCGAGCCCGGATTCGACCTCGCCCCGTGAGATCTCCACGGAAGCCAGGTTACCGAGGGCCCGGGCGGAGGCCGGATCAATTGATACCGCCTTTCGGAACGCGCCGGCGGCTCCTTCCAGGTCGCCCAGACCGCGGCGGACATGACCGAGGCCGTTCCACGCGTCGGCGGATCCCGGTTCGAGGCGTACCGCCTCCTCGAAAGCGCTGTGTGCCGCCGGGAGGCGGCGCAAGTTGTTTAGCGCCCTGCCCAACTGCACATGGACCGATGCCATCTCCGGCGCCAGTGCCGCTGCCTGTTCCAGGAGAGGAAGAGCCAAGTCTGGTCGACCCTGGTCGACGGACCGGCGAGCATTTTCGGTGAGCTGTCCGGCGCGTTCGCCCGGTGAGGCGGTGGATCCGGATCCGCCGCCGGGACTCATCGGAGCGGATAGGAGAACCGGAACGCGTCTTCCGGGTCCTGGAGATTCAGGTAACTCGTGACGATGTACTTGTCCCCGGACACCGGCGGCTCCCCGCAATGTTCGTACATCCACATGGGCGGAAACATCACCAGTCGGCCTTCGCGGGGCGCGATCCGGGGACCGAGGACCGGGAATACGGTCTCACCGCCCTCATCCACAGTATTGAGGTACCAGAGGAAGGCCACGATCCGGACGGAGGTCTTGTGGTCGAAGGCGTCGAAATGCAGCGGGAATCGATCCTGGCTCGATGCCCCGGCCCTGTATTTCTTTATCTTCAGGTGCTCGAAGGCGCCGGAGATCTTTCTTGACAGCATCTTCGCCTGGGGCACCGACGCAAAATCACGCAGGTGCCTGACCATGTTCTCGACGAAGGCCGTCTCGATCTCCCTCCACTCGGGACGGGGATTACGGGTAACGATGTTCTCTACCCAGGTGTCCTGTCTCGGACGTCGGAACTGGCCGTCCGTATCCGCTTCGAACAACTCGATCACTTGTCGGCACACGGTGGGATCGATGGCGGCGTCGTAGACACGAATCAATCCGGTCAGAGGGATGTCACCGTCAGCAGTCATAGCCGAATCTCTCGATGTGCGGCGCCAGTAGCCCCATGTGAGGCTCCAGCTGCGCCCGGTAGGCGCGCCAGCGTCCGCTCGCCCTGGCATAGACCGGCTCCGCCACCTGATGGTAGCTGTTGGTGTTGATCCGGCCCCGTTCGGCTACCCGCCCGGTATAGTCCAGAACGGCCGGCTCCCAGGGCACGCCGAGGAATTCCAGGACACGCCGGACCTCGGACTCCATGTCATCCACCAGCGACTCGTATCGGACGGCGTGCCATTGCAACGGGAATTTCGAGGCGTAGATATGCCATAGACTCATCACCTTGTCGTAGAGCCTGACCGACTCCTCGAGCGTGTAGAAATTGGCGAACGCAGCGCTGACGGTGAAATGCTGCATGAAATTGGACAAGACCACGTCGCAGGGATGCCTGAGGCAGAACACGAATCTGGCGTCCGGGAACAATCGCCAGAGCATACCGGCGTGAACCGTCCGGATGGGCATCTTGTCGATCACCACGCCGTCGAAGCCGTCGGGGACGAACTGGGCCAACGCGTCCAGGTAGTCATGCCGGAGGCCGGCGATGTCATCTTCAGTCAGCACTGCCAGCTGATCGGGGAACCCCCGCGGACTCTGCCGTAGCTTGTCGATCACAGGCATGATGGTGAACTGTTCCTCCACCGTCGCGATCCCGGGATGGCTGTCCAGAACGACGTCCAGCAGCGTCGTGCCCGAGCGCGGAAAGCCGAACATAAACACCGGACGCTCGCCCTCCAGCGCGGGAACAGGAGTCCAGGCACCGGTATCCATGGTCGAGAAGAATCCATTGAGCCGATCCAGCATATCGAGGAATCGTTTCGGATCGGCCTCCCGGGCCCGGACCGTCTGGCTCGCCAGCCGGTTCGCCTCGCAGAAATTCCCGAAGGCCTCTCCGGCCTCGCCCGCCCGGTCGAGGAGATAGCCCAGCTCGTAATGCACCTGCTCCGCTAGACGCGGATCCAGTGCCGCCGGATCCAGAAGTCGGAGGCGGGCGAGGCCCTCCTCAACCCTGCCCTGGCGGCGGTCTGCCTTGGCGGCCTCGAGATTCAGCCGGGCGTGACCAGGATCCAGCTCCAGACCTTTCTCCAGCATCGCCTGCATATCGGCAAGCCGGTTGGTCTCCTCGTACAGCGCGGCCAGTTCCGCATAGACCTGAACCAGCCCCTCGTCCAGCTCCAGCGCGCGCAAGAGGCTGCGCTCCGCTTCCTCGCTGCGGCGCTGTTCGACGTGAACCAGCCCGAGATTCAAATGTAGCACCGGATTCTCCGGGTCGACTTCGATGGCATCCCGATAGGTGTCTGCGGCAACCTTCAGCTGCCCCTTGGTGTGGTAGGCGATAGCCAGGTTGAGCAGCGTGGGGACGTGCCTGGGCCGAGCCTCCCGGGCCTTCTCCAGACACTCCATGCCCCCGTCCAGATCTCCCAGAACCGTCATCACTGTGCCCAGGTTGTACCTGGCCGAAGCATTGTCCGGATCGATCATCAGCGCGTGATCGAACGCGTCCCGGGCTTCCTCCATCTTCCCCTGGGCGCGGTACACGTGTCCGAGGTGATCGTAGGCCACGGCAAAGTCCGGACGGATGATCACGGCCCGCCGGAACGCGTCGGCTGCCTCTTCGAAACGGCCCATGTTGTTCAGCGCGCGACCCATGGTGTCATAGGCCCCGGCGTAATTGGGGTCCGCCTTCAGCGCCTGGAAACAGCTGTCGATGGCCGCTTCGAACTCGCTCTTGCGAAGCAGCAGTTCCGCCAGGTTGTTGTGCCCCGCGGCCAGATCCGGGCGGAGGGCAACCGCCTGACCGTAAGCCGTCGCGGCCTCATCGAACTTGCCGCGGACCCTGAGGAGGTTGCCCAGGCTATTCAGGAAGGCGCCTTTCATGGGATCGATGGCGATCGCCTTTCGGACCAGGCGCTCCGCGTCGTCGAGGCGGCCCTCCTTGGCGTCGATGTTCCCCAGGCTGTGTAGCGCGTCGGCATGATCGGGCTGCAGTTGCAGCACTTCCATCAGTCGGGATCTCGCCGTGGCCAGGTCGCCCCGTACCTGCAGCCTCTGGGCCAGGCGGTAGATCTTTGTGATGGAGTTGCTTGGATCTTTCATCGAGGACCTGTCAACACTTACCCGATCATCGCGGCAAGGGTCGCTATTCGCCACGCCAGGTGCGGCGAGCGTCATGTAGCGCCGCGACATGAACGAGCGGCAATGCTCCGCGCCGAAAAGATGACGCGTCCCGAGGGGTTTGGCCCAAAAACCCCCGTGGCGGCATTGCTCGTCGTTCATTCAGTGTCACCAAACCTCCTCCCCTCGCGCCCGGCCACAGCCGTTTTCGCGCAGCAAGGCGACGACCAGGTAGGGGTCAACGAGCCCTGGACGGAATCCCGGCGTACCGGCGCGGTCAGAATAGGAATTATCGCTGTTTGCCGCGGGCAGGCAAAGGACGCGCCCGGGGCGCGGTCAGCGGCGGGCAACGCTCTCATGGCGGCACCCTCCGAATTTCTGCTAAGTTTCAGTCCGTACTCCCACAGGTGCCTCGTATGCGAAAGACCCGCCCCTTGATGTTGGCTGCGACCATCCTCGTAAGTTCCGTCGTCAATGGTGCGGACGACAGCGACAGCAGCGCCTCCGCATTCATGAAATGCGCTCGTATCGCCAGTGACGCCCAGCGGTTGTCCTGTTATGACCGCCTTGCGACGGAACTGATCGAACTTGGTGTCTCGAGCCCTGCTGACACTGCCGCCGCTCCGGCGCCGGCCCAGAGTCAGCCGCAAACCCAGGCTCGGGCAGCCCAGACAGACGACGAGACCGAGGCGACGACCCAGGCCCAGACCGCACCGTCCGGCCTGATAGGCGGGTCTGGCGCCGGCGCGATCTCAACCACCGAAGAAGGCTTCGGGCTGGAGAGCGTCAAAGGCGCCCAGGACAAGGACATCAAGTCCATTCAGAGCCGTTTCGACGGCGAGTTCACAGGCTGGGACGGCGACACCGTCTTCCCGCTCAAGAACGGCCAGGTCTGGCAGCAGATCGAATCGGGCCGGATGGGCTGGAAAGCCACCGATCCCATGATCACCATCAAGCGCGGGTTTATGGGCAGCTACCAGTTGTCCGTGGAGGGGGTCAACAAGAAGGTCCGCGTGAAACGGATCAAGTAGACCGTGCCGCGGTCAGACCTCCGGCTCTACCAGAGGGCCCTCGGTCTGACGCCAAATTTCCTCGTTCTCAATCAGGGAGTAGAGGCCCTCGGCCTGGGCCTGCAGCCGCTGCGCCACTTTCTGCCAATCCACGTCATCCACGGTCTCCGTCGAGTCCTCTTTGCTTTCGAGTTGCTCCAGTCGGGCGCCCTGCAACTGCCACTTCATTGTGAAATGGCGCGCGGCGTCCCGCGCCGTCTCCGCCAGCGACCCCTCGATGTGATCAGTGGGAATATCGCTGCCGGAGATCACCCAGTAAGCGCGATTCTTATCTGATTTGGGCCATATCTTGCCGATGAACAGTCTGTGGGGGAGTGTCCAGACTGCGTGTCCCACGGCCTCCTCCTGAAACAGATCGCTGCTCCGGGCGTGATCGCCCATGCCGCGAAGCTCTGTCTTGACCCACTCCGTATAGGCCTCGAGTTCCTGTTGATTACTGAACGCCATCGTCACTCACCTCCTGGAAATCTGCCCGCTCGCCTGCCGACGCGAATTCATCTCCCCGGTCCCGGGACCAGCGCCTCGGGCCGATAAACCTCGGCGCCGGCGCTCCAGGGCGCCGTTGCCGGCTGCTGGGCCTGGTAACGCTGCATGTTCTCCTGGAGCCACGTCAGACGGTCCTCGGCCCCGTTCTTGAGGGCCTCGAATATGGCCTGGGCCTGGGCGTCGACGGCCTCTTCGAACTCGCCATTTGCGGCGCTTGCCATGGCCAGGGTCTCAGAGGTATCCATGTCGGGCTGGACGTCGTATAGCGCCCGAGCCGCGGCCAGCGCCTTGCCCCTCTCCTCGGGCGTGGCTTCAGGGCATGTCGAATAGGCCCGTGTCAGGGCGGTCATGATCTGGCGGTCCGCGGGCGCCATGCCCGCCGCGCGCAGGAGGACCGGATTCGCCCACTGGCATTCGCCCGCGGCCAGCCATGCCATACCTAGTAGATACATTACATCTACGCTGCCGGGAAGCTGGTGAGCCACTTGGGCGTAATGCTCGCCGGCCAGCTCGTATTCGCCCGACCGCATCAGGCCGTTCGCGAGCAACATGCGGGGCTCGACCAGTTGCGGCTCGGTCTCCAATGCCTTCTCGTAGTAAGCGCGGGCCTCGGTCTCCTGTCCCCGCCGCTCCAGTTCGGTGCCGACGAAGTAGTTTGCCCTCGCGTTGGCGGGTTCGATCGCGAGAACACGCCCGAAATTCATGAATGCCTCATCCATCTCGCCGGCCGCCCCCTGGAGTTCCGCCAGCCTCAGGAGGGCATCCACATTGGAAGGCTCGATGGAAGTGGCGATCTCGTAGAGCTTGATGGCCACCGGCGAATTACCCGCGGCCTCGGCTTCGGCGGCCGCGTCGAGGTAATGGGCTGCACCGCGGGTATGGCCGCGGACGAATGCCAGCAGGGGATCATCCGTCGCCGGTATCCGCTCTCCCGCCTGATCCAGTTCGGCACGGGCCTTGTCCGCCTGCCCGAGGGCGCGATAGGTCAGACCGAGACGATAGTGCAGCGAGGAAGCCTCGGGATCTTCCTGCAGCGCGCGCTCAAACAGCCCGGCGGCCTTGTCGAACTCATCCCGCCCGAAGGCCACCTGGCCCAGGCCGGCAAGAGCCGCTGCATCGTCCGGATCCACGTTTAGCACCACTTGGAACGCGGCCTCCGCTTCCGGAAGCCGGTTCAACTCCAGCAGCACCCGTCCGAGCCGGATGTAGCCCGGCAGATAGGTCTTCCCCAGGATCAGGGACGCGCGGTAGCTGTCCACGGCCTTGTCCAGGAACCCTGTCTCTTCGTAGTGGACAGCCACGAGATAGGGCCAGCGAGGATTTTCCGGATCGAGGATAGCCGCGTTGCGGAAGCAGGCGCCGGCGGCCTCCTGCTGTTCGTGAGCGAGGTAGTTGATACCCATCCGACCGTAGGCGAGGCCCAGCGCGCGGCCCTCCAGCGTGGCCCGCTGTTGAGTGAAATATTCCACTGCAGGCTGGAGGAGTTCCCGCACTTCGGGTTTGAGCTGGCCCAGGTCCGGGTGCGGGACCAGCTCGAGTTCCGCGGTGCCCTGGGCGGCCTGGCCACTGGCCGCGCCGGCGGCCAGGAGCATGGCGAGGAGCGAGCAGGCCCTGGTGATGCGATTGAAGATCACGTATGCAATTCTCCTGCTTCCACGGTCGGACTCCAACACGTCCCCAAAGCTTCTCTTGCCGATCACCTGGCGCCACCTTGCCGAAGTTCGTGATAACGGCCGGCAGACAGGCCTTTGAACCGTTCCTCGGACCCGTCCGGCCAGATCACGCGGACCGTCACCGGCCTGCCGGATTCCGTCCCCAGACCTACCAGCACCCGGGGATCGTTCGACGAAGCATAGCTCCCGTCTGCCCGCACCCGCCGCCACAGTGGCCGCTCCAGCTCGACCTCGACACGGGCCCCGTAGGCGTCCCGGCGGCCATCGGCGGTCAGCAGCCTTAACCCGATCCACCCCGCTCGACTGCCGACCTCGTTCAAGAGCACCCTCGCCGGGCCTGCGTTGTTCGACACGACCACGTCGGGGTCCCCGTCCTGGTCCAGATCGCCGAAGGCCGCGCCGCGACTCACCAGCGACACCCCGAACGCCGACCCCGCCGATCCGGTCACCTCCCGGTAACTGCCGTCACCGAGGTTCCGGAACAGCTGGTCCGTCTGGTGCAGGGGGTAAGGATCGTCCAGTTCGACCAGGGCCGGAAGTTTCCTCACCGCCCCGTTGACGGCCAGCAGGTCGAGCCAACCGTCATTATCGTAGTCGATCCAGGCGGTACCGAAGCCGGTATAGGAAAAGCTCGGATTGGCCAGTCCCATGACCACGGACTCGTCCTCGAACCATCCCTGTCCGTCGTTGACGTAAAGCGTGTTGGTCTCCTGGCGCAGGTGAGTCATGAACAGGTCCTCGTCCCCGTCGCCGTCAAAATCCCCCGCGTCCAGCCCCATGCTCGCCTCGGCCATCCCGTCCTTGTTGACCGCGGCCCCCGCGAGCAGGGCCTCGTTCAGGAATTGGCCGTTCTTCTGGTTCATCCAGAGCTGATTGGCGACACCGTCGTTGGCCACATAGATATCAGGCCAGCGATCGCCATTGAAATCCGCCGCCACCACTCCAAGCGCCCCGCCATAGGCCTTGTGGATACCGGAAGATTCGCTCACGTCCTCGAACGTCCCGTCGCCGCGGTTGCGGAACAGGCTATCGGGATCGCCGGCGCCCTTCAGGGGGCCGCAATAGTCCCGGGCCTGCTTGGCCATGCGACAGACGCGTCGATCCGTCTCGATACTGTGCCGGAAGTAGTTGCCTACATAGAGATCCAGCCAGCCGTCGCGATCGTAGTCCACCCAGGAGGCGCTCACACTCCAACGCGGATCGTCCACCCCGGCACGGGCCGTCACGTCCTCGAACGTCCCGTCGCCACGGTTACGCCAAAGCTGGTTCGACTGGTAGTTCGTCACGTACAGGTCGACGTGACCGTCGTTGTCATAGTCCCCGGCCGCCACCCCCATGCCGTATCCCGGCGCCCGGATCCCCGACCTCTCGGTCACGTCGGTGAACCTGAGTTCACCGTCCGCAAGGTCGTTGCGATACAAACGGTCGGTCAGCGGCGTCGGGTAGCGTGGCGCGATCGTCGCCGCCGAAACCGGCTTGCCGCCCAGCATCTGTCCCTGCACCAGATATACGTCCAGGTCGCCGTCATTGTCGAAATCGAACAGCGCCACTCCGGAGCCCATCATCTCTGGGAAATACAATTCCCCGCTCATGCCGTTGAAATGCTCGAATGACAGACCCGTCGACGACGCCTCGTCCACGAAGATGTCCCCCCCACATGCTGACCTGAAACCCAGGCCCAGCAGGACAAACGCTGCGCACCGTCCGGCCGCGGCAGTCGGCCGCCGGCTGGCGGAGCAAATCACGTCAGGCATGGAAGGCTGCGAGCAAGTGGTCACGGGATCAGGTACCGTCCCTGCGGGGCGCGCAAGGATACCATGCCGGTTCCGGGTCAGTCGGCTCCGGGCCTCCGGATGACCGTTTCCCGGTCCACCGGCACACCGTCCAGGGTCTGCCGCGAGCCGTCTGGCCAGAGGACATCGAGCCGGACGGGATCCCCGATCTCGCCGAGACCGAAGGTGACCGGGAGTTCGGTCTGGGACAGGTAACTGCGGGTGGCGCCCACAGCGCGCTCCTGGATGCCACCGGCACCATGCAGCCGGACCCGGGCGCCGATGGCCCCGGTGTTTGGCGGCGGGCTTTCCAGCCTGACCCGCAGCCAGTGATGCCCCGTGTTCTGATCGTTCCGCAAAAGCTTCGGCGGACCGGCGATCTGGGTCATGATCACATCGAGGTCCCCGTCCCCGTCCATATCCGCGTAGGCGGCACCGCGCCCGACCATGGGCGCCGCGAGATCTCCGAGGGAATCCGCCGGCAGGGCCACGAATCGACGGGCACAGGCCGTTCCGCAATTCCAGAACAACTGGGCCGACTGGGCGTGTTGCTGGCTGGACTGGACGCGGTTGATGTCGTCTTCGACGTGGCCGTTGGCCTGGAGCAGATCCAGCCGTCCGTCCAGGTCGGCGTCGAAAAAGAACAGGCCGAAGCTCAGCACCTGGCGACTGGCGGGCCCGATGCCTGTGCCCACGGCCTCGTCGGTAAACATGCCCCGGCCGTCCGGATCCACATAATAGGAACTCATCTCGTTGGCGAAATTGCCGATCGCCACCGCCAGTTCGCCTGTCTCGCCATGCCGCGCCACGTCGATGCCCATGGCGCCGGTGGCGTGGCCCATGTTGTCGTAAGCGATACCCTGCTCCACCCCCATCTCCTCGAAATGACCGCCGAGGTTGTGGAAATAAAAGTTCTGGACGGTGTCATTGGCCACCAGGACATCCGGGAGGCCATCGGCGTCCACGTCCTCGACAGCCACGGCGAGACCCTTGCCTACGGCGACGCCGGTGTCCGGCCGGGTCACCCAGAGTCCGGCCTCTTCTGCCACTTCCTCGAATCGGCCGTCGCCCTCGTTGCGATAGAAGTAGGGCTGGGTGCCGGGAAAATTGGTCGGCGGGCCATAGGCCCGGCCGATACCGTCGAGCCGGTAGTCCACCTCGAAATCGATCTCCGGACTCCATTGCACGTAATTGGCGACGAACAGGTCCAGGTCACCGTCGCCATCGGCGTCAAAGAAGGTCGCCCCGGTACTCCACCGGTCGGGGTAGCCGGCGACCCCCGCACGGGCGGTGACGTCCTCAAATCGCCCGCCACCGAGGTTCCGGAACAGGTAGTTGGGACCGACCGCTGTCAAAAAGACATCCAGCAGGCCGTCGCCATCCACGTCCCCCACGGCGGCCCCCATCCCGTAGATGGTGGTTTCCAGCCCGGACGACCGGGTGGCGTCCCGGAACGTCCCGTCGCCGTTATTCACGTACAGGGCCGGCGTCTCCCCGCCCACCGCGCCCTCGGACCCGGGCCAGGACGAGGAGTTGACGAAAAGCAGATCGGGGCGACCATCGCCGTCGAGGTCCGCGAACACCACGCCGCCGCCCATGGTCTCAGGCAGCAGCCGCTGTCCCATGGCCCCGTTGGTGTGGACGAACTCTATCCCCGCGGCCGCGGTGACGTCGGAAAACGGCAGGCCCGGAAGCACAGAGGCTTCAGTGCCGGCCAGTTCCGCCGGGGCCGCCAGTGGTGTCTCTTCGACGGCTACCTCGATCCGGTCTTCACGGAGGCTCCACCAGGCGATGCCGGCCAGCAGCGCCGCCACGACACCGATGACGGCGGATCGCCGGAGGGCGACGCCGATGATGGCGTCGTCGGATTCTCCTTCGGCTGCGTCCCCGTCCAGGCGTGACGGATCTTCGCCGATCGTCTGTTCTTCGTGACGATCCATCATCTGTCCGCGGTCCTCAATCCCGTGTCAGGCAAGCCGTAGGCGCCCGGTCTCTGCAGATCGTAGATGACGACTGCCTCGGCCGCATGGTTCGCCGCCGGGTCCGCCCGACGGGCCGCCGCGATCGCCATGTCCCGGGCGTTGTCGTCGGTCTTGTACCGGGCGTGCAGGCGGCGATGGGCCTGGGCATCGTCGTCCCGCCCGAGGATCCCGTAGACCTGGACAAGACCCCAGTGGGCCTCGGCGTTCTCCGGATCCAGGGCCAGGGCGGCCAGGAAGGTCTGTTCGGATTCGGCCAGCAACGCGTCGCGCTGCGCGCGGCGATCGTCGCCACGCTCCAGCTTGGATCGTTCCAGCAACGTGGCGGCCAGTGCGTTGAGCAGCCGGTAATCCTTGCTGAAATCGAAACCCCGTGCCCTGGCGTCCTTGAAGCGGGTCTCCGCGAGGGCCCGGTAACCCTCGATCGCCTCGTCGAGGAACCCGTTCTGCCGGTTGAGGACTGCGGTGTAGTAGGTTACCGACCAGGGATAGGCCGGCGGGTCCGAGGCCCCCGCGCGCCGCAGCGCGTCCGCCGCCTCGTCCAGCCGACCTTCCCGGAGGTAGACCCGCGCCAGGTTCATCGGCCCATGGGCGCTGCCCTCGCTTTCCACCTCCCGGAACGCGGCTTCCGCCTGCCGCAGTTCGCCAGTGCCCTTCTTGCGCAGCAGCCCGATTCCGTAATCGTTCCAGCGCTGCCAGGCGGGGATGTCCGCGGCTGACTGAGTGGCTGGCGTGCCGCCACCCGTCACCGGGAAGGACAGCCCGTCAGTGGCGATCACGGTGACCGGCAGATCGTTCCCCGCAAAGTCCTCCCCCTGGATCAGTCGCAGATAGCGGGTGTCGAATTTCCGGTAGTTCAGGCTCACTTCCACGTCGATCGGCTCGCTCACCCAGTGCGGTACGGTGAAACGGTAGTGGACGGCATCCGCTGCCCCCGGGGGGATCTGGTTGTTGTATAGAGCAGTAAAGATGTCCTCGGCGTTGCGCCTGTCGATGCGGTTGCCGTACCGGTCCAGAACCCAGGCATTGACGAAATGAGACCAGGGATCCACGCTGCCGTCGCTGTCCTCCGTCGCCCCGCTGCGCCCGATGATCCTGCCGCCACTGTTGATCCGGACGTCGACCCAGACCTCGTTGGAGTCGGCGGTCCCCTGGGTGAACAGATGCCCCAGTTTCATGGTGCGCAATATGACCTCCAGCAGGTAGGTCCGGCCGGGCTCGAGCATCGGCAAGTCTGGTCTCAGGGGCGCATGCAGGCGGCCCGCCACCGTGCCCTCCTCCTTGATGCCGAAGATGTCCACCCGGAGCGAGTCCTCGAGGAAGGCCCGGTGAGCCTCGTTGACCTCCGGCGGCATACCCAGCATGTAGGGGATAGCGGTGTTGGCTGAAGGGAACTGGTGGTCGTGGACCTTGAGTTCTCCCGAGTCATCCAGCCGCCGCGCGCCGAAGTCGTCGGAAACCATGGTCGGCATGTGACAGCCGTTGCAATTGGCCTGAGCGGCGTCCGGGTAGTAGAAGCTCGTGACGCCGTGGCCGGATACGCCGGAGAGCAGGAAGGCGTCGTAGTGATTCTGCCCTCGCAGCCAACGGTAATGGTTCAGTTCCTCGGGCAGGTGCACCTTGTGACACGTCCCGCAAAATTCGGTAGTCCGGTGCAGCGGTTTCAGGAAGGTCTTCTTGTGAAAGGCGGGCTTGGCCTTGACCAGCGTCTCGTTGATCCACTGCAGAGCGGGGCTGCCGGAGTACGTGAACGGGTAATGCAGGGGCTCCTCGATGGTGTAGTCCGCATTGCCTTTGGGGCTGTTGACATGGGTGATGGCGTGGCAGGCCGTGCAGGTGATACCGGCCTGGGAGGTCGGATGAGCCACGTCGTCGAACTCGGGGTCGTCGAAGGCGCCGGAGAAGAAGGGCACCGGGTCGTGGCAGCCGGCGCAGAAGCGGGCCGCCTGCACGTCCCCGTCCCGTTCGAAGGCCTTGCGGCGCGTATTTCGGACCGAGAACAGGTAGGCAGGATTGTTGAACGACGCGAACCGGTGGACGCCATGGGACCAGCTCTCGTGGACGTCGGCGTGGCACCGCTCACAGTAGCCGTCCATCATCATCGCCCTGGCGGGAATGAAATCGCCGCTGGCAGTACGCGCCAGCGAGGGGAAGAAGTACTCTACGCCGGAATCGGGGCCCACCGCGTTCCAGCGCCGCGGGTCCTGATACTGCACCACGACCATCACCGCCGACAAGACCAGCGCCCCCACCGCCACGGCGCCGCCGAACCGCCAGTTGATGCGCTTGCCGGCCAGCCGATGCATGACGAACAGCCAGACGATCAGCACCGGCACGATCACATGCACCCAGTAGGCGCTCTCCCGCAGCAGCGGGTCCCTGACTTCCACCAGAGGAATACCCCGGGTCAGCACCAGGCCGGTCGCCAGCAGCGCGAGTCCGGCTGCGAAGAGTGTGTAGCCCACCTTGACCGCCCTTCGATTGGGCCTGGCGTGGGCCTTCTGCATGTGCCGGAACCCGTAGACCAGGAACGGCACGATCAACAGCAGCCCCAGGGCCAGATGCCCGAGGAACATCAGCTGGTAGAAATAATCCTGGATGGTCTGGCCGCTGAACCACTCGACGTAGGTCACGGCTCCCAGGTAGACGGCGTTGACGGCGAGGAGGGAGAACAGGCCGAAGACCAGGAACAGGAGCTTCCTGAGGCCCGGCGTAACCACCGGTGCCGGCCGTCGCCGTAATCCGCGGCCAGGCGTGGATACGATGCTCACCGCCCCCCCTGGTATCGCACAGTGAAACGGTCGTGAAGCGCCTGTCTTGCCTTTTCCTCGGCGGGACCGAGCCCCATCCTGACCGGCATGGGGCCGACCTTCTCCCCGTCACGAGTGTACAGGTCCATGTCTTTGGCCCACCCCCTGGCATCCAGGGTCACCCGCCGTCGCCATCCCGTCGGCGGCGCGGGGGGTGCGGCGAACTCCAGGTGGACCTCCTCGCCCGACCCGACGATGGCGACCGCGTCATCTGTCTTCTCCAGCAGCGCCTCGACGGGCCCGAACGCCGTGTAGAAGCCCTCGAGGTAGCGCGCGTCCCAGGACGCGCTGCGCACTGAGTAATCGTAGTCCGGAAGCCGCTGGTGCCCGGTACGCCTCAGCGGGAATCCCGTCCGCGCCAATCTGGCCGTGACCGGGCGGAACTCGAAGACCTCCATTTCCGGCGGCTCGTCCTCATATACCAACCGCAGGCGGTCCCAGTAGATCTCCATCGTGGTGCCGAGCCGCAGCGCCACCGTGTCGGCCGGCAGATCGGCCAGGGGCAACGCCATTTCCCGGGGCATTCCGGCGGGGTAGCCGAAGTCGGCGTAAACCAAACGCCAGGTCCCGTCGGCGGTTCGCGCCTCCAGGTCCGGCGGATCGTACGAGGCGCCGGCCTGCCAGGCAGCGAATACGGTCTGGGAATACGGGTACTCGACCCAGCCGTCGGCCACCAGCACGGGCCTGGATCCCTCAGGGTTGATCACCCCTCCGAATTCCAGGGTCAGGGTATGAGGCCGGCGCAGACGGCCGATAAAGCGTTCGTCCAGAACCCCCGGGGCCGCCGCTACCCGGTCGGCCTCCGCGATGACGTCAGTCACGTCCTCGCCGCGGTCGTTGGTCGCCCGCCTTACCCGGCGCTCGGTGGTGAAATAGATCGGGCGTCCTGTCACCGCGGGCACACCGGTCTCCATGCGCTCGTCGTTCACGACGTCCCAGCCCGGAGGAAGATCCACTACCTGCAGCGCGACCGAGTCCAGGTAGGCATTCTCCTCCATGGGTTCCGTGATCTTGATGCGGTACCGGCCGTCCTCGGCCACCGGCAACCCCGACGGCATCAGGAAGCGTTCCCACGGGCGGGGCTCGGCGTAGACCCCCGGGGCGACGAAGAATCCGATGCCGCCGACCCCGAGTACGTCGCTGACGAACGCGTACCGCTGACCGTCCCAGGCGAATATGACCGGGCAACTGGACAACTGCCGCTGGGTCTCGGCGATGTCGTGGATGACTCCGGCGGCCAGGTCGAGCTCGGTCTGAAATACGCCGTCCGACCAGTCGAGGGCGACGAAGTCCGCCTGCTCCCGGCCCGCCAGCCCGATCAGTACCGGTTGCAGGCTCTGGCCCGGGGCGGACTGGCGATCGAAGGTGTCGATGATGCTCCACCTATCCAGGGTCCGCAGCGAGATGCGGGTGCCGATGCCCGAGCGGTTGGACCGCATGGATTCGGCCAGGTCCTCCTTCCCGGAAACGCGGAGGCCCAGGAACGGATACCGGCCATCTCCGCCGTTCCATCGGCGCAGGCCGGAAGCCAGTGGGGCCACCAGGGAGGGACCCAGATCCGGATCCGAGTTCAGGACAACCGCGGGACCTGTGAGATCCGCTGCGGCCGCGACCGGGTCGATTTCGTCCGCGCCACGGAATACAACGACTCCCGCATCGCTCCCGGCCAGCAGATCCGGCCGGCCGTCGCCGTCGAAATCGGCAAGGGACAGGTAGGGCGCCGGCCCATCGACCCTGCCGGCGGGAGACGACTGCCACAGCCCGTCCTCCCCAGGCGTCCAGACCGCCAGGCCTCCGGTCCCGTCCACCGCGTATATCTCTACCCGACCGTCAGCATCCCGGTCCCCTGCCACCGCCGCGAGCAGTGACGCCGACCGGAATGCGTCGAATCCGGGTGCGGGTCGGTACTGCCACAGTCGGTCGTTGATCCACACGTCACTGCCGGCCTCCCGCACGACCGCGAGATCGACGTCGCGGTCGCCGTCAAGGTCAGCCGCAAGGAACTGACCTGGACCTTCGCCGCCCGTCATCCCGGCCTTCAGGGCCAGGCGCCTGAAACTGCCATTGAGGTTGTTGCTGAAAAGCTCGTCG
>JAHEFR010000034.1 GCA_024640085.1 Gammaproteobacteria bacterium
GATATCCCCTTCATCTTCGAGAAGGAGGGCGAGGAGGGATTCCGTCGCAGGGAGCAGGCCGTGATCGATGATCTTTCCGGGCAACCAGGGATCGTCCTCGCCACCGGAGGTGGCGCCGTGCTCAGCCCGGACAACCGCGCCGCATTGACCAGCCGGGGAACGGTTATCTATCTTCATGCGTCTGTCTGGCAGCAGATAGCCAGGACGCGTCACTCCGCCCATCGGCCATTGCTCCAGACTGCGGACCCGGAGGGCAGGCTCGAGGAACTGATGGCGACAAGAGAGCCGCTGTACAAGGAGATCGCGGATATCATGGTCGAGACCGACGGTCGGCGGGTGAAGGAAGTCGCCAGGGACATCATGCGGCAGATCGAGCAGGAATAGACCAGACATGTCTACCCCGAGCCGGAAAATACCGGTCGATCTTCCGGGGCGCACCTACGAAGTGACGGTAGGGGCCGGGCTGATCGGTCGCGAGGACTGTTTCGCCCCCGGCATCCTGGGCGAGGACGTCCTCATCGTGACCAATGAGACTGTCGGGCCCTTGTACCTGGATCGCCTCCGGCAATCGCTCGGATCCCGCCGGGCGGCCGTCTGCATCCTTCCTGATGGCGAACGGTTCAAGACCCTCGAAGGCTTCTCTGCGATCATCGACTCGCTTGTGGAGAACCGCATGCATCGGGATGCGACAGTCATCGCCCTCGGCGGCGGCGTCGTCGGCGACATGGCCGGTTTCGCCGCCGCCTGTTATCAGCGAGGCGTGGCCGTTGTCCAGGTGCCGACGACCTTGCTGGCGCAGGTCGATGCATCCGTCGGCGGCAAGACAGGTGTCAATCATCCAGGCGGCAAGAACCTGATCGGCGCCTTTCATCAACCCGCGCAGGTGCTGGCCGACGTGACGACGTTGAGAACGCTGCCGGACAGGGAGTACCGGGCGGGATTGGCGGAAGTGGTGAAGTACGGTGCTGGCCTCGACCCAGGGTTTTTCGACTGGCAGGAGCAGAACACCGAGGCATTGCTGGCGCGACAGGAGCATGCCTTGATCGAGGCAGTCTCCCGGTGCTGCGAGTGCAAGGCCGGGATCGTGCTGGAGGACGAGAAAGAGGCCGGGCGCCGGGCGTTGCTGAATCTTGGGCACACCTTCGGACATGCATTCGAGGCGGCCACCGGATTCGATCAATGGCTGCACGGAGAGGCTGTCGCCGCAGGCATCATCATGGCTGCCCGGCTTTCGGAGAAGCTGGGTCATCTGTCAGCCGGTGAGGCCGAAAGGATCCGGGCGCTGCTGGACCGATTCGGCTTGCCGTTGTCGCCGCCCCCCGGGTCGGCGACCGTGTTCCTCGACCTGATGCGGATGGACAAGAAAGTCACGTCCGGACGCATGCGGTTCGTGCTGTTGAGAGCGCTGGGTGAGTCTTTTGTCGCCGATGACGTCTCGGATCGGGACGTGGCCAGCGTGCTCCGGCAGGCGTCCGCGCCGTGAACAACGACCGGGAACGCGCCCCCCGTCTGGCGCGATATGCGACCCGTGAAGAGGGCTCGCCGGGCCGCAAGGTCCCGGAGTCGCCACCGACCCATCGCAGCGAATTCCAGAGGGACCGGGACAGGATCATCCACAGCACGGCCTTCCGCCGTCTCGTTTACAAGACGCAGGTTTTCGTAAATCACGAGGGAGATCTTTACCGTACCCGCCTCACCCATTCCCTGGAGGTGGCGCAGATCGCCCGGACTGTCGCCGGTGCGATGTGCCTGAACGAGTACCTCGCGGAAGCCATCTGCCTGGCCCACGACCTTGGTCATACTCCCTTCGGACATGCCGGCCAGGACGCTCTCAATGCATGCATGCGGGACCATGGGGGGTTCGAGCACAACCTCCAGTCTCTCCGGGTGGTCGACGAACTGGAGGAGAAATACGCCGACTTCCAGGGCCTGAACCTGATGTTTGAAACACGGGAAGGGATTCTCAAGCACTGCTCGGTGCGTCGGGCGAAGGAACTCGGCGCCGTCGGCGATCGATTCCTGACCGGCCGACAGCCCTCGCTCGAGGCGCAGCTGGCCAATCTCTCCGACGAGATCGCGTACAACAGCCACGATGTGGACGATGGGCTCCGGGCCGGTCTGCTGACGGTCGATGAGCTGAGGAACGTGGCCGTCTTCGAGAAGGCCCACGAGGAGGTCCGGGCGAAACATCCGATTCTGGACGGCCGGCGGTTGATATACGAGATCGTCCGTCGTCTGATCGGCTACATGGTGGACGACCTTGTCGAAGAGAGCGGTCGGCGACTGGATGAGGTGGCGCCAGAGGACGCCGAATCGGTGCGGGTGGCCAATGGACCCCTGGTTGGATTCAGCGAGCCGATGGCCGCAGTTCACCGGGAACTGAAAAAATTCCTCTTGGACAGGCTCTACCGTCATTCCCGCGTCCTGCGGATGACGACCAAAGCAAGGCGCACGGTTACCCAGCTGTTCGATGCCTTTGCGTCGGATGTCCGACTCATGCCGGCGGAGTTCTCGGCGGCGGCGGAACGAGCCGCCAGTGAGAATGGCGACCGGGGTCGCCTGCGGGTCGTGTCGGACTATATCGCGGGCATGACTGACCGGTACGCTATCCTCGAGCACGAGCGCCTGTTCTCTCCCGGTCAGCCTACCTGACGGGGGGCCGGCAGAGAATCTTGCTCACCGGTCGTGAGCGGGCAGGGGCGATACTCACACGACGGCGCCACAGGAACCGGGTGGTGGATGCCTGCGGCCGAGATCCTTGCCGCCAGCACCCTGCCCGGGTCCGGCAGTTGCCCGTCCTCCGTCGCGGCTGCGAGTTGCAACGGCACGCGAGTGGCATTTCCGGGCACGAGCGGCGTGCTAGAATTCCGCCGCCTTGAGGCCCGGAGAGACCCATGTCGAGGAAAGGGATACCTGTCGAGGAACGTCTTATTTTTGCTCTGGACGTTCCGGATGCGGATGCCGCCAGGGCGCTGGTCGGCCAACTCGGGGACAGTGTCCGTTTCTACAAGCTCGGCCTGGAGCTGATGATGGCGGGCGGATATTTCGGCCTGCTGGACTGGCTGGTGGAGTCAGGCAAGAAGATCTTCGTGGACCTCAAGTTCTTCGATGTACCCGCCACCGTCGCCAGAGCCGTTGCCCGACTTCGCAATCGCGGCGTGACGTTCGCTACTGTACACGGCAATCAGTCCATCATGGAGGCGGCGGCCGAAGCGAAGGGCGATGTCGGAATACTGGCCGTTACCGTGCTGACCAGTTTGGACCGGGGTGATCTCGATGATCTCGGCTTCGCGTGTGCCGTGGAGGACCTGGTGCTGTCCCGTGCCCGACGGGCGCTGGAGGCCGGCTGTGACGGCGTTATCTCTTCCGGGCTCGAAGTCCGCAGGCTTCGCGAGTCCGTCGACGACCGGCTGGTTGTGGTGACGCCGGGCATCAGACCAGTGGAGAACCGCTCGGAAGACGATCAGAAGCGCGTGGTCAGCGTGGAGCAGGCGTTTGGCAACGGCGCAGACTACATTGTCGTCGGGCGCCCGATCCGTGACGCTGGAGATCCGCGGGCTGCCGCGGAAGCCATCCAGCAGTCGATCGCGACGGTGTTCCGGACATGAGCGCGCCTGCCCACAACGATCTTTTGTTGAGGGCCCTGCGGCGGCAGCCCACAGAACGGACACCTGTATGGATGATGCGGCAAGCGGGCCGATACCTGCCCGAGTACATGGAGATCCGCCGTCAGGCTGGCGACTTCATGGCCTTGTGCACGAACCCGGAACTGGCCTGCGAGGTAACGATGCAGCCGTTGCGCAGGTTTCCGCTCGACGCCGCCATCCTGTTTTCCGACATCCTCACCGTACCCGATGCCATGGGCCTTGGGCTCTATTTCGAAGCCGGCGAGGGTCCCCGTTTCCGGCGCCCGATCCGGTGCCAGGCGGACATTGATGCCCTCGCCGTGGTCGATCCCGAGGCGGAGCTGGGGTATGTGATCGAAGCGGTGAGGCGCATCCGGCGCGAGCTGGACGGCGCGGTGCCGCTGATAGGCTTTTCTGGCAGCCCGTGGACCGTTGCCACCTATATGGTCGAGGGGGGCAGCAGCAGGACCTACGGTCAGATCAAGCGGCTGGTCTATGACGATCCGGAGGCCATGCATTGTCTTCTGGACAAGGTCGCGAAGGTCACCGCGGATTATCTCAATGCCCAGATCGCCGCCGGCGCCCAGGCCGTAATGATCTTCGACACCTGGGGAAGCGTGCTGACGCCGGCTGCATACCGTGAGTTTTCCCTGGACTACATGAGCAGGATCATCGGCCAGCTTCAGACTGGAACCGGGGAAGCGCGCATTCCCACTATCCTGTTCACGAAGGGAGCCGGAAGTCGGCTGGCGGAACTGGCGCTGACCGGTTGTGACGCTCTTGGGGTCGACTGGACAACGGATCTCGCCGAGGCCCGGCGCCTGACCGCCGACCGGGTGGCCCTGCAGGGCAACCTGGACCCGAGTGTCCTGTACTCGAGTCCGGACGCCATCCGGCAGGAAGTCGCCACCGTGCTGGAGAGTTTCGGCGCGGGAGAAGGTCACGTGTTCAATCTCGGACATGGCATCGCACCCGATGTGGACCCCGGGCACGCCGCGGCGATGGTCGCAGCGGTGCACGAGCTCAGTCCGGCGTTTCACGTTCCCGACTGATCTTCCTGCCCGGAGGACTCCGCGGGAACAGCCCATTCGCTGACCGGCACCCGCTCGAGGATGGCGCGCATGACAGCCATTTCCCGCCGCTCGATGGTGTCGAGGAACTCATCGGCGCCGTCCATGTGCCTGAAGGCCACGAACCCGCGCTCGATGAAATCGTGCAATGCCCCGAATCCAGCGAGATGGGCAGGGCGGCGGGCCAGACGTACCGCGTTGAAGACGAGCTTGTGGCGGACCACCCTGTCGAGCGCGCGACCGATCTCGCTGATCTGCAGGATCTGTCGCGTCCGGTCCGCAGCGTTGTCGCAGAGCCGATAGGCACGGGCGTACTGCTCCGCAGTAAGGCACGACAGGGCGCCGAATTCACTTCGCAGAGTGCCGATCATCTTGAAATCAAGCTCCTGGGTGAGGGCGTGGATCTCCAGGCCCATGGCGATGGATTCCAGGGCAGCCGACGGCATGACACGGATCATGACCGGGAGAACCCTTTCCATGCCCTCGTCCCGGGGGCTGTAGTCCCTGTCACCGTAGAGATCCGAGAAGAAATACCGGGCAGGGGGCCCGAAGCGCTCCGATGCCAGCAGGTCCCGATGGGTCCACGCGAGCCGACCGGCCTGCCACGACGCCAGCAGCTGAAAATCGGGCCTCAGCTCATGGTTGCGGATCAGACTCTGGCGACCTTCACGACAGCGCTCGATGAGAGTCCCGATCTTTATCGCGAGGTCAGTTCGCGTACCGCCTTTCACACTGGTCCACCCTGTATCCGCGGCCCGTGGATCGCAGCATCGGGCGGCCGGAAAACGATGATGCACAGCAGCATCATACTCTCTCAGATGATATGCTTGGGCTGTGCGAGCAGGGCTCCGTCAGGGGTTTCCCCCCGGGGCGGTGTCAGCGTCGAATCGCCACGGGACGACGGAGGCAAGACCATGTCAAGCAAGAAGTCCAAGCGCGAGCAGAATGGACACCAGCTGGCCACCATGATCCGCACTTCGGCCCACGACATCTGGCTGGCGGGACTGGGCGCCTATTCCCGGGCAGGGAAAGAGGGCACCCGGTTTTTCGATTCCCTCGTCACCCTCGGCGAATCGGTGGAACGCAAGGCACGCGAACAAGTGGCAAGACCCTTCCGCGTGGCCGAACACCAGGTAGACAACGCCAGGTCCGTGGTAAATGAGACCTGGGAACGCCTCGAGACGATGTTCGAGCGGAGAGTCGCCCGGGCGCTGCATTCGCTACAGATACCGACCCAGCGGGACGTCGCCGAGCTGGCCAGGCGCGTGGAATCGTTGCGTGCGGCACTTGAGGAGCTGACCCGCCCCACGGGGCCGACACGTCGGCCTTCTAGAGCCGGCGCCACGAAGGCCGGGCCGGCATCCAGGGCGAAAGCCCGTCCGAAGAAGAAAGCCTCCAAGTCGGCGGCGAAGAAACGCCGCACGACCAGCAAGGCCGGGCGGACCCGAGCCAAGCCCGGTGCGGCGTCCCGGGCCTGAAACAGGCCAGTTCCGACCATGAGCCGATGACCAGGAAACAGAAAAAGATCGGCGTGGCGCTGGCCGGCGGCGGGCCCCTCGGCGCCGTCTACGAAATCGGCGCACTGATCGCCCTGAACGAAGCACTGGACGGCATGGATTTCCAGCATGTCGACGTTTACGTCGGCGTCAGCGCCGGCGCCATGATTTCGGCGCTACTGGCCAACGGCATCGCTCCGGAGGATATGGCCAGGGTCTTCATCAAGCCGCGCCCCGGGGACGTCACATTTTCACCGTTGCTGTTTACCCAGCCCAACTATCGGGAGTACGTCCGGCGGATCGCCTCCGTGCCGACACTGCTTCTGTCCGCCGCTGCCCGTTATCTTCGCAATCCGTTGAAAAACGGGATCCTCGAATCCTTCAGCGGACTGACTCGGGCGATGCCCACGGCGTTGTTCGACAATGAGCCGATCGAGCGGTTTCTGGCCGGTCTCTTTTCCAACCGGGGATTCACCAATGATTTCCGCAGGCTGGAGAAGGAGCTATACATCGTGGCCGTGGACCTGGACACCGGGGAGTCGGTGCGGTTCGGGGGCGAAGGGGCCGCCCACATACCGATCTCGCGTTCGGTGCAGGCTAGCACCGCGCTGCCCGGGCTGTATCCGCCGGTGAAAATCGAAGGTCGGGACTTCGTCGACGGCGGGCTCAAACGCACCCTGCATGCCTCCGTCGCGCTGGACGCTGGCTGCGACCTTCTTTTCTGCGTCAATCCGATCGTGCCGTATGACGCCGACCTTGCTCCCTCGGACGAGCAGAAGAAACACCGCAAGCTGGTCCAGGGCGGCTTGCCGGTGGTCTTGTCACAGACATTCCGGGCCATGATCCACTCCCGCATGCGGGTGGGAATGTCGAAGTACGAAAGCCTGTACCCTGACGCGAAGATCGTGCTCTTCGAGCCGGACCGGCACGACTCGAGGATGTTCTTCACCAACCTCTTCAGCTACGCGGATCGCGAGAACGTCTGTCAACATGCATACCGGACGACACGCAGGGATCTCCGCGATCGGCTCGACGAGCTGACGCCGATCCTGGCCACCCACGGGATCACGGTGCGGCCCGGTATCCTCGACGACCTCGGTCGTGATTTCTCCCGGGCGCTGGAAGATGCCGCTGGGCTGGAGTCGGTCGGTATCTACATGAACAAGACCACGAACCGGCTAAGCGAGGCCCTCGACAGGCTGGACACCTGGGCGGTGGAGCAGAAATCGCTGCCTCGTTCGCGCAGGACGTTGGCCTGAGTCTCAACTGTCCCGGAGCGCTCGGCGAAGAATCTTGCCGACGTTCGTTTTCGGCAGTTCGTCCCGGAATTCAACCGATTTGGGCCTCTTGTAGCCGGTCAGCCGCTCCCTGCAGTACGCCAGGACGTCGCTCTCCGTGAGAGCGGGGTTCTGGCGGACGACGAACAGTTTGACGACCTCGCCGGACTTGTCGTCCGGCATGCCGACCGCGGCGGCCTCGAGGACGCCGTCCATCTCGACCACCACATCCTCGACCTCGTTGGGGAAGACGTTGAATCCGGAGACCAGGATCATGTCCTTCTTGCGGTCGGTGATGAAGATGTAGCCTTTCTCGTCCATGTATCCCATGTCTCCGGTTCGCAGCCACCCATCGCCGCACATGGTCTTGGCGGTCTCCTCGGGGCGCTGCCAGTACCCGGCCATGACCTGCGGACCTCGGATGCAGAGCTCCCCGATCTCGCCCTGGGCCAGCGCGTTGCCGTCGTCATCCCGGATACTGACCTCCGTCGACGATATGGGCAGGCCGATGGAGCCGTTGAATTCCGTTGCCGTCGGCGGGTTGATGCAGGCGGCAGGCGATGTCTCGGTCAGCCCGTAGGCCTGCAGGATCGGTTTTCCAGTCACCGCCTTCCACCGATCGGCCACGGCCTTCTGTACCGCCATCCCGCCGCCCAGGGCGATCTTCATGTGGCTGAAGTCCACCTGGTCGAATCCCGGTGTGTGCAACAGTGCGTTGAACAGGGTGTTAACGCCGCTGATGAAGGTGAAGGGGTATCTGTTCAGATCCTTGACGAAGCCCGGGAAGTCGCGTGGATTGGTGATCAGGACGTTGTTGCCGCCCAGGGCGGCGAACATCAGGCAGTTCGCTGTCAGGGAGAAGATGTGGTACAGCGGCAGGGCAGTGATGACCACGTCCCCCCCTTCGGTCAGCATGTCTCCGCACCATGCACGTGCCTGGAGCACGTTGGCGATCAGGTTGCCATGGGTCAGCATCGCACCCTTGGATACGCCGGTCGTACCGCCCGTGTACTGCAGGAATGCCAGATCGTCGTGCCCCAGTTCCACCTCCTCCATGGTGTGCCAGCGGCCCTCCTTCAGGGCGCGGCTGAAGGGACTGGCGGCGGGCAGTTCGTAGGCCGGCACCATCTTCTTGACCTTACGGAGAACGAAGTTGGCGATCGCGCCCTTGGGGAAGGGCAACAGGTCGCCGACGCTCGTGGTCAGGATCGTTGTCAGGTCGGAAACTGTGCCGACATCCTGCAGGGTTCGAGCGAAGTTCTCGAATATCAGGATGGCCCGGGCGCCCGAATCCTCCAGCTGGTGTTTCAGCTCCCGTGGCGTGTACAGCGGGTTCACATTGACCACACACAGGCCGGCCCGGAGGATGCCGAACACCGCCACCGGGTACTGGAGCACGTTCGGCATCATGACCGCGACCCGGTCACCCTTGTTCAGGCCGGCGGCCTTCTGCAGATAGGCGCCGAAATACCGGCTCATCTCATCGAGCTCGCCGAAACTGATGGAGTGCCCCATGTTGGTGAAAGCGGGCAGATCGCGGTATTTCCGGAAAGCGGTTTCCAGCAGATCCTTGAGCGACTCGTACTCGCTCTGATCGATCTGTGCGGGGACGTTTTGCGGGTACTGATCCAGCCAGACCTTTTCCACCATCTGATCTCTCCGACTTGTGTGTTGTTGTGATGGTCGTCAGGGGGCGGGAGGGGCCCTGGTCCCCCGAAGGCTAACCTGCATCATAGTCGATCAGTGGCCGGATTTGCCGGAGACGGTACCGGAGGATGGGCGGTGGCGTGGGCTCAGGACCCGGGCCGTCCGTCCGGGCCGGCGCCAAGCAAGGGCTCGATCCACGGCCATAGCGTGTCGAGTATCACCGGCTGGGCCGCTGCAGTCGGATGTATGCCGTCGTCCTGCATCATGCCCGGTTTCAGGGCTACGTCGTCCAGCACGAACGGGGTGAGCGGCACATCCATCTCGTCCGACACCTGTTGGAATGCCTCGCGGAACTTCCGCGTGTAGTCCGGGCCGTAATTCGGCGGGATGACGATACCCGTCAGCAGCACCTCCGCGCCGCGCTCTCTGGATAGTCGGACCATTTCTCCCAGGTTCCGTCGAATCTCTTCCGGGGGGATCGCACGAAGACCATCGTTGCCCCCCAGTTCGATCACCACCAGCGCCGGCTGGTGTATGTTCAGAGCCCGGGGCAGTCGAGCCAGGCCGCCGCGGGTGGTGTCTCCGCTGATACTGGCGTTCACGACCCGGTACGGAAGACCCGAATCGCTGAGCCTCTGCTGCAGTAGCCGTGTCCAGGATTCGTCCCTGGAGATCCCATAACCGGCGCTCAGACTGTCGCCGAGAACCAGGATCGTGGGCGGATCAGCGGCGCCGGCTTGCGGGTGCCAGAGCAAGACGAGGAGCGAGAGCAGGCGTATGAGTGAAGTGAATGGACGCGACACGGTTCTGGCCAGCCGGGGACTGACCAAGGAGGTTAGCAGTCCCGAGGGGCCGCTGACCATTGTCTCCGGGGTGGATCTCGAGGTCCGGCGCGGCGAGTCCGTGGCCGTCGTCGGTGAGTCGGGGGCGGGGAAATCCACGCTTCTGGCGCTCCTCGCGGGCCTCGACCTCCCCAGTGCCGGCGAGGCCTGGCTCGACGGGATCGATCTGACGACGCTTGACGAGGACGGGCGGGCGGAGCTGCGGGCTCGCCGCGTGGGCTTCGTCTTCCAGTCCTTCCACCTCGTGCCGTCGCTCACTGCCGTCGAGAACGTGATGCTGCCCCTGGAGCTGGCGGGAGACCGCGGCGCTCGCGAGGCAGCCGGGGCGGTTCTGGACAGAGTTGGTCTGGCGCGCCGACTGCACCATTATCCCAGGCAACTGTCGGGTGGAGAGCGTCAGCGAGTCGCCATCGCCAGAGCCTTCGTGGGACAGCCGTTGATTCTGTTCGCCGACGAGCCCACCGGAAACCTGGACGCGGTGACCGGCAAGCGGATCGCGGATCTGCTTTTCTCCCTCAATGCAGAGCAGGGAGCGACCCTGATTCTGGTCACTCACGACCAATCCCTGGCGTCTCGATGTGACCGGGTCGTAAGGCTCGACGAGGGACGCGTGGCGTGACCGGCCCACTCCTGCAAGGGATCCGGTCGGTCCTGCGGGACTTGCGTGCCGGCGAGCTCCGGGTCCTCGTCGCCGCCGTTTGCGTGGCTGTGGCGTCCATGACCGCGGTGGGCTTTTTTACCGATCGGGTGGGCCAGGCGGTCGCGATGCGTTCCGCGGAAGTCCTGGCGGCGGACCTGGTCGTCCGGTCCAACCGGCCGATACCGGGTGACTATCTGGACCAGGCCGGAGAAGCGGGCCTGGCCACGGCAACCGGCACGTCCTTCCCAAGCGTCGTGGTAGCGGGAGAGCGCACGGCCCTGGCGGACATCGAGGCGGTCAGCGAGGCTTATCCCTTGAGAGGCAGTGTGCGGACCAGCGCCACGCCCTATGGCGAGGCGAGGCCGGAGGGAGGCATCCCGGCAACTGGCGAGGCCTGGGCGGATCCCAAGCTGCTGGCCAGGCTGGACATCCTGCCGGGGTCGGTTATCGGCGTCGGTGCCCTGAAGCTGACTGTGACGCGCGTACTCGACTATCGGCCGGATCAGGGATGGAGCTTCGTGGATCTTGCACCGACCCTGCTGATCAACGAGGGGGACGTGCCGGCGACCGGTCTGATCCAGCCCGGCAGCCGGGTCTCGTACCGGCAGATGTTCGCGGGGCCGCGGCAGGCGCTGGAGGCATTCCGCGGTGTCGTTGAGCCGCGCCTCGGTGTCAGTGAGCGAATACGCGACCTCCAGGATGCCGGGCCGGAAATACGCCGCGCCCTGGAGAGGGCGCAGCGGTTCCTGGGACTCGCGGCCCTGGTGGCGGTCCTCCTCGGAGCCATCGCCGTGGCCATGGCCGCCGCGCGGTATGCCCGGAGGCAGATCGATCCCGTCGCGCTGATGAAAGCTTTCGGCGCTCGTCAGACGTACCTGCTCCAAATGGCGTGCGCACAACTGGTGACCATTGCCCTGATCAGCGGCGCCCTCGGGATCGGCCTGGGATATCTGGCCCAGGCGGGGCTGTCATGGCTTTTGGCGGACATCGCGGGTGGACGTTTGCCGGCGCCCGGCCTCCGTCCGATGGCAGCGGGGCTGGTCCTGGCGCTGGTCGTGCTCGCCGGGTTCGCGTTGCCCTCTGTCATGGCTATCCGAAGGGTGCCGCCACTGAGAGTGCTCAGGCGAGACATTACCGCTCCGCCGCCGTCCGTCTGGCTGGTGTTCGGCGCAGCGGTGGCGACGGTACTTGGCCTGATGCTCTGGCAAGTCGGAGACCTCGGATTGACCGGGTGGCTCGCCCTGGGGGTGGCCGGCCTGGCGCTGGCCCTGACCGGAGCGGCCACCCTCCTGCTCTGGCTGGCGGGTCGTGTGCGGGGTTCGGCCGGAGCGTCGTGGCGGTACGCGCTTGCCGGACTCGCCCGGCGGCGTTCCGACAGCATCGTCCAGGTCGTCGCCTTTGGACTCGGGATCATGGTGTTGTTGCTACTCGCCGTCGTGCGGGGCGACCTGCTCGGAGAGTGGCGGGCCTCCCTGCCCGAATCGGCGCCGAATCGATTCCTGATCAACATCCAGCCGGACGAACTGACCGAGGTCGAGGCATTCTTCGCCGGGCGGGACGCGGACGCCAACCTCATGCCGCTCGTGCGGGCGCGACTGACGCATATCGAGGGCAGGTCGGTGGAGGGCATGGAGTTCGCGTCGGATAGGGCCGGCCGCCTGGCCAACCGGGAGGCCAATCTGAGCTGGGCATCCGGGTTGCAGGAGGACAACCGGCTGACCGAGGGCGTCTGGTGGACAGATCCGCCGGCGCCTGGTCAGGTTTCTGTGGAGGAGGATTTCGCCAGGGACCTGGGTATCGCCCTCGGAGACCGGCTGGAGTTTGACGTCGCCGGCGAGACTTTTGCCGCGACGGTGACCAGCCTGCGGTCCGTCCAGTGGGATTCCTTCCGGCCGAATTTCTTTATGCTCTTCTCGCCGGGGACGCTGGAGGCCTTCCCCCGGACCCATATCGGAAGCCTGCATGTGGGCCGGGACGACGGCAGTCTGCTCCTGGAACTGATCCGGCTGTTCCCCAGCATCACGGTGATCGATATAGACGCCATGCTCGGCCAGGTCAGGAGAGTGATGGACCAGGCGGCAATGGCGGTGCAGTACGTCTTTCTCTTCTCCCTCGCCGCCGGCGTCGCCGTGCTTTTCGCCGTGGTCGAGTCCGGTCGCAACGAACGCATGTTCGAGAGCGCGTTGCTCCGGGCGCTCGGCGCCCGCCGCAGGCAGATCCTTGCTGGAGCTCTCATCGAGTTCGCGCTGCTCGGCGTGCTGGCCGGGCTGGTCGCCGCGGGTGGCGCCCAGGTTTGCGGCGCGATCATGGCGGAGCGCGTGTTCGGCCTGGACTATGCGGCGGACCCCATGCTGTGGCTCATTGGCGGAGCGACGGGACTACTGCTGGTGGCGGGTACCGGGCTCCTCGCCACTCGCTCCGTGGTGTCGCAGCCACCGGTGACCGTTCTCAGACGCTTCTGACGGACCCATTCCGCTGCTCCATGGTTTCGCGGATGACCCGGCAGATTTCCCGGACAGTGGGCGACCGCGGATTCGTTTTTCGCCAGGTGCCGGCGATCCGTCGCCCGGGCTCCGGGTTTCTAAGGGGTCTCACCGCGAGGCCGGGGGTGCGTCCATAGGGACGTTCCGTGGCCAGTTTCGGCAGCAGCGTGACTCCGATCCCGGACGCCACCATTTGCCGGAGGGTTTCGAGGCTTGTTGCGCGGAAATCCTGGGGTTCGGTCACATCGATCTTGCCGCAGACGTCCAGCGCCTGGTCCCTCAGACAATGCCCGTCCGCCAGCAGGAGCAGGGTCTCACCCTCCAGATCAGAGACTTTCAGATGCGGCCGTTGGGACAGCCGGTGGCCGGCGGGTAGCGCGGCGAGGAATGGTTCGTCGTAAAGGGGCTCGATGTCGAGCCCTTCCTGGTTGACCGGCAGCGCGAGGATGGCCAGGTCCACGTCGCCCTGATCCAGCGCTTCAAGCAACGGACCGGTCTGGTGCTCCAGCAACAGGAGACGCAGGCGCGGGAGCTTCTTGCGCAGGGCCGTCGATATCACCGGCAGGAGATAGGGGCCGATAGTCGGGATCAGGCCGATCCGGACTTCTCCCGACAGGGGATCCTGATATCCACGAGCGAGCTCGCCGATCGCGTCCACTTCCTGCAGGACACGGCGTGCCCGGGCGACCACCTGCTCGCCGATGTCGGTGAGCATGACCCGTCTTTGGCTGCGCTCGACCAGGCCAACGCCCAGCTGCTCCTCGAGCTTCTTTATCTGGGCGCTCAAGGTGGGCTGACTGACGAAACTGCGCTCGGCCGCCCTCCCGAAATGCCGCTCCTCCGCCAGGGCGACGAGGTATCCGAGGGCGCGGATGCTGACTCCGGAGGTAATAGTTTTCATCTATCGGAAATATAAAAACAATTCATTGGATAAATCAACTGCCGATGCCCATGATCATCCCCGTCACAAATATTCACCGTTACAGGAGAGTCGAAATGATCAAGATCGGAGACAATTTTCCGCACTACGCGCTAACAGGCGTGACCAGCAACGACATCAATGACGCCTTCGGGAAGTTCAGCAGCGAGGACTTCAAGGGGCGCTGGCAGGTCGTATTCTTCTGGCCCAAGGATTTCACCTTCGTGTGCCCGACCGAGATTGCCGCCTTCGGCGCACTGGAACGGGATTTCCGGGACCGTGATGCTCAGCTGCTCGGCGTCAGCACGGATTCCGAGTTTGTCCACCTTGCCTGGCGTCGTGACCGCAAGGAACTCAACGAACTTCCGTTTCCGATGCTGGCTGATGTGAAACGCGAACTGACCGGAGCCCTGGGAATCCTCGATGAAGAGGAAGGCGTGGCCCAGCGCGCCACGTTCATCGTGGACCCCGAGGGAATCGTACGGTTTGTCTACGTGACCGACCTGGACGTCGGCCGCAGCCCCGAGGAAGTCCTGCGCGTTCTGGATGCCTTGCAGACCGGCGAGCTTTGCCCCTGCAACTGGCAGCAGGGCGAGGACACGCTGAAAGTCGCCTGATCCTTCTGGAAGACGCCGGCCGGAATGCTGGCCGGCGTCAGACCCTGACCCGCATTAACGGAGAATACTCATGAAACAACTAGACAACATCCGGGACCAGATCCCGGACTATGCCAGGGACCTCAGTCTGAATATCTCTTCAGTTCTGACGCCCCAGGGCGCCCCCGGCCTCAGTCAGGCCCAGATATACGGGACCGCTCTCGCGTCGGCCCTGGGGTCCCGGAACCCGGAGTTCGCTGCGGGACTTGAGGACGCCCTCCGGGATGACATGACTCCTGAATTGATCAAGGGCGCCCGCGCGGCGGCGGCGATCATGGGGATGAACAACATTTACTACCGTTTCGTACATCTGGTCGGGGACGGTGACTACGCCCGCATGCCGGCCAGGCTCCGCATGAATGTCATCCGCGACCCCGGCGTGAGCAAGACCGATTTCGAGCTCTTTTCACTGGCGGTTTCGGCGGTAAACGGCTGCGGACTGTGTATCTCCTCCCACGCGAAGGCCCTCGAGGCCGAAGGCGTCAGCCCCGAAGGTATCCAAAGCGCCGTGCGCATCGCCGCCGTGATCCACGCGATCGCGGCGGTCCTGGATCAGGGCTCGGACAGGGTCGAGGCCTCTCGAGCCGCCTAGGGCCTGTTAGGGTCCCGGTGTCCGCTGCAGTCGGGCCGGACGATATACTGCGCCGATGGACTCCAGGGTGCAGACACGGCTCTCATCGGGGGTCGTGGTCGTCCGGAACGCCGGTGGGCGGTGGCGATTCCTGCTGTTGAGGGCGTTCAGTCACTGGGATTTTCCCAAGGGGATGGTGGAGCCCGGCGAGGATTGCGTAGAGGCGGCCGTCCGCGAAGTCGAAGAAGAGACCGCACTGAATGACCTTCACTTCGACTGGGGCGTGGATTTCGTCGAGACCGGGCCATACAGTCGCGGCAAGATCGCCCGTTATTACCTTGGACGCACCGACCGGCGCCAGGTATCCCTGCTGGTGAACCCGGAAATCGGACGTCCCGAGCACTGCGAGTACCGCTGGGTGGGGCTTGAGGAAGCGCTTCGACTGACCACCCCCCGAGTCCGGCCCGTAGTGATCTGGGCGGCGCGCCGGCTGGGCCTCAGGATTCCGCCCTCCCCTTGATCGACTGGAAGGCGTCCAGCGCTCTCTTCCGGGATGAGGCGAGATCCACGATCGGCTCGGGATAGTCCGCGCCCAGCCTGAACCCGATCTTCCGGCGCTCGCTTTCCGGCATCTCCCATGGCTTGTGCAGGTAGCGTGGCGGTACGCATCCCAGCTCCGGCACGAAACGTCGCACATATCCGCCGTCCGGGTCGAACTTCTCGCCCTGGATCACGGGATTGAAGATCCGGAAATAGGGCGCGGCGTCGGCGCCACAGCCGGCGGTCCACTGCCAGCCCATGGTATTGCTGGCCAGATCGGCGTCGACCAGGGTATCCCAGAACCAGGCGGCTCCGTCTTTCCAGGACCACAGCAGATTCTTCACCAGCAGCGAGGCTACAACCATGCGCACCCGATTGTGCATCCATCCTGTTTCCCACAGCTGGCGCATACCGGCATCGACGATGGGAATGCCGGTCCTGCCCCCCTGCCAGGCTTCCAGTGCCTCGCCCGGCCCCTCTCGCCACGGGAATCCGGTGAACCGGTCGTTCATCGGCTTCGCAGGGGTCTCGGGGAAGTGGTAGAGCACGTGGTGGGCGAATTCCCGCCAGCCCAGTTCCCGCAGAAAGGCCTCGGCGCCCCTTTCGCCGCCGCTTGTGGATCGGGACACGACCGTGGCCCAGATGGAATGAGGGGAGATCTCGCCGAAATGAAGATGAGGCGACATCCGCGAAACGCCTTCCAGTCCCGGGTAGTCCCGGCGACTGGCGTAATTGGCGACGGGCCCCTCGACGAACGCCTCCAGTTGCGACAACGCCCCGGACTCCCCTGGCCGCCATGCTTCCTCCAGGCCCTCGTACCAGCGGATACATGGCATCAGATCCAACGCCGCGACGGGGACTGAATCCGGGAGGTCACCGGGTCGCGGAATCGAGTCCGGCGCCGGTATCGGCGAACGCGGGCCCGGGGTGGCGCGGCACGCCTTCCAGAAGGGCGTAAATACCCGGAACGGGTTGCCCTGCCCGGTCGCTATATCCGGAGGCTCGAACAGCAGGCTGCCGCTGTAGGTCCGGGTAGTCAGGCCCGCTTGCCGGAGTGCCTCCTCCACGGCCGAGTCCCGGTCCCTTGCTCCGGGCTCGTAAAGCCGATTCCACAGGACCGCGTCGGCGCCGGTCACGGCGGCCACCGTCTTCAGAGCTTCCAGGCTGGGGCCACGGCGGAGAATCAACCGACTGCCGGCGTTGCCGAGGGCTTCATCCAACCGCTCCAGACTCTTGTGCAGCCACCATCGCTGGGCCGATCCTGGCGACCATGGCCCCTCCTCCTCGGGGGCCCAGACGAATACCGGCAGAACCCGGTCGTACTCCCCGACGGCTGCGCTCAACGCCGGATTGTCGGTGAGTCGCAGATCCCGGCGGAACCAGACGATGGCTGTTCTCATTCCGGCGGCCCTCAGACGATGCGCTGGCGGCGTCCTCCAGACAGGAAGGACTCTATGTTTGCGGCAATTTCGTTCACCGCCCGCTGCCTGGATTCGACGGCGGCCCATGCGATATGGGGGGTGACGATGAGATTGGGGACATCCGTCTCCAGGAGCGGGTCGCCATGCACTGGTGGTTCTTCCGGCAGCACGTCGATGCCAGCGCCGCCGATGTGCCCTTTGCGCAACGCGTCGACCAGGGCAGTCGAGTCTACCAGTGCGCCCCGCGCCGTGTTGATCAGCAGCGCGTCCTGCTTCATAGCGGCCAGTTCCCCGGCGCCGATCAGACCGCGTGTCGTATCCGTCAACGGGCAGTGGAGGCTGACCACGTCCGAACGTTCCAGCAGTTGGCTCAGCGGCACCCTGCCCTCGGCAGGGCCTCCACCCCGTCGCGCAACCAGGACCCGCATGCCGAAGGCCCGTGCAACCGTAGCCACCGCTGTGCCAAGCCGTCCGAGTCCGACGATGCCGATGGTCCGGCCGGAAAGCTCGCGGATCGGGAAGTCCAGGAGGCAGAACTGCGGGCTGTTGCGCCAGGCGCCGGAGCGCAGCAATTCCTGGTAGTCCTGGAGGTGATGGGTCAGGCTCAGGATGACAGCGAATACGTGCTGTACTACGGACTGGGTGCAGTAATTCTCGATATTGCAGACACCGATACCCCGTTTTCTGGCGTCGTCGATATCCACGTTGTCCGTGCCCGTCGCCGCCAGGCAGACCAGCCGCAGATCCGGCGCCATCCCGAGCCGCCGGGCATTCAGACGAATCTTGTTGACGATGATGATCTGGGCCGCCTCGATGCGGTTTGCCAGTTCCTCGTCACCAGTCACGCCGTACAACTCCACCTCGATGCCACTCGATGCGAGGGGTGCGGGATCGACGTCTCCGTGACTGACTGTGTCGAAATCCAGAAATACGGCTTTCATCCGTCGTTGTCTCCGGGAAGGCGACCGACAAGGTTACACTAGGTCGGGCGGAGCCCGCGGCGTCTTCGGCGAGTCGGCCAACCGCCCTTGCAGCTCGAGGAGATTTCACTGGTCGAGAACACGGAATTCTGGCGGACAAAATCGCTCGGGGAGATGAATCGCGAAGAGTGGGAAGCGCTCTGTGACGGGTGCGGTCGTTGTTGCCTGCACAAGCTCGAGGAGTGTGACACCGGCAAGGTCTACTACACCCGGGTCGCGTGCCGGCTTCTTGATCTGGAGCGGTGTCGGTGCACCGACTACACGCACCGGCGGACCCGGGTCGATGACTGCGTGGAGCTGACTCCCGAGACGCTCGCAGATGCCTCGTGGCTGCCTAAAACCTGCGCCTATCGTCGACTGTCCGAGGGGCGAGCCCTGGCCTGGTGGCACCCGCTGGTGTCAGGGGATCAGGAATCCGTGCGGCGGGCCGGAATATCTGTCGCCGGCCGGGTCCTTGCCGAGTCCCATGTGGCGCCCGATGGTCTGGAGGAACACGTGATCCGATGGATAAGACGATGACTGGCAACGGCCCCGATGAGCCCGGGTTCAGGCCCTGGGCGGAATACCGGGAATATCCTCCCACCGAGATGCTCCGGCGTGCGGTCGCGCTACGGGAGGACCTCCAGCGTCGCCGGAGTATCCGCATGTTCGATGATCGGCCGGTGCCGAGGGAAATCGTCGAAGAGTGCATCCGGACCGCCGCCTCTGCGCCCAGTGGCGCCCACATGCAGCCGTGGAAGTTCGTGGCTGTTGCGGAACCCGCCACTCGGCGGCGCATCCGGGTGGCAGCGGAGGAGGAGGAGCGGCATTTTTACGAACATCGGGCATCCCCGGAGTGGCTCCGGGCCCTGGCCAGGCTGGGTACAGACGCTGACAAGCCCTTTCTCGAAATCGCCCCGTGGCTGATCGCCATATTCGAGGAACGCTGGGGGACCGCCCCCGGCGGTGAGCGAATGAAGCATTATTACCCCACCGAATCGGTGGGCATCGCCACAGGCTTCCTCATCGCGGCATTACATAATGCCGGGCTCGCGACACTGACCCACACCCCGAGTCCGATGAAGTTCCTGAACGAGATTCTCGGACGGCCCCGCAACGAGCGGCCCTTCCTGCTGCTGGTGGTAGGTTATCCCTCGGCTGCGGCTACGGTGCCGGTGCTTGAGCGGAAGACCCTGGATGAGATCTCCGTGTTCCTGTAGGAGGCCGTAATCCGATGCTGGAAACCGCCAACGACTTCCTCACCCGGGTCTCCGACTTTATCTGGGGTCCAACCTGCCTGATTCCCCTGCTGCTGGGCGCGGGGTTCTTCCTGACGGTCCGGCTCCGAGGGCTGCAATTCCGGCAGTTGGGCAGCGCCCTGTACCTAGCCTTTATTGTCCGTCGAGAGGACGGGGGCGACGGCGAAATCTCCCATTTCGCGGCGCTGATGACGGCGCTGGCGGCCACCGTCGGCACCGGCAATATCGTAGGCGTGGCCACGGCCATCGCGGCCGGCGGTCCCGGCGCCTTGTTCTGGATGTGGATGACCGGACTGCTGGGCATGGCGACCAAGTATTGCGAGGCGCTGCTGGCGGTGAAATACCGTGTGACCGACGAGGCCGGGGAGCAGGCCGGAGGTCCCATGTACTACCTCTCCCGTGGCCTGTCCGGGTCGCGCGTGGGACCGATCCTGGGCACGCTGTTTGCGGTTTTCACCGCGCTGGCAGCCTTCGGTATCGGCAACATGGTCCAGTCCAATTCCCTGGCGGATGCTGTACAGGGCGCATTTGGCGTGCCCGAGTGGCTGACCGGGGCGGTAGTGGCCATTTTCCTTGCCGTGGTAGTGCTGGGAGGCGTGCGGTCCATCGGCCGCGTCACCTCGGTGCTCGTGCCGGGCATGGTGCTGCTGTACATGGTCGGCTGTGGCTGGGTGCTGCTGGCTCACGTGGACGCAATCCCGGCCGCCATTGTGACCATCGTCAGCGACGCCTTCACGGGAACCGCGGCGGCCGGAGGATTCCTGGGGGCCGGGATTGCCCAGGCGATGCGTTTCGGGGTAGCCCGAGGCATCTTCTCCAATGAATCCGGCCTGGGCTCGGCGGGCATCGCCGCGGCGGCGGCCCAGACCAGAGAGCCGGTCCGCCAGGCCCTGGTGTCCATGACTCAGACATTCATCGACACCATCGTCGTCTGCTCTTTCACGGGTATCGCCATTGTTGCGTCCGGGGTCTGGGAGACCGGGATGAACGGAGCGGCCCTGACCCAGGCTGCATTCGATGCCGCCCTGCCCGCCAACATCGGGAGCGCCCTGGTGGCGGTCTGCCTGGCCCTGTTCGCCTTTTCGACTATCCTGGGCTGGGGATATTACGGCGGGCAGTGCGTGTCCTATCTCTTCGGCCGACGCGCGGTCACTCCCTACAAGCTGCTGTTCATCGCTGCCGCCTTCGCCGGGTCAATCTACAGTCTGAATTTTGTCTGGGTGTTCTCGGACGTCATGAATGGACTGATGGCGCTGCCGAACCTGGTCGGCCTGGTCCTTCTGAGCGGCGTCGCGGCTGCGGAGACACGC
>JAHEFR010000003.1:0-115415 GCA_024640085.1 Gammaproteobacteria bacterium
GGCCGGGGCCCGGCGGTCTCCATCGAATCTACGAAATTGATGCGTATGACCTGCCGGGTTTCGGCCACCCAACCGCCCCGGACCTGATCGGTGAATCCAGCGACGAGGCCGACCCGGTGACTGGCGTTGCCAGCATCGTCGAGGACTTGCGGATCGCCTAGACCCCGGCTTCCCGACCCCTCCCCCGGGTCCGTCACTATCGGCCAGCGGATACAAGGTCAAGGGGAAGCAGGTGGTGGACCTGACCTGGACCGGGCCGCCGGTGACGTGGATCTCTATCGTGACGCGGTACTGATCGGCACCGCAGGATCTAACGGCGACGGGGCCGGCAGTTACACCGACGATATCGGCGCCAAGGGAGGTGGGAGCTACGGGTACCAGGTCTGCGATGGCGGTACGGCAGTGTGCTCGGATATTGAGCAAGTCATCTTTTGATGGGAGAGTAAGCAACCCGCGCGCCCACAAGGCACGCTCCTGGGCCCGCCTGATGCGGGACTTTTTTTCGGACAACCGCAGGGTCGGCCTCCCTGATCAGATCACCCGGGCCGACTATGGCCGCCAATCTCCCGGCCGCCCCGGATATCCACCAACTTTGCGGCCGCGCAGCCGTATGTAGAGTCAGGACGCTCTGTCCTGTGGGGTCCGGCCGGTGCCCGTCTCGATGATACGGACGGGCAGTCCATGGATTGGATTGCGGAGTTTTCCGCCCGGCTCGGACCTGTTTTTTTGGCTGATCCGCCGCTTCCATGACTCGGCTTCCGGCCGGTCCGCGCCTCGTCCGGACAGTGCGTGGATCGATCGAACGGTTCCCGTCAAACCTGTGACCAGGTGACACCGACGAACGGTACGGGCGTTGCGCGCCAGGGGCAATCATCGACCCGGACTCCACCAACTTTCCGCCCTTCCCGCCGTATATTTAGTTCAAGGACGCCAGATCAGGGCGGACGATGGACCAGAATCACCTCAACATGCCTGGAACGAATAATCGGCGGGCCGGGATGGCGCTCGCGGTCTACGCTGGGGTCGGCTCGGCGACAACACTGCTGCTATTGGCCGCCCGGGCGGAGTCAGGACTTCCGGACGCACTGGACACGGGCTTCATCGGAGTCTTCGTCGCGGGATTTATCGCAACCATCCTGCTCATGAAGACGCGGATCGCCGGTGGCGGACCGCCCATCTTCCATGCCTTGCGCGCCTTGGCCGTGGCGTTGGTCATCGCCGCAATGGGGCTGCTCGTCGCGCACTGGATCGAACTCGGCAACCCGACCGCCCATGCGCAGGCCGCGGCCCGTGCGTCGGTCCAGGGCCACGATGCTGGATGTGTGGAGAACATCGAGATCCGAGGCGAGTGCAGCGGGGAGACGCGGTGACCGACGACAGGGCGACGGGCCAGCGTGCCCGGAGGGTACGATTCTGGACCGCCATGATCGTCTATTGCGGCGCCGGCTGGCTGGCGGCCGAACTGCTGATGTCGGCCAGGGAGATCTTTCGCCTCCCGGAGTTCCTCGACGTGGTCTTCACCGCTCTGTTCCTGGCGGGCCTGCTGGCCACAGTGCTCCTGCTCAAGACGCGGGTTGCCGCGGGCGGCTCGCCCATGCTCCAGGCCCTGCGGGCATTCGCAGTCGCCCTGCTGCTCGCCGGAGCGGCCCTGTTGGCAAGCCACTGGCTCTTGCCGGCGGGGGCTGTCGAGGCGACCTCTTCCGTGATCGTCCGCCCCGATCTCGCGGGGACCTTCAGCGACATCTCAGGCTGATCGCGGGATCGGTCCCCGGGGAACAGGTTGCCGTCGGGCGGATAGTGGCCCGTCGGCGCCGCGGACGATTACGCTCAACGGATGCATTGACCGCCGGGCGGAGCGCCCCTAGCATCGCGGTATCAGCCACTGGAACGGACGCCCCATGACCTACTGTCTCGCCGTGACCGTCGACCGGGGCCTGGTCTTCGCCTCGGATTCCCGCACCAACGCCGGGGTCGACCAGATTTCGACCTTCTCGAAGATGCATCGCTTCCTGGGCAACGGCGAGCGGATCTTCGTGTTGTTGTCCTCCGGTAACCTGGCGACGACCCAGGCGGTCGTGACCCGCCTGAAGCGGGATATCGAGAAAAAAGCGAAGCGAAGCCTGGCTACCGTGGAGCACCTGTCTGAGGCTGCCGAATACGTCGGCGGCATCAGCCGCGATGAACAGCACAAGCACGCCGGCGAGGGCGACGAGGGATTCAAGCCGGATGCCAGCTTCATCCTCGGCGGAGAGATTGCCGGGCGGCCTCCGTCCATCTTCCACATTTACCCGGAAGGCAATTTCATCCGCGCCGCCGACCGGACGCCGTTCCTGCAGGTCGGCGAACTGAAGTACGGCAAGCCGATCCTGGACCGGATCATCAGCGCCGACATGAGCCTCGAGGACGTAGCCCGGTGCGCAATTGTTTCCATGGACTCCACCATGCGAAGCAACGTGACCGTCGGCCCGCCGATCGAGGTTCTGATCTACCGGGCGGGGACCCAGGAGCCGGGGCGTCACATCGTTCTGGGGGAGGACGATGAGTACCTGCGTGCCTTGCGCATAGCCTGGCAGGAAAGCCTAAGAAAGGCGTTCAACGAGTTGCCGAAGCTGCCGCGTCTGCCGACCTCGGTACGGCTCGTCGATGGACAAAGCTGAGCTTGTCCGCCACCAGTTCCGAGAGCACGAAGGGATAAGGATCATCCGTGCCCATGCTGCGATTGAGTTCGTTCATGATCACGGAAAGATCCATCCATGCATCGATCCACTGATCCGAGTCTCGCGTCGTATCCGGCGCCGGCACCACCTCCCAGGCTCCGGCAGTCTCCAGGGTGTCCCTGATGTGCAGATAGTGGGCCCACGTCTCGGCCCAGTCCTCCCAGGGGTGTGAGGAGGCATAGGCGCTGACGTAACGCCCCTGCCAGGTCACGCGGGTGCCCATGACCGAGTAATAACGCTCCATCGCCGCCGCGTAACCCTCGCGTTCGTCTCCGAAGAGCCCGCGAAATTCTCCGAGCGCCGCGGGCTCAGCCGCAACAAGGGGATAGAAGTAGAAATGCGCGCTCTCGTGGCGGAAATGACCCAGGAGAGTCCGGTAGCGTTCCTGCATGTCCTCGCGGACTGCGTGGCGCACAGAATCATCCGCCTCGGTGGTGTTGATGGTGATGGTGCCACCCATGTGCCCGGTGGCGACGAAGGACTCGCTGACGTTCGGGTTCTGCCGCTGGTCCTCGAGAAAGCGGAATGACAGCGTCACCGAGTCCGGCAGTTGCAGAGGTAATCCCAGCGTCAGGAGGTCAAAGATCATGCGCCGCTTGGCGGCCTCCAGCCGCGCCCACAGCAACTGGTTCTTGCCGGATTCGAGGGCCGGGATGACCTCGTTCAAACGACAGGCGACGCAGTAATCGAGACCAGCCGCGGCCGGCACGAGCCAGTTGCAGACGTCGTGCTCGATCCGGTTTCGACAATGGTGATACTCGCTGGCCGTGTGCTCACCCGCGGCGTGATAACCGCCGCCTGCGCCTCGTTCAAGCGTTACCAAATCGAGGCACTCGGGATCGAACCCCAGCGGACGGCTGCAGGCTAGGCAGTAACTGTTCTCGAAGAAGACCGGGCTGCCGCAGGCACAGAAGAAGCGTTTCATGCTGTCTTGCCGTGCGCGAACCAGGTTCGGTGGATAGCGACGTGGACCACGCCAAGCTCGAGCTGGGTCATGTCGATCCAGTCGTGGAGGCCCTGGTGATCGAGCTTGTTGAAGTCGAGTTCGTCCACCTGGCGCTGCAGGCGGGCGACCGCCCTCAGTCCGTCCTCGGGCCTCGGAAGCTGCCCCAGAGCGGTTTCAAGCTGGTGCAGGCAGTAACGCAGCGCCCGCGGAAACTGGTCGTCGAGCAGCACGAAGGAAATGACATCCTCCGGGACGATACGGCGGCGGACGGATTGCCTGTACATCTGGTAGGCGCTCAGCGAACGCAAAACCGCCATCCACACGGTATTTGTGAATGGCGTCAGTTCATCACGGCCCTTCATGATCGTGGCCGCCGCCACATCGGTTACCCGCGTTGTCATATCGGCTCGCTCCACGTTGCGGCCGAGACGGACGAACTGGTAGGCGGGACCATGACTCATGTTGGCGGTCAGCATCCCGTTGATCTGCTGGCAGCTCGCGACGATCCGTGTCAGCACCTCGTGGCGGTGACGATCGCTGATACCGCCCCGCAATGACTCCTTGCAGTAGAGGTACAGCTCGTTGACGTTGCGCCAGGCCTCGGAGGGGAAGATGTCGCGGGTCGTGCGGATATTCTCACGGACCATCCGGAGCGAAGCGCGGATCGAACTGGGGTTGTTCCCGTCTGAGACCAGGAATCTCAGGGGCGACCGCTGGTTCGGGCTGGGATAGAGCTCTGCATAGATATCGTTGTTACCGTCGATGTCGATCAGCGTGTTCCAGTCGACACCGGCCTCGTCCGGGAGGTCCAGAAGCAGGTTGCCATAGACGCTGATCAGGCGCGCACTGTTCTCGGCCCGCTCCAGGTATCGCGCCGACCAGTAGGCGCGCTCGGCCACTCGCGACAGCAGGCTCACGACTCTCTCCCCACGATCCAGGTGTCCTTGCTCCCGCCGCCCTGGGACGAGTTGACCACGAACGAGCCCTTCCTGAGCGCGACCCGGGTCAGCCCGCCGGCGGTCACGGCCATGCGTTCTCCCTGCAGGATGAACGGCCGCAGGTCCACGTGGCGCGGCTCGATGCCGCCGTCGACCACGCTGGGCACTGTGGACAAAGAGATCAGCGGCTGGCCGATGTAGTTGCGGGGATTCTCGCGGATGAGCCGGGCGAATTCACGGATGGATTTTCGCGACGCCTGGGGCCCTACCAGCATCCCGTAGCCACCCGATTCATTGGCCGGCTTGACCACCAGTTCATCCAGATGCGCGATCACGTGCTCCCGGCCCTTCTCGTCGCTGCACAGGAACGTGGGCACGTTTGGCAGGATCGGATTCTGGTCCAGATAGTAACGGATGATGGCCGGCACGAACGCATAGACAACCTTGTCGTCCGCAACGCCGGCGCCGGGAGCGTTGGCCAGGGCCACGTTCCCCGCCCGCCAGGCCCGCATGAGACCGTGGACACCGAGCATTGACTGGGGATCGAAGACTTCCGGGTCCAGGAACGTGTCGTTGATCCGCCGGTAGATGACGTCGACTCGCTCGAGGCCCTCGATGGTGCGCATGTAGACGCAGTCGTCGTCGAGAACGACCAGGTCGGAGCCCTCGACCAGTTCCACGCCCATGCCCTGCGCCAGGTACGCGTGTTCGAAGTAGGCGGAGTTGTAGATGCCCGGCGTAAGCACCACCACCTCCGGATAGTCGGACGGACGGGGCGACAGGGACGCCAGCATGTCGAACAGGTCCGACGTGTAGTCGCCGACGCTCTGGATCTGCGAGTTGGCGAAAAGCTCGGGAAACACCTGCTTGGTCACCACCCGGTTCTCGAGCATGTACGACACGCCGGAAGGCACGCGCAGGTTGTCCTCGAGGACGTAGACGGTGCCGTCCGAGTCGCGGATGAGGTCCGTGCCACAGATATTCGCCCACACCCCGAACGGCGGATGCACGCCACGGCACGGCTCGAGGAAGTTGGGTGAACTCTCGATGATCTCCCGGGGGACCACCCGGTCGGCGAGGATCTTCTGGTCGTGGTAGAGATCCTCGACGAACAGGTTCAGCGCGGTAAGTCGCTGTTCCAGACCTGCTCTGATCCTGGCCCACTGACGGGCCGGGATCACCCGCGGGATGATGTCCAACGGCCAGGCGCGATCGATGTTTTCGCCCTCGGAGTAGACCGTGAAGGTGATGCCCATCTCCAGGATCGACCGCTCCAGGTCGGCCTGTCTCTCCCGGAGTTGCGATTCGTCGAGGCTGGCGAGGTGACGCACCAGGGCGCCGGCCCCCTGCCTGGGCTTGCCGTCCTTCCTGATCAGTTCGTCGTAGAACGCGCCGGGCTCGTATTTGGACCAGTCGATTTTCATAGGTGCCGATACCGGAGGTTGACTGCCTAGCATAACAAATGACCGACAGCGCACCGATTGCCATTGGTGAATGTGACACTCAGGCGGGCCCCGGACAGGTGCCGCAACACGCTGGCAGATTCCCCCGGGACCGGGCGGTCAATCCGGGCCGATCGGAAACGGTTTCAAGGCCATGCGCTCGATCTCCTGACCGGACAGTCCCATGCCCTCCAGGAAGCGCGGCCAGCGCGGATCGCCGTGCAAGTCCCTGAACTCCGGTAGCAACCGAATATCGCAGAGATTTCCGTCACGTTCCTGGCGCGCTTTCTCCAGCCACTCGAACGCGAGATCGGCATCGTTACGCATGGCGTAGGCCGTTGCCAGATCGAAAGCGGGCACTCCGGGCGACGACTCCATCGTTGCCAGATGTTCATCCGCCTCGGCCCGACGCCCCTCTGCATCCAGTATCAGCACCAGACCGGCCTGGCGCGCAACGGAATGGACTTCGCTCTCGAAGGCTTCCCGGGCCGCATCGAAACGTCCCTGGGCGATATGAATTCTGCCCAGGATGTATCGATGGATCGCCGCATTGGGATTCAAGGCAATCGCTCGCCCGATGGCAGCCTCAGCATCCTCCAGCCGGCCCACGTAGTAATACGCCAACGCGAGGTTGTTGTAGGCCGGTACGTTGAGGGGATCCAGGCGGGTCGCCCGCTCATAGAGCGACAGGCTCTCTTCCGATCGGCCAAGCGTGAGGGCAATGCAGGCAGCCGTGTTCAGCGCCCGCGGATTGTCCGGCTTGGCCGCGAGAGCCCTGCGAATCGCCCGGTCGGCCTGTGGCCAGTCCCAATCATTGGACCAGGCCACCCAGGCCATGAACTCATGGGCATCCGGCGATTCCGGATCAAGTTCGAGGGCGCGATCCAGAGATTGCTGTGCCTGGCGGATTTCGTCCTCGATCGGTGCTCCCAGGCCCCAGCCGCCGGTCGCCATGTAGTAGTGGGCCCGCCCCAGCTCGATCCACGCTTCGAGATAGTCGGGAATGATTGCGACAGCCTTGTCCAGGCAGGCTATGGCCTGAACGAGTGATTCTGGCGTCCGCTCGTAGAGCTTGTGGCGCCCCATCAACAGCAGGTTGTAGGCCTCGGGATCGACGGACCGGACCGTCGGCATCTCCGCTGGTGTCAGCTCGAGCTGCAGCTTGTCCACCACGGCACGCGCGATCTCATCCTGGACCGCGAAGACGTCTTCCAGTCCCCGGTCCCAGGCCTCCGACCACAGGTGATAGCCATCCCGTGCTTGGATAAGCTGGGCGGTGATACGGACCTTGTTGCCCGACTTCCGGACACTTCCCTCCAGGACCTGGGCCACGTTCAACATCGCGGCGATCTCGGCGATCGACACATCCTTTCCCTTGAAGGCGAAGGCCGAAGTGCGCGCCGCCACCCTCAGGTGCGGCACCCGCGCCAGCAGATTCAGCAATTCTTCCGCCAGCCCATCGGCAAAGTACTCCTGCTCCGGATCCGAGCTCATATTGACGAAAGGCAGGACGGCGATGGAGTCCTCGGGCGCCTCCGGCCCGCCGAGTCCCAAATCCCGCTTGAGTCCTTCCGGGGTCCATTTGAATATCCAGGCCAGGACCGCCACGGGCACGAACCCGGTCACGTAGAGCCAAGCGATGTTGCTGCCGACCCACTGGGGGATCCCCAGCCACGGAACCATGATGTCGGCCACTTCCATGACCACGAATCCCACGATCGCGTAAGCCACCGTGACCCGGATGACGTGGCGGCGTCTGAGTTCCCCGAACAAGGACATGATCTGTTCCCGGCTCCCCAGCCGGGAAGGATGGCGGAAATGACCCGGCCGGGCAAAGCCCGACGGGCCGAGGCGAAGACAAGTCCTCCCGTCGGGCGTTCCACCGGCGTGGGCATCGACTGCCTCGCGGATCTGCCACAAAGGCCTCGGCGGCAATGGCCGGTGGGGCCCCATCGGCGCCCGTTCCGGGGTCGGCCACGCTGTCGCTCCCACCTGCCTGGATCGGGTGAGGTCGCCGGAACTCCCGGACGAAGAGACGGGCCCGGCGCAGAAGACATAATGTACTATTTACATCAATTGTATCTCATAATTTATTGTTTATGCACAATATTACACATTACGTCACGCACTTGTTCGTGCGGACTCGGGAGGACATGCAATGCCGAGATGCAATCAAGACCCGGGCCGCGTTTCTGCTCCGGGTCAGGAGCGGGAGGAAAATGAGTAAACTGTCCCGGCCTCGAGCTTGCGGGAGGTCCTGCGTTTCTGCAACGGAGATCAGCGACATCGGTTCCATCCATCAGAAAGACCTCGACTCGCTCTTCCGGTCGCCCGACATCTACGTTCGGGACATGAACTGGATGACACAGCAGGCAGCCTGTTTGCGGATGTCCCGCGAGGCATATTCGCGCTCCAGCTTTTTGGACCACCGGACCGAGGCCGAGGACCCTGAGGAATGCAGTGTGCCGATCGGGTCTCTGATGGACGCGTACCTCGAGCAGCACCCGGCGCCTCGGCCGCTCATGTTCATCGCGCACACGGCCCTATGTGGATCGACGCTGCTGACCCGATGCCTGGACGCTCCCGGGGCGTGCATGCCCTACCGGGAACCCTATCTGCTACATAATCTGAGCGGGATCTGGCGTCTCAGGTTGCAGAAGAAACTCCACGACAACCTTGGTCGAGAGGAACCCTTCATCCTTGACCTCGCCCTGTCGTTGCTGGCCCGCACCTACGGTGAGGCAGAGAAGCCACTGATCAAACTGAGCGATACATGCACCAGCCTCCTGCCGTCAATACTGGCACGAAACCCGGGCTCCAGGATCCTGCTGCTCTACCACGACTTGCGGCGATTCCTCATCGCCATGCTGCGATATCCCTACCGCCGGGAGTATGCACGCAACATGCGGATCCGCGCCGAAGTAGACCTTCGCGCGACCGGCCAGGAACGGATACTCGAGGACAAGGATCTCAACGACGGGCGTTGCGCCGCCCTGGTCTGGATGGGTTTGATGTATCCCTACATGTGGCTCCTGGCGGCAGCGCCGGACCGGGTCCGGTCCCTGAAGGCCACGGTGTTTTTCGATGATCCGGGCGGCACATTGAAAGCGGCCGACGAGTTTCTCGATCTCGGGATCGGTCGCGCGCGACTCGAGGCCGGCCTCGCGACAGCCTCCCTTTCACGGCACTCCAAGGATGTCGACCAGGCCTTCGACAGGGATCGCTACATGGCGGACCTGGCGTCCGCCGAGACGCAATTCCAGGCCGAGATCGATGACGCGGTGGAATGGGTCATGCGTGTATCCAGCGCCGATCCCATTCCGGCCACACTACCGAATCCTCTCTGATTCCGGTTATGACCCGCGGACAACCATCGGCCGGACCGCGGGGAATCCCATCTCCTGGACCATTTCCACGATCCGCGGATCCGACCTGGGCACATCGCAGACCGGATGGTTGGCCAGGAATAGGACCCCGGGATTGCGCTCCGCGAAGGATCGCCGAAAACACTCCACCGCCTTGTCGTACTCTCCCAGCCAGCCGTGCAGGAAACCTCTCTGGTTAGGGAATTGCGCCTCGTCGCTCTCCAGTGACTCGACCCGACGCATGATTCGCCGGGTCTCTTCGGGATGGCCGCTCATGAAGTAGGTCGCGCCGAGTACGGCCAGGAAGTCCGTGTTGCGCGACTCCGGTTCCAATTGCTCCGCATGGCGGGCCCATTCGAGCGCCTTTTCCTTGTCACCCATCATCCCGTAGGCCGTACCGGTCCAGAGCGGACCGTACGGCAGCGTGGGATCGGCTTCCATGGACGCCTCGAAAATCTCGATCGCCTCGGGATATTGCTCGAGCAGGAATCGTGACCACCCCACCCAGAAAATCGTCATCGGCGACATGGGGTCCAGTTCGGCAGCACGATCCGCGATCCTGGCAGCTTCCTCGGCCGATCCGGTCAGCGCGAGGATGAGGATCGAATCGTTCAGAACCGAGACGTTGTTCGGCTCCATCTCCCGTGCCCGTTTCAGTTCCTCGATCGAGGTCTGCCAGTCCCATTCGAGCAGCAGCATGACGTAACCATGGATCGATCTCGCTTCGCCCGAGTCCGGATCGATCTCCATTGCCTTGCGAGCAGCTGTCGCCGCTCTCTCCAGCACCTCGGTGGGAGATGCCGCACCCAGGGTGGCCTGATAGACCAGGTTGCGAGCCATCCCCGCATAGGCAAGTGAGAACTCCGGGTCGAGTTTGATCGCCTGCTCGTACAGCCTGATGCCGCGCACGTTCTCGTCGAACGAAACGTAACTGAGGTGCCTCGCCCGCAAATAGATCTCGTAGACCCTGGGATCCACCTCGCGCTGAGTTTCCAGACGCTTCTTCTCGTCCGCGGTCAGCGTTGCGCACACGGCCTTCGAGACCTCCCTGGCGACCCGCCCGTGCAAATCGAGAATGTCCCGGGCGGCGCCGTCGAAACTGTCCGCCCAGAGGTGACGCTCCGGGCTGGCGTTGACGAGTTGCAGGTTGATCCGCACCTGATCTCCGGCCTTCAGCACTGATCCCTCGATCACCGCATCCACATCCAGCTTCGCGGCGATCTCCGGCAGGCGCTCGGTACTGTCCCTGAACGGTATCGTCGAGGTGCGCGAGATGACGGTCAGCGCACGGATGCGTGCCAGCTCGTTGATCAGGGCATCGTGCATGCCGGCGACGAAGAACTCCTGTTCCGGATCTCCGGACAGGTTGGCCAGCGGCAAGACCGCCAAGGATCTGGGCATGGCGTCGCCGGGCGTCGACACGACAGATGGCGGTGCTGTCGATCTGTCCGCACGCAGGGCTGGCCGCGACGTTGACGGCGGCGATGTGATCGCCGCAGGGGACGGCTCAGACGGAGGGGCCTCCCCTGGCGACGGAATCCGGTCCGGGGGTCTGGGCAACCCCATTCGCTGCAACAGCGCGTCGAACCGCGGGTCACCGCTCAGCGAACCGAATCCAGGCATGCCCACGAAGAGCAGCATCATCTGGCATTCCTGCTCCGACTTCTCCACTGCCTGCCACGCGGATTCCGTATCCCCGAGGGCTGCCAGCAGCCATGCTTTCGGCACGACGGCGGGCGCATCCGGTCCCCTGGCGTCCAGTTCGGCGAGTATGGCTTGCGCTTCCCTCGTCTGACCGGCGGCGGCAAGGGCCCATCCGTACACGGCGAGGATGTGCGCACCTCGCCTCGCCTTCTCGACCGCGCGTTCCAGAAGCGGGACTGCTTCTTCGTGGCGATGAAGCCCGGTCAGCACCATGCCGCCAGCCCATAGCGCCAGCGTATTGTCCGGATCAAGATCTCCTGCCCGTTGCAGGAACGCCAACGCCTCCTCCTCCAATCCCATCGCACTGAGCCCGCAGCCCGTCATGGCAAAGGGATAGGACCCCAACGGATCAACCTCCCGTGCCAGGTCGAACCAACGCCGGGCTTCCTCCGGCCTCTGCATGATGCTCCGGTGGAATCCCAGCCAGCAGAGGGACTGGACGTGATCCGGCCGGAGCTCGGCGGCCCGGGACAACGCAGACAGGGCGGCATCCCAGTGATGCTGAATGCACTCGAGCATGCCCTCCACGTAGAGGGCTTCAGCGGACTCGCCCTGCAGCCCGGCGGCTCGCGCCAGTGCCATACGGGACTCCGAGTAGGCCTGGTTGGCCGGGATCAAGCCGTACCCGCCGGCCAGCGCGCGTGCCTCGGCAAGCCCCACCCACGAGGGTCCATAGCTCGGATCCAGCGTTGTCGCCCGCTCGTATTCCTTAACGGCGCTGCCATGGTCGTTCGTGGTGTAGCGGTAGTACCGGCCCTTCAGATAATGTCGATACGCCTCCAGATTGCTCACCTGCTGACGCTGGCGGACTTCGCCCGCGTCCGGTGAAAGTCGCTCCTTGACGACCTCCACGACGCCCCGGGCAATCTCGTCCTGCAGGGCGAAAATGTCGCTGGCGTCCCGATCGTACCGCTCCGACCAGAGCTGGTAGCCGCTCTCTACGTCGATGAGCTGGGCGGTGACCCGCAGCCGGTCGCCAGCCGTCCGGACGCTCCCCTCAAGCACATGGCCAACGCGCAGGATGCGGCCGATCGCGGATAGGTCCTTGCCGTCCTGACCGGCTCGGAATGCTGAGGTCCGGGAAGCGACGCGAATTCCGTCTATCTGCCCGAGCCCGTTCATGACCTCCTCCGCCATGCCTTCGCACAGGTAATCCTGGTCCTTGGCCGGGCTCATGTCCTTGAACGGCAGAACCGCGATGGCAACGGTCGCCTCACCTCGCCCCGATGACCCAGCCGGAGCCTCCCCCTCGGGTCTTGCGGGATGTGGAAGCGGGCTGGCGGCACCGCCGATCCCGGCGGCGTCCACCGCCCTCTCACCGGGCTCTTCCGGCATCTCCAGACCCGCCTTGCGCAGGCCGTCCAGCAGAGGCTCCATCAGCCCGCTGGCGAAATGCCAGCTCTCGATATTGTGGCGGGCGTGAGCGGCAAATTCCGGATCGATCTCCAGCAGCTTCCGGACGGCCTCCCGCCCTTCCGTTGTCCTGCCCAGGTGCCCGCAGATGGACGCGATTGCGAGATAGGTCCAGAACATGCCCGGCATGTTGACGCGGGAGGCCCAGTCGAGGGCCCGCTCGTATTCTCCTCGGGAGAAATGCAGCCAGATCAGGCCGAAGTGATACCACCCGGCGTGGTGTGGATTCAGTTCCATGGCCTTGCGTGTCAGCTCGGCGCCGCGCTCGAACTCGCCAGTGTGGGCCGTAATGAGCCCGAGAATGCCGACGGTGTTGGTGTCCAGCGGATTCAGGCTGATGGCCCGATCTGACGCCGCCCGGAAACGGACCAGGTCCTGGCGGAAGAAATGCACCTGTGCCAGGAGCTGGTAGGCCAATGGATTGGTCCGATCCAGGTCTACCGCTTTCTCTGCTGCTGCCAGGGCCCGATCCAGGGAATCGGGCTTCGGGTCGAAACCGAAATTCCACTCGTTCAGATACGTCTGTGCCACCACCGCCCAGACGTCAGAATCCCGGGGATAGCGCTTGACCGCCTGTTCTATACCGTCGCGCAGGGCGGCATGCGTCTCCGCCGTGTACTGCAGCAGGTAGTCGAACATGCGCAGAACCCATTCGGACGAGCTGAGCTCCTGCGCAGGTTTGGTTTCGATGGCGTCGATCATCGATCGAACGAGCACGCCGTAACCGTCGGCCACGGTCGCCACGACCCGACCGGTGATGTCGTCCTGCACCGAGAAAATATCGAGCGAAGCCATGTCCCGTGTGTAGGTCTCGGCCCACAGATTGGCGCCGCTTCTGGAATCCACCAGCCGGGCACCGACGCGGACGATCGAACCCGACTTGCGCACGCTGCCCTCGACGACGTAGCGGGCGCCCAGGCTGTCTCTCATTTCGCTGACGCTCTTGTCCGCAGCGTTGAGCGCAGGTTCCCGGGCCACCACGGACAGGTAGCCGAATCGGGACAGGCCCGCCGTGATGTCCTCCGCGAGTCCCGCTGCAAAGTCTTCCATCTCCGGATCGGTGCCGCTGACCTTGAACCCGCTGACCAGGATCCAGGGCCGCTCGTAGAGATGCGCCCGACGATCGGCCGACGACGATGTAGAACCCGCATCGGTGGTCTCGACCCGCAGACTCCTGAGCTCGTTGCATATGCTGCGGGCGGACTGGTAGCGGTCCCTAGGATCCTTCTCCAGGCAGCGGCGGAGGATGCGCCCCAGGTGCCGCGGCAGATCGGGGCGAATCTCGGATAGGCACGGCGGCTGATCCCGCAGGATGGACGACATCAGGGCCGGCGAACTGTCACCGGAGAACGGCCGGTGGCCGGCAGCCAGCTCGTACAGAATGGTGCCCAGGGAGAACAGGTCGGTGCGCTGATCGAGTTGCTTGCCCTCCACCTGCTCCGGCGACATGTAGGGATAGGTCCCCATCACCGCGCCGTCCTGGGTCAGGAGCCTGGAGACAGTGGCCGCCTCCGCCAGATCCGTGTCCGCGCCCTGGAGCTTGGCCAGCCCGAAGTCCAACACCTTGATCCTGCCGTCCTCCGTGATCATGACGTTGGCGGGCTTGAGATCGCGATGGACGATGCCCTTCTCGTGGGCACAGGACAGTGCGTCGGCCAGAGGGACTGCAAGGTCGAAAATATCTTTCAGCGACAGACCGCCTTCTGCGATCAGGTGATCCAGGGTCTGTCCCTCCACCAGCTCCATGGTGATGAAGTGGGTGCCACCGGCCTCCTCCACCGAGTAGATAGTGACGATGTTGGGATGGTTCAGCGCAGCCACGGATCGAGCCTCCCGGCTGAACCGCTCGAGCCTGACCCTGTCTCTGGCCATGTCCTTGGGCAGCACCTTGAGGGCCACTTCGCGGCCGAGCTTTGTATCCGCCGCCCGGTATACCTCGCCCATCCCGCCCGCGCCCAGTCGGCCCGTGATGCGGTAATGGGAAAGGGTTTCTCCGATCATGAGCCTAGTGGGAGTCCATTCGCGTCATGGCGTCCCGGGTGAGAACCGTCTTCTCGATCATGTGGATCGACAGGTCGATCACCGGCCCCTTCTCGTGAAACCGGAGCTGGCACGATGCCGGCAGGTCGGCCTTGGAGACTCTGCTGCCGTCAATGAATGTGCCGTTGGAACTGTTGATGTCGCGGATCTTCCACACCTTGTCCTCGGCAAAGACCACCGCGTGAACCCGGCTGACCCGGCGATCGGCCAGCTGGACGTCATTGGCCGGGTCCCGTCCAACGACGAAGGGGTCGAAGAACTGCCTACGGACGAGTTCTCCGGTCGGACTGGTCCAGATGGCGGTAACGTAGCCCGCCCCTTTGGCATCGTGCCGGTTGCGGGCCCAGGCAGTGGCATTACCGGGCGCCAGATCCTCGTCCGCAAGGATCCCGGGGTCGCTGAAGGGGTCCGGGACGACGCCCTTGAGTGTCAGATTGAATCGCCAGGAGAGCAGCGCCACCACCGGGATTCCGACGATCAGGACGATGATGAAGGCCCGGATCCATTGTTCGTCGAGCCCAAAATGAGGGAACAGTTCGGACGCGCCCTGGGACAATGCCCAGATAACGACCAGGTAGGCGATCACCGTCCGGAAGACGCGGCGGCGACTCAGTTCCCGCATCAGTTTTGAAAAATATGCCACGCCTGGGACCAAACCCGTCTCACTGCCCGGATTACGAGCGGATCGAGTATATACATCGGGCTATTGGGTCGCACTCGACCCCCCTGCATGAGACAGCTCCAACACGCGGATCGCGGGTGCGGGTAGCCACCATGTAGCGGCGTGTCCCTACCCTCCGCCAGTGACGCCCGTAAGCTAGGATATCCCGCGTCGCGGGCTCGCCGTGACGATGACATGAGTCCTCGGCGGGACGGAGGGTTCTGTTCGGCGCGACTTTCTCACCGATCGAGACATCCTGATTGGCAAGTACATCGGCAAACGCGTCGCGTCCGCAGGCTGGGCCCGCGGTCAAACGATCTGACGCCGTAGATCGTCCAAACAGGGTGGGCCGCTACGCGCGAAACGTGTCTGCTGCCCCGCCGATGCGATAAGTCGACGACCTGCCGCGCCAGGCAGCCCGAAATCTTGGTCAAAAGAATTCACACTTTGCCTGCATGCTCTCCGTGGTTGCCGAATTGCGCCACGACCAGTGATCCGACACCTCGAGGCCCAGCCCGATGAATCTGACAAAGACTGCGCTGAACAATCCGGCCGGACTGGTGGTGGCCGTCGCCATGATCGCCTTCCTCGGCATCTACAGTGCCAGCAAGCTGCCGATACAGCTCTTCCCCGACACTGAGGAGCCACAGCTCAATATCGAGACGCGCTGGCGCGCCGCGTCGCCGCGAGAGGTCGAATCCGAGATCCTCGAGCCTCAGGAAGAGGTCTTCCAGGGGCTCCCGGGGCTGAAGAGCCTCGATAGCAACGCGAATCCTGGGGTCAGCTGGGTGAGCCTGCGGTTCGGTCTCGAAACCGATATGCAGCAGATGCTGATCGAGGTCATCAGTCGGCTGAACCGCCTGCCGCCCCTGCCGAGAGACGCGGATGCACCGATCATCCATATGGGTGACGGCGGCGGGGGCGGGGCCAATCAGGCCCTGTCGTTCTTCTTTGTCCAGCTTCTGCCCGGCACGCCGGGACCGATCGAAAATTTCCGGCCCGTCATCGAGGAACTGGTCAAGCCGCGACTGGAGAGTATCGACGGTGTCGCCGGCGTCGCTGTGACCACCGGCGGCCTGGAGCAACTTCAGGTCGTATTCGATCCGTACCGGGCGGCTGAGCTCGGCGTGGATATCCCCACGGTGGCCGGGATCGTCGGCCGGGCCAACGACGCATCCGGCGGATTCGTGGACGTCGGCCGTCGCCAGTACACACTGCGCTTCGCCGGCCGCTATACCCCGGAGCAGCTCAGGGAATTGATCCTGGAGTGGCGTAACGGCCGGCCTATCAGGCTCGGAGATATCGCCGACGTCAAGGTGGCCCTGGCCGACCGCGCGGACCTCTCCATCCAGAACGGCAATCCGGCCTTGGCGATCCGCGTCGACCGGGAGAACGGGGCCAATGTGCTGGAGGCCCTGAACGGCGTGAAGGCGGCGGTGGCGGAACTCCGTGACGGCCCGCTGAAGGAATTCGGCCTGACCATGCACCAGTCCTTCGACGCCTCGGTGTTCATCTACCGTGCGGTAAATCTGGTGACAGGCAACCTGTTTATCGGCATGTTCCTTGCTATCGGCGTGTTGTGGTGGTTCCTCCGCAAGGGCCGTGCGACCTTGCTGGTGGCCATCGCGATCCCCGTGTCGCTGCTGGCCACGTTCATGGTGCTGAAGCTGGCCGGGCGCACTCTGAACGTGATCTCCCTGGCCGGCCTCGCATTCGCCGTGGGCATGGTCCTGGATGCCGCCATCGTGGTGCTCGAAAACATCGTCAGACTACGGGAACGGGGTGAATCGGCCCCCGAGGCCTCGGCCCGTGGCGCTCAACAGGTATGGGGTGCGCTACTGGCATCGACCGCTACCACGGTCGCCATCTTCCTGCCGGTGATATTCCTCAAGGATGATGCCGGCCAGTTGTTCGCCGACCTTGCCCTGACCATCGCCATCGCTGTATCCATATCGCTGCTGGTGGCGGTCACCGTACTGCCTGCCGCGGCACAGCGGTGGCTCAAAGACATCCGCCTGAAGGATGACCATGCGGGGATCTGGAACCGATTCGCGGCGCGCCTGATGGCACTGACCGGGACGTCGGGACGGCGCTGGGCCCTGATCGGGACGCTCATGACCGTCCCGGTGCTCGCGACCTGGATGATGATGCCGCAGCTCGACTACTTGCCGCCGGTGAAGCGGGATGCCGTGGACGCCTTCTTCAATTTCCCGCCGGGAGCCAACACCGACATGATCGAAGACGAGATCGTGGACGTGGTTGTGCGACGGCTCAGACCCTACATGGATGGCGAGAAGGAACCGGCGCTCAAGAATTACTACATCCTGACCTGGCCCGGTGGCGGTACACTCGGCATCCGGGCGCTTGACCAGGACAAGGTCAAGGACCTGGAACGCCTTGTCCGCGAGGACATCACGGTCGGGTTCCCTGACACGATGACCTTCGCCTCCCAGGGGAACCTCTTTGGCGGCTTCGGCGGATCGAGAAATATCTCCATCATGCTGCAGTCCCGGGATACGGAGGCATTGATGGAGGCCGGTCGACTGGGCATGGGCCTGGTCCAGGACGCCCTCCCCGGCGCCCAGGTGCAGCCCTGGCCGGGACTCGAGATGGCCGAGCCTGAGCTGCGGCTGACACCGCAGGATCAGAGGATTATCGAGGCTGGCTGGACCCGGGGCGAAATCGCTACCATCATGCGCGCACTCGGCGATGGCGTATGGGTCGGCGAGCACTTCGATGGCGAGAAGCGCATGGACGTCATCCTGCGCGCCGACGGCTGGGACAACCCGGAAGAACTGGCCAACGTGCCGCTGGCGACCCCATCCGGGACTGTGATGCCGCTGGGCGAACTGGTCGATATCGAGCGCACCGTCGGCCCCGACCGCATCCACAGGGTGGACCGCCGCCGGACGCTCAGGCTCAACGTCAATCCGCCTGAGCGGGTATCGCTGGAGACTGCTCTCAACGTCATCCAGAACGAGGTCGAGCCCCAGCTACGGGACGCCCTGCCCCGAGACGGCGCCATTCTTTACGGCGGCAGCGCGGACAGCCTCAAGACCGCCATCGCCAACATGTCGGAAAATCTACTGCTGGCGGTGCTGGTTCTGTTTATCCTGATGAGCGCCCTGTTCAGGTCTGCCAAGGACAGCGTGCTCGTGCTGCTTTGCCTGCCTCTGGCCACGGTCGGTGGCGTGGCCGCCATCCAGGTGCTCAATCTGGTGACGTTCCAGCCCCTGGACCTGCTGTCCATGATCGGATTCGTCATCCTGATGGGGCTGGTGGTCAACAACGCGATTCTGTTGGTACACCAGACTCGAGTCGCCGAGCGGGAAGGCCTGTCGAGAGCCGACGCGGTCCATCAGGCATTGAGGCTGAGGCTGCGACCCATCTTTATGAGCACCCTTACGAGTATATTCGGCATGCTGCCGCTGGTACTCATGCCGGGCACTGGCAGCGTCATCTACCGCGGCCTGGCCACAGTCATCGTCGGCGGTATGTCCGTCAGCACGATCTTTACCCTCGTCCTGCTCCCATGCCTGCTGCGTATCGGCGAGCGCTCCCTGGTCGCGAGCGGGGAGACGCCTCACCCGACCCGGCAGCCCGGACTGGAGCAGGCCGCGTGAAACCGGAGATCAACACCATGCATGGCTATTTCCTGCCACGAATCGCCCTTGCCGCCGCCGGGGCACTGCTGATGACCTGGTCCCTGACAGCCCGGGCCCAGGAACCTCCGCCGGCCCCCGTCAGGGTCTCACTGGCCGAGGTCCGTAGCATGGCCTCTACAGTGCTGGCGCCGGGGACAGTGGTCAGTCGCCAGGACGCTGCGGTCGCCGCCGAAGTGCCGGGACGACTCACCTGGGTGGCGGACGTGGGCGTGGAAGTGGAGGCCGGAGACGTGATTGCAAGGATCGACGATCATCGCCTCCAGCTCCAGCTCCAGGACAACGAGGCGACCATACGTCGGCTCGAGGCGTCCCTGGCGTATTCGGACAAGCAACTGACACGACAGCGGCAACTGGCCAGCCAGAATATTGCGGCGAAAAACGCCCTGGACGAGATCGAAGCCCAACGTGACATGACCGCCCAGGACTTGGTCCAGGCGAGAGTCGCTCGCGACCAGACCCTCTACCAGATCGATAACTCATCCATCCGCGCGCCCTTCGGGGGGCGCATCGTCGAGCGTTACCGGGATGCGGGCGAGTATATCCAGGTAGGCGGGGAAGCAGCCAGGCTCGTGGACACCCGCAATGTCGAGGTCCGCGCGCAGGCGCCTTTGTCGGCGGCAGCCCACATCAGCGAAGGCATGGAGGTCAGCGTCAGGGAAGGGCAGCACGAGCGGCGCAGCCCGATTCGGGCTGTGATCCCCGTGGGCGACGAGCGTTCGCGGATGATCGAGGTGAGGATCGCGCTGGACGGGGCCGATTGGGTCATCGGCTCCGCGGTCCGCGTGGCGCTGCCCGTAGAGGAACCGGTCGAGGTCGTGGCGGTGCCCAGGGACGCACTCGTCCTGAGGCAGAACGCCATCTTCGTGTTCAGGCTCAATGACGACGATACGGTGGACCAGGTGGCAGTGACCACGGGTGTCGGAAGTGGCAGCTTCATCGAGGTGCGCGGCGAGATCCGCGGGGGCGATCCGGTTGTGATTCGGGGAGCCGAGCGCCTGCGCCCGGGCCAGCGGGTGATGATCGCCCGTGATGAAGCGGCCTCAGCGGAAGAACTCCGCCTGGTTCAACAGCAAACCTGACGTCACCGAACCCCGCCCCGCCGCCGCCTGACTGGATGACCGCGCCGTCAGGCGGCGGTGCCTGTCCGCGCTCGGGACGCCTGCGAGTCACCGGGAAGCGCCGGGACCGCCATCTCAGACGTCAGGGAACGCCCGTGACTCTTGGACTCTATAATCCGCGGCAGGGTAGCGGAGTACGTCCATGTCCAGACGTGAGGCTTTCGATGCGGTCATCATCGGCGGTGGCCACAATGGCCTGACCTGTGCCTGCTATCTCGCCGCGGGCGGGCTCAGCGTCAAGGTCATGGAGCGGAGAGGCGTCGTCGGGGGCGCGGCCGTCACTGAGGAGTTCCACCCCGGGTTTCGCAATTCCACCGCCAGCTATACGGTCAGTCTCCTCAATCCAAAAGTCATTCGTGACCTCAGACTGGCGGAGCACGGACTCAGGATACTCGAGCGACCGATGTCCAACCTGCTGCCGCTGCCCAACGGCGACGCCCTCAGGGTGCCGTCGGATGAAGGGGAGTTTCGGCGGGAGGTGGCCCGGTTCTCAGCTGGTGATGCCGAACGACTGCCTGACTTCATAGGCATGATTGGGCGGGTAGCGGACGAGGTCCGGTCGCTGGTGCTGCAGACGCCGCCCTCGCCTGGGGGAGGCGTCACAGACCTCTGGCGGACTCTGAAGCTGGGCCTGGATCTGAGGCGCCTCGGGCCTGCGGGGCAGCGGGATCTTCACGAGATCTTTACCCGCAGCGCCGGCACGGTCCTGGACGACTGGTTCGAATCCAATCCCGTCAAAGCCCTGTACGGGTTTGATGCGGTAGTGGGCAATTACGCCAGCCCCTACAGCGAGGGTTCTGCCTATGTCCTGCTTCACCACGCATTCGGAGAGGTCAACGGCAGGCGCGGGGTCTGGGGGCACGCCGTCGGCGGGATGGGGTCCATCACCCAGGCCATGGCGGCCGAGGCCCGGCGTCTCGGCGTAGACATCGAAACTCATGCGGCTGTCTCCAGGGTCCGCATCGATCAGGGCCGCGCCGACGGCGTGCACCTGGCGGACGGCCGCGAGATTTCCGCGCGGTCAGTGGTCGCCAACGTCAACCCGAAGCTGCTGTACCTGGATCTGATCGAGGACTCGGCCCTGGACCCGGAATTCCTGGGCCGCATCCGCAGGTATCGGTGCGGATCCGGTACCCTCAGAATGAATGTGGCGTTATCGGAGCTTCCGAGGTTCGACTGCCTGCGGGGAGACGGACTTCAGGCTGGCCATCAGTCGGGCATCATCATCGGCCCGAGCCTCCAGTACATGGACCAGGCATGGATCGACGCCCGCAACTACGGGTGGTCGAGGAGCCCGGTGGTGGAGATGCTGATCCCCAGTACCATCGACGATACGCTCGCGCCGGAGGGACGGCATGTCGCGAGTCTTTTCTGCCAGCACTTCGCCCCCGAGCTTCCGGCCGGGCAGACCTGGGAGACCAACCGTGACGCGGCGGCGCAAACCGTGATCGACAAGGTCACCGAGTACGCTCCCAATTTCCGCGAAAGCATACTCGGCAAGGTCGTGCTCACCCCGGCCGACCTGGAGCAGGAATTCGGCCTCGTCGGCGGCGACATCTTCCATGGCGCCCTCGGTCTCGATCAGTTGTTCAGCGCGCGCCCTGTCCTTGGATACGGCGCCTATCGCGGTCCTGTCGAGGGACTGTACATGTGTGGGTCAGGCACCCACCCGGGGGGAGGCGTTACCGGGGCGCCCGGACACAATGCCGCCCGGGAGATCCTCCGTGATTTTCGCAAGTCCGGTGGGTGGAAGAAGGCGCAGTGAGAAAATCCGACAGGGGTTGTTAGAATGGCAGCTCACCACGGCAGGGGAATCTAGATGACGACGGCAAGCGCAAGACACATCCTGGTGGAGAGCGAGACCGAGTGCCGGGACCTGATCTCGAAGATCGAATCTGGTGAGGACTTCGGCCAGCTCGCCGCGGCTCATTCCAAATGTCCTTCCGGTCGCCGCGGTGGCGAACTGGGCACCTTCGGCCGTGGCCAGATGGTCCCGGAATTCGACAAGGTCGTATTCGAAGGGGATCTCAACAAGCCCCTCGGCCCGGTGAAGACCCAGTTCGGTTACCACGTGGTCGAGGTCACGTCCCGATCCTGAGCGAGGCCCTATGGGAACCGGCGGCGATCGACTGATCCTGTTCGTCGTCACCAGTCACGGACGACTGGGCGACTTGGGAAAGCCCACGGGTTTCTACGTGCCCGAGGTCACTCATCCACACAGGGCCCTGGTCAATCGTGATTTCGCGGTGGAGTTCGCCAGTCCACGTGGCGGCAAACCGCCCATGGATCCGGGAAGCATACAGTCCAACGACGATGTCAGCCGCAAGTTCCTGGCTACCGAGACTTGGCGAGAGGCGTTGGACAACAGTATGCGCCCGGATCAGATCGACCCGGGTCGTTATCGCGCGATTTTCTTCGCCGGCGGGCACGGAACCATGTGGGACTTCCCGGAGGACGAGGGGCTGCGATCCATCGCGACCACCATATACACGCGCGGCGGCGTGGTCGCCGCGGTCTGCCATGGGCCGGCAGCGCTGATCAACATCAGGATCGGAGACGAGTTCCTAGTGGCCGGGAAGACCGTTACCTGCTTCACTAACGAAGAAGAGACTGCGGTTGCCCTGGCCGACGTCGTGCCGTTCCTCCTCGAAGACCGGCTGAAGGAGCGCGGCGCCACTATTATCCCGGCCGCTCCGTTTCAACCGCAGGTGGTGACCTCGGAGCGTCTGGTGACCGGCCAGAACCCGGCTTCTGCCGAGGGCGTCGGGCTGGCCATTGCGAGACTGCTGGACAGCAGCCCCGCATGTTGAACGTCTTTACGGCAGAGGTGCTGCCTTGCTCCCGAGACTGGTCGGCGCCGTTGGCCCCCGTGCTGGCCCTGCGGGAGCGCCTCGGTGGAGCTCGATCGTCACCCCTCGCTTCGGGGATTTACCAGCCGCTCCGGGGTCCTCACAGGCGCTGGAAACGGCCGCTAAGGGTACCTGTCCCCTCCTCCGACAGCCGACCCGGCAAGTTCCAGTTTCGTATTGGTGTCGTCGGCGACGGATGTAAAGCAGTTCACTCCGGGTTGCCGGGAGTTATCGTTGCCCTTGATATGGCCCCGCGTATCAGCTAATTTGACGCCGTCGGGGCTCACGAAGCACGCCGGCTGTCCTTAGTCCTGCCCCGATGAATTTCGTTTATCCGGAGATATCTCAAATGATGAAAAAGGTTGCTCTCACTGCTGCTCTGATGATGGTCGTCGGCCTGTCAGGCTGCGCCAGCACGGACAGCGTCAAGAAGGCTCAGGCCACTGCTGACGAGGCCAAGTCTCTCGCCCAGCAGGCGTCCTCCGACGCGACTGCCGCGAAGTCCACTGCTGATTCCGCCGCCAGCGCCGCCGCAGACGCCAAGCGTATGGCCGCCAACGCTCAGAACACCGCTAACAGCGCCGCCCAGGCCGCTGCCGCAGCCCAGAGCTGCTGCGACGCCAACTCGGAGAAGCTGGAGCGCATGTTCAAGAAGTCCATGTCCAAGTAACGGGGACTTCTGGTCAACAGGGAAGCCGCGGCCCTCTGGGTCGCGGCTTTCTTTTTTGCCTCTGGAAACCCTGCGGCCGGCAAGGGCCTATTGACCCTCCGGCCCCTACTCCGTAGGCTCTGCGGAGCATCAAGTGGGGCAGCACTATGTCTATGCGCGTGAGCTTCGATATCAGCGACAGGGACCTGTCGCACTTCCGTGAATGTATGCAGCGGGCCCGGGAAGCCGTCAGGGACGCCGAGGACTCCGAGATTATCGAAGCCGCGGAGGAATTATTCGAGGAGGTCAAAGGCGCCAAGGCTCCGGCCTTCGTGCGTGACCGGCTGGAGCGCCTCGAATCCATGGTGAACATGGTCCGCGACGACGAGTGGTCCCTGCCAGCAGCTCAGCGGCAGAGGGTCTTGTCCGCCCTCGTGTATTTCTGCGATCCCGAGGACCTGATCCCGGACAGTATCCCGGGCCTGGGTTATCTCGACGACGCCATCATGATCGAGCTCGTGTTCCGCGAACTGAAACACGAGATAGAGGCCTACGACGATTTCACGAAATGGCGAACGGCATCCGACAAGGGCTTTCATATCAAGCGGGACGCAGAGTCGCGCTCGAAACGGATTGCCGTCAGGCGCGACAAGCTTTTCCAGCGCATCGAACGCCGCAAGGCCAAGGACGAGGAAGACCGAGCCAAGGGCAAGCGTCCGGAACTGTTCTGATGCGGCGGAACCGGGGCTGGATAGCTTGATGCATCCCCCGGGCTCCGCAAGGCTGCGCTGCCATAGAGCGACCCTGGGAACGGTCACCTAGATGAGACGGGTGGTATTCAATCAGAAGGGCGGTGTGGGCAAGTCCAGCATCACCGCCAATCTGGCCGCTATCAGCGCCAGCCGCGGCATTCCCACGCTGCTGGTAGACCTGGACCCCCAGGCCAACTCCTCCCAGTACCTCCTGGGCGAGGCCTATGACGACGCCCCGGCGGGGATCACCGAATTCTTCCGGGACTGCCTGGGATTTCGGTTGTTGGCGGACGACCCGTCGGCGTATGTCACCTATACGGATTTCGAAGACCTCGCCGTGATCCACTCAGGACCCGAGCTTACGGAACTGGAACCCAAGCTGGCAGCCAAGCACAAGATATACAAGTTGCGGGACACGCTGCTGCGTCTGGAAAGCCAGTTCGATGCCATCTACATCGATACGCCCCCCGCCTTCAATTTTTTCACGCTGTCTGCGCTGATCGCCGCCGAAGGATGCCTGATCCCGTTCGACTGCGACGATTTCTCCCGACGGGCGCTCTACCGGCTTCTCGAGAACGTAGAGGAGACCCGCGGAGACCACAATCCGGATCTGCACGTCGAGGGCATCGTCATCAACCAGTTCATGTCGAGGGCCAAGTTACCGGCCCGGCTGGTGGAGGAGCTTTGCAACGAGGGGCTCCCCGTGCTGGCGACACGGCTCTCGAGCTCGGTGAAGATGCGCGAGTCCCATGAGCGCGCCATGCCGCTTGTGCACATGGCGCCACGACACAAGCTGACTGAGCAGTTTGTCGCGCTTTTCGACGAACTCGGCGACGACATCTGACGCCCTCCGCCCCTCCGGCTTACGACCGCCCGAACATCCGCGCTTCGGCTTTTTCCCAGGCCCGCCGCTGCGCGCCGAAATGCTGTTCGTAGTCAGCCATGGCCGCCTCGATTACCCGGGCCGCCTGGCCGGGTCCGTAGGTGCCGGTGATACGGATGGAGGAGTCCATCCCGTCGGTCATCTTATAGGTGCCGAAATAATGCTTCAGGCGCTGGATGAGCACATCCGGCAGATCTTCGATCTCGTTCGCCCCGCTCCAGATGTAGTCGTTGCTCAGGACGGCGATGATCTTGTCATCGGCCTCGCCGCCATCGAGCATCTGGATGCCTCCGATCACCCGTGCATCGATGAGGATGCCACCGCGATCAATTCGCCGTTCGCTGATCACGCAGATGTCCAGGGGATCACCGTCGGCGACTTTCGCTTCGGGCGTGAGGCTGCAGACGCGCTCAGCGCAATAGGTCCGCGGGATGAATCCGTATAGGGCCGGCGGCTGGGCTGAAGTGCGCTGGGGCCTGTCCACGATGGTGTAGCCCGTTTCCTTGTCGACCTCGTATTTGACCAGGTCGAATGGCGTAATCTCGATGAATGCGCGCACCTGTAGCGGCGGCGCCTTGCCGGGCGACAGGCCGTGCCATGGATGGGGGCGCCAGCCATGATATTCCACTCGATCGTTTTCATCCGACACGTCGATCACCTCCGCATTCCACCGGTTCCGGCGCCAACCCACCCGATCGGGCGAGTATCAGGCCGGAATATTGTACGTCCCCGGGAATCCGCGTGCGAAGTCGGCGCGAATTAGCCGTGACAGTCGTCGGAGCCATACTCATCAGCAAGCTGGTCAACATCGTCGCATTCCAAACGGTCTGGTTCGCCAGCGTCCTCGGCGCGGCCAATGGGTGGCCGTGGTTGGGGACGCTTTGTCTCGCGCCTTTTCTCGTCTGGCAGCTTTCCACCAGCAGAGACCCGACCTATGACCGCAACGCTCTTTTGCTCATGGGCGCGGCCGGCCTGATTGTCGACAGCGCCTATCCGCTGGCTGGCGTAGCGAGCTACGCCTCGCCATGGCCTTCGCCGCGTCTGGCACCGGTCTGGCTGTTGATGATGTGGCTGAATCTCGCACTCACGATGAACCAGTCGCTTGCCTGGCTGCGGGGCCGCTACCTGCTGGCGGCGTTGTTCGGCGGTCTCGGCGGCGGACTTTCCTACTGGGCCGGCTGGCGGCTAGGGGCTGTGGAATTTCTCTGGCCGCCATGGGCGGCGGCCTGCCTAATCGGTCTGGTCTGGGCTATCTTGCTACCGCTGGCCTACGCCTTCCTCGAGCGGTCGGCTCCGATCAGTACCGAATCAGCGCAGAGCCCCAGGTAAAGCCGCCGCCGAAGGCCTCGAGCAGCAGTAGTTCGCCGCGCTTGATCCGACCGTCCCTGACCGCGAGATCAAGGGCCATGGGGACCGACGCCGTGGACGTATTGCCGTGTTCGTGCACGGTGACGATCACCCGCTCCAAAGGCATGTCCAGCTTGCGGGCAGTGGCCCGGATGATCCGCATGTTGGCCTGATGGGGAATCAGCCAGTCGATGTCATGCTTGTCCAGGTTGTTGGCCGCCAGCGTCTCATCGACGATCCTTCCCAGCGTACTGACGGCGACCTTGAAGACCTCGTTGCCTTTCATCACCAGCGTGTCAGTGCCCGCCAGGAAGTCCTTGGACTTCTTCGAAACCCCGGAAGGGAAATACAGCAGGTCCTTGTACTTACCGTCCGCGTGCAGGTGGGTGGAGATTATTCCGGCCTCCTCGTCGGCCCGGAGCACCACCGCGCCCGCGCCGTCGCCGAATAGAACGCAGGTTGACCTGTCGGTCCAGTCCACCATCCGCGAGATCGTCTCGGCGCCTATCACAAGGGCAGTCCTGATCTCGCCGGTGCGGATGAACTTGTCGGCGATTCCCAGAGCGTAGATGAATCCTGTGCACGCAGCCTCCACGCTGAACGCCGCGCACCCATGGATGCCCAGCCTCGCCTGCAAGAGACAGCCGACGTTCGGAAAAACCTGGTCGGGCGTCGTGGTCCCGACCACGACCATGTCGATATCCTTCGCCGTGACGCCGGCAGCCTTCATGGCCCGCCGCGCTGCGACCTCCGACATGTCGCAGGTAGTCTCATCGTCTGCTGCGATATGGCGCCGCTCGATCCCGGTGCGGGCGCGGATCCACTCGTCGGTGGTATCCACCATTTTCTCCAGGTCGGCATTGGTAAGTATGCGCTCCGGAAGATACCGACCTGTCCCGATAATTCGCGAATACATCAGACTGCCCGCTCCAGTATTGTTTGTCGTTTGAGGAGATCCCCGATCTGAGTCGGAACGCCTTTGCGCACCTCGACCAGCGCGGTCCGGATCGCATTGGCAAATGCCATCGAATCGGCGCCGCCATGGCTCTTGATCACGATGCCATTCAGCCCCACCAGACTGGCTCCATTGTAACGGCGTGGATCCACTCGATCCCGTATCGCCCGGAAAAGCGGCGCAGCCGCGACCGCACCGAGCCGGCTTACCCAGCTCCGTTGGATTTCCTCCCTGGCGGTCTCGAACAGCATGCGCGCCACGCCCTCCATGGTCTTGAGGGCGATGTTACCCGTGAATCCATCGGTGACAACCACATCCACCCTGCCCGACATGATGTCATGACCCTCGACGAAACCAACGTAATTCAACTCGCTCCGAGCCAACAGCTGACCCGCGAGACGGATGGTCTCGTTGCCCTTGATCTCCTCCGTGCCGATGTTGAGCAATCCGACCCTGGGGCTGGCGAGACCATGCACGTCGGCGGCCACCACGGTACCCATCACGGCGAACTGGGCGAGCTGTTGCGGTGTGCAGTGCGCATTCGCACCCAAGTCGAGCATGTGCGTGTGTCCGCCCCGGGACGGGATGGCGGACATGATGGCGGGGCGGTCGATTCCCGGCAGGGTTTTGAGCACGTATCTGGCGGTCGCCATCAGCGCACCCGTGTTGCCCGCGCTCACGCAGGCGTGGGCCCGATGCTCCCGGATAAGGTTCACGGCCACGCGCATGGAAGAGTCTTTCTTCTTCCGGAGTGCATCGGCGGGCGGCTCATCCATCGAAACCACCTGACTGGCCTCAACCACATCGAGGCGCTCCGATCCGCCGCGGATGTAGCGCTTCAGGAGCGGGTCGAGGTCTTCACCGCGCCCGACGAGAAGGACAGCGGCGCCCTCATCGGCGCGAAGAAAATCCGCCACCGCCGGCACGATGACCGGCGGTCCGAGGTCTCCTCCCATCGCATCGATGGCGATGACCGGAAGCTCTCGCATCGTGCTCCCCGGAAATACGAGGGCCCGGGACGGCGCTGACCGCCCCGGGCCCCAGGATATGGCCTATTCCTCGTCCTCGACGGACGCGGTTTCGATCACCTTTCGGCCCCGATAGAAGCCGTCGGCGCTGACGTGATGCCGGCGGTGTACTTCGCCGGTCGTCTGCTCGATGGAAAGGGCCGGCCTTTTCAGCCCATCGTGGGACCGTCGCATGTTGCGCCTGGATCCCGTCTTTCGATTCTGTTGAACAGCCATGACATCTTCCTTCTTGGCCGGAGCTCGCGCCCCGGAAACATAACAATCCGGTTCAGTCCCGCTTCAAGTCCCTGAGGACCGCGAAGGGGCTCTCCCGCCCGGGCGGTTCCTCCGCCCTCTCATCGGCCCGGCGAGCGACATCTCCGCACTGGGCCCGGTCATCGTGCCTGGCGATCATCGGCAGCGCCAGCAGCAGTTCATCCTCGAGCAGGTCCCTCAGCACCACTTCCGCCTCGTCCGACTGCCAGCTCTCGACACCAGTCGGGACCAGATCCGCGCCGCTTGTCCCGGTTACCGCGAACCGGAGTACAACGTCGATCTCCATATCCACGGGCTCGAGGCACCGTTGGCACGGGCGTCGGAACGTACCGCCCAGGCTGCCCTCCACCAATGGCACACCCGTTGGAGTCCGAGAGACGCGTATATTCACGTCAACCGCACCCCCTGTATCCGCCAGCGTCTCGGCAAGCCTCGGAAAGGCCTTGATCGGGATCGGCTGGCAGAGCCGGCCCTCGACGGGAGTCCCGCCAGTCAACAGGTCCGTCAGCGCAAGCGGCATAATCGGTTAATGTTATCCCTGTTTGATTTCACTGTCAAAATCTGTTCCACTGCAATCCCTTGTTTTTCCGACAGAAGTTCAGCTCCCAAAGGCAGTCGCATCTGATCCCATGACCGCGGATCGCTCTAACCTCAATCCGACCCTGGTACTCGCCTCCGGTTCCACCTACCGGCGCGAACTCCTTTCGCGACTCGGCCTGCCGTTCGAGATCGAATCTCCCACCATAGACGAGACCCCGGAGCAGAACGAGGAACCGGCGGAACTCGTCGTCCGCCTGGCATCCGCGAAGGCGGCGGCGGTACGACCCGGTCGGCCAGGCGCCGTGATCGTCGGATCGGACCAGGCCGCGACGCTGGATGGCCGAACTCTCGGGAAACCGGGAACGACAGAGACAGCGATCACCCAGCTGAGCGAATGCGCCGGCCGGTCGGTTGAATTCCTGACCGGAGTCTGCCTGCTGGACGCTCGCCAGCCACGAGCCGAACCGATCCTGCATCTGGACATCACACGCGTCGTTTTCCGTGCCCTGACCCGCGGCGAGATCGAGAGTTACGTTGCCCGGGAGAATCCCCTGGATTGCGCGGGGGGCTTCAAGAGCGAGGGGCTGGGCATCGCCCTGTTCGATCGGATCGACTCCCAGGATCCGACGGGACTGATCGGGCTGCCGCTGATCTGGTTGTCAAAGGCCCTGATCCAGATCGGATTCGAAATTCTCTAGCCACGTCGGGAGATCGGTGACCGCATCCAGGCATGCCAGCGGCGCGCTGGCCTGTAGACGGCGCCGGTCGTGGGCGCCCCAGGTGACAGCAACGGCGCCGGCGCCGGCCTGGTGCGCCATGTGCAGATCGAACTCCGTGTCCCCCACCATCAAAGTGCGGCTCGGCTCCACTCCAAAAAAATCGATGATGCGCGTGAGCATCTCCGGATGGGGCTTCGACCGGGCCTCGTCAGAAGTCACAGAATGTTCGAAGAAACGTCCCAGGCCCGTCTCTTCCAGATCACGATCAAGGCCGCGGCGGCTCTTGCCCGTTGCGACCGCCAAATGGGCGCCGGTGCGACGCAGGTCCTCCACCAGGGCCTCGACGCCAGGATACAGACGGATCCCGAGACGCTCGGTCGACAGAAAGTGCTCGCGGTATCGCTCCACGAAGTTTCCGAAATCCTGCTGTCCCCTGCCAGGGAAAAGCCATTCCCAGGATTCCTGGAGCCCCAGACCGATGATTTCACGAATCCGCGCTGGCGGCGGCATGGGCAGACCGATCTCGCCGATGGCGCGCTCGGCGGCCCGCACAATGGCGCCAGTCGAGTCCATGAGCGTTCCGTCCCAATCGAAGACAATCAACTTCCAGTAACTAGGCACGGGCGACCTCCAGCGCGTCCAGGACCGGTCGCAGGTCGTCGGGAAGAGGACAACTGAAAGAGCGCCACTCACCGCTCACCGGATCCTCGTAGGCGAGCGAATGGGCATGGAGAAACATTCGCCTCAACCCGAGCGCCCGGACTTCACCGTTGAACTGGGCATCCCCGTATTTCTCATCACCAGCCAGGGGGTGCCCGGCGCCGGCCGCCTGTACCCTGATCTGGTGAGTGCGTCCTGTGTGCAGCTCCACTTCCACAAGCGACGCTGTCTTGAAGATCTGCACCGGAGAGAACAGGCTTGCGGCAGGTTTGCCACCCTCCTGAAGCTTGACGTGCCGCTCGCCCCCTTCCCGGTGATGCGTCTTCAAGAGGTCCTCCATCAAGCGCTTCCCCAGGTGCCACTGGCCCCGCACCAGGGCCAGGTAGCGCTTTTCCATACGCCCCTCCCTTAGCAGGGCGTGGAGCGACCGCAGGTAGCTCCGACGCTTGGCCACCATCAGGCATCCGCTGGTCTCCCTGTCCAGCCGGTGGACCAGTTCGAGATAGGGCGCTTGCGGCCGGCAGGACCGGAGCGCCTCGATGACCCCGAAGCTCAACCCGCTGCCGCCGTGAACCGCCATACCCGCAGGCTTGTCCAGCACGAGCAAGCGCTCGTTCTCGAACAGCACGCGGCTCTCGAGGACCTGCCGCGCGCCCGCTCCGACCGTCGGCGTCGGTCCCGGCGGTGTCAGGCGTACCGGGGGGATCCGGACCGTGTCGCCAGCGCATATCCGGTAGGATGCCGACGAGCGACCCTTGTTGACCCGGACCTCGCCCTTGCGAAGCATGCGGTAGATTCGGGTCCGGGGGATCCCCTTGAGCCTGGAGATAAGAAAATTGTCCAGCCTCTGGCCCGCCTCGTCGGGTCCGACGCGGACGTGGGCGACCTTGGTCGGCTTCGATTTGTCTTCGCCCCGCAAATTGCTCATCTTTTCAGCAGCTTAGAACGAAATTACAGATTGCCCCGAAGTCAGGCGGTTGCTATAGTACGCGAGAGACGCTGGAGACGTCGCCGGATCATCGGCGATTCCTCGAACGTCAGGACAGGATATGTGCGTAGCCCCCGATCAATCAGCGGGGGCTCCGTTTGTAAGTAGGCACTGAATTTTCAGTCCTTCGCAACGCCGACGTCTCCGGCGCGACGATGTTGCCATCGTCCACGATGCCGACGGACAGTGCGGGCGGGAAGAGTTCTATGATCGGGCTGTACTGGCTGCTGCTCGCGCTGGGCGCGAGTGCGAAACTTTCGATCGCGTGTGACGGAACCAACCGTCGCATCGGTCCGCTGGCCATGCATCCCTACCCACCGACGCCCGGGACGTCGGCTCCGCCATCCGGAAGAGCCGAACAACATGAAGAGAATGCTTATCAATGCGACTCAGCAGGAAGAGTTGCGCGTAGCTATGGTCGATGGGCAGAAGCTGTTCGACCTAGACATTGAGTCCCCCGGCCGGGAACAGAAAAAGGCCAATATCTACAAAGGCCGCATTACGCGGGTAGAACCAAGCCTCGAGGCGGCATTCGTCGAATTCGGGGCCGATCGCCATGGGTTCCTCCCCCTCAAGGAAGTCTCCCCCGAGTACTACATCAAGCAGGTCGACGGCGGGCGCGTCAACATCAGGGAAGTGTTGCGCGAGGGCCAGGAGATCGTGGTTCAGGTGGAAAAGGAAGAGCGGGGTAACAAGGGTGCCGCTCTTACGACCTATCTCAGCCTGGCTGGGCGCTTCCTGGTGCTGATGCCCAACAATCCGCGGGCCGGAGGCGTATCGCGGCGGATCACCGGGCAGGACCGGGATGAAGTGAGAGACGCGTTCAGGGACCTGGACATCCCACAGGGCATGGGCGCCATCGTGCGCACCGCCGGAGTAGAACGCAGTCCGGAGGAATTGCAGTGGGATCTGGACTACCTGTTGCAGATATGGGAGGCAATCAAGGCCTCCGTGGTCCAGCGCAAGGCACCGTTCCTGATCTACCAGGAGAGCAACGCCATACTCCGCGCGCTCCGCGACCACTTCTCGAATGACGTGGGCGAGATCCTCGTTGACGAAGAGCACGCCTTCGAGGACGCGCGCCAGTTCATGGACCGGGTCATGCCGCACAATCTGCGCAAGCTCAAGCTTTACAGCGATCCCGTCCCCTTGTTCACGCGCTTCCAGATAGAGAGCCAGATCGAGTCTGCATTCTCACACGTGGTCGAACTCCCTGCCGGCGGCAGCATCGTAATTGATCACACCGAAGCACTGGTGTCCATCGACATCAATTCGGCGCGGGCCACCAAGGGCGACGACATCGAGATGACCGCCCTACACACCAACCTGGAGGCGGCGGACGAGATCGCCAGACAGCTCCGGATCAGGGATATCGGCGGGCTCATCGTCATTGACTTCATCGACATGGGCCCACAGAAGAACCAACGGGAGGTCGAGAACCGGCTGCGTCAGGCTGTCCAGTCCGACCGGGCCCGCGTTCAGATCGGCAGGATCTCACGCTTCGGACTGCTGGAGATGTCACGCCAGCGGCTCCGGCCTTCCCTCGGGGAGTCGGCGCACAACGTCTGCCCCAGGTGCCTGGGCCGAGGCACGGTGCGGGACGTGGAGTCGCTGTCCCTGTCTGTCCTGAGGCTGATGGGCGAGGAGGCTCGCAAGGAACGCACCTCGAAGATTATCGCGGAAATGCCGGTGGACGTGTCGACCTACCTCCTCAACGAGAAACGGACCTGGCTCGCCAGCATCGAGGATCGCGAAAAGATCGCGGTCATCATCGTCCCGCGACCGGAACTCGAATCTCCCCATTTCCGCATCCGGCGGGTCCGGGATGACGCGGCGCGCCTCCCGGAGAATGCGCCGGCTAGCTATCTCCTGCCCTCCACCGAGGAGGAAGACACAGCATCTGGGCTCGGCAACGAGAAGGTGAAGAAGGCACTCGAGCAGCCGGCCGTGGGAGGGGTTGAGCCTGCGACGCCAGCGCCTGCGCCGAAGCGCACCCAGCCCGAGACACCGGGTCTCCTGGCTCGACTGATGGCGTGGCTTACCGGCGCCGGGCAAAAGGAGATGAAAGCCGACAAGAAACCAAAGAGCGCGGCCAGAAAGGTCCAGACCCAGGGGCAACAGAAACGCCAGCCCAGAAGCAGGGACAAGGAAGACTCCGGCAACCGACGTCGCGGTCAGCGCAGCGGCAAGGGCTCAGGGAACCAACGGCAGTCCCGCAGCGGGCGGCGGCCGGCAAGCGGAGGCGGCGGCAAGGAGCAGTCGAAGCCCGCCTCGGCAGACCAGAGCCAGCCACAGGGAACACAGGAAAGCGGATCTGACGGGGGGGCCGGGCGCAGCCGACGGGGCGGACGCCGTCGTCGTCGAGGTGGGCGCCAGCGGAAACAGGGCGGTGATGTTCGGCAGGCTGATCAGCGGGATCAGGCCACTCGGGGAGGCCAGGAGGGCTCCCCGGCCGACAAGGATTCGCAGGCCGCCAACCGTTCGCGTCCGCGCGGCGGCGCCAAAGTCGCTGCCGGCAAGCCCGAGGGAATCGACAATCACGGCACAGCGACTGACGTGAATCAGGCAAAGCCTGCACCGGACGTCGGCGCCACCGGAGCACGCTCGACAGATTCGACGGTGCCCCCGGCGGCGGACAAAGGCAAGTCACCGGAATCCCGCCCGCAGAGCGCGAACGAGAGAACTGTGCCGACAGCCCAGAGTAGTCCCGCCGGGACCGACAACCGGCCGCAGCCAACCGTTGCACCGAGAACGGCAGCACCGCAAAGTGCGGAGACCAGGATCCCTGCCAGCACCGGGAAGGCCCCGAAACCGGTCGTGGGGGACTCCGAGTCGCCGGCCGCGGTGCAACCGCGGCCGCCTGCTCGGGCACCCGGCGGTCCGGCGTCCGCGCCGAATCCGCCAGTAGAGGCGCGACCGCACCCCCCGGCCACCACGATGAATTCGGACCAGCAAAGCGGTTCTGGTCAGGCAGTACCGGGCGCAAAGTCGCCGAGTCCTTCGCCGATACCGCCGAAGGCCGCGGCCGCCCCAACGAGTTCGGGCCGGCAGAGCGGTCCCGGTCAGGCAGTGCCGACCGGGGATTCTCCGAACCCGGCGCCAAAGCCGCCAGCATCGTCGGGGAATCCACCGGCGACGCCGTCCCCGAAGTCGTCGGACGAGAAGTCCAGACCGGTCGCCTCAGCGGTCCGCGAGGCAGTCGCGGAATCCAAACCCAGAACAGAGGCTCCAGGAACGGATCTGAGGTCTCGGGAGGGCCGCGACTAGGGCCTGTTCACTCTATCGGCGAGGCTCTGGACCGCGTTTCAACTCGGTCCGGAATCCTGCCGGCAGAAAATCTCCCGGATCAATCCGTCGGCAGCCTCCTCCACGAGGTCCAGGACTTTTTCGAAACCGGTCAGTCCGCCGTAATAGGGATCGGGGACCTCATCGACGGCCTCATCGTCTGCGAATGCCATGAACAATCCCAGCCGGTGCCGCAATTCCTGCGGGCACGATTCTTCCAGATGGGCCAGGTTATCCCTGTCCATGGCCAGGATCAGGTCAAATGCCTCGAAGTCCTCATCCGACACCATCCGCGATCGAATCGACGACAGATCGACCCCGCGCTTTCTCGCCGCGTCCACCGCCCGGCGGTCAGGCGGACGGCCGACGTGATATCCATGGGTACCGGCTGAATCCAGCTCCACCCCAATACTCGGGTCCCGTCCCTGAAGAGCTCGCTCCAGCCGCGCACGGACCACGCCTTCCGCGGTAGGAGACCGGCAGATATTGCCCATACATACAAACAGTATCTTCAATCGATTCACCAGTTATCAGAACAGTCCATCAGCCCGCTGCACATAGGCGGAACGCCCCGTTCAGCGTTCGTACTACAAAACTCATGAATGAGTCCCGGCATGAATATCCGGGACATCGGCAGACTGAATCAGGTCACGATCCCGACCGTCAAACCGACTATGTGGGTTTCACTTCCGATCGTCCCGTTCATTGACCGGCTTACATGGCACCGACGAGATTCAGGAACACCCCGTGATCATCGTAACTCAGATCCGTCAGGTCGTCTGAAAAGTCGGTGAAATTGTAACCAACCCCGACCTTGAAGTGTTCTCCGAAGCATCTGTACAGCGTGACGAGAGCGCCGCTGCGTCGATCGTTCAGGTCGGGCATATCCAGCATGCGACCCTCGACAAGCCCCTCCCAGTTGCGGCGGAATCGCCAGTCGACCCGCATGATGTACAGGCTGGCACTGTTGTCGAAGAATTCGTGATTCTCCCGATCCAGACTGACCTGGCCGAGCCGGTAGGCGTATTTTCCACCCACTGACCAGTTGGCGCTCAGGTCGTAGGTGACATCCAGCGCGGCGATGTGACTCTTCTGGATGTACTCGATCGGTACGCCCTCGGTCGATACCTGGTCGGTGGTCGGCACGTTGTAGAAGTAGGTGTACTTCGCCAGCATATACAGCCGGTCGTTGCTTATCGGGCGATAGGCGTAGCCGAGCACGCCCTCGGTATATCCACCGTCGTAGTATTGTCCAATCGAACTATCGCTGGTCGAGTAATTGAACTTGCCCACCAGCCGCCAGTCCGGCGTCACCTGGTATTTCAGGCCGTTCCTGTACAGCCAGGTCGTCCGGTCCGACCAGATCCCGTCGAGTTGCTCCGTCTTGTCCAAGCGGTACTCAATGCCGCTGGACAACTGCACGGACTCGAACCCGTAACCGACTCGGGCCCCGCCCGCGGTCCGCTTGGTCTCGGCCCCGGTCTGGCGATTCGTGAGGGTGCCGATATCCGAATTGGCGCTCAGGTTCCAGCGATCGCCCGGAGTCAGGGAGATTCCGTTTGCGTGGGTCAGTCCTGTTTGTGTGTTCGAATGTTGGTATCTTTCCTCGGCATATACGCTGGCGCTGTCCGAGAGTCGCGTGCGCGCCCCGGCGACCAGATTACCGCTGGGCCCCTGCGCCCCGTCATCGGCTCGTTCATCCTCGAGAGCGTAACTGAGATACAGGCTGGTTCGCTCAGACAGCAGGTAGTTCGACCGTAGCTTGCCCGCTCTACCGAGATCACCGTCGGAGACCTCGCCCTCGAGCATCAGTCGGTCGTTGAATCTGTAGGAACCCCCGGCGCCGACACGGTTGTTGTCCTCTCTGTCACCGCTGGCAGCCAGAGTTCCCTGTACGAACCCGTAGCTGCGCCACTGTGCCTTCGAATCGTAAGCAACCTGCAACACCGCATCCGTGCGCTCACCAAGCTCCTGGGTAATCGGCACGACGGGTGCCCGATCCTCTCGATTCTCGTGACGGACCCCCGTGCTCACGCTCCACTGGTCGGTTAACTGCATACCCAGATCGACCTCCTGGGCATCTGTCTTCAGACCGTCCTTCTCGTCCTCGCTGTCCGCCTTGGCCGTGACTGACAGCCGGTCAGTCAGGCCCATGTCGATTCTGCCACCGAATTTCTGCGTATCGGTAAACGCGATCAAGCCCGGGGCAGTGTAGCCGCCGTCGAGGTTCTGGAAATAGACACTCATTCGGCCCTGCCCGCCGTCGAATATGTCAGCCAGGCCCACACTCAGATCGGCGCGGTATGCATTGGCATCAGCGTCGTCGAAAGCGGGACCGTCGGTGCCGACAAAGTCGAAGCCGCCGTCATTGGAACTCCAGGCTTGTGTCACCAGCCCCTCACTCCTGCCCGCCTGCAGCTTGAACCACGTCTCGGTATTCTTCCTGATAGTCACGTCAGCCGCGTGGAGGCTGTTGTCGCCAGTTCCGTCGTCACTTGTCCTGCTTGTGGTCAGGCCTACCCGCACGGCATCGTTGAGCCAGTAATGTCCCTGCCCACCCGTGGCGAGGCTGTCGATATTTTCGAACCCCGGGGTGTACTCGTAATTGACGACCAGCCAGGCCTCGTCGCCGCTCAGGCCGCTGCTCCGCACCAACAGGTTGTCGTCCGCGGTGGATGCAAGGGGTTCCGACAACAGGACGCGCCCCTGCAGATAATCGATGTCATAGTCCAGCGCCGGGCGTAGGTTCACCACCCCCGTGACGGTACCCGTATCCTTGTCCCTTATCTCGATCCACACCTTTTCGGATCCCATCAGCAGGTCCTGGCGAGTCAGGAAGTAGAGGGAGCCCCCGGTGCCGCGGAACTGCTCCCGGCTTGTAACCGTGCCGGGATCGGCCGCGAATCCGTCGACGGCGTAGCGTTGCTCACCGGAGCTGGTTGTGGCTTCAGACTGATAGTGGATGTTGCCTCCATACAGGCCGCGATCCACCCTGGCCAGCTCGTTGTCCGTGTAATCGACCCGGAAATTGCCCCACAGTGCCTGGTTCTCCTGTTGACCCAGCTTCACATAGAACTTGCCCTGAGTCGGAGCGTTCTGCTCTACGGTGCCGTCGTCACCGAAGGTCGGATAGTGATAATCCGGATCGATGCGCCTGAACAAAGACTCGGGCGACTTGTCCAGGAAATTGCTGAACAGATCCTGCACCGGCGCTTCGCGCGTGTCCGCGCTGGCGGTCAGGTGCCAGTCGTCACCGAACTTGCCTGTGACGTAGAAAGCCAGTCTGCCGTCCGCCGACGAATCCTGGTCAAAGGGATTGTCATCTCCCTGGAGCGCCTTGGCCGCGTCGCCCGAACTGTTTTCGGACAGCGTCAGATCCGCAATGCCCACATAGAACCAGTCGTTCTGCTTGAACTCCAGATCGCGAAGGAACAGCTCGCCGTTGCCCTCCTCGTCGAGTACCGCCACCTCCACGGTATGGGCGCCGTTTGGCAGGATGACTTCTGCCACGAAGTTTCCTTGTTCGTCCGTGGGCACGGGTTTGCCTGCCAGCCACACCGCGTGCCGCGGGGGAACGCCGCTGCCATGGACGTTGACCGTGCCGCTTCCGAGCGGGATATTCCTGACCGACAGTTCGTTCCGGCCGTAGCCAGCGAGCAGTACACGCTCCTCCTGCTCCATTGGAATCGGCCTGTCGTCCTGCTCCTGCCGGTCGTCGTCGGCCAACGCTTCCTTGGTAGCGTCTCCGGGCTCGTCCTCCTGATCGGCATAGACCATCCACAGAGGTTGCGAAACTGTCTCGTCGAAGTGGCCATCCCCGTCGTATGCGCGGAGTACGTATTTCAGCTCGCGCACGGGCGCCGCGAACCACTCGGCAGCCGGCTGCCACACCGCAAGTCCGTCGGGACTAACCTCGATGACGTCCAGGGGATCGGCCAGCACGGATGCCTGCTTGTCGAAGATCCGTACTTCGGCGCGATCGATGAAGTGCCAGTAATTCGTGTACATCTGGAACCGTACCGTCGATACGCTCGTGCCTTCCTCCGGAAATATCCTCAGGGGCACCGACGTCGGCTCGGCGGTAACGCTGAGCCTCGGGTCGGATTCCAGGTTGTCGAACCGGAACTGGATGTCGGCCTCCTGCAAGGCGACGTCCGTGCAGCGCTGAATATCAGACGAACTCCGGCCGGGGTCGTCGATCGGCTCCCCGTCGACAGTAATACGCATCAGGTTCAACCCCAGTGGGTTCTGGACGCTCAGTTCCCTGGTGAGTCGGGTTACGTCCACACCTTCGTAATCGTCCATCACGGCCAGCTCGTCATAGACGACCTGGACGGCAACATAGGACTCCTGTCCCTGGATGAACCCGGCGTTCACGACGTCATCGGATTGCACGTATCCCCTGCCCTCATGCTCGGCCTGGTTTGCGTCGAGCGCGAGTTGCTCACTGACTGCCTCCATGGCCCTGCGGGCACGGGCGGCTGACAAACCTATGTCATCCCCGTAGACAAGCGCTGTCCGGCGGTCCAGGTTCTTGTTGCCGGTGTAGCCGATGAACCTCAACCGGACATTAGTTCTGTCGCTCACGTCATCCATCGCGCGGCGGAGATTCTCCGTGTAGCCGGATGGAATGATGGCCTGGCCGCCCTCTATCTCGATGGAAGCTATGCCTCCCCAGGGTGGATCATAGACCCGGGTCACCAGCTCGGCACCGGCAGCGTCCGGACACAGCTGCGGTTCGTCGGGGAGCTCCTGCAAAGGATCGTCGTGCCAGAATTCCACTTCGATCCTTCTGTTGAGCGCCCTGCCCTGGGCCGTCTGATTGGATGCCAGTGGTGCAGTCTCGCCGCGTCCATCGCTCGCGATGGCGGAGGTGGGCAGCTCCAGTGCATCCTGGACCGCCAACGCCACCCTGTGTGCCCTCGCTTTGGACAGGGCCAGATGAGTGCCATAGATGCTCGCATTCCTGCCCGTCAGTGGCAGGTCGTCCGTGTACCCGATGAACTTGACCATAACGTTCTGCTTGTCCGCCAGGTTCTGCAGGGCCCGACCAATGTGATCGACAAACTCGGCCGAGATCTCGATTGCCTCTTCGTCGAAATGCAACGGCGGCACGAGGTTCTTGACCCGCGCGCGATGCTTGTGCCCTTCCTTGTAACGAAGCTTGCAGACGGTCTCCATCCGACAAACCTTCACGCGTTTGAAATCTTCGTTAACCAGGTATTCTTCCACTGCGGGCTTGGTTCCGATCTCGTCGTACCAGACCTCTACCTCGACGCGACGGTTGAGCGCCCGCCCCGCGTCGGTATCGTTAGTGGCGATCGGTTGGGTATCGCCCTTCCACTCGAAGGAAATCGCTTCCGGAGGCAGCGACAGTGCGGTCTGTATGTACTCGGCGACCTCGCCGGCCCGCTCTCTGGACAACCCGGAGTTGTCACCAAAGACCCCGACCAGCCTGTCGGAGAGAGGTTGGTTGTCCGCATGCCCGACGAGATGGAGCCGGACGTTGTTAAGGTGACGCATGTCGTCGAGGATGCCGCGCAGCGTCTCGATGTAGCTCGGGGGGATGTCGGCGATACCGGACTCGAATCGAATCGGCGGCACCACACCGGTCAGCTTGATGGTATTCACGTCCTCGGCCAGCACCTCGCGGGTCTCAAGCCGATCGCCAGACTCGTCTTCGAGCAGTCCCGCATCCTGGGCCCACACACCGAACGGCTGGTCACCAGACAGGTGGCGTTCCACGGCCTCGCCGAACTCCGCCTCGTCCACGGTCTGGGCCTCCAGGGCGGTAGCCGCCAGAGAAGCCCACAACATCAGAATTAAGCTGAGCCTGTTCATCCCGCTCACCTGTTCTGCGATGTCCGCAGCTCGGGCTGCCGGGGTGGGCCGCCGAGGCGCCAGAACACCTCGGGCTCGATGGTCAGCTGGTAGCAGCAATCGAGCTCCTGCCAGGCGTCCATGATCTGCTGTTTGACCGCCTTCATCCTCCTGTCTACGAGATCGGCGTTCTCGACATCGGCTACGTAGGAGAGACGCAGGGTGGCGGGTGCCTTGCGTAATTCATTGAGAAGCAGCCCTATTCTCGGCTTCCACTGGGGACGCATCTCGACCGTGCCGGGTTCGAAGACTGCGTCGGCGATATCCAGACCGACGACGCGGTGGATGGAAGCGCCGTAGTTAATCTTCAGGGCCTTGCCACGCGTGGCTCGCTGGACCTTGACCTCGTCCGTCGACATGCGGAAACCGCTGGGAAGGGTCCGGTCATCGAGCTTGAGGATGAAGTTGCTGCCCCGATTCTCGCGGGGAACCACAGCGCAGGTGATGTGGTAGCGCCCATGCTGATCCGTGGTCGCATAGAGACCCCGGGCCGTCACCAGCCTGACTCCCTGCAGGCCGGCTTCCCCCGGGTCCTGGATGCCGTTGCGGTTGGCATCATCAAAAACCTTGCCAACGACATCGGTACAGTCGAATGTCGGGTCCGGGACTACGCGGACCGTGGCCGTAGCCACCTCGGAAAGGGGTGCGGCGGTAAAGGTATTGAGGACCTGGGCCTGATTGACGAACTCACCCTCGCCGACACCGGCCCCGACACCAAGCAACAGCTGGACCCGGGTTTCGTTGGAAGCTGAAACGCCGACGCCGTCCCAACTCAGTTCCCGCCCATTGATGACGGGCTCGACGGGCATGCCGTCGACGCTGGCCGAACCCTCGATGTACCTGAAGCCGGCCGGATAATTGTCGACAATCGTCAGGTCGGCGAGATCGACGCCCAAAACGTTGTTGACGGTGATCGTGTAAGGCACCAGCTGACCCCGGCTGACATTGACTGACGGCGTGGTCTTGGTGATGCCCAAAGCCCCCTCGAGGTTCGGGTCGATCGGGATGTGGTTGTTGAAGACCTGGCTGGATCCGGGCGCCTGGCTGTCGTCCAGGGTCAGATGGACGTAGTAGGTGGTGCCAGAGCTGCGCGCCTGAACCGATGCGGGTGGTGCCAGCTCAGAAGCCTGAACCTCGCAGTACGCGGTGGTGCCGGGGACGGCGTCGTCGACGCTACCCGGGCAGGTCGGTACCTGGAACGGGTTCGTGCCGGCGTCAGACGCCGGTGGGATGATCTGTGAATAACCATCCACATAGCCCGAACCGGGCACCGTGATGCCAATGAGATAACTGCCGCCACTGGGACACGCCGGGTCGGTGAAGTTCAGGTCGAATTTGTAGTAGCCGTCACCGCGCGTTAGCTGGCCCTGCTGAACCGGGTCATCGAAGCAATTCGCGGGCAACGGCGCGCCGGCCCCACCCTGCAGCAGGGTCAGGGTTGCACCGGCGACCGGTGCCCGCCGGATGGTGTCGTAGACCATGCCGTTAGGATCGATGGGCAGGTTGAGCTTCTGCAGATTGCTGCCCGGAGTCACAACGATGTCGGCTATCCGTTGCGGTCCGTTGGTGAAAGGAGAGTCGCCGCTGCCGAGGCTCGCGGTGCGCGGTCCGGCGTCGGGCGCGCTGAACCGCAGTTCGTACACCAGGCCGGTCGAGTCATAGGCCGCAAGACCGGTGATCCTGTAGGCGCCGTCGACATCGGTGAAAGTGGAGAACACCTGTTGGCCATCCCGGTACAGGTCGACGGACCAGCCCGCCAGGAGCCGCTCAACTGCTCCCGGAGCACGGTCGAAATCGGCGTCATGCCAGACCGTGCCGTTCACGGTGCCGACGCCGACCACACCGCCCACGTCGAGCGAAACGCTGGCGCTTGCGGACTGGCTCGGCGTGTTCCAGGTGACAACACCGGTGTTGGTGACCGGTGTCCCGACAGCCAGAGCGGGGTCTATTACGGCACGGAACCTCAGCACCACCGTGTCACCCGGTTCCAGCGGTCCGTTGACGGAGAAGTAGTCTGCGGTCAACGCGGACCCGGCGACGCTGATGCCTGCCGCGGAGCCATTCATGGTGGCGGACTGGTCGACGTAAGACAGAGTGCCCGGCGTATCAGCCTCGAGGTCATCGGTGATTACCACGTCATAGGCCGGCACGGCGGCGACGTTGGTCACACGCACTGTGTACTCGAGCTGGGATCCGGCGAACGCAGCACCGCCACCGACGACGGCCACTTGCTTGCTGATCGCCAGCACCTGGCCGTCGCCCACGATGACCACGGTCGGCTCCGGACCGGTTGCCGGATCACCGTCTCCATCCGTGAGGAGATCGGGAAGTTGATCGCTGGCGACCAGAGCCTGGTTGCTGATCACCGTGCCGCCCGGGACGCCATCGTTGACCCGCAGGTCAAACTGAAGCACCGCTGTCTCGCCGGCGGCGATGGTGCCTTCCCCGGCGTCAGGCAGCGGAGGAGTCATGGCGGTTGAACTGACGTCGATCCCCGCCGCGAGTGGAGGTACCCCTGCGTCGGGTTGCCCGACCGCCAGACCGTTCAGCGTTGTAGAGTCAGCGATATAGGTCGTATTTGCTGGGACGTCGTCCTGGACTACCACGGCGGTGGCAGCCACGCTGCCGCTGTTTTCGATCGTGATCGTGTAGCGCAGCACGTCACCGGGGTCGACGATTCCCGGCGTGCCCGCATCGGCCAGAATGACAACGTCCTTGGCCGCGAACAGCAGTGGGAAGGCCCCCACGACGTCTCTGGTGGGATCATCAGGGGTGGTCGTACGCGGGTCATCCGACGGTTGGTCAGAAACGCCACCGTCGACTGCGCTGACAAACGCCTGGTTCGAGATCACCGTGCCGTCCGCCACGTCTGCATCGACGACGACGTCGAACACGACAGTTGCCACGTTGCCCGCGGTCTCCGAGGCATCAGCGCGGAGGAATCCCGGCGTGGCGTCCTCTGGCGCGTTCACGAGGATCCCCTCGCTCAGCGGCGAGAGGCCGCTGGCAGTGTCGGCAACTGAAACACCGTTCAGTGTCGTGCTGCCAGCGACGTAGGTGGTGTTGGCGGGAACCTGGTCCCGTAGGACTGCGTCCGTCGCGTCGTCGGTGCCGACATTCTTGATCGTGATGATGTAGCGCAGCGTCTCACCGGCCAGCAATACGTTCGGGTCACCGGTCATGTACTGCGACGTCTTCTCCACCTGGAACACAGGCGCCGACTCGACAAGTATCTGGGTCGGGTCCTCGTCGCCGTCTACGTAGGGGTCGGCGGCGCCGTTGACATTCGGGTCGTCACTGACGGTGATGAGAGCCGCATTGGCGAGGATCTGCGACTGATTCAGCACCACGGTGCCATTGCTGATGACCGGCGTGAGCTCGATCTCGAACTCGATCAGCAGGCTGTCACCAAGACCAGCCAGGCTCAGATTACGGATGTCCAGCACGCCCGTGCCGCTGGCGCCGCCGACTGCGTTGGTGTTGGAAGCATCCGCTCCCGGGGGGACGGTAATCAGATTGAGGGTGCCGGGCTGGAACACCGGCGAACCGTTCAGGCGGTCCAGCTCGTCGACGATGCTGAAACCATTGACCTCGCCGTCGGTGACGTTCTCGACGACAAGCCGGTAACGCAGCGTTTCGCCCGGACTCGCCACGGTCCCCGGATCGTCTCCCCGGGTGACGTTGACGACCGTCTTCTCGAACCTCAGCACCCCCACGTTGACGGTGTGCGCATCCTCGTGGTCGAGCACGCCAACCGTTCCGTCCGTAAGGGTGCGTGAATACTCACGTGCCTGGTCATTCGAATCCGCCGGGTCCGCGCTGGACCATACTGTGGCGCCCGCGATGTTGGTCAGAATGGCATTCTGCTGGGTATCCGCATCGAGAGATGCCTGGTACGTGACGATCAGTCGCTGGTCCGGCCCGATGACGGTTGCGGCCGTCAGCATGGAGAGGGTCAGGCTGCAGGCGGGCTCGCCCTGGAAGTCGACGGAGAAATCTGTCCCCGGGACGAGCGCCGGGCCGATGGGTGTTACACCGTCAGCCTGGAACAGTTGTGCCGTCACCTGCGTCGGCGAGGCGTCACACATGCCACCCGATGCCGTACTTGGCAGAACATCGGCGATGGTCAGTGCATAGGCAGGCGAATCGCCCCTGTTGTGGACGTCGAGCGAAAACGTACCCGGCGTGTCGTCACGCATCAGCGTCGTCCCGCTCTTCTCGAGAGTGAGATCGGGCTCGACAATGGTCATGGGTCCACTGGCGCCAGGCCCGCCGGGCCTCAGGGTTGTCGGGTCGTCATCCAGCAGGTTGTAGGAATATGTGGCCGTATTGGTAAACGTCAGGCCCGCCACGTTGGTGCTGGTGTCCAGCAGCCTGACGGTAATCTCGATGACGGCCTGCTCGCCGACGGGGATGTCGATGCCGCTCCCGTTGTCTTGGATCACCAGGTTTGTAGCCGAGCCTGTATTCACCGGGTTCCATGACCCGGAGCCCGAGATTTTTGTGACAGATACGAACTCGAGACCGGCGGCGGATACGCCCAGATCGTCGAAGACACGGACATCGTGCAGAGGTGACGTATGCGGCACGGAGGGCACGGTGATCCGGTAACTGAAGGTTTCCCCGATCGTCGCGGTCGCCTGTGTGTTGGCTTTCAGCAGTGCCGCCGGCGGCTCGCCTTCGATGAGAACCTGGGTCGGGTCCTCGTCACCCGGCACAATGGGATCAGCCTGGCCGTTAATATTCGGGTCGTCGCTATCGGCGATCTTGACCGTGTCGATCAGGTCTGCCTGATTCAGCACCACCGTACCGTCGATCAGACCCGTGGCCAGGGTGATATCGAACTGGATCAGGATCTCGTTGCCGGCCTGGACGTGCAGATTACTCACATCGAGGAAGCCAGCCCCGTTTGTTCCGCCATTCGGATCCGTGTTGCCGGCATTGGCGCCTGGGGGCAGGCTACCGGGGACCAGCGCCAGGGAACCCGGCACAAAGACCGCCCCGGCGTTGAGCGCCCCGAGATCGTCCTGGATGACGACACCATTGAAGGCGCTATCGATGGCCTGCAGCCGCAATGTGTAGCGCAGCGTGTCACCCGGGGCGGCCGTCTGGGTCGGGCTTACGCCCGTGGTGAGATTTGCGACACTCTTTTCGAACAAGAAGCCGGTAAGCGCCACATTGACGGTATGAGCGTCCTGGTGGTCCAGGACGCCAACGGTACCGTCGGTCAGGGCGCGCCGATAAGCGACGCGCCCGGTGACGCTGCTGTCGCCGTTGAACCATTCCGTCGCTCCGGCGACATTGGTGTGTGTGGTGCCATCCTGGGTATCGGCGTCGAGCTGGGTCTGATAGGTGATGACCAGACGCTCACCCGGATCCATGGCGGCTGTAGCAGTGAGCATCGTCAGGGCCAGCGCGCAGGCGGGGGCGCCGTCATAGCTGAGCAGATAGTCGGTACCCTGGGCCAGCGGACCTTTGCCGGGTACCGGTGTTCCATCGGAGGCAACGACCCGGGCGCCAAGCACCTCGGGCGTGAAATCACACATGCCCCCCGAAGGCCCGTCAGGGAGACGGTCGACAATCGTCGCGTCCCAGGCCTCGGTATTGCCGGTGTTCTGGATATCGAGCGTGAACTGTCCCAATTCGCCCAGGTTCATTGTGGCCGGGCCCGACTTGGTTAGCGTCAGCTCCGGGCCCGCGATGGTCAGGGGTGGCGAGATTCCCCACTCACCCGGCAAGGGCTCGTAGAACACGCCGTCGATCAGTCGGCCAAAATCCCACTTGGCCGTATTGACGAACTGGGTCCCCGGGGCATTGACCGGCGTGTCCTCGAGGATCACCGTGATCTCGACTACGACCTGGTCTCCCGCCGGGATGACCGGGAAATTGTCGAAGGTGAGGAAGCCATTCGTGTTATCGAAGGTGTGCGGTACAGGCGCCCCGCTATCCTCCCAATAAACGACATGACTCAAATAGGTCAGGTCGACGCCGGTGGCATTCAGGTCGTCCCAGATGGTGGTGCTGTGCAGGTCATTGGGTGACCCTTCGGTGTTGATGGCCGAGCCGGTCCCCGGGTCGAACAGTATCGGCATGGTCAGCGTGTAGGTGAAGGGCACCCCCACCGTCACGGTACCGGGTCCCGGCGGATTCGCCTTGTCGATCTTTTCGACCGGGATCAGCAGATTCTGGCAGTTCTGCTTGATCTTGCTGGACGAACCGTTGGTGAACCAGATCTTATGGTCGTGGACAGCATCGCACGACATGTTGCCGGTGTGCACGACGTTGTCGAAGATAACCAGCCAGCGCTCATCGCTCTGGCCCGGCTGCGTAAGGAAGCTGAAGTTTGTCGTCAGTGGATTGTCGGCGGGGAAGTTCCGGACCGTGCAGTTGCTGTCTATCTGCACCTGGTCCGGAGGCGGCACGACGTCCCCGTCGATCACGCCGAAATACGGTGGATCGGAGCAATTCACGGCCTTCGCGGCCAGCGACGTACCTGTCAGCAGCACGAAAGCGAGCAACTGCAGCCACCTAAGGCTGCGGCTCGCGTCCGCTCTGTCGGTACTGCTGAAATTCATTTACGCCCTCGTTCCATCCAGCGACTCATCTCATCACCGGGGGGACCGAGGCAGCCCGTGCTGCAGACTGGATTCCGGCGGTCCCGCTGTCATGGGGCTTGTGGCCCTTTAGACCGGTGACTTTGCGTCGCCATCTTTCGATGGCTTTGCCTTTATCTGAATCGCGTTGCTTCTATGGATCTGTCAGTTGATTACCTTGCTCGAATTGAGACCAATTCACTACGCCGCCGGCAGGAAGTCGATCGGATAGAGGATCGTAATAGCCGGAACGTCCTTGGCGCCGAAGTCGAACGTCCGCACCCGGTCAAGCACCTGGGCCGAAAGTTGCGGTGCGTCCATATCGGATGCCTCCAGTTGGCACAGGGAAACGCTGCCGTCGGGCTCGATCTTGAGGCGCAACACCATCTGCCCCTTCAGGGTCGGGTCCTTGCGGAGTTCCCGGTTGTAGAGTCTGTACAACGCCGCCTTGTGACGGTCGAAGACGATCTGGATCTCCTCGTCGGTACGTCCCGCGCCGTGGCCGGCCGCCAGTGGCCGGTCCACGCCACCGCCAGGCCCGATGGAGCTGGCTACCTGTGTCAGCTGGACACCGGCCATGGCGCCGCCACCGCCGCCACCACCACCGATGTCGCGGCTCAGCGAAGACAGGTTGATGCCGCCGCTGGATCCCGGTGCCTGGGTGGTCACCATATTCCGCTCCGGTTTGCCTGGAGTCGCCGCGCTGGCGGCGCTGATCCGGGCGTCATTGCCCAGCCTCGCCGAAGGCTTGCCGGCGGCCATATTGTTGAACTTCTCGCGGAAGGCCAGTATGCCTTTGGTCGCCGGTTTCTTTTCCTTGGTCATCCTGGGTGACGGCTCCGGTTCCGGACCCTGGGCCAGGACTGGCTCGTCGGTGGGCTTTACCGGCTCGTCGATGGGCTCGGGCTCGGGCTCAGTCTTGGGTTCCTCGGGCTTCGCCTCCTCGACTACAGGCGGTGGGGGCGGCAGGGGCCGCCGCTCCCGGACCAGGCGTGCCAGCCGCTCCGGCACTTCGATGACCTCCCACGGTTCCGCCAGCGGCAGATCGATCTGGGGAAGAATCAGTCCGATCAGCAGACCGACCAACACGGACGCAAGCAGACTCTTGCGGAACCGCTGGTCGTCCTCGCCACCCCGGGACCAGGGCATGACGGCCATACGTGCCGGCAGGGCACTGATCTCCCGTTCGACGATCCACTCCAGCTTGCGGCGCTCTTCCTGCTCCTGCGCGTCAAACAGATCCTCCTCCAGGATCTCGATCCCTTCCTCCTCCTGGCTGATTTTGTCGACGACAGCCTGCCGGCGGTCCGCGATCTCGTCGAGGCGCGCCTGGAATGCCTGCAGCTGTCTGCGCGCGCTCTCCATCAGCGCATCGCGCCGGGACGCATCGATTCGTTCGCCCCAGAACAATTCGCCGCCGCCAAGCTCGTCGAGCCGATCCAGCGCATCACAAGCAGTGGTCAGCAGCTCGTGGTGCTGCTGTTCTTTCGAGAGCGCCTCCAGCTCGCCCTCCACGCCACGCAGTTCCTGGATCAGGGCGTCGAGCCTCCCGCGAGCCTGACCGAGGTCTTCCCGCAGCGCCTGCTGGTCTTGGGGTATTACAGTATTCACGGCATCACACTATGTCTGAATGGCTTCCGGCGCCTTCTGGATCACGGCCAGTGAGATCCTGGCGTAGCCCTGGGCGGTACAGGTAGACATCACCTTCTTGACAACGTTAAAGGGCACCGACTTGTCCGCCAGGATAGTCACCTCCTGACTTTCAGCGACCCGCATGGTATTGCTGCCGATCACATTCTCGCTAAGTTCGGCCAACCGCTGGCTAATGGGCTCGATGTCCTGCCCCTCCATGGCCTGTATGTCTTCGACGCGCGCGACCGCTTCACCCTGAACCGTAACCTCCGTCGCGCTGACAAATATCACGACTGTCTCCCGTGGCTTGGACTCGACGGTCGAATCGGGCAACGTGATTCGTTTGGGTGTCTCCAACACCTCGGTGGTGGCGGAGTTCACCAGAAGGAAGAACACCAGGATCGTGAACACGTCCATCAGAGACGTGAGATTCATCTTGCTGATCTTCGTCCGATTGCGGTTCATCCGCTTGATTCTGCGAGTGTTCTTCATGGCGCATCTCCGATGGAAATGTCCGTGAACAGGGCGACCCGCTCGATCTCCTCCGGATTCTCGCCGGGTAGGTCGACGCTCCTTACGGCATCCATGACCTTGATCAGATAGTCGTACTCGATATCCGGCTCCAGCAGGACCGAAGCGTCCTCCTTGTCCGGGTAGTCTCGCTTCAGGGAGACCAGATACTCGGACAGGGTCTCGAAGTCGTACCCGTCGTCGGCATTCGGTATGGCGGCGATCACCTCCTTGCCGTTGGTGATCTCCAGCCCCTGGTCACGGACGATGACTTCCACCCGGAAACCGGGATCGGCAGGCGTACTCGCGCTGTTCGCGCTGGGAAGGCTCAGCTCGACGATGGTGATCCTGGAAAACACCGCCGTAATCAACAGAAACGGCACCAACACCACCATCAGGTTGAGGAATGTGGTCATGTCCAGCTCGGCCGGCTCTTTGGTGCGCCGCCTGTAGTGGTGTTGCCTGGCCATTGCCTTATACCTCGACCTGCCGCTTGGCCTTCGCCGAGATCACGTTGAGCGCCTTCACGGAGGCCATCTCCAGACTATCGACGATGGCACCGGTCTTGGCGGTGAGAATCGTATGCGTTACCAGCAGCGGGATGGCCACCATCAGACCGAACGCCGTGGTGTTCATGGCCACGGAAATGCTGGCCGACAACAGGTCCGCCTTCTCGGCGGGATTTGCATTGGCCACCGCGGTAAACGCCTGGATCAGGCCCATGATGGTGCCCAGCAGGCCCAGAAGAGTCGCGATGCTGGACGCCAACGCAACATACGGCGTCCGTTTCTCGAGCTGAGGGATGATCTCCATCATGCTCTCTTCCATGGCTATCTCGATATCTTCCCGACGCCGGACCGCACCCTGCCTCGCCAGCCCCATTCCGAGAAGCTGGGAGACCGTGGACTGGTCCTTGGTCGTCATTTCCCGAGCCTTGTCGAACTCTCCTTTCATCAATGCGGGCTGGATCTTGCTCCAGCTGCTCTGGTTTTCATTGGTAACCGAATTGAGGGTGATAAACCGCTCTACGGCAATCGCAGTCCCGACCGCGAAAACGATCAGGATCGGATACATAAACGGGCCTCCCGTAACGAAGAACCCTACGAGTGAATACAAACTGTCCATGACCACATCCTCCTGAACATTGCCTGTGAGTTGCCTTGCGGCTCCAAAAAGGGTCTCACTCCGCCCTTATCCGGTAGTACTCCAGCCTTCGCATGAAAACCTCCTTGTCGACAGGCTGGGGTCCGTCGTCAAGAAGCCTCGATACATCGAGCCTTGCAGCGAGCTCGGAGCTCTTCCAGGGCACGATGACAAGAGACTTGGGCGCCTCGTGGTCACCCACGATCGACATGCCTGACAGCTGCTTCTCGCCGGCTTCCGGCGTCTCCCCGGCGGGGACCGATGCCGCGGCCAACAACTGTTTCTCATCAGCCTGCGGCGTGTCCTCGGCGAGGACCGAGACAGTAGCCAGCAGTAGCGAAATTCCGATGACGAGCTTGCTCGACATGATTGCTCCTACTGCCCCGTCCGATTGCGGAGATCCGCCACCCACATGGCGGCCTCCTTATCGTCCGGGACCTCTTCGCTATACAACTCGTAGTTCTCGATCGCACAGGCTGTGTCTGCGAGATACATGTCGCAAAGGATCGCGAGATTCAGCCTGGCGAAATGGAAATCCGGATGAATTTTCAACGCCCTCTCGTAGCTGGCCCGTGCCTCCTCGAAACGTCCGGACTTGCGGTAGACCATCCCCAGCTCGTTGTAAGCCACGGGGTGACGGGGATTGAGCTCCAAGGCTTTCTTGATGTTCGCCTCCGCGGATGCCAGATCGCCCACGCGGCTATAGGCGATGCCCAGATTGATATAGGCGGCAGTCGCGTCCGGTACGCTGTCCGCGACCTGCTGGAGCAGGGCGATTCCCTCCTGGTATCGCTCCTGGCGAAGCAGCTGCATGGCGTCGTCAAACTCGCTCCGCTCTTCACTGCTGATACGGACGTCCTCGACAATGGTGAATCCACCGTCGCTGCCGGTTTCTGACTGCGCGGGACGCGTAGGTCCTGTCGCCGAGCAGGCGGCCAGCAACAGGACCCCCGGCAGCATCAGCATGGATGCCGCGACTCGAACTCTGCACAGTTTGCTGGAGTGATCTCGCATGACTATCCCGTTGCAGCCGCAGGTGCGGGTGCCTCCTGTTTCGTTTGCGATGAATCCTCGCTGCCATCCTGGGTAGCGGAATCCTTCGGTGCCGCATTTTGTTCGCCGGCCTGGCCACCTTCCGTCAGGGCGGATGCCCCAGGGGATCTGTAGGCGTAGGTGTCTATCGAGTCGAGGAAGCCGGTGCTAATTTCAAACTTCGCGTAACGGCCCGGCATGAGGTCCGCAAGCTCGTCCAGACTCTTCTCGATCCACGGGTTGAACACTCCATTGGCCAATAGCTCCAGATTCTTTTCGTGGACCTCTATGGCGCGTTCCTCGAATGGAAATGCCTCTTCCTCGATCATCATCTCGTAATCCTGCAACTCGTCCGCGCTCAGGTCTGCCGGGCGCTCGGAGTCGATCAGGGACTGGCTGAACTCGTAGTAGACCTCCGCGATGTAGAAGGTTGCCGCGGCGGTGACCTCGCCGTCCTCGTAGTCGACGAGGGCTTCGAGAGCAGCGAGTGCTTCGTCCATGCGGGCCTGCTTGTCCTGGAGGCTCTGTTCGAACGGCTGGACCAGGCGAACCTCGTCGAAGCGGGCATAGAGATCCTGGGCCAGCACCAGCCCTGCACGGGCAGCGAGGTACCGGGTACGCGGAGTGCGGGCCTCTCCGGCGGCGGCATCGATGTCGACGATGGCCTGGAGTTGTTCGCGATAGCCGTCCAGGTCGCTGGCCGCCTCATACATTCCGGCGACCTTGTGGCGGGTTTCGACAGCTGTCTCGACTGGCTCGGGATACTGGTCTACGTAACGCAGATAGACGTCCAGCGCCCGATCCTTGACGCCGGACTCATCGTACAGGTCACCCGCCAGCAGCAAGGACTCGCGGCCGAGTTCGGGGTCCTCGGCCTCTTCCGCGACGCGTTCGTATTCTTCTGCAGCACGGGCACTCTGGCCGTCCTCACGATATATGTAGGCGATCTGCCGGGTGGCGTCGCGATTTAGCTCGTTTTCGGGGAAGGTTTTCCGGAAGTCATCCAGTACTGCTGCCGCGCCACTCCAGTCCTCGAGTCGCATCAACGCGGCGCCCGCATCGTACTCTGCCGCCGGCCGGATCTCGGATGTCGGCGCTACTTGCGTGATGCGCAGGAAATGGTCGGCGGCAGCCCGGAAGTCCTCAAGCTGGTTGGCCTGTTCGCCCTGCTTGTAAATCGCCGCAGCCAGGTTATCGACGATAGCCTGCCGAGACTCGTCGTCAACGGGCGTCATTTCGAGCACGCGGCTGTAAGCGTATTCGGCTTCGGGATAGCGCGCGATATCCATGGATGAGTGCGCGATAACGGCCCAGGCGGCGCGGTGGATCACCGGGTCAGCCTGAGGGTACTGGTCGACGAGGCGGTGCCCATTGGCAATCGCGGACTCGAACTCCTTCATGTCGTAGAGATCGTCCACGGCTGCACCGAGGACCACGTCTGCATTCTCGTGCTCCGGGAATACATCCACGAACCGTAGCGTGCTGTTCACGGCATCACGTCTCACCACCGATCGTTCCGCGCCTGTGGCCACGTTCTCGTGCTCCCGGTGCGAATATATGGCTGCGTAACCGGCAGCCGCCGCCTGCTCGTGGGTCCCGTAGCCGTAAGCCGTACGTTCGTATTCCAGCGCTGCCTCTCCAAAGTCCTCGTTCTCCAGCAAGAGATCCGCGAGCTGATAGTTGATACCCGGTGTCTCCGCGTCCTGCGGGAAGGATTCCAGATACTCGTGATACCAACGCAATGCCTCCTGGTAGTTGGTCGGTTTCTCCTCCGCCAACTCCTCTACCTGATACAAGGCGTGGTAGTGATGCGCCAGGTCCTCGAGATTGTTCTTGAGGTAATCCAGCACCTCGGGATCTTCTGCCGTGTCGTGGTGCTGCCAGTATTCAGACTGCAGACCATAGTTGGCGGCGAAATCCCTTTTCGATTCCAGAACCAGCTTTGGAAATCCGCCAGCGTCGAAGATCTCCACCACTCTCATGCTGAAGTGTGGGGACGACTTGTGAAGCGGGTAAAGACGGATAAATGCCTTATAGGCCTTTGCGGCGTCGTCGTAACGCAACTTCTCGAAATAGAAGTCGCCCAGGTGACTGTAGATCCGGTCCTCGTAACTGCGGTGGCCGTTGGCGGCGAAGTACTCGTCCACGACGTCGGGACCGCCCAGGTTGGAGAAACTCAGGCTGATGACGCGATAGGTGTCTGCTACCCGGCGCTCCTCGGCCTCCTCCTGCTCCTGGTCGAAGTCATAGCCCTGGGAGAGCTTGTAATCCAGCAGCGCAACATACTGGTGCACCGCCTCCTCGTGGAATTGCTGCTTGTATAGAGTCCAGCCCAGCTTGTACAAGGCGAGTTCGTAATATTCAGAACCTTCGCCCATGGTGACGATAGCCGAGTAGGCCGTCTCGGCGTCCAGGTACTTCTTTCTGGTAAAAAAGTACTCGGCGCGCCTGAACTGGACCTCGTCGAAGTACTTCGAGTAGGGGTGCCGGGACACCAGCTCGTCCATCACCGACATGGCATCGTCGGGCCTGCCCAGTTCGTCGTAAGCGCGGGCCTTCTGGTAAAGGACGCCGTCGTTGTGTTCGTAGTCCGGATAGGCGGCAAGGATTCGGTCGTACAGTTCGATAGCTTCCAGGGGACCGGCCCATTCGGGCTTCTCCTCGCCGGCCGGCAACTGGACATCGGCCTCGTCGGCTCCCGCAAGTGGCTCCAGCTCGCCGCCCGCACGCAGTTCGAATTCCTGATCGGATTCGACGTCTTCGCCCTTGACGTCGGGAGCCGACTGCTGCCCGTCATCACCGGTGGATCGCGCGGCCCGGATCTGACCGGACTCCGGAGTGGGCAGCTCCACCAGTTTCCCGTCGCCGATGATTCCGTATTCCTTTTCGATCTTCAGGTCGGCCAGACGGCGCATGGCTTCCGGGGTCAACTCGGACTCGGGCGTCTCCTCCAGAAAGGCCCGATACCCCAGGATCGCCCTGTCCAGACCATTCTCGACCGTCACGTCCTCGACGTCGGCTTCCACGCCCTGGAGTTCCGAGAGCGTGTGTTTATCCGGGTTCGAGGCACATGCAGCCACGAACAGCGGACTCAACAGACAGATTGCAGGAATCGTGCGCATTCAGCCCTGCTCCTCGCTCGCCTGCATCTTCGCCGCACGATCGAAACTTTCCGCGAAGGCATAGCGGGCCTGATTCTGATACGAATCCAGCAGATCCCTGCGGGCGACAAGTTCTCTGACCGCTACGGTTTCAAGCATGTGACCCTGTCGGGCCATCAGCAGGTTCAACCGCTGGGTCGCGTCAGCGACACGCGTCCGCAGCCGCTTGATCGGGATGTCATAGCCTTCGAAACTATGGACCGCGGCCTGCCGGGTCCTGACGAATGACTGGTACTGGGCCGTCAGTACGTCGATGTCCGAGTTGAGCTCCTGCAGATGCTTGTAAGCCTCGGTCAGGCGTTCGTGATATTCGGTTTCGAGCGTCCAGGTCTGGACCCCCCTCAACCGGTCGATTCGGTTCTGCAGCTGAATGTCTTCGGGATCCGCAGTCTGCAGGCGCGTCTCGAGTTCCGAGATACGCATGCTGACCAGCCTCTCGTCGGCTGTTGCGAGCAGATCGGGCCGTGGCGCGATCAGCATGGCCTGGATACGCTGATCGAGGTGCTCTCGTTGCTCGAGACGCAACCGGATCTTGGCGTCTAGCTCCCTGAACTGGCTGTCGATCCCTGGCAGGAGGGGCTCGTAATACTGGCGCCGTAGACGGATGAGATCATCGAATGCATCGAACCCGTGCTGCCAGGCGACCAGCTTCTTCCTCAGATCCTCCAGATCCAGGTAATTCTGCAAGGCCGTCTGGAAATCATGGGACGCCATCAGCGCCATCAAGTAATAGGTTTCCGGGGTCTCCGGCAGACTTCGCAGGCGGATGACCCAGTCCTTGTCCTGCCGGATTTCTTCTCGCACCAGGGCTTTCAGGAACTTACCCTCTCTGATGCTCTTGATCGACGCGTTCACCTTGTTGAGCTCATTACCGAACGTTTCGACGGCACGGCCATACAACACGGCCGCACGTCCGTAGACGTTCAGTCTGCTGTAGGCATAGGGGAGCGCTAGAATGGCTTCCTGGACCGCAGCGTCCGTCGAGTCTCGTTTAGCGAGGATGCTCCAGGGAACGACAGCGCGCTCGAAATTTTCTGCCGAGACATCGGCCCAACCAGCCCTCAGCAGGGCGAGGTTGGAATACGGTCCCTCGAGGCGGACGCGGTCAAGAGAGTGCTGGGCCGGACCGAAGTCGGCCGACTCGAACTGCAGGGTGCCCAGAACCAGATTCGACTTGTCCCGAATCGCCAGGGTCCCCTGGTCGCTGGTCCTGAGCTGGCCGGCCTTGTCGAGTTGGTGCAGCGCCTCCTGCTGCTGCCCCGCCTGCAACAGGGCGATGCCAAGGTTGTACGCGGTGAATCCCTTCAGATCCTGCGAACCCTGCAGCGGAACTAAGGTCTCAACCGCGTCGGAAGGTCGCCCCATGGCCATATATACGTTGGCCCGGAGAAACTCCAAGTCATCCTTGATGGCATCCGGAACAGGGCCCTCGATTCTGGTCAGGGTGCGTAGCGCATCCTCCGGCTGGTCTTTCTGAAAATAGATCCGTGCCAGCCGGAAGGCAGCCTCGTTGCGCACTTCGTCGTCCACGTCTCCTTCCAGCACAGCTTGCATGGCCCGCCCGGCGCGAAGATGCATGCGGTAGCGGAGTTCGAAGTCGCCGACGAAGAATTTCGCGTCCCCGACGTGATGCCACAACGTATCCAATTGCGGTTCGTCGACGCTGTCATGCAGAGCCATCTCCGCATCGAGACGCGCGATAGCTTCGAAGTACTGTCCCTGGTCCGCGTAGTAGAGAGCTTCGCCGTAGTACAGGTCCTTCAAGTCCCCACCCACGGCCGCGCCGGCAACCATACACATGGTCAGCCCAACAACCAGCGTTCTTGCGAGAACTGCGGCCATAGGTTACCAGTCTCCGAGCTGTATGCTGCTGCCGGAACCAGGCCCCGCGAGGGTGATGCCGACCAGCTTGGGCTCGATGTCCTTGCTGAAACTGAAGCTGTCGGCAGTGCTGAAGTCATGTCCACCGGAGGACTTGCCGGCGATGGCAACGTCCAGCTGGTGAGCACCGGTCGGGACGTTGCCGGTGTATATCCGTTGCACACCGCCGTTCTGGAGGGCATCCAGTTCCTTGAAACTGTAAATGTGGTGGGCGACGACTTCCCCGTCGATGCTTACCTGCACGGAGTCCAGTCGAAATTCGTCGCCTTCTGCGATGGATACGAAAACCGCCAGTTGGGTATTCGAGGGGTACAGCAGCTGCTCTTCGAGGTTATCCAGTTCCGCAGCGATGCTCAGGACGTCCGACTTGATTTCCTGGACCTGCTCGTCCAGACCCTGCATCTGCTCCCTGGACAGATCCTGTGCGGCGCCGGCAGGCGTCAGCAGACTGATGCCCAGACAAAGAAGTGCAGCGTGAAGGATGCGCTGGCATCTCACGGCACGTTCGCGCACCCGTCCAGAAATGAGGATCTCAAGTCTTCTGATCATGGCTGCCCCGTTCCCACCTAAGGCCTCGACGCCTCGCCGGAAACGATGGCAGCCCATGACGGAGGGCTCTGATTCCGGCGGTCCCGCTATCCTGGGGCTCGTGCCCTTTAGACCGGAGACTTTGCGTCGCCACCTTTCGGTGGGTTTGCCTTTGACTGAATGTCGGGCCGACTATGGCCTGCCAGATCCGCTATGTAATGTGAATCACGTCACAATTTTTGGAGGTTGCCGACTGTACCCGATGGGCTTTAGGGCCGGGCATCCAGCCATACGAATACTGCGGAAATCTGAAAAGGTATTTAAAAAACATTAGGTTGCAAATGTAATCTCAAATAGTTTCTGGACTCCGGATGAGCATTTGAGAACAGAGAAACAATGAATTTCGTGAACCCGGTCACGGTCGTCCCGGGGAAAGACAGTTGAGAGTGCCTGCAAGCTTCCCTGGAACAACGACGATGTCTACTCTGCCGACATACTCACCGCGGCCCTACGAGTACGTTTACCTGATTTCGGACGATCTCGAAGAAGTGGTGCCCTCAACGGTAGACGCGACCCTGGACCAGTCGGATACCGGCGTCCGCTCCAGAATCACGATATTCAACGGCAGCTACCTGGGCGTCCGCCGGAAGGGTCCCCGTCAAGAGCGACATGACTACTGGATCAACTTGGCGTTTCTCGATCCGAGGCCTACCCGACGCGGGGATCGATTCTGGTCAATATCGGCCGCAATACTCGCCATCGTCACGGCGTGCGCCCTGTCAGTCAGCTATTCACAGACCATGATCGCGCTTGGGCTAGGTGTAACAGTAACTATTGTCTCACTGTCAGCCGCTACACTGCTCAGCGTGGCCCTCGCCGTACGCCGTTACTGGGGCAAGCTATTCTTTCTGACTCGGCATGGCCGAGTTCCCGTGCTATGCCTCTCAGTGAACAGACCGGACCGGAAGTGTGTCCGCGAGTTCATCCTGGCCATTCAAGCAGCAATCGCCCGTGCGTCGGCTGACCGCGCCGATGTCTCCCGAGCTCATCACCTCCGAGACGAAATGAAGGAGCACCGTCGGCTACAACATGGCGGCGTGCTGGATGAGCGCCAGTTCAAGATCGCCAGGCGGTTGATCCTGGGAGCGCACGACTAACCGGTAACGGCAGCAGTAACAAGTCCCGGGTCCTCGACATCAATAGCCGGCCGATGGATGCCGGTCGACTTGCGCTGAGGGACCGGCTACGCTCAGTATCCATTCATGTCTGACCATAGCAAGATCCTCGATCGCCTCCGGGCCATGGTCGAGCAGCCCGTCAGTTACCTCGGGATCCCATGCCGACTCGCGGAAGTCCTGGATGAGCCTGCGAGGATCGTCCTCGCGCCTGTCGGACCAGCCCGGACAATCGTGCAGGACAGTTATGGTCACCCGACCGGCAAAGGACGCGAATTCCTGGAGTTGCTCGTGTTTGACGACCAAGGCGGATTGAGAGAAGAGATCAGGCAGGTGACGGTCTCCGCCCGACAGGACTGACGGGCTCTCAGGGCTCCATCAGTCGGCGCACGCCCTCCAGACCCTCGGCAGTATCTACGCCCGGGCCGGGCTCCTCGGCCGCTACGTCCGTGAGTATTGTGTAGCCGAGCCACAATGCTCGCAGCTGTTCCAGTGCCTCCGCATGCTCCAGCGGACAGGGTGGCGTGGCCGCCAGCCGGTGGAGGGCGCCGACCCGGTAGCCGTAGATGCCGATGTGCCGGAGGCTGTCCGTGAAGCGCCTCTGGCTGGCCAGGCCCGCGGGCGCAGAGTCCCGGTGCCAGGGAATGGGTGCGCGGCTGAAATATAGAGCCCTGCCGTCCTCTGAGCGCACCACCTTGACCACGTTGGTATCAAGATACTCGTCCAGAGAATTGATACCGGTGCACAGCGTCGCCATCTCCGCGGACGGCCTGGCGTGCAGCAGCGACGCGACCTGGGCGATATTGGCGGGAGGGATAAGGGGCTCGTCGCCCTGGACATTGATGACGAGGTCGTCGTCGTCCCACCCTTCGGACAACGCGACCTCCGCGATCCGGTCAGTCCCGGAAGCGTGGCTGGAGGCGGTCATCACGGCGGCTGCTCCGAAGCTCTCGCAGGCCTGCACGATGCGTTCGTCGTCGGTGGCGACGATGACCTCGTCGGCACCGCTAGCGCAGCTTCTCTCCCAGACATGACGGATCATCGGAGACCCGGCAATGTCCAGCAGCGGCTTCCCGGGCAGGCGTGTCGACGAGAAACGCGCCGGAATGACGACACGGAAGCGGGTCATTTCTGCTCGTCCAGTTCCTCCGGGCCCACTTCCCGGGCTTCGTCCACGAGCATGATCGGGATACCGTCGCGGACCGGGTAGGCCAGTCGGTCGCCGCGGCAGACCAGTTCCTCAGGATCCTTCCTCAGCTGAAGAGGACCCTTGCAGACGGGGCACGCCAGGATGTCCAGCAGTTTCTTGTCCATCGGGTTCAACCTCGCCGATGCCCGTCCTCCGGGCACAGACTAATAATGTGATCGACGATCGCCTCTCCGCCACGACCCAGCCGGGCATCCACCGGCAGGTACCAGGCATCGAACCGATCACCATCTGCATATTTTACGGCATCCTTCTCCGTCATCAGCACTGTATCGCCCTCCTCCAGGCCCAGCTCCGCCAGGCGGGGCACGGCGTGATCAGGTATCGGATGCGGTATCACGTCCACGCCGGCTTCCCGGAGGGACGCGAAAAATTTCCCGGGATTACCGATTGCGGCGACCGCATGACACCGCGCCCCCCGGAAATCGCTCAATGCCCGCGACCGATCACCACCCACCCGCCGGACAACCGATCCCTCCAGCCGCATTCCAATCTCACCCGGACCCGGAGAGCCCCCGCTGCAGACGCGCCAGTCCGTCGTCCGCAACCTGGCCACTGATTCCCGCAGCGGACCCGCTGGCAGCCGTCGACCGTTACCGAATCGCCGTTCCCCGTCGATGACGACGATCTCGAGATCCCTGGCCAGGGCGTAATGCTGCAGACCGTCGTCGCAGAGGATCACGTCGACGCCCATATCGATCAGCAGTCGGGCAGCCTCGCCCCGGTTTTCGCACACGACCACGGGCGCGATATCCCGCCGGGCCATCATCAGAGGCTCATCCCCGATCCGGGCCGGATCATCATCGCCCTCAACCAGGCGTGGCCCACCACCCTGGCGTCCGCCAAATCCCCGGCTGGCTATGCCCGCTCGGAACCCCCGCTGCCGGATCTGAGCGGCCAGCCATAGGGTGAGGGGGGTCTTTCCAGTGCCTCCCGCGGTAAGGTTTCCGATGACGACGACCGGGACATCGAGTCGGACCACACCGAATGCCCCGGCGCGATAAAGCGCTCGCCGCAACGCCGTGACCGCAGTGAACAACCAGGAGAACGGCAGCATCAGCCAGCCGCCCGCCGCCGAGCCGTACCAGACGCGCTGTAACCAGTCGTGCAGGGGCACGGCCTCAGGCCGCCTGGAACTGCATCCGATGAAGCGCCGCGTACTGACCTCCCAGGGCGAGCAATTCCCTGTGAGTACCACGCTCCAAGATGCGTCCGTGATCCATGACCACGATCCAGTCGGCATTCTCGATAGTCGACAGTCGGTGGGCGATCACCAGGGTGGTCCGGTCCTCCATCAGAGTTTCCATCGCGGCCTGGATATGGCGTTCCGCCTCGCTGTCCAGCGCGGAGGTGGCCTCGTCCAGGATCAGGATGGGCGCATCCTTGAGCAGGGCCCGGGCGATGGCGATCCGTTGACGCTGCCCACCGGACAACAGCACGCCGCGATCGCCGACCATGGTGCCGAGGCCGTCGGGAAGAGCGGCGGCAAACTCCATCACCCTGGCCCTCTCGGCGACCTGCTCCACCAGGCGGTCAGGCGCCTCGTTCATGGCGCCGTATGCGATGTTGTTGTGTATCGAGGCGTTGAACAGCTTTACCTCCTGGGAGACCAGGCTGATCTGACGGCGAAGATCCGACATCCGGTACTCGCGGAGATCGTGCCCGTCCAGGAGGATGCTCCCTGATGTCGGGTCATAGAACCGGGGTAACAGGTTGACCAGCGTGGTCTTGCCCCCGCCGGAGCGCCCGACGATGGCCAGCCGTTGACCGGCCGGTATGTCCAGATCGATATCCTCGAGCACCGGCCCCTTCTCTGCCGAGTAGACGAAGGACACCCGGCGATAGGAAACGTGGCCCGCGCTCCGTCCGATATCCCGATCACCGCCACCGTCCTCCGAGGGCTGGTCGAGCAACGAGAAGATGCTGTGTCCGGCGGCGATACCCTGCTGTATGGGCGCGTTGATGTTCGTGAGCCGCTTCAGGGGCGTCATCAAGAGCAGCATGGCACTCAGGAACGAGCCAAAATCGCCTACCGTCACCGACTGCGCAGACGACTCCAGAGTTGCGACATAGATGACCGCCGCCAGGCCGGAAGCCGCGATAAGCTGGATGACCGGCGTGCTCCCGCCCTTGGTGGCCACCAGCTTCATGTGCAGACGCCGGTTCCGCTCGTTGACTTCCTCGAACCCCCGGGACTCCCGTTCCTCCCCCTGGAACACCTTGACGACCTTGTGGCCCTCGAGCACCTGCTCGGCCACCCGCGTCACATCGCCCATGGACCTCTGGATCCGCGCGCTGTAGCGTCGGAAATGACGGCTCACGAATCGGATCATGGCGGCGATCAGGGGGCCCACGATCAGGATGAATAGGGAGAGCCGGAGATTGACCCAGAACATGTAGCCGATCAGGCCGAGGATGGTTAGAGCGTCACGCACCAGGATGGTGATGACGGCTGAAGTGCACTGAGCGACCTGTTCGATATCGTAGGTCAGCTTGGATAAGAGGACGCCGGAGGAATTGCGGTCGAAATAACGTGTCGGTAGCGACAGGAACTGGTTGAACACCTGGCGGCGGAGTGTCTTGATCACGCGCCGGCCGACGGAGGCCATGCAATAGTCGGACAGGAAGCTCGCCAGCCCACGGATGACGAAGATGGCCAGGATGGCCAGGGGCATGATGCGGATGTAGTGGGGATCCCGCTGGACGAAGCTCTGGTCCAGAAGGGGCTTGATGAGGGCGGCGAAGCCGGTCTCCGTGGCCGCGTAAACGACCATGCCCACCAGCGCCAGGGAAAACATGCGCCAGTGTTCCATCGAATAGCGCAGCAGGCGTGAGTAGACGCCTGATCCGCTCAAGGTTCCTCTCCCGACCCCTGCTCCATGGTGGCGATGTTGATACGCATGAATCCCAGGCGCCCCGCCACGTCCATGGCGGTGACTACGGCCTGGTGGCTGCTGCGGGCATCGGCCCGGATGACGATGGTCTGGTCACGCCTCTCGTCTGCCTCCTCCGCCAGGGCCCGGCGAAGCGTAACCGGCCTGCGGTTGATGGTCTGCCTGCCGTTGACGAGATAATCGCCATCGGCCGTGATGGTGATCTCCAGGGCATCGTCTACGCTGGCCGGGGGTGCGGTTTCGGCTTCCGGGAGCTTGAGACGGATCTCCGTCTCCCGGACGAAGCTAGTCGTCACCATGAAGAAGATTAGCAACAGGAGTACGACGTCGATCAGCGAGGTCAGATTGACCTCCGGCTGTTCCCTTGGCTGGCTACGCAGGTTCACGGGTCCCTCGCGGACGGCAGCTCACGGTGCATGGCGTCCACCAGCTTGGTCGCTTCTTTCTCCATCTGTACCACGAGACTGTCGACGCGGCCTCGCAGGTAGCGGTACCCGATCAGTGCAGGGATGGCGATGGACAGGCCGGCCGCCGTGGTGATCAGTGCTTCCGAAATCCCCGCGGCGAGTACCCCCGGGTTGCCCACGCCGTGGGTCGTGATCGCCGTAAAGACCTTGACCATGCCGATCACGGTGCCGAGCAGACCCAGCAACGGCGTAATGGCGGCGATGGTGCCGAGGGAATTGAGATACCGCTCAAGCTCGTGGACCACGTGTCGGCCGGTGTCCTCGATCGCTTCCTTCATGATCTCGCGGCTCCGGTCGCGATTCTGAAGCCCTGCAGCGAGAATGATTCCCAGCGGGGAACTCTCGGCCAACGCCCGCAGATGACCTTCGTCAAGCTGCCGGCTGTGGGCCCAGGACCAGACTCGCGCCGTCAGATCCTCCGGGAGGACGCGCTTGCGACGCAGGGTCCAGAGTCTCTCGATGATGATGGCCACGGCCACGACAGAGCACAGGATCAGCGGCACCATGAGCAAGCCGCCTGATTTGACGATTTCGAACATCGCTTCCCGTCTCGCCCCCGCGGTGACCTGCGCCCTGCGCAGTTGCGGCGAATGATACTTTGATTCCGCCATGCTCGAAAATCCGCTCTCAGCCCGGGCCCCCGCCGGAGCAGTCCCGCCATCGCCAGAACCGCCGCGAGGTGCACCGGTAGGTCTGCACTACGGGCCCGTCGATGGTCGGGCCAAAGCGGAACCGGACGGCGCCGCTTTCGCCGGTAGTCACCGCCCTTGCCCCGCGGTGTCGCCACCGTCGCTCGACCTCGGGACGGGGGAATCCCCAGCGATTCCGGTAGCCAGCGGCGTACACGACCCACCGTGCCCCGGTGGCGTGGACGAAGGCGGGGACGGATGAACTGGCGCTGCCATGATGGGCGGCAACCACCACATCCGCAGAAAGTCCCGCCCCGGCCGCCAACAGGTCACGCTCAGTTGCGGCCTCGATGTCGCCGGGTAAGAGCGCCGACCCGTGCGGGGAGGAGATCCGGAGCACGCAGGACGAGTCGTTTCCGGTCACGGGCGTGCCTGGCGCAGGGTGCAGGAATTCGAAGCGGACACCGTCCCACTCCCAACCGTCTCCAGCCTCACACATCCGGACGCCCCGGGGCGCGATCTCGAGCAACTCTCCGATAAGGATCGGACCGGCTACCCGATCGTAGATGGCCTGCGCCCCTCCCATGTGATCGTTGTCGCCGTGACTGAGCACAAGGGCGTCCAAGTGCCGGATCCCTTGCCCCCGGAGAAAGGGCCGCACGATCAGACTGCCGGCGTCTCCCCCGGGCCAGGACGGGCCTGCGTCGTAGACCAGGGCGTGCCGGTGGGTCTGGATGATGACCGACAGCCCCTGACCGACATCCAGTACCGTCATATCGAAGGCGCCAGGTGGTGGTGAAGAGCCCTGCCACAACAGCAGGGGAGCCAGGAGTGCCGGGGCAGCACGGCGACCTGGCCACGCCGCCGGCGCAAGCAGCAACGCGGATCCGGCAAGGCCGCAGGCCAGCGCCCCGTACCCGGCGGCCGCTGGCTCAATCGCCACCGGTCCGCGAGCTGCCGCCAGGTGGATGAGGTCCAGCAACTGATCAAGCCCGACCCCCGCCAGCCACATCGGGGGCCCGGCCAGGGCCGGCTCGACCAGCCCGGGCATCGCGCCGACGAATCCGGCGGGGAGCACGACCAACGCCACCAGCGGCACCGCCACCAGATTCACTATCGGGCCTGCCGTCGCGATGAACCCGAACAACACGAGAGACGGCACGATCATGCCGAGGGAGATCGATGCCTGGGCCTCGAAAAGTCCCTGCAACTTCCCGGGCACCGCAAGACGGCCCATGAATCTGCCGGTCAGGATGGCCACCGCCCCGAAAGACAACCAGAAACCACCGTCCAGGGCAGCGAGGGGATCGGTCAGCAGCACGAGCCACCCTGCGAGAGCCAGGCCTCGCGACAAAGGAGAGGTCCGCCGCGCCAGGCCGGCTAGGCATACCAGCAGCACCATGGCGAGAGCGCGGCGCGTCGCCACGGACGGGCCGACAAGCGCAGCGTAGGCGATCGCCGCTATCGCTGCGCCGACCCATCCCGCCCGGACTGCCGCGACGCCGAGGATCGGGCAAAAGATCCTCCCCACCAGGCGACCAGCTACCCCGCCCGTCCCGGCGGCGATACCCACATGGAGTCCGGAAATCGCCAGGAGGTGCGCGGTCCCCGTCTCCAGGAGCCCGGCCCGCGTGTCCGCGGACAGGCCGGTCCGGTTGCCGGTTAGCAGCGCCTTCAGCAGGCGGCCGGATTCGGTATCGCCGAGATGGGTCTCGATGGCCGTTGCAATCCGCTTGCGGACGTGGCTCGTGACCCCGCCTGCTTCGTTCAGCCTCGCATTCCGGCTGCTCGGGCGGACGTAGCCTGTCGCTCCGATGCGACGGGACAGGAGCCACCGTTCGTAGTCGAAGCCGTGAGGATTCGCCGTTCCCCGTGGATCTCGCAGCCTGACCGTGAGGCGCCAGCGTTCTCCGGCCGCGGGAGGCTGGGGCGGATCGTACCAGGCCAGCCTGATACGTCCGGGTGCCTGCCGCGCCCGCCCGACGTCGTCGGGCAGAAACAGGAAAGACTGCCGGCCCTGCCTGTCCGACAACACGGTCTCCACTTCTCCCTCCAGTAGCCAGTCCCGGCCTGTCTGTTGCGGCGGCAGGCGTTCGTCCAGGGAGGCGCTGGCATCAAGCATGGCCATGCCGAGACCGAGCCACCAGAATCGGCAGGGGCGCAGGCGCGGGCAGCATGAGACGGCCACAGCCAGAGCCAATGCCGCTACCCCGAAACGGGCATCCGGCATGACGGGAAGGGCCAGTGCGGATACGATACCTGCCAGCAAGCACAAGACGCCGACCAGCATCAGCGCCTCGGTTGGCTCAGGCCATCTTCCGAATTCGACGACAGCGGCGGAAACCTAGCCGATATGCCCAGGAAATTCCTCCGCCGGATCCTTCCCAGCCAGGCAACCATACGGAAGCAGTGGTTCCTCCGGCCGTTCAACGCCCTGCTCCACGATCCCGCCCTGTGGGCCACTCATCGTAGGAACGTGCTCCGGGCCATGGCACTCGGGATATTCATCTGTTTCATCCCGTTTCCGATTCACACGGCCCTTGCCGCCGTCACCGCCCTCTATTTTCGAGTCAACGTGCCGGTGGCCATCCTCGCGTCCTGGATTTCGAATCCCCTGACCTTCGGGCCCATGTACTACGGCGCCTACCGCCTCGGCGTCTTCCTGTTGGGCGCATCCGCCGACGCGGGCCCGGCGCAGTTCTCGGGCGGCGAGCTGGACAGCCCGCTGCACGACATCTGGCAACCGCTGCTGCTGGGATGCCTGGTGTTGGGTTTCGGGATAGCGATGATCGCGTATTGGGTACTGAACCGGTTGTGGGTATGGCAGGTCCGCAAGCGGATACGGAGCCGTCAGACCCCACCCGAGGCCTGATATCAGACCTGTTCGTCTCCGGCCGCAAGCCGTCCGTCGAGCAGGGTCAGGACGCGGCCCACGCGCCCGGCGATGACCTCGTCATGGGTCACCACAACCAGGCTGGTGCCGAGTTGCCGGTTGAGATCCAGCATGAGGTCGAAGACCTGAGCGCCGATTCGCCTGTCGAGATTGCCGGTGGGTTCGTCCGCCAGCACGAGTGCCGGCTGCGTGATCAGCGCCCTTGCGACTGCGGCCCGCTGACGCTCTCCGCCCGACAGCTGTGCCGGCCGATGTCCCAGCCGCTCGCCCAGGCCGACGCGTTCGAGCAACTCTTCGGCCTCGCGCGCGGCTTCGGCCACCGGCATCCTACGTACGAGGAGAGGCATAGCCACGTTCTCCAGGGCCGAAAATTCCGGCAGAAGATGATGGAACTGGTAGACGAAACCGATGGCGCGATTCCGCAGCCGGCCCCTTTCGCCCTCGCGCATCGCCGCCAAATCGTGGCCCAGTATCCGCACCGAGCCCGAGGTAGCCGAATCGAGACCACCGAGGAGCTGCAGCAAGGTGGTCTTGCCCGATCCGGAAGCACCAACGATGGCGATACTCTCGCCCCTGGAAACCGACAGATCGACACCCCGAAGTACATCGAGCCGCTGACCGCCTTCCTCGAAGGACTTTGTCAGCATCTTGCATTCCAGCACCGGTTGCTCCGAAGGAACGGTGGCGTCACTCATATCTCAGCGCCTCAGCCGGCTCGGTGCGTGCGCCGCGCCAGGCCGGATAGATCGTGGAAAGCATGCAAAGAACCAAAGCTGTGCCGCAGACGATGACGATGTCCGAGATTCTCAGCTCTGCGGGCAGATCCGAGATGAAGTAAACATCCGGCGCCAGGAAACGGGTCTGCAGCAGACTCTCCAGCCAGTGGACGAGGATCTCCGTATTGAACGCGATCAATACGCCCAGGCCCAGCCCCGCCAGGATTCCGAGCATCCCGATCAGGCTCCCCTGGATCGTGAACACGGTCATGATGCTCCCCGGGCTGGTACCGAAGGTGCGCAGGATGGCGATGTCCGACCGCTTGTCCTTCACAACCATGATCAGTGTGGACACGATGTTGAACGCGGCGACCGCGATCACCAGCAAAAGGACAGTGAACAACATCCGCTTGCTCATTGCGATGGATCGGAAGAAATTCCGGTGCTGGCGCGTCCAGTCGGTGACGTAATAGTCGCCACCGAGGGATCGGGCGACCTCACGGACCACCTCGGGTGCCAGGAAGAGATCATCCAGCTTGAGACGCAGTCCCGATGCCTCGTCACCGAGACGATACAACCTGGCGGCATCTTCCATGTGAATAAAGGCCGTGCCGCGGTCGTATTCGTACATGCCCGCCTCGAAAATTCCGACGACTTCGAAACGGCGCATTCTGGGCATGATCCCGACCGGCGTAATGGTGCCCTGGTTGACCGCGAGGATAACGCGGTCGCCCATCGTTACCCCCAGTTCCCGAGCCAGCGCGGATCCCATGACGATGCCGTAGCGGCCCGGCGTCAGGCCTGTCAATTGCCCCGCAATCATCTTCTCCCCGATCCCGGAAACGGCAAGTTCCTCGTCGGGGAGGACACCCCGGATGGCCACGCCACTCACACGCTCGCCACTGACCAGCATGCCCTCCCCCTCGACGAATGGCGCCACCGCCAGAACATGCGGGTGAACCAGGGCCTTTGCCCCGGCGGCGCGCCAGTCGGCAAGCCCACCCTGATAACCGCTGATGGCTGCGTGGGAGGTCATGCTGAGGATCCTCGACCTCAGTTCTGTCTCGAACCCGTTGACTACGGACAGGACGACGATCAGCACGGCAACGCCAATAGCGATTCCGAGCATGGAGATCAAGGAGATGAAGGAGATAAATCGGTTTCCGCTGCGGCTCCATATGTACCGGGATCCCAGCAACGTCTCCAGCCGGCCCGGACCGCGGATCGCACGCCCGGCCCGTTCAGTGGTCATAGCGCAAGGCCTCCGCGGGCTCGGTACGGGAAGCGCGGAAAGCGGGATATAGCGTGGAACCGGCGCAAAGGAGGAAAGCCAGCACCAGAATCCGGACCACGTCCGGCGCGCGGACATCCGATGGCAGACGCGTGATGTAGTACAGGTCGGCGGGCATGATTTCCATGCCCATCAGACGCTCGAGACCACCGGCGATGACTTCGACGTTGAGAGCGACGGGGATGCCGAGGGCAGCCCCCAGGATCGTGCCCACGAGGCCGATCACGACGCCCTGGACCAGGAATGCCCGCATGACTCCGCCGGCGGAGAGGCCCATGGTCCGCAGGATCGCGATCTCGCTGCGCTTGTCAGTGACCACCATCACAAGTGTGGCGACGATATTGAAAGCCGCCACGGCAACCACCAAAGACAGGATGATGGTCATCATCGTCTTCTCGATCCGCACGGCGCGGAAGTAACTGGCGTTCTCCTCGGTCCAGTCTCGGGCCACGAAGCCGGGTCCCAGGGCGGAGGCCACCTGCCGAGAAACAGCCGGTGCCGAGAACAGATTATCCAGCCTGAGTCGAACGCCGTTGACAGCGTCGCCGAGGCCGAGGATTTCAGCCGCGTCTCTGAGATCGATCAAGGCCAGGACGCCATCCTGCTCCTGCATGCCGACCTCGAACACGCCGGTCACTGTGAAGCGTCTCAACCGGGGGATCAGTCCGGCGCCCTGGACCTTGGGCACCATCAGCGTGACCGAATCCCCCGGGGCGACGCCGAGCTGGGCGGCCAGCAATCGGCCGAGGATAATGCCGTGACCGTGCTCATGCAGGGACTCCAGATCGCCGACGAGCATGTTGTCGTCCACCCTGGATACGCCAGATTCCGCGGCCGGGTCGACCCCACGCACCAGGACCGCCTTCAGGCTCGCGCCGTTGCCCAGCATCCCCTGGATCTCGACGTAAGGTGCCGCCCCCGCCACGCCGGGCTGCCCGCGGGCGGAACCGACGGCCTGCTGCCACTGCTCCAGGCGTCCATCGGGCCCGGAGACAGTCGCATGGGAGGTCATCGCCAGAAGCCGATGACGGAGCTCGTTCTCGAACCCGTTCATGACGGAGATCACGACGATGAGTGCCGCGACACCCACCGCCACCCCGAGCAGTGACATCAGGGAGATGAACGATACGGCTCGGCTGAGTCGCCGGGCCCGCAGATAGCGGAGCCCGACAAAAATTTCCAGGGGCCGGAACATGGCGGGAGATTACACCACATCCACCTGTACTCTCACTCTATCCCGGGGTTCTATCCCTGCGGGGGTGACTTCGCACCGGATCCCGCACATGTGGACGCCTGATCGGGCCGCGACGGACAGGGCGCGGGCGTAAGCGGGATGGATCTCCTCCGCGGGACGGACGACGTCCACGTCACGCCTCTGAACGCAGAAACACAGGGCTGCCCGAAACCCGCGTTCTGTAAGCGTGACCAGATTTTCAAGGTGGCGGACAGCCCGGTCGCTGACCGCATCCGGGAACAGGGCCACGCCCTCCTCGACCGCGGCGGTCACGTTCTTGACCTCCAGGTAGCAATCCGGTCCCCCGTCGGCGGCCTGCAACAGGAAGTCGATCCTGCAACGGAGATCCGGCACGGCCACCTCCCGGCGCCACTTACGGGGCCTCGGCAGGTTCTCGAGTTTGTTCCGCTCCAGCGCTTCCTCGACCAGTGTGTTGGTGCGCGCCGTGTTGATACCGACGATGACGCCGGGAGCCGCCTCGACCAGTTCCCAGGTGTGCCGGTATCGCCGCCGGGGATTGTCAGATTCGGACAGCCAGATTCGGGACCCCGGCACCATGCACCCGAGCATGGCGCCGGTGTTCGGACAGTGAGCGGTAATCTCCTGTCCGTCGTCCAGCCTGACGTCGGCAAGAAAGCGCTTGTACCGCCGGATAAGGCGGCCCGAAAGCAGGGGCACCGGGAATTTCAAGGCAGACTGCGCCTCCCCCTCGGCGGCCCGGAAGGCAAAAACGCGACCCAGTGGGCTGACAAAGGGGCCGTGCCGTTGTTATAGTCGGCTCGATCGTCGCCGGAGATTTTCAGTATGGTCATGAAGTTAGCCGCAATTTCTCTCGCTGTTTTGATCACCACGGGCGCTGTCTACGCGGACACGCTCATCATCGACAAAATGGACAGCACCCAGGGAGAGCGATCAGATCGTCCCGCCCGGGGTGCCACCATGACTAGGGTGGAAAGCAGTTTCGGCACGCCCATTTCAAAGCAGCCCGCAGTGGGTGATCCGCCGATCGCAAGCTGGGAGTATCAGGATTTTACGGTCTATTTCGAGTATGACCGGGTCCTGCACAGCGTGAACAAGCCGACAGCCAGCGCGCCCGCAAAGGAATAGACCCTCCTAACACACTGATTTTTCAGTTAATACGGGGTCCGTCGTCCGCAAGCGACGGACCCCGTGCGCATTTCTGGCGGTACTCGTCGACCCCATGGCGCGACGACGCGCTGTGCAATAATCGCCGTTTTGACTGCCCCTTCCGCCCATGTCCGAGCTCGCGCCATTGTTGAAGCTCCCCCCATTGCCGGCAACCGGGCACGCCGGCTGGGGACAGCTCTATGGCAGCGCTCTGGCCCTCGCGGTCGCCGAAATGGCGGCCCGGCAGAGCGGCCCGGTGATCGTTGTCACCGCGGATCCCCAGTCAGCGGACCGGCTGAAGGACGAGGTCCACTTCTTCGCGGCCGCGGATCTCGAGGTTCTGCTGTTACCCGACACCGAGGCCCTGCCTTACGACGCCTTCTCGCCCCATCCGGACATCACGTCCCAGCGACTCCGGACCTTGAGTCGGCTGCCCGATCTCTCCCGGGGTGTGGTCATCGTCGCTCTGCCGACGCTCATGCAGCGACTGCCGCCGGCCCGCTGGGTGCTGGGCAGCAGCCTGGATCTGGCAGTGGGGGACCGCCTGGATAGCGATGCATTCCGCGGTAGGATGGCGGCCGCTGGTTACGCCACGGTGACCCAGGTGAGCGAGCACGGCGAGTTCGCGATCAGGGGCTCCATCGTCGATATCTTCCCCATGGGCTCCGACCGACCGTACCGGATCGACCTGTTCGACAACGAGATCGAATCCATCCGGTATTTCGATCCGGACAACCAGCGCTCCGCCGGGCGCGTCGAACGCGCCTCCGTGCTACCTGCCCGGGAGTTCCCATTTACCGCCGATGCCATCGACGCATTCAGGGAGCGATTTCGCCTGGCGTTCCCCATCGACCTCAGTCGGGTCGGGGTCTATGGCGAGGTCTCCGAGGGTATCGCCCCTGGCGGCATCGAGTTCTACCTGCCCCTGTTCTTCGATCACCTCGATACGCTGGCCGGCTATCTGCCCGAGACATGCAGTGTGGTCACGACGACCGACGTGGGGCCCGGCGCGCAGCAGGCGTGGGAGGAAGTCCTGGCCCGTTACGAGCAGCTACGACATGACCTGCAGCACCCACGACTGGCGCCGGAAACCCTCTACACCACACCCGCCGACGTGGCCGCCTTCCTTGCCGACCGGCCGTCTGTGGAAATGGGCGGGTTCGAGGTCGGCGCGGACGGCTGGAATGCTGGTACCGCCACCCTGCCCCCGGTGCGGATCGCGACCCGGCCGGGCCAACCCGCGGGCCTGCTGGAATCGTTCCTCGGCGACTTTCCGGGTCGCGTCCTGTTCACGGCGGAATCGCCAGGCCGCCGGGAGATGCTCGGACAGCTGCTGGCTGATCACGATCTCTCTGTACGAGCGTACGAGAGCTGGCGGGGATTCGTGGCGGGCGACGAGCGACTGGGCCTGACCATCGCGCCTATCGAGCAGGGATTCCGCATGTCGTCCGCCGGCGTCGCCCTGGTGCCGGAGGCGGACCTCCTGGGGGAGCGGGGTCGCCAGCGGCGGCGACGGCGCCGCCTGCGGGACCCGGCGGTCCTGATCAATCAGCTCAGCGACCTGGACGTGGGCGCGCCGGTGGTCCACGAGGAGTACGGGGTCGGTCGCTTTCTGGGACTGGAGTCGCTCACCGCCGGCGGTCACGCTGGCGAGTTCCTAGCCCTGGAATACGCCGGGGGCGACAAGCTCTATGTGCCGGTCCAGTCTCTGGAACGGATCACCCGCTATACCGGTGCCTCCCCTGAGACCGCGCCCCTGCATCGGCTGGGCAGCGACCAGTGGGCCCGGGCACGCCGGCGGGCCGCCAGGCGGGCGCGGGATGTGGCCGCGGAACTGCTCGACATCTATGCACGCCGAGCCGCCCGCCCAGGCACGCAGTTCCATTACAGCGAGCCGGACTACCGGGCGTTCTGCGAGGGCTTCCCTTTCGAGGAGACACCCGACCAGGCGGAGACCATCGACGCGGTCCTGGACGATCTCCGCGCCCCCCGTCCGATGGACCGGGTCGTCTGCGGCGATGTCGGTTTCGGCAAGACCGAGGTCGCCTTGCGAGCTGCGTTCGCGGCGGTCCAGGGAGGCAAGCAGGTCGCGGTCCTGGTGCCCACGACGTTGCTGGCGCAGCAGCACTTCCAGGTATTCGCCGATCGCTTCGCGGACTGGCCCGTGAAGATCGAGGCCCTGTCCCGTTTCCGCACCGGGAAGCAGGCCGGTGAAATTCTGACCGGGCTGGCCGCTGGCACGGTGGACATCGCGATCGGCACCCACCGACTGCTACAGAAGGACGTGTCCTTCGCCAGACTCGGGCTGGTGGTCATCGACGAGGAGCACAGATTCGGCGTGCGTCACAAGGAGCGGATGAGGGAACTGCGGGCCGAGGTTGACATGCTGACACTGACCGCTACGCCGATCCCTCGGACCCTCAATATGGCCATGGGCGGGCTGCGCGACCTGTCGCTGATCACCACGCCACCCTCCGAGCGACTGGCGGTCAAGACCTTCGTCACCGAATGGAGAGACGCTGTCATCCGCGAAGCCTGCCTCCGGGAGATACGCCGCGGTGGGCAGATCTACCTGCTTCACAACCGGGTCGAAACCATCGACAACATGGCCGAGCGGATCGGGGAACTTGTGCCGGAGGCTCGCGTCCGGATCGCCCATGGCCAGATGAACGAGCGTGACCTGGAACAGATCATGCTCGACTTCTATCACCGTAGGTTCAACCTGCTCGTCTGCACCACCATCATCGAGAGTGGTCTGGACGTACCCACGGCCAACACCATCATCATCGATCGGGCCGATCGCCTTGGGCTCGCGCAACTCCATCAGCTCCGGGGACGCGTTGGCCGGTCACATCATCGTGCCTATGCCTACCTGGTGATACCGCCCCGACAGGCGGTCACCCCGGACGCGGTGAAACGCCTCGAAGCAATCGAGTCCCTCGAGGAACTCGGCGCCGGCTTTATGCTGGCAACCCACGACTTGGAAATCCGCGGCGCGGGAGAGCTGCTCGGCGACGAGCAGAGTGGGCAGATCCACGAGGTGGGTTTTGCCCTGTACGCCGATATGCTGGAACGAGCGGTGCGGGCGCTGAAATCGGGCGAGGAGCCCGATCTGGACCGTCCACTTCACTGCGGTACCGAAGTAGAGATGGGCGTGACCGCCCTGCTGCCCGAGGACTTCATCCCCGATGTCCACACGCGGCTGGTACTGTACAAGCGGATCGCGTCCGCCCAGGACAGTGACGCCCTGCGTGACCTGCAGGTCGAACTCATCGACCGTTTCGGCCTGTTGCCCGAGCCGGCCAGGACCCTGTTCCGGGTGGCCGAAATCAAGCTGCGGGCGTCGGCGCTGGCCGCGCGGCGGGTCGAAGCAGGCGCGAGAGGTGGTCACATACTCTTCTCCGACGAGACATCCGTGGAGCCGATAACGGTCATCCGGATGATCCAGGAGGGCGCCAGACGTATCAAACTGGAGGGCCAACATAAGTTACGATTCAGCCTCGACCTGACCGAAACGGAGACGCGATTCCGCCATGTCCATTCCCTCCTGGATCAGCTCGGCGCGCCCGGCTTGCGCTGAGCCGGCGTCGGACGTGCCCCGGCTGAAATGCCTGGGAGGTGTCCTGGTGGCCGTGGGTATGGTGACGGCGTCGGTCCTCGGGTGCATCGCAGCAGCTGTGGCCCAGGAACCCCTCCCCCCGACGGCGGCGGAGGGTTTCCAGCTCTATCGGGTCGAGGTGATCATCTTTGAACAGCTGCAACCCCAGCGCCGGCCTGAGGATCCCGGACCGCCGCCATTGCCGCCGCGACCAGCGGAGGAAGACACAGTCATCCCGGGGATCTTCGTGGAACAGGCGCGGCCCCTGCCCCAGACGGCGCCGCCCGAACCCGAACTTCCCGCCGAGCGCCTGGTCGAGGAGATGGAGCCGGAGCCGTTATTTTTCGAGCCAGTCGACATGCAGGACCTCGCGGACGTGGCCCGCAGCCTCGGAAGGCGACAGGGATACAAGGTGCTTGCCCGGGAAGCGTGGCGGCAGCCGGGCTTCCCCCAGGAGCAGTCTCGGCCCGTGGATCTGGAGACGGTAGCCCGATTGCGCAGCCTGATGGCCGAGGCCGCCGATGGCGATCTATCGCGCCCACCGCCCGGCTCGGGAATGCAGAGCGAAACGCGTCCGGCGGCGCCCTCAACCGGCGCGGTCGTGCCCCCGGGTGAAGGCCCCCTGGAGGCGACCGCCACGCTATGGCTGGGACGCTACCTGCACCTGAAGATAGAGGCGGAGTCGGTCACGGAAGCGGGGGTGGGTCGCCTTGCAGAGAGTCGCCGAATGCGCAGCGGCGAAGTGCATTATTTCGACTCCCCCAGGCTCGGAGCCATCGCGATCGTCGTGCCCGAAGACACGCCAGCAGGGCCCGGGGAGGAGCCCGGTGCAGCCGAGGAAACATCCGATGCCGCCCGGCCCGGTGCGGGATCATTCTGAGGCGCTGTTTCCGCCGGCCGCTTTGGCACGACTCAGGGCCGCGTCACAGGCGAACAACAGCTCATTCAGGTCCGCACCGTGATCCGGAATCATGGTCGCGACGCCACAGCTCGCCGTGACATACCGTCCGCCGGGGGACCGCGGATGGTGGATGCTCAGATCCCGCACCCGCTTGCATATCTCACCGGCGAATATGACGGCGGGTCCGGCTTCCATACCGCTGGCAAAACATCCGAATCGCTGGCCCTCGTAACGGGCGACAACGTCACCGCCCCGCCTGAATGAGCCACGGATCGCCCGGGCCACCATGCGCAGGCAGGAATCTCCCGCCTTACGGCCGAAGGTCTCGTTGTAGATGTCGAAGAAATCCAGGTCGAAGAGGAACATCGTGACGCTGCGCTGTTCGCGCTGGCAGATCGCCCATTCCCGATTGAGCAGATTGTCGAAGAACACGCGGCTCTTCAGCCCGGTCAGGCGATCCTCAGGGGATTCATTCCGCGCATTCTCCAGCGCCTTGCGCTGATTCTTGAGCCTGTCCTGGAGGTCGCGGATGTCGCCCACGTCCCGCGCGATCCCCACCCACCAGGCCAGCTCTCCGCCATCCTCCACTGGCACCAGTCGGAGCTGGTTCCAGAATAATTCGCCATTCTTGCGGTAGTTTCGCAACAAGACTTCGCATGGACGCCCGCTGGCGACGGCGTCGCGCATCTCGTTTACCGCCCGCTGGCGCCGGTCATCACCCTGGAGTCGCGACAGCCCGCCGGCCGCCAGTTCCCCGGCGGTGTAGCCGCTGATCTGCTCGAAGGCCGGGTTGACGAACACCACCGGCATCCCTTCCCTCCCCGCGTCGACCACGACTACGCCATCCCGGGTGGACTCGACGATGGCTTGCAGAAGGCTGTTCTTGAGACGCTTGAGCAAGTGGGGGCCCCTCAGTCCACTGGAATCTGAAGTGAGTCAAACACGGCCCTGACCTTGTCCATGCAGGCGGCGACGTGAGCCTCGATCTGGTCGTGGATACCCCCACCACCGCAACCAGCGGCACGGTTGATCACCAGTGCACAGGTAGCGTACTCGAGCTCGAGTTCCCTGGCGATCACTGCCTCGGGCATCCCGGTCATGCCGACCATATCGCAGCCGTCCCGACGCATGCGCTCGATCTCGGCTGACGTCTCTAACCGCGGTCCCTGCGTCGCGCCGTACACGCCCCCGTCGATTATCCGGACGCCCGACCTTTCCGCCGATCGCAGCATCAGCGAACGCACCGACTGGCTGAAGGGTTCGGCGAACTCGACGTGGACCACGGGATTTTCGAGGCTTTCGTGGATTGTGCTCGGCCGGCCCCAGGTGTAGTCGATCACCTGGTCCGGTACTGCCAGTTCTCCGGGAGCCAGGTCCGGATCGATGCCTCCGACACTGCAGACAGCAACCACCTGTCGGACGCCGATGTGCTTGAGGGCCCACAGGTTGGCTCGATAATTGACGCGGTGCGGAGGTATGGTGTGGCCGCTACCGTGACGCGCGATCAGGCATGCCAGCTGCCCCCCGAGGCGTCCCTCGAGCACCGGTGCGGAGGGTTCGCCGTAGGGGGTGGGGACGACGCGGCGTCGTTCGACCTGGAACTCTTTCAGGTGCGAGATGCCGGTTCCACCGACAATTCCGATGGGTACCGCACTCACTCCCGGGGTCCCTCCTCGACCGCCAGCGCATAGATGGAGGTCAGGTTACGGAAATACTCGTGGTAGTCCATCCCGCACCCGAATACGTATCGATCCGGCACATCCAGACCCTTGAAATCCGGCCTGATGCGAGCCCTGTTCCGGTCATGACATTTTTGCACCAGGACCGCGATGCGGACTTCGCCAGCGCCTGCATCGCGACAGTAGTCGGCCACGGCGCCAAGCGTCACCCCTTCATCCAGGATGTCATCCACGATCAGGACGCTGCGCCCCGCCAGATCGGTGCCCGGGCGTGCGCGCCATTCGAGTTCTCCGCCACGCGTGCCGCTGACGTAGCGGGTGGCGTGGACGTAGTCCAGCTGATGAGGGAAATCCAGCCTCGTGCTGAGCCAGACCGTTGGCATCATGCCACCTGTCATGACAGCGAGTAGCACCGGATCCTTGCGGCTCATCTTCTCGGCCACCCTCCTGGCCATACCGTCCAGGGCGTGCCGTACCGCCTCCGCCGGATGAATAAGATCCGCCGTGGCACGTGCTGCCGCGATCGTGTTGACTGGATCCTGTCCGCTCACGCCCACTCCCCTCGGACCGCCTTGTCCGGAAAACAAAAACATACCCTATCCGTCGAGTTGCAGGGGCGGCGGGTCGGTCAAATGCCGCACCCTCTCCCTGGCGTGTTGCCATTGGACCGACGCCAGCAGCGCATCGCGCTCCACGGATTTCCGGCCGTGTAGCCGGGCCAGGCGGACCTGGCTCGCCGGTTCGTTGTAGTCGCCCAAGGCGTCCAGTAACGACAACACCGCGGGTCGATCATTGCACACCAAGATCATGTCGCAGCCGGCGGCGAGAGCGGCGCGCGCCCGTGCCTCCATATCGCCTGCAACTTCGGCCGCGGCCATGGTCAGGTCGTCGGAGAAGACGGCGCCCCGGAACCCGAGCCGGCCGCGCAATTCATCGGTCAACCACCAGCGCGAGAAACTGGCGGGCGCGGCATCCACCTGCGCGTAGCGGACGTGAGCCGACATGATCGCGCCGAGCCCCTCGTTGACCAGAAAATCATACGGAGAAATGTCCTCGGCGATGTCCACATATGGTCGCCGGTCCTCTGGCAGTGCCTTGTGGGAATCGGCCGTCACCGCGCCATGACCCGGGAAATGCTTTCCCGTCGCCGTCATGCCGGCGGCGGCCATTCCGCGTATATAACGGCGGGCCAGCGAGGACACGACGCCGGGAGAGCGATGGAATGCCCGATCGCCGACAACGTCGCTGACACCCCGGTCCAGGTCGAGGACCGGTGCAAAGCTCATATCCACGCCTGCCGCCCGGAGTTCCGTCGCCATGATCCAGCCGAGCGTCTCCGCTGTCTCGAGGGCATCATTTGCATCGAGCTCGTAGTGGCGCCCGAGCAGGTGCACCGCCGGCAGGGCGGTGAATCCGTCTCGGAATCGCTGTACCCGACCACCTTCCTGATCCGTGGTCACCAGCAAAGGGGGCCGGCGGACGCCGTGGATCTCGGTGGTCAGACGCCCCAGTTGCTCCACATCGACAAAATTTCTCGTGAACAGGATCACGCCGCCGACCAGCGGATGGCGGAGGATCTCCTTCTCCTCGGCATTCAGTTCCGGGCCGTCCAGATCGAGCATCACCGGACCCAGAGTCACGACGCCTCCTCTATCGTCACACGTGTCCCCACGGACACCCTGTCGAAGAGCTCGATCACATCTTCGTTGCGCATGCGGATACAGCCGTGGGAGGCCGGTACGCCCATGGGCTCGGGGTCTGGTGTCCCGTGGATGTAGATATACCTCTGCATGCTGTCCACGCTGCCCAGTCGATTGCGACCGGGCTCCACCCCACTCAACCAGAGGATGCGGGTCAGGATCCAGTCCCGGCCAGGGAACCTGAGAGCCAGATCCGGGGACCAGACCTCCCCTGTCGGCCGTCGGCCGACAAAGACAGCCCCCGCAGGGGCGCCGCTGCCGATCTTCGCGCGGATGACGTGATCCCCGCGGGGGGTCTGTTCACTGCCATATCTCTCGCCCGCGCCCCTGCGCGCCGTGGACACAGGGTAGACACGGAGCACGTTCGCTCCAATGGCCAGCGTCAAATGCTGTGACGCCAGGCCCACGAACAGCCGAGGCTCTGTCACCGCCTCATTCATCGGCCCATTCCGTCCAGGGATGTTCCACCAGACGTATGTTGTAGTAACGGGGGTCGTGAGTCACTTCCCGGCCGATCCAGTCCGGCCTTGTGAAGGCCTCGCCCTCCGCCTCCAGTTCAACCTCCGCCACGACCAGGCCCGTATTGGCCCCGTGAAACTCGTCGACCTCCCAGTCGTGTCCTCCATGTCTGACGTGATGCCGGGTCTTCTCGATGATCCGGCTCTCGCAGTACAAGTCCAGCATCTCCCTGGCATCGTCGAGGGGGATCGGATACTCGAATTCGGTCCTGCGGGCGCCGATCGTCAGGCCTTTGAAATTCAGCCACGCCTGATCCCGGCCGATACGCACCCGGATGGAACAGACGCCGGTCTCCGCCAGATAGCCCTGCACCATGCGCGCTGTCGACCGCGCCTGGTCGCGCCAGTCATCTCGGGACACGAGGAATTTCCGCTCGATCTCGACGGCCACGACTCAATCCCGTTCGAACACGGCGAAGGACTCCACATGGGACGTGTGCGGGAACATGTCCATCACGCCGGCACCCCTCAAGCGGAATCCGTACTCGCCCACCAGGATGCCAGCATCCCTGGCGAGACTACCCGGATGACAGGATACGTACACGATCCGCCGGGCTCGGGCAGCCACCGGCAGGATCTCTCTGGCCCCGGAGCGCGGTGGGTCGATCAGAACTGCATCGGGGGCCGGCCTGGCCCAGGGCAGCCCGGCGCAGTCTTCAAAAAGATTGGCGACATGGAACTCTGTCGTGCCGATGCGGTTCAGGCTCGCGTTCTCCCGAGCCCGCTCCACCAGGGCCGGATCGCCCTCCACACCGACAACAGCCGCCCCCTGTCGTGCAAGGGGTAGCGTGAAATTGCCCAGGCCGCAGAAAAGGTCCAGCACCCGCCAGCCCGGCTGAACCTGCATGACTTCCACCACCCGCGCCACCATCTTCCGATTGATGTCTCCGTTCACCTGGATGAAATCAGTCGGCAGGAACCGGAATTCCAGGTCGAAGTCCGGCAACCGGAAAGCCAACGGCGTGGAGACTCCGTCCAGCGGAGCCACGGTATCCACTCCTCCCCTCTGTAGATAGAGATCGAGATCGTGCCTCTCACGGAAATTTCTCAAGGCCTCCAGGTCCTCCACCGTCGGATCCTCGAGAACGCGGAACACCAGCGCAACGCGGTTGTCACCGACGGAGACCTCGACCTGGGGCAGGCGCTTCCTGAGACTCAGGGAGCCGATCAGTCCGGACAACGGCTCGATCAGCCGATCCGCGGGAGGCGCCAGCACTGCGCAGGTCTCGATATCCGCGAGGAAGGACGAGAACCGCTCCCGGAAACCAACCAATGCCCTGCCCTTGCCTTCCACCCAGCGCACGCCGAGACGCGCTCGTCTGCGATAGCCGGTCCCGGGTCCGTGAACGGCTGGAAAGACGGTCGCCGGTGCCACGCCACCGATCCGTTGCAGATTGTCCAGCAGTACCTTCTCCTTGGCGACGAGTTGAGCGGGTTCCGCCAGATGCTGCAGACTGCAACCGCCGCAGGAGAGGAAATGGAGACAGGGTGGGTCGACCCGGTCCTCGGCGGTCACCAGCAGATTGATGACTTTCGCCTCGTCATGGGTCCGGCGACGTTTGATCCGGACTGCCTCGACTGTCTCACCGGGCAACCCGCCGTCTACGAACAGGGTCTTGCCGTCGCTGCGAGCCACACCCCGCCCGTCATGCGTCAGGTCGATGATATGCAGCGTCTCGGGAGTAGGTTCAACGCGCTTCCTCACCCCGCTGCGCCCCAGGCATCCAGGAACTCCATCAGGTGAGGGCGTCCGTCAGTCTGCAACATCTCCCTTACCCGCGACTGCTCCCTCTCGAGTTCCACAGCCGCGAGACGCCCCCGCATCTGTTCGAAATGCAGGTAGACGAGATAAGTGTTGATCACGTCTGTCTCGCAATAGTCGCTGATTTCGCGGATCTCGCCGGCGAGAAATCTCGGCCAGACCTTATCGCCACTCATCCCGAGTTTGCCGGGTAGTCCCAGCAGGACTGCCACCTCGTCCAGCCGCGCCGCGGCGCGGGCCTGGAAGCCCGCCAGCACATCCATCAGATCCAGGTGACGCCAATGGAAGCGATTAAGGTAGTTGTTCCAGCGGAAGCTCTGATCGTTGTCCCCGGTTTCCCAGTAACGAGTCGCGGCCACCCCGTGCCTGAGCGCACGATAATGGAGCACCGGCAGGTCGAATCCCGAACCATTCCATGAGACCAGGTCCGGCCCGTATTGCTCCACGCCTTCGAAGAACCGACGGACGATTTGAGCTTCATCGCCACCGTCGTCTCCCAATGACCATACACGCAGCTTGTCGCGGCTCTTCAGCAGACACGAAATCGCGACCACGCGATGTTGATGCAGTGGCAGGAACTCGGAACCGGTCGCCTGTAACCGCTGCCCGAACATGACCTGCCCCACCGCCTCGTCGTCCAGTCCTTCGAGCCCGTAGTAACGCCGCCCGAAGTCGAGGTCAGGGACGGTTTCGATGTCAAAAACGAGCGTGTTAATGGGGAACCTCCCAGGTCTGTGCGCCTTCGCCGAGAACGTGAGTTTAGTCTGACAGGGATAGGCGGACACCCCCGCGCCCGGTAACGACGCGCTATCTGCCCATTACCGGGTCACTTCGGTGGTGAGTGCCTGCCCTTCCATCACAGGGAACCCTGTCGATCATTGATCAAAGTATTTTATTAGCTATTCAATATAATATATTGTTTTATATATTGTTATTAACTTCGTGAATCTGACGATAACCGGGGACTGATCAGCTGCCTGAAGAACTTCTTCAGGTCGGCGCCACCGCGTGAAGCAACACCGCGACCGCCACGATCAGGCCGGCCTCGTCGGTGAGCGTAATATGGCCCTCACCGATGCCCAGGCGATCCCGCATGGCTGCACCGCGTTCCGACCATATGATCTCCGGCTTGCCCCAGTCGTTCTGAACCACACCGGTATCGCGTATCCACATACCGTGACGAAAGCCGGTGCCCATGCTTTTCACCACAGCTTCCTTGGCGGCGAACCGCATGGCGAGAAATCTGGCTGGCCGCTTGTTACCACGGAAAGCCGACAACTCCTCCGGCAGCAGCAGCCGCCGGACGAAATGATCTCCGAAACGCTCGTAGGCTCGCTCGACACGGTCCAGCCGGACCACATCGACGCCGATCCCGAAGATCACCGCAGGCGGGCCTCCGTCATCAGCCGCTTCATCTCGATGACCGCCGTGGACAGACCGTCGAAGATGGCGCGGGCCACAATCGCGTGGCCGATGTTGAGCTCCCGGATCTCAGGAATCCGGGCCACGGGCTGGACATTGTGATAGTGCAACCCATGGCCAGCATGGACCCGCAGCCCTATCTCGCTGGCGTGAGCGGATGCACTTGCGATGCGCTCCAGTTCAGTGGCCATGGCCGCCTCGTCCATGGCATCTGCGTAGGCCCCGGTGTGGATTTCGACTACAGGCGCCCCCACCTCTTTCGCCGCATCCATCTGGCCCCGGTCCGGATCGATGAACAGGGACACGCGTATGCCGGCGTCGGCGAGCCGGGCGCAGGCATCGGCCACCCGTGATTTCTGCGCCGCCACGTCCAGCCCGCCCTCGGTGGTAAGTTCCTCACGCCGCTCCGGCACCAGACAGCAGTCCTGAGGTTTGACGCCCATGGCGATATCCAGCATCTCGCCGGTCACCGCCATCTCCAGGTTCATGCGAGTCTGCAGCACATCGCCCATGGCCCTGAGGTCACGGTCCTGGATGTGCCGCCGGTCCTCTCGCAGATGGAGTGTGATGCTATCGGCGCCAGCCTGCTCCGCCATCAGTGCCGCGTACACGGGATCCGGGTATCGGGTGCCGCGGGCCTGGCGGATTGTCGCGACGTGATCGATGTTCACGCCTAGGAGAATCCTGTCCTTCATTCCTGTCACCCCTGGGTCGAGGAAAGAGATATTCCGGTAGAAGTATTTTGCCAGAACCGTGGGTCAGGTCGCTCGGGACCTCAGCGCGTTCAGAACCTGCCTGGTCTTCAGAGGTCGCCCACCGAGCTGGTGATCCAGAGCGGCTGTGAGCAGAATGCGTGCCTCCCGGAGACAATCAGGGTTGTCGAAATGGCCGGACTGGATCGCCAATAGCGTGGCGCCCGATACCTGCAGGGGGCTGGACAAGTCGCGGGAGGCAACGCGGGGGCCCTCTTCCAGGCGATAGAGATATCGGGCTCCTGTTTCCACCGCGAGGCCATCCACATCGCTATCGAGCATCAGGCCGTAACCCAGTGCCTCGAGGAGGTCTCGCTCGAACAGCCGCAGGATAGGCGCCTCCTGCCGGTCCCCGGCAAGCCCGCGAATGGTGTTCTCGTAGACGGTGAAAATCTCGGGATGGGGATCCTGGCGCGCCACCAGCCGTAACAGCAGCTCGTTGACGTAGAACATGCTCATCAGCCTGCGGCCGGCAGCCTGGAGTCCGGGACCGCGCGACTCGACCCCGGTCAGTGTCACCAGATCTCCCCGGCCGCTCCAGGATGCATGCACTGGCTGGAAGGGCTCCAGCGATGTTCGACGCCGTCCGGACCTGCTGCCCCGGGCTACAGCCGCCACGCGGCCATGGCGACTTGTAAACAGGTCCACCAGCTCACTGGTGTCGCGATAGGGTCTCCGATGGAGGACCCAGGCAGGTTCAAGGGCCACGCGGCCGACCGCGGTCATTCCACGTCGATCCCCAGGTCCCTGAGCGCCTGATCACTGTCGGACCACTTCTTTCTTACCTTGACCCAGAGCTCCAGGTGCACCTTCCTGCCGTAGGTTTCCTCGAGTTCGTGCCGCGCGGCCTGACCGCAGGCCTTCAACTGGGCACCACTCTTGCCGATGACAACGCCCTTCTGGCCCGGCCGCTCAACCCAGATCACCACTCCGGCTCGCACGAGTGTCGGGAACATCTCCAATTGCTCCACTTCGACCGCCAGGCCATACGGAATCTCCTCGTGAAGGCGAAGCATCAGCTTTTCACGCACGACCTCAGAGATCCTGAATCGGTCGTCCTGGTCACTGCTCGCATCGCTGGGGAAGAACGCCGGTCCTTCCGGCAGTCGTTTCACCACTGCCGATCTGAGCGCCTCCACGTTGTCGCCCCGAGCAGCGGACACCGGAACGATGTCATCGAACTCACCACGGGCGGCAAGAGCGGCCAGGAAAGGCAGCAGTTTGTCCTTCGGCTTGACCAGATCCACCTTGTTGACAGCCATGATGACGGGGCGACCCGCCGCGAGACAACGGGTAAGGACGTCCTGGTCCTCCTCGGTCCAACGCAGGGCCTCGATAACCATGATCACCACGTCCGCATCGACGACGGCACCGCTGGCGGCGCGGTTCATGGCCCGGTTGATAGCCCTGCCCCGGGCCCGGTGCATGCCCGGAGTATCGACGAACACGATCTGCCGGCCATCCCCGTTGTCGATACCGAGAATCCGGTGCCGGGTGGTCTGTGGCTTGGGCGTGACGATGCTGACCTTCTCGCCGATGAGCGTGTTCAGGAGGGTCGATTTGCCGACGTTCGGACGGCCGACCAGGGTGGCGTACCCTGAATGGAACAATGCAGGTGCCTGTGTCTCAGTCATCATCCAGCTCACCGATCATGGCCTCGGCCGCCTTCTGTTCCGCCTCCCGCCGGCTGCGTCCGGTCGCCTCGGTGCGCAAACTCAGCGCCGCCACCTGGCAGGATACCCTGAAGTGCCGTTTGTGAGCTTCGCCGGAGACGGCTTCGATTGCGTAGGTCGGCACCGTCAGGCCCCGCGCCTGCAAGCGCTCCTGCAGGCGGGTCTTCGGGTCCTTGAGATCATCCTCCGCGGGCAGGGCGCGGAGACGTTCCCCGTAGAGCGTTTCCACCACCTCCCGAGCCTGATCCAGCCCGCTATCTAGGTAGACGGCCCCCAGGATCGCCTCGATGCCGTTCGCGAGGGTCGATGCGCGGCGGAATCCGCCACTCTTCAGTTCACCGGGACCCAGTCTGATCCAGTCTCCGAGACGGATCTCGACACCGATCTCGGCAAGCGTCTCTCTGCGCACCAGAAGAGCCCTGAGGCGTGTGAGATATCCTTCCGTGGCCGCCGGCAGCAGGCGAGAGATTCGTTCGGCAATGATCAGGCCGAGGACTGCGTCGCCGAGGAATTCGAGGCGCTCGTTGTGGGAACCGTCCGCGCTCCTGTGAGTCAGGGCCCGGTCCAGCAGCGACAGGTCACTGAACCTGTAGCGGAGAGTCTGCTCGACCCACCGAGCAGCTGCCGTCAACGCTGAATTTCGACGCTGAAGTCGAATACCGCGACGAGATAGATATTGCCGATGTAATAGACCCTGGCCTCATACGCGGCCTGCACGGTATAAGCACGCGGCTCGCGCTTGATTTTGATGTCGCGGTAATGGATCCGGTGGACGTCCTCGATATCGAAGCGACGCTCCAGGGATCTGTAGATTTCCTCGATACTGGGGCTCTTGCCATCGAATTCTGATTTGGCCTTCTCCAGCGAGGAGGTGACCTTGCCGTACTCCAGGTACACCGGCACAAGCTTGATCACCGCGAGAGCGAACAGGCCGAGGAACACCGCCATGATCAGGAAGCCGATAAGAGTTACGCCTTGCTCATTACGCTTCATCGAATCACTCCTCGTAACTTGCTACGTGATCTTGTCACCGATCCGCGCCCATTTCGGACCAGAATTCGACCAGTCCCAGTTCATCCAGATCCTGACGGCCTTGCCCACCAGATTCGCTTCCGGCACAAAGCCAACGCCATCGTACCTGCTGTCGCGGCTGTTGTCTCGGTTGTCCCCCATCAGAAAATAGTGCCCCTCCGGGACCTCAAATATCCCTTCACGGCTGAAACGCCCCGGGAACAGGAGCACCTCGTGCTCCGCCTCTCCCAACCTCTCGTAACCGAGGTGCGCACCGCGAAGGTTCCCGTCCTCGTACAGACCGTCGACATCGAGGTCCACCGGGACGCCGTTGATGGACAGGTGCTTGTCCCGGTACTCCACCACGTCTCCAGGAAGACCGACGACGCGTTTGATGTAATTAGTCTTTGGATCGGATGGCAGGCGGAATACAACCACGTCACCTCGCCGGGGCTCATCCACATCGACGACCTTGGTGCGCGTCACCGGCAGTCGCAGACCGTAAGAGAACTTGTTCACGAAGATGAAATCGCCGATCAGCAGCGTCGGCATCATCGAACTCGACGGAATGCGGAAAGGCTCGAACAGGAAGGAGCGAACCAGCAGCACCAGGACGATGATCGGAAAAAACGAGCGGGAATACTCGACGATCGTCGGTTCACTGGCGTTCCCTGCCGTCTCCCTGCGCTTCCGGAACACCAGCCGATCGAGCATCCACACGATGCCAGTCAACAGGCCTCCGGCTACCAGCGCAACTTCGAAATCAAACACCATTCACACCCCGGTTTCCACAATCGTCATGCATTCCCGCCATCCTTGGCGTCAAGGCTGCCGGCGCGCACGGCGCCGCAGTATTGGCTATTTCTTCTCCACCTGCAACACCGCCAGGAACGCCTCTTGCGGTATTTCGACAGAGCCCAGTTGTTTCATGCGTCTCTTGCCGGCTTTCTGCTTTTCAAGCAATTTTCGCTTGCGCGTAACGTCCCCGCCGTAACACTTGGCCGTGACGTTCTTGCGCAGCGCCTTGACGGTGCTGCGGGCGATGATCTGATTCCCGATGGCCGCCTGTATCGCCACATCGAACATCTGCCGCGGCACCAGCTCGCGCATCTTCTCGACCAGCTCCCGCCCTCTCCGATAAGCGCTCTCCTTGTGGATGATCAACGACAGGGCGTCCACCCTTTCCCCGTTGATGAGGACGTCCAGCTTCACCAGCGGCGCATCCTGGTAGCGTTCGAAGTGATAATCAAAGGACGCGAACCCACGGCTGACCGACTTCAACCGGTCGAAGAAGTCGAGCACGACCTCGGACAATGGCAACTCGTATGCCATCGACACCTGGCGTCCGAGGTACTGCATCTTCTTCTGCACCCCGCGCTTCTCGATGCACAGCTTGATGACCGCGCCGACGTGCTCCTGGGGTAACAGGATATTGGCGGTGATGATCGGTTCCCTGATCTCGTCGATTTGGCCCGACGCCGGCAAGTTGGCGGGATTGTCGATGCGGTCCACGTCCCCGTCGGTAGTCAGCACTTCGTACACCACAGTGGGCGCCGTGGTGATCAGCTCCAGACCGTACTCCCGCTCCAGCCTTTCCTGGACAATTTCCATGTGGAGCATTCCCAGGAATCCGCAGCGAAATCCGAACCCGAGGGCGCCGGATGTCTCAGGTTCGTAATACAACGACGAATCGTTCAGCTTCAATTTCTGCAGCGCGTCCCTGAAATCCTCGTAGTCTTCGGAGTTGGTAGGGAACAGTCCGGCGAATACCCTCGGCTGGACCTGTTTGAACCCTGGCAGGGGTTTGTCGCAGGGGGCCCGGTCCAGAGTCAAGGTGTCGCCCACCGGCGCCCCGTCGATGTCCTTGATGCCGGCGATGACGTAGCCGACTTCGCCGGTTCTGAGGACGTCGCGATCCTTCATCTTCGGCGTAAACGACCCCACGCGGTCCACCTGGTGGCTGCGTCCCGTGGACATGACCCGGGCAGAGGCGCGGGTGCGAAGTTCGCCGTTGACGATCTTGACCAGCGACACCACTCCGACATAGTTGTCGAACCAGGAATCGATAATCAGGGCCTGTAGCGGAGCCAGCGGGTCCCCGGCCGGCGGCGGGATGCGCGCGATCACTGCCTCGAGCACTTCCTTGACGCCCTGCCCTGTCTTGGCGCTCGTGAGAAGCGCATCCGTCGCCGATATCCCGATGATGTCCTCGATCTCGTGGCATACGCCCTCGGGATCCGCCGAGGGAAGGTCGATCTTATTGATGACAGGGACAACCTCCAGGCCCTCCTCGATCGCCGTGTAGCAATTCGCCACGCTCTGGGCCTCGACACCCTGGGCGGCATCTACAACCAGCAGCGCGCCCTCGCAGGCCGCCAGGGACCTGGAGACCTCGTAAGAAAAGTCCACGTGGCCGGGGGTGTCGATGAGGTTCAGCTGGTAAGTGCGACCGTCATCCGAAGGATAATTGAGGGATACGCTCTGGGCCTTGATGGTGATGCCCCTTTCCCGCTCCAGATCCATGGAATCCAGTACCTGCTCGGCCATTTCCCGGGCGCTCAGGCCACCGCAGATCTGGATAAAGCGGTCCGCGAGGGTCGACTTGCCGTGGTCGATGTGAGCGATGATGGAGAAGTTACGGATGTGATCCATGGATGGGACGCCACAGGGGAAGCGGCGCGCATTATAAACGCTGGAGCGACCAGGGGCCGTGCCATTTCCTCAGCCGGCGGCCTCGAGCAACGCGCGTATGCGATCAGGGGCCAGACGGGCGCTGCAGATTTCTTCACCAGACACTGTCAACACCGGGATGCGCAGACCGTAGCGTCGCCGCAGGTCCGGATCCCCGTCCACGTCCACCACCCTGACGTCCACGGCACGGCCCTCGGACATCTCCGCCAGTTCCGCCAGCATTTCGTCACAGAGGTGGCAGCCGGGTCGGCTGTAGAGGACGAATTCCAGGGCCACGCTAACGGGTCGCCAGAGTCGCGGCCGGGCAGACATCTCCGCCTGTGATTTCCACCCGGCCCAGGACGGCCGGCTGGTACCGCGGATCGGCGGCGTGCCGCAGTCCGAAACGACGCGCATAGGCAAGTCCCACTACCAGGCCGGCAATACCGCCGGCAATAGCCCACAGATCGCCGCCGCCAGCCAGCCCATGCAGGGCGACCGCGCCGAGAAACAACGTGAGCAACGGGACCAGGTACATGACCACGGCAGCCCGGACCACCGCGGACTCGCCCAGGGCTACGACCACCCCTTCCCCGACCTGCAGATCCAGATCCGCACGGGGCACGCGCACCAGCCGGAGCCGGTCGCCCAGGAGGCGTCCCAGAAGTCCGCCACCGCAACCGCGGCCCTCTGCGCAGCGCTGGCAGGCCTGCTGGGCCTCGCAGCGTACCCAGATGAAATCCGCCGAGACTCGGGCGACCGTGCCGGGTTCGGTGATCATCGTGCTGCGGTCGGCGGGTCCTGCCTCGACCGGACCGACTCGGCGATCATGCGTACCGTCAACAGCGGCACCTCGCCCATTGCCGTGACCAGATGGTCCCCCAGCCGTGTGGTGTATGCGTTCGCCGCACCCATCCGCGATGGCCCTTCGGGGGCCGCCGACCCGCTGTCCGCCCGGTCAATGAACACAGACACCGAGGCCATGCCGTCGGAATAAACCAGGTGTTCGATCGGTGTGCTGCCGCCAGCGATCATCCCGGTGCTGCTGACCGCGAGTTCGAACCCCGAGGGTAACTGCTCCGCATACCAGGCGGTGCCGACGGATCGGTCGTCAGGCGCGTCCTGCTGGACGTACCACGTGAAGTTCTCGGTGGAGATGGAGGGCTTCAGGCGCTCCTCGGGGATACTGTCCGGAAGCTCCAGACTCACGAAGAGCAGTTGTTCGAGGACCTTGCCGTACATGTCCACGACCTGGGACTTCAGGAGCATGCCGGTCTCCCTGTCCATCCACAACTTGTAGCCGTAGCGAAGATCGTCCTCGGGGGTGATCGTCATCACCGAGGCGTCACGGCCCAGCTTGTTGACTGGCTTGAGCAATCTGAAGGTGTAATGCTGGTCAAGCTGGTGGGTGTCCCGGGGAATCGCCGCCCGCAGTGGACTATCCTGCTTGCGGCGCTCCACCAGGACTGATTTTTCGTCGGCGAAGATGCAGGTAACTTCCTCTTCATCCCTGATGATCTCGCGGCGCGGCCCGTCGAGTGAGACCAGGCGCTCCATGGCTGTCCCGTCCTCCACCCGGTGTACGACGTACATGGTGTCCGCACGGCCATCGACGATATGCACGAATGTCCCTTCGTAATTGAGCCCCTCTATTGCCTGTTCCAGGCGCGCGAGGAACTCCCGTGGATCTTCGGCGGCCTGAACGATACCGGCGGCCAGCGACAGCAGGCAGACAGCGAAGGATTGTCGTCCCCGGGCCGTCATTCGACTGTGTCGTCCCTCGCCTCATCGGATGGGTACGCTTCGTCGTCCGCTTCCGGCGGATCCTCTGGCGCGCGCACGATCCGTATCAACGGCCCCTGCCCGCCGAGCATGGTGGCGTACTCCGCGTGGTTCAGGTAATAACGACTCAGCTGGTTGGGGTTGCCCGCCCTGAAGATCGCCGCCGCCGGCCCGGCCACGGGCGTCATGATGACGGCCGGTGATTCGGGGACGGTCACCGACGTGGCCCCGGGCCCCACCTGCTCCGGTTCCGATATGCTGAAGATCGCCAGCGCCGCGACGGATGCTGCCACGGCCGCCCCCGCCACCGGGCGCAGAAATCGAGGTCCGGAGACGGCGGGCCGCGGGGCCGCCTCGTCGCCGATCGCCCCCGAAATGCGTTCCGGCAGGGATCGAGGGTCGCCGCGGAGCATTTCGTCGCGGATTACGTGGCCGATCATGCCGTAGCGCACGGCGGCGCCACGAAGATCGAAATCGCCGCCCAGACGCCGAACCAGCAACTCCGCCTCGCCGGCATCAAGTTCGTCGTCCATGAATGCCGAAAGTTGCTCTCTGGTGATGTGCTTCATAGTGGTCCTCAGTCGAGCAAAGGCTTGAGCCGCTTGTCGATGGCCTCCCTGGCTCTGAATATGCGGGACCGTACCGTCCCCACGGGGCATTCCATGGCCGTCGCTATCTCTTCGTAACTCATGCCCTCGAGTTCCCTGAGCATGATCGCGGTTCTAAGATCCTCGGGCAACGCCTCGATGGCCTGGTTGACGGCCTCCCGGATCTCCTCCGACATCAATACGCCCTCGGGTGTCTGTACGTCCTTGAGCCGGGCATGCATGTCGTATTGCTCGGGATCCTGGAGATCCAGGTCGTACTCCAGGGGCCGGCGCCGCGCCGCCACCAGGTAATTCTTGGCCGTGTTGATGGATATCCGGTAAAGCCAAGTATAGAAGGCGCTATCACCTCGGAACCTCGGCAGGGCGCGATAGGCCTTCAGGAAAGCTTCCTGCGCGACGTCCAGCGCCTCGGCCTGGTCTCTCACGTACCGCATGATCAGCTTAACCACCTTGTGCTGATATCGGGCAACCAGCACGTCGAACGCCGCCTTGTCGCCCTGCTGGACACGCTCGACCAGGGCCTGGTCGCTGCTCTTCCCGCCCATTAGGGCCAACCTCTTGGCAAAACGGCAATACCGTCTGCCACTGTCATAGACAGGTCCTGCCGGCGAAAGTTCGCTCTCCGGCAACGGTGGCAAACGCCTGATCTTGTGAAAAATTCTACCAAGGGTCAGGGTATCCGGTCACCCGTCCGCGCGGCCGTGACGCAGCACCACCCTGAGGCGTCTCAGGGTGGTGGCCCCGGCCCGCCCCGGCAGGAAGACCAGGCGCACCCGCCCGGTAGGGGCGACGGTCCAGTTCAGCGCCAGCCCTGGGGTACATATTCGTGAGCTATTCAGCAGTCGTGCGGACCGGCGCGAGCCGTCCGGCCATTCCAGGGACCAGCCGGCACGAGGTCGCCAGATAGCGCGAACCGGTTGCCGTCGCCATTCACTGATCTCGATGGTCGCCGCCGCCACCAGCCAGGCGGCCAGGACCTGGGACGCCACGTCCGGTATCGGCGCCACGGCGATGAGCACCGCAGCCGGAATCCATACCACCACAGCGGCGGCGGCTAGCTTGCGCGGCTCAGTCGGACGGAGGATCAAAGGTCGTTCGAATCTTGTCGAATACACCGGCCAGTCTCACGTCGTTACAAGGCTGGCTCCCTGTCAGCATGCCCATGATCTCCGGGTCCTGGAGTTCCAGGCAGAGACGGAAAGCCTCCTGCTCTTCATCGCTGGCGCCCGGGTAGAAGCCTTCGAGATAACGGAGCAGCACGACGTCCAACTCGCGCATGCCCCGGCGACAACGCCATCTCAGCCTGGATATTTCGCTCACCTGACGGCCCCGCCTTGCTGTCCTGATGATGACCGGTCACCCGCACCGGAGCTACCGGCAAATCGGCGGATCCAGCCCGGATATTCCGGCCTCAGTGGCGACGCTCGATCAGCAGTTTCTTTGTCTCGGCAATGGCCTGGGCAGGATTGAGGTTCTTCGGGCAGGTCCGCGTGCAGTTCATGATGGTGTGGCAGCGGTACAGGCGGAAGGGGTCTTCAAGATCGTCCAGGCGATCTCCCGTAGCCTCGTCCCGGCTATCCACGATCCAGCGGTACGCGGCCAGCAGGGCAGCGGGTCCGAGGTAACGGTCACCATTCCACCAGTAGCTGGGGCAACTGGTAGAGCAGCAGGCGCACAGGATGCACGTGGCCGGGTCGTTGATCTTGTGCTGGTCGTCCCTGGACTGCAGGCGCTCCCGATCCGGGGGCGCCGGTGTGCGGGATTGCAGCCACGGCTTGATCGAAGCGTACTGGGCGTAGAAATTGGTCAGGTCCGGCACCAGGTCCTTGACTACCGGGAGATGAGGCAGCGGATAGATTTTGACGTCGCCCTTGATGTCGTCGATGGCCTTGATGCACGCGAGAGTGTTAGTGCCATCGATGTTCATGGCGCAGGAGCCGCAGATTCCCTCGCGGCAGGAGCGGCGGAAGGTCAGGCTCGGGTCGACCTCGTTCTTGATCTTGATCAGGGCATCCAGGACCATGGCCCCGCAGCGGTCCAGGTCCACTTCGTAAACGTCCGTGCGCGGATTCTCGCCGCTGTCGGGATCGTAACGATAGACCACAAAGCGCCGTATGCGACCGGCGCCCTCGGCGGCGGGAAATGTCTTCCCCGGATTGATCCTGGAGTTTGCCGGCAGTCTGAACTCAGCCATTCCTCGCCATCCTCAGTCGCTTATCCCGATCAGTACACTCGTGGCTTGGGCGGTACCACCTCGACCTGATCCGTCAGCGTTTTAAGGTGTACGGGGCGGTATTCGATCCTCACCTGGCCGTCCCGATACCAGGCTAGTGTGTGCTTCATCCAATCTCTGTCGTCCCGCTCCGGATAGTCCTCCCGGGCATGGGCGCCCCGGCTCTCCTCCCGATTCGCGGCGGAGACGATGGTCACCATGGCCTGCCCGAGCAGGTTCTCCAGTTCCAACGTTTCCACCAAGTCGGTATTGAAGACCATCGATCTATCGCTGACCTTGACGTCGCCGAATCCATCGACGACTTCCCTGAGCAGACCGATGCCTTCCTGGAGGACCTCTCCGGTACGGAATACGGCAGCGTGATTCTGCATGACGCGCTGCATGTTGAGGCGGATTTCAGCGGTCGGCGCGCCGCCGTCAGCGTGACGCAACCGATCGAGTCTTGCCACCGCCTCGTCGCCGGCATCATCCCTTAGGGGAGCTTGCCTCGCCCCGGCATCGACGATTTCAGCGCACCGATGAGCGGCCGCGCGGCCGAACACGACCAGGTCCAGCAGCGAGTTGGATCCCAGCCGGTTGGCGCCGTGTACGGAAACGCAGGCTGCCTCGCCGATCGCCATGAGGCCCGGCACCACTCGTTCCGGGTCATCCCCGATCCGCGTCACCACCTCGCCATGGTAATTGGCCGGGATTCCACCCATGTTGTAGTGCACGGTCGGCAGCACCGGGATCGGATTCCGGGTCACGTCGACCCCGGCAAAGATGCGTGTCGTCTCCGCGATCCCCGGCAGGCGCTCCTCGATCACCTCGGCACCAAGATGCTCGAGGTGCAGGTGGATATGGTCCTTATGCTCGCCAACCCCGCGCCCCTCGCGGATCTCGATGGTCATCGAGCGGCTGACCACGTCCCGCGAAGCCAGGTCCTTGGCATTGGGTGCGTAACGCTCCATGAAACGTTCGCCTTCCGAATTCGTCAGGTAGCCGCCCTCGCCGCGCACTCCTTCGGTGATCAGGCACCCTGCCCCATAGATCCCGGTGGGATGGAACTGGACGAACTCCATGTCCTGAAGCGGCAGTCCGGCCCTGAGCACCATGCCATTGCCGTCGCCGGTACAGGTGTGCGCGGAGGTACACGAGAAGAACGCCCGCCCGTAGCCTCCGGTGGCCAGGATGGTCATTTGCGCCCGGAAGCGATGCAGTTCGCCGGTCTCCAGATTCCACGCCATGACTCCTCGGCAGACTCCGTCCTCCATGAGGAGATCGAGGGCAAAGTACTCGAGGAAGAACTCTGCGTCGTGCTTGAGGGATTGCTGGTACAAGGTATGCAGCATGGCGTGACCGGTGCGGTCTGCGGCAGCACAGGTCCGCTGGGCCGTGCCCTGTCCGAAGTGCGTTGTCATCCCGCCGAAGGGCCGCTGATAGATCCGGCCTTCCTCGGTTCGGGAAAACGGCAGGCCATAATGCTCCAGCTCGATGACGGCATCCGGAGCTTCCTTGCACATGAACTCGATAGCGTCCTGGTCACCGAGCCAGTCGGACCCCTTGACGGTGTCGTACATATGCCAGCGCCAGTCGTCCTCGCCCATATTGCCGAGGGCCGCGCTGATTCCCCCCTGGGCTGCCACCGTATGACTCCGCGTCGGGAACACTTTGGTGACGCACGCGGTCCTGAGCCCTGCTTCGGCCAGGCCCATGGTAGCCCTGAGGCCGGCTCCGCCGGCACCCACAACGACCACGTCGTAGGTGTGATCCAGGATCTTGTAGTCGCCTGCCATGGCTCAGCCTCCCATTGCCATCCGGAGGATGGCGATGATGCCGACCCCGGCCAGCACGACGTGGATGAACTGGGCGGCCACGATCCCGGTCACCTTTGCCCAACCGCGGCTGTAATCCTCGATCACCACCCGTACGCCCAGGTTCGAGTGATAGCTCATAGTGGCCACCAGGAGGATCAGCAGCACGCTGTTCAGCGGCTTGGCCACCCACCCAGCCACGGCCGCCCGGTCCCCGAGGTCCGTGCCTATGACGCCACCGGCAAACCACACGGCCAGCAGGGCCGTGCCCACGGCGCTGACGCGCTGCGCCCACCAGTGGGCCGGACCGTCACTGGCTGCGCCCAGGCCCAGGACCCGCGAGAGAGGGCTTCTCAGGCTCATGCGCCACCTCCCATCAGCAGCCTGCCCCACAAGAGCAGCGTCAGGAATGCGGCGAGGATCACGACCGTCCATCCGGACCTGACCACTTGCGGTATGCCGAAGCCGCGCCCGGTGTCCCATTCCAAATGCCTGATACCATTAAGGAAATGATAGAAAAATGCGAGCGTCCATCCGAACAGGAGCAATCGCCCGGGAAGGGAGTTCAGCAGACCTATCGTCATCTCATAGGCCGGGTCGCCGGCCGCGGCCGCCGCCAGCCAGCCCACCAGGATCACGATGCCCAGCGACAGTATCACTCCGGTGATCCGGTGGAGGATCGACAAAACGGAGGTGATCTGGGGCCTGTAAATCTGCAGATGCGGTGACAGAGGCCGGTTATCCGCTGCCATAGTGGCGATCCTCCCAGTGACGATCCACGGCCCGGCGCCCGTGGGCGTCACCATGAACGTCGTGACAATCTGCGAATTCAGAAATCGATGCAGCGACCGTTTTTCTCCCAGTCACCGTATCGGGTGGGGTCTGGCCCGTCCCGGCCACCAATCTCCCGCGGTTTCGGGGCTTTTGATTGCTCCTTCGCCAGACTCTCGGTGTCTGATTGCGGGCGAGGATCCTCGGGTCGCGTTTCCATCGGGTCGATTTTGCCAGACGCAGCCGCTGACCTCCATAGCGGACGATGGCCCGCGTCCCCGTATCACCATAGAATCGGGGCGCGTGGGCGACGACAACAGGACGTAAGATTCGATGGAAACCGGCGATTCGACAACACGGGCGGCCACGCCGCTGTCAGATTACGCCTGCCTGCAGATCGGCGGTGAGGACGCGGAATCCTTTCTGCAGGGCCAGCTGAGCAATGATCTCGGTGTATTGCCGGTAGGAGGCGGCCAGCTTTCCACGTTCAACGATCCCCGGGGCCGGGTCATCGCACTACTCAGGATATTCAGGACGCCCAACGCGTTCGTCGCGGCGATGCCAGGGGCGGTGATCCAGGCCGTGGCCGCCCGGCTGCGGATGTTCGTCATGCGCTCCCGGGTCTCGATCGAGCCGGACCGGTCCTGGCGCCTGGTGGGAGGAGCCGGCCGGGACATTCCACAGGACCCCGATTTGCCGGCGATGCAACTACCCACTCCCGGATCCCTCTGGATCCGGTTGCAACAGGACTTCGGCTCGGTGGCAGTGGCCACCGACGAAACCTGGCCGGTGCTGGAAATCAGGAACGGTCTGCCGGAGGTCTATGCAGAAACCGCCAGCCACTTCGTCCCCCAGATGCTCCGCCTGGACCGGCTGGGGGCCATCAGTTTCGCCAAGGGATGTTATGTCGGGCAAGAAGTGATCGCGCGTGCGCGCTATCTCGGGCGCATCAAGCGCCACACGCGCCTGTATCGTTCCGCGGACGTAGGCGTCCGACCGGGAGATCCGGTCATCCTGGGTTCGGATAAGGTCGGCGAGGTGGCGCGAGTCGCCGAGAATGGGGAGGGGCGTTTCGTGCTGGCGGTCGTCCGTGACGACGCCGACGGACCGATGACGACGGCGGGCGGAGACCTGGAGCGCCTCCCGGACCCGCCCGCCTTCGAGGGATCCGAGGCCTGAGACCTGTCCGGCGGCCGCCTGACTGACAGGCTCTAGTCCGGCCCCCCCTCCTCGCCACCGGACCCCTCAGGTCGCAGGTGCGGGAACAGCAATACGTCCCGGATCGAAGGCGAATCGGTAAACAGCATCACCAGACGATCCACACCGACGCCCAGCCCCCCGGTGGGCGGCATTCCATATTCGAGGGCGCGGATGTAGTCGGCGTCGTAGAACATGGCCTCCTCGTCGCCCTGGCTCTTGCGCTCGGCCTGGGCATTGAATCGGGCCGCCTGTTCCTCCGGATCGTTGAGCTCCGAGAAACCGTTTGCGATCTCCCGTCCTGCCACAAACAGCTCGAAGCGGTCGGTGATGAACGGATCGCGATCATTTTGCCGGGCCAGCGGCGAGACTTCAGCCGGGAACTCGGTAACGAACACTGGCTGACGCAGCTTCGCCTCCGCAACAGTTTCGAACAGTTCCGTCTGTAGCCGCCCCGCCCCGGCCTCCTCGTCCGCCTCGGCCCCCTGGCCTCGAAGAGCCTCCCGGAGATAGACCTCGTCGCGGAGCCGCCCCCCGTCTATTTCCGGCGCGTGCCGGCGGATGGCGTCTTCCATGCTCAACCGCTCGAATCCGGGGCCGAGGTCCAGGGTCTCGCCCTGGTACTGCAGCCGGGTATCTCCGAGCAGGCTGGTGGCCATCATCCGGATCATGTGCTCGGTGATATCCATCATGTCCCGGTAGCCGGCATAGGCGTGATACAGCTCGAGCATGGTGAACTCGGGATTGTGTCGAGTTGACAGGCCTTCGTTACGGAAATTGCGATTGATCTCGTACACCCGCTCCATGCCCCCGACCACAAGTCGCTTGAGGAACAGTTCCGGTGCCACGCGCAGGAACATGTCGATGCCCAGAGCGTTGTGGTGGGTGACGAAGGGCCGCGCATTGGCGCCGCCCGGCAGGGTCTGCATCATCGGGGTCTCGACTTCCCGGAATCCGCGGGCGTCGAGGTAATCCCGCATGAAGCTGATCATCCGCGTCCGGACGTCGAAGACCCGACGGCTATCGGCGTTCATGATCAGGTCGACGTAACGCTGCCGGTAACGCGTCTCGGTGTCAGTCAGTCCGTGGTATTTCTCCGGTAACGGTCGCAGGGACTTGGTCAACAACCGCAGCAGATCCACCCTGACCGAAAGCTCCCCTGTGCGGGTCTTGAACATCGTCCCCTTGGCGCCGACGATGTCGCCGATGTCCCAGGCCTTGAAGCTCTCGTAAACGCCGCCGGGCAACGAGTCCCGCGCGAGGAATAGCTGTATGTCTCCGCTCGAGTCCTGCAGCCGCACGAAGCTCGCCTTGCCCATCACGCGCTTGGCCATCATTCGTCCCGCCACCGCGACTCTGACCGGCTCCTTTTCCAGGCGCTCGGGTTCCCAGTCGCCGTAAGCTCCGTGGAGTTCCTCGGCCTGAGCGTCCTTGCGGAAATCGTTGGGGAATGCCTGCCGTTCCTCCCGGATCGAATCCAGCTTGCGGCGGCGCTCGGCGATCAGCGGATTTTCCTGCTCCCTGGACATCCTGGCTCCTTCGGGCCTACAGGCCCTGCTTGAGGCTGGCTTCGATGAAGGGATCCAGGTCACCGTCCAGGACCGCCTGGGTATTGCCGACTTCCACGCCGGTCCTCAGATCCTTGATTCGCGACTGGTCGAGCACGTAGGACCGTATCTGGCTGCCCCAGCCGATATCGGCCTTGGTGTCCTCGACCGCCTGGGCCTCCTCGCGGCGCTTGTGCATCTCCAGTTCGTAGAGCTTGGCCCTGAGCTGCTTCATTGCCGTGGCCTTGTTCTTGTGCTGGGATCGGTCGTTCTGGCACTGGACGACGATACCGGTCGGCTCATGAGTGATACGGACGGCGGATTCGGTTCGATTCACATGCTGTCCGCCGGCGCCGCTGGCCCGATAGGCGTCTATGCGGAGATCCGCGGGATTGATCTCCACCTCGACTTCGTCTTCGATCTCGGGGGAGACGAACACGGCTGCGAAAGAGGTATGTCTCCGATTCCCGGAATCGAATGGCGACTTCCGCACCAGCCGGTGCACGCCTGTCTCTGTGCGTAGCCAGCCGTATGCATAATCGCCACCGAACCGCACCGTCGCGCTCTTGATGCCCGCCACCTCGCCAGCCGAGAGTTCGATAATCTCGGTGTCGAAATCATGAGCCTCGCCCCATCTCAGATACATCCGCAATAGCATCTCCGCCCAGTCCTGGGCCTCGGTGCCACCGGATCCTGCCTGGACGTCCAGGAACGCATCGGACGGGTCCATTTCGCCCGCGAACATGCGCCGGAATTCCATCTTCTCCAGCACCTGCTCCAGCCGGTTCGTATCCCGCTCGATCTCGCCGAGGGTGTCGGCGTCCTCCTCATCGGCGGCGATCTCCAGGAGTTCGGCGCACTCCTCGATACCCCGCCCGAGGGAGTCCATGTTCTTGACGACAGCTTCCAGACGGGCCTTGCGCCGACCCAGTTCCTGGGCCCGCTCCGGATCATTCCACAGCTTGGGATCCTCGAGTTCCCTCAAGGTCTCTTCGAGTTGCTCCGTCTGGGCATCGTAGTCAAAGATACCCCCTAAGGTCGCTGGCTCGCGACTTCATGTCCTTGAGTTGCTGCCTGAGTTGGGTCGATTCCATAGGAAGTCCCGCGTGGTGGATCAAAGCTTGAAATTTTATCACGGGCGGGCCCGATGGGAGCCGCTTCACGGGGCCTCGAGGTGTTCCACGACCAGCTGAGGGCTACGGATACCGCGGAAGTCATTCACCTCCAGTCGGTAGACCAGACGCAGGCGCGCGGGCCGCTGACCCCGCAGCTTCTCCGCCTGGTTGAAGGCGACCGCGTCGATCTCCTTGTCGCCGCCTGCCAGACGCACTCGCAATCGAAGGTGGCGTTCCTGCATCACCCGGATACCCCTGACCCGAAACTCGTCGTCGAACAGCGGTTCCGGGAAAGCCTGCCCCCACGGGCCAGCGGCACGCAGCAATTCGGCCGTCGCCAGGTTCAGATCCGAATCCTGCAGGCTGCCGTCGGTGAGGATTTCGCGAGTCAGCGTCGCCGGATCGAGGTGAGACTCTACGACGGCAGTGAGCCTCCTCCTGAACTCTTCGAGGCGGTCCGCCGCCAGACTCAACCCGGCAGCCATAGCGTGTCCGCCGAACCGGTGGATCAGACCCGGATGGTGAGCATCCACTTCTGCCAGGGCGTCCCGGATGTGAAGGCCGGGGATGGACCGGCACGAGCCCTTGAGATTGCTGTCGCCGTCTGCTGCGAACGCGACGACCGGCCGGTGGACGCGATCCTTTACCCGGCTGGCCACCAGGCCCACGACCCCCTGATGCCAGCTCCGATCGAACAGGCAAACCACACCGGGCAGGCTGCCCGAGTCGTCCAGGGCCAGACCGTCCACCGCCCGCATCGCCTGTTGCTGCATGTCCTGCTCGATGGCCCGCCGTTCGTCGTTCAGGCGTCCGAGGGCGGCTGCCAGCGGTCGGGCCTCGGCCGGGCTGTCGGCCAACAGGCACCGGATACCGATGGACATATCGTCCAGGCGCCCGGCGGCATTCAGTCGGGGCCCCACGCAGAAGCCCAGGTCCGACGCCGCCGCCCGGGTCGGATCGCGACCCCCTTCCTGCATCAGCGCCGTGATTCCCGGACTGCATCGGCCGGCCCGTATCCTCCTGAGGCCCTGCTCCACGAGGATGCGATTGTTGCGATCCAGGGCGACTACATCGGCGACCGTACCGACGGCCACCAGATCCAGAAGACCTGCCATCAGTCGGCGGGCGTCGGCGGATTCGATCAGCCGGGCCGCCAGCGCCGCCATCAGGTAAAACGCCACCCCAACGCCCGCAAGATTCTTGCTCGGGAAAGGCTCCCGGGCCAGATTGGGATTCACAATTGCGTTGGCGTCGGGCAGCTGATCCGGCGGCAGGTGATGATCGGTGACGACGACGTCGATACCTGCATGCCGCGCGGCGGCCACCCCGGCCACGCTCGATATCCCGTTATCCACGGTGATGATCAGGCCGGGCGCCAAGCGGGCAGCGACTTTGACCAGACCACGGCTCAGGCCATAGCCGAACTCGAAGCGATTGGGCACAAGGTAATCGACATGCCGGAAACCCACACCGCGAAGCGCACGGCACACCAGCGCGGAACTGGTGGCTCCATCGGCGTCGAAGTCGCCCACCACCAGAATCCGGCTGTCGATCTCGCGATGGGAGATCAGGTTATCCACCGCCTGACGGCAGCCGTCCAGGGCGCTGACCGGCACCATCCGCCGCAGATCCATGTCCAGGTCCCCGGGCGAGCGGATACCCCGGGCGGCGTAAACCCGCTGCAATAATGCGGGAACACCCTCCAGTCGAACGCCCCGGGGCACCGTGCGGCGGCGGATGCGTGGAACCCTGCTCATGCCCCGCCCGACCCGGCCCACGGGAACCGGCGTCGCCGCTGAGGCACGAACTCCGCGATGTTGCCACCGGGCGTCACCAGGCGAACTCCTCGAAGCTGTTTGCGGGTGGCCGCGCGGAAAACAGAGCGGCCCCAGGTCGTCTCCAGCCACTCAGGATCGGCCTGTCGCTGCGTCGACGGGACAACGACGGCGGCGCCCTCCGGCTCCTCGACGTTATCGCCAGGTGCGCTCACATCGACGCCCGCCAGGAGCGCGAGGCCAGCGGCGTAAGGATGGTCCGCATACACGCGGTCGGCCACCGAGCCGACCTTCGGTACTGGCCGCTCCGCCCATCCCCAGGGCCACACGCTATTCACTTCGGGCACCTGCCGCTCTCTCCGGGACTGGTTGTCGGGTTGCTCATGCAAGAGCATCTGGATCTCGTTCACGATGCGGCGAAGCTCAGATCCACCGTCGCCGTCGGGCATGTAATCGAGCAGGCTGCCGCCGGCCACGGTCTCGGGGGCCCACCAGGGGACGTCGGGCGCGTGGGGCAGAGTCATGTACCACCGATCCGGGGTGGCAAGCCGTACTCCGATGCCCCTGTCCCGGAATGCATCCGCCAGCGAATCGCAGAGGCGCCGGGCCTCTTCAGGATCGATATCGACTCTCTGCTGGCCCGCCATGGTCACGCCCCCCGGGCCCGGCATCAGGCACACGGGATCGATCCTCAGCACGCCGAGAGGCGGCGGGCCCCGGAAGTCGGCCGCCCAGCCGACCGGCGCCGGCGCCCAGGCCCGGGTCGCAGCCGCGTGGCCCGTGACGGCCCAGCCGATGACCTCGTCTCTTCCCTGAATACCGAGATGCCGGCGAACGCTGCGAGCGAGGATGCGAGAAAGGCCCCAGCGACTCGGCCACCCGGCGGCGTCGTCCAAAAGGGCATCGGGAACGACCAGTGTCCAGAGAGCTTCTCGCTGTACGGCCACAGGTGGACCGCGCTACCCTTTCCGGGACCGCAACGTCTTGACGAGATCCCGAATGCGTATCGACCTGGAGCGCCCCGCAGGCATCAACCTGATCCACGCCGTATCACCCGGCGAGATCCGGGTCGGCGACCGCATCATGCAAAGAAGCTTCATCATCGGGGTGAACGACATTATCCCCGATTGGCCGGTGTCATCAACGCGAGACATCGACGAGGAGAGCCTCTCCCCCATCCTGGCGCTGGCGCCCGAGATCCTGTTGCTCGGTACCGGAAGAGCGCTGGTGTTCCCTGGTCGCGACATCCACGCCGCCGTCCTGGCAAGACATGTCGGCCTGGAAGTAATGGATACGTCGGCGGCCTGCCGTACCTACAACATCCTGGCGGCTGAGGGCCGCAGTGTCGTCGCGGCGTTGATCGTGGATTGAGGCCGGGGCCTGTTAACGCTTTCGTCCCTAGTCGAGCAGGGCGTCTTCCGAGAGTCCGTGGCTCTCCATGATGATCCTGAGTCTGGAGAGTGCATCCATCTGGATCTGGCGGACGCGTTCCCGGGTGACGCCAATCTCCTCTCCGACCTGCTCCAGCGTGCACTTGTCGAAGCCGTGCAATCCGAAGCGGCGTTCGACGACGGCCCGCTGTTTCTCGTTCAGGCGGCCGAGCCATTTCTCCAGCACGTCGTGGACGTCCTGGGCCTGGAGCTGAGAGGTAGGATCGAGCGTGTCCTCATCCGGGATGGCATCCAGTACGCTGCGTTCGCCGTCCTGGCCGAGCTGAGTGCTCATGGACGACATGCGATCGTTAAGGCCAAGCAGCCTGTCGACCTCGCTGCTCGGCTTGTCCAGAAGATCACCGATCTCCTCGGCCGTCGGATCCCTGTCCAGCTCCTGGCTCAGGCGCCGTGCGGCACGCAGATAGACGTTTATCTCCTTTACCACGTGGATAGGCAAGCGGATCGTGCGAGTCTGGTTCATGATTGCCCGCTCGATCGTCTGTCGGATCCACCAGGTGGCGTAGGTGGAGAATCGGAAGCCCTTCTCCGGATCGAATTTCTTGACCGCGTGAATGAGACCGAGGTTGCCCTCTTCGATGAGGTCGAGGAGCGGCAGGCCGCGGTTCATGTAACGCCGCGCGATCTTCACTACCAGGCGCAGATTGCTCTCGATCATACGCCGCCGGGCCGCCTCGTCGCCCTTGCGGGCCCGCCTGGAGTAATAGACCTCCTCCTCCGCTGACAGCAAGGGCGAAAAACCGATCTCACTGAGATAAAGGCGGGTGGCGTCGAGGTGTTCGTAGCGACGGGTGTGGGTGTCGATGTAACTCGCCATCCGCTCGTTGTCCCGGTCGTCGGCGGTATCAGAATCGTCGCCGTCGGCGCGGCCAGTGTCGTCATCGCACCGGTCGCCGGGAACAAGATCCGTTTGTTTGGCCATCGGTACCTCGATCGGTCTCCAAAGGGCCTCCGGCTCGTGTGCATTACCTGCGCGGCAGATAGCGCAACGGGTCGACCGGCTTACCGTTCTGCCGGATTTCGAAATGCAGCACCGGCTTTCTACCGGGCCCCTCGCCCATCAGCGCAATCGTCTGCCCGGCTGACACCTTTTCTCCCTCGGTGACGCGGAGTTCCCGATTGAGGCCGTAGGCGCTCAGATAAGTCTCGTTATGCTTGACAATAATAAGCTTTCCATAGCCGATGAGTCCACTTCCGCTATAAACCACTTCGCCTCCAGCGGAGGCAATTACCGGCTGTCCGGAGCGCCCGGAGATGTCGATCCCGTTGCCGCCAAGAGCGCTCTGACCGAATCGCGCAACCAGGCCGCCATCGGTCGGCCAGCGCCATGCCGACGGGGGTGGGTCACTCGGGCGAGCGGGGGCTCTCGTCGCCTTGCCGGAAGGTGTCCGGGCGGTCGCCGACGGCCCCGTGTTACCACCGGATCGGCGCCTCCCGCTTTCGGGGGCGCTCAGGCGGATGGACTGACCGGGGTAAATCAGATCACCGGATCCGAGATTGTTCCAGGCGGCCAATTCCCGGGGGTCGAGGCTATATCGCCAGGCGATCCCATACAGCGTGTCGCCGGCCTTGACGGTATAGATGTCAGGCTCCCAGGAGAGCATCGACGAGCATCCGGCCAGACCGAGCAGCAGGGACGCCAGGATGGCTGATCTCAGCCGGCTCATCTCTACCGAAGCAGCAGGTAGGCGATCACGATCAAGCCGACGAACATCCACCCGAAAATCTCGATGTGGGTCTTCATGCGCCGCTCCACCGCGGGTCCTCCCCAGCGTACCAGGTAGGCCACCAGGAAAAATCTGGCGCCGCGACCGACTACCGAGGCGGCCACGAAGGCAGGCAGGAACATGGAGAGCGTCCCGGCGGCGATCGTAAACAGCTTGTAAGGGATCGGCGAGAACCCCGCCGCCAGCACCGCCCAGAATCCCCAGCGCTCGAACCAGTGGCGGACCTCAAGGTATCCGTCCCAGTATCCGACACTCCGCATCCATGGCTCGGCCAGGTCCATCGCGAAGTGACCAATCGCGTATCCAGCCAGGCCACCGATCACTGAGGCCACCGTGGTGAGCAAGGCGTAACGCCCGGCCGCCTCGGGTCGGGCCAGGGTCATGGGCGCAAGCATCACGTCCGGCGGCACCGGAAAGAACGACGACTCGGCAAAACTGAGCACACCCAGGTATCGGGGCGCATGGGGATGACCCGCCCAGGACAGGACCCGGTCATAAAGCGGCCCGAATAGCCGCATCAGTCCAGGCCCGGGAGCAGCGGTACGAATATCACGTGACCGATCAGCTGCTCCTCGAATTGGTCGCCACGCCGGGTAATCGTCAGCAGTTCCTGGTGCGACCGTGGACCGACCGGAATGATCAGCCGGCCGCCCTCTGCCAACTGGCCCAGAAGGGCTTGCGGCGTCTCCGGCGGTGCCGCCGTTACGATGATCGCATCATAAGGGGCATGGGACTTCCAGCCCTCCCACCCATCGCCATGGCGGAACCGCACGTTGCGGATCCCGAGGCTGCCGAGGAGTTCCCTCGCCCTGCGCAACAGGGGCCCGAGGCGCTCTACCGAGAACACTGTATCGGCGAGACCTGCGAGGATCGCCGTCTGATAGCCGCAGCCGGTGCCGATCTCCAGCACCTTTGACGGCCTGCCGTCGGCGATGACTGCTTCAGTCATCCTGGCGACGACATAGGGCTGGGAGATGGTCTGACCATGGCCGATGGGCAGCGCGGTGTCCTCGTAGGCGCGGCTGGACAGAGCCTCGTCGACGAACAGATGCCGCGGCACCTCCCGGATCCGGTTGAGAACTGCCTCGCTCCTGATCCCCTCCTCCTTGAGTCGTTCGATCAGGCGCTCCCGCGTCCTGGCGGACGTCATGCCGATACCGGATCTTTCCCGGTCAGAGATCATCTCGTTCCCTCATTCAGCCAGCGCCCCAGATCGTCGATCACCCGGTGTCGCGTGAGATCTACCTGTAATGGTGTCACGGAAACCGCGCCATTGGCCACGGCGTGGAAATCCGTGCCGGTCCCGGCATCCGCTTCCGGGCCCGCCGCCCCGACCCAGTAGATCGGTTGCCCTCGCGGATCCGTCGCCGCGATGACCGGCTCCGCCCGGTGACGGTTGCCCAGCCGCGTGGCAGTCATGGGACCCAGTTCGGCGAAAGGGCGATCCGGTACGTTGACGTTGAGGATGGTGTCCCGGGGCAGCGGCCGCTCGATCAGACGCTCCACCAGGGACGCCGTCACCCGTGCAGCCGAGTCGAAGTGCGACCCACCCCGATTGACCAGAGACACAGCGATCGCCGGCAGACCCAGGAATCGTCCCTCCGTCGCTGCCGCCACCGTACCCGAATAGAGCACGTCGTCACCCAGGTTGGCGCCATCATTGACGCCGGAGACCACCATGTCCGGTTCCGTCTCGAGTAGGCCCGTGACGGCAAGATGGACGCAATCCGTCGGCGTGCCGTTGACGAAGTAGACCCCAGGTTCCGCCTCCGTGACCCGGAGCGGGGCATCCAGAGTCAGAGAATTGCTGGCGCCGCTGCGATTGAGCTCGGGAGCGACGACGACCACTTCACCGAGGGCGCGCAAATGTCTGGCCAGGCGCACAAGTCCCTCGGCCCGATAGCCGTCGTCGTTGCTGATGAGGATTTTCACTGCTGGACAGGGACGAATAAAGGTGGCACTAACTATACCGTAAGCAGGAGACCAGACATGCATCCCCCAGACGACGATCCGGATCTGTTCCGGCGCCTGCATGGCGACGTGAAACGCGTGCGATCGGACAAGGTGCATCACCACCGCAACCGGCCCGAGCCCCAGGCCCGGTTCCGTCGCGACGACGACGAGCAGGTGTTATCTGAAAGCGTCAGCGGGCAAGTGGACCCGGCGGAACTCGAAACCGGCGAGGAGCTGACATACAAACGCCCCCATGTCCGTCCGGCTGATTTCCGGAAGCTGCGGCGCGGCCAGTTCAGCATCGCCGAGGAGATCGACCTCCATGGCCTTTCCGCCGACGAAGCCCGGGCCGCTCTGGGCGAGTTTCTGACCGAGGCGGTGGCCCGCCGCCTGCGCTGTGTGCGGGTGATCCACGGCAAGGGACTGCGTTCGGGACCCACCGGACCGGTCATCAAGCGACGGATCGGTCGCTGGCTGCGGCGTCGGGACGACGTGCTCGCCTTCTGCTCGGCTCGACCGGTGGACGGCGGCACCGGCGCGGTCTACGTGTTGTTGGGGTCTGGATCCTGAACCGACGCTTTCCGCCCGATCAGCTCTCTCAGAACCGCAGTGGCGAACGCCCCCTTGGGCAACTCAAAAGCCAGTGTCATCTCCTGGTCGGAGATGTCCCACTCGATATCGCCCACTGGCAACCGGAGAGCCCGACGATCCTGGCCCATGCGCACCCCTTGCAGGCATCGCACCAGTTCGGGACATGTCCCGGCCACCCCCTGCTCCATCGCCAGGGTGTCGCCCGCGGAGGGCGGGTCCCCATCGCCCCAGAGAGGGCCGCTAGGGTGGAGGTCCAGTCGATCAGTCCTCGCCTGGAGTTCCTCGTCCACCTGGTCGACGAGGAAACGGCTCCCGGTCCCGTTCAGTATCGCCAGGTCTCCCTCGCACAATCGATTCCAGGTGCCGTGCTCGACACGATGACTCAGCACCTGGTTGAAAATCGCGGACCGCGCCGCTGACAACGCGAAGGCCCGTTTCCGCCGGTCCAGCCTGGCGCCGGAGGCCAGGGCCCGAGCCAGATACAGATTGGCCCCGTCGCGACCGAAGCGTTGTTCGCCGAAGTAGTTCGGGACTCCTCCATGAGCGATCCGCGCAAGGCGGCGCTCGATATCCGGGAGATCGCCCTCCAGCTGACGCAGGCGCAGGCGGAAACGGTTGCCGCGATGGGAACCCCGGCGCAGCTTGCGGCCGTGGGCGGCGCGCCGCAACAGTTCAATGCCGGCTCCGGCGAGCCTGTCCGGGTCCAGGACCGGGGCGCCCGGCAGGCTGAACCACTGCGTGGCGACGGCATGCCGGTCCTTCATGCCGCAGAATCCCACGTCTCTGGCGGCCACGCCTGCGGCGCGCGCCAGTCTCCTGGCGGTCCATTCTGTGTTGGCGCCGGTCTTGCGGATACACAACAGAGTATGCAGTCCGTCTCCGTCCGGCTCGAACCCGAGGACCTCCTCGACCACGAAATCTCCCGGCCGGAAGCGCGTCACGGCGCTACAGGCCGGCTCCCCCCAGGCACGGGCGCAGCGGTCCAGGGCCGGCGGGCCGGGGTCTTGTTCGCCCGGGTTCGATATGTTCACCGGCCGAGGAGAAGGACAACGGCGAATGCGGCAATACCCTCGGATCGACCGGAAAAGCCCAGTCCCTCCGTGGTGGTGGCCTTCACATTGACCTGGCTCGGCTCGACCTGGAGATCGCTGGCGATGTTGTTCCGCATCTCGTCGATGAACGGCCTCAGGCGAGGGGACTGGGCCACCACCGTGAGATCGGCGTTGGCGACGCCAAGGTCGCGATCGCGGACCAGCGCGGCCACTTGACGAAGGAATATGCGACTGTCCGCCCCTTGCCAGCGAGGATCCGTATCGGGGAAATGCACGCCGATATCGCCCTCGGCGATGGCGCCGAGCAGCGCATCGCACAGGGCGTGCAGTGCCACGTCGCCGTCGGAGTGCGCACGCAGCCCGCGGTGATACGGGATCCTGACCCCTCCGAGGGTGATGAAGTCGCCCTCGTCGAAGGCGTGGACGTCAAACCCGTGGCCTATGCGCATGTCGCGACCCCCGCCCGGTCGAGGATGAACGCCGCCAGGCAGAGGTCCTCAGGCCGGGTCAGCTTGATATTGTCCGCTCGCCCGAGGACGAGTTTCGCCTGCACTCCCGCTCGTTCCATAGCGGAGCACTCGTCAGTGACAGGCTGTCCCGCCGCCAGGGCAGACCGGAGCGCGTCAGTCAGGGCTCCGATGCGGAACATCTGGGGCGTCAGGGCCCGCCAGATAGCGCCGCGGTCCAGCGTCCCGAGAACGCGGCCGTCTTCGGCCTGTTTCAGGGTGTCCTGGACCGGCGCCGCCAGCAGACCGCCCGGATCGTCCTCGCCCACGGCGCCGAGCAACCGCTCAAGGTCCGCGTCGGTCAGGCAGGGACGTGCGGCGTCGTGGACCAGCACCCAGTCGTCGGAGCGGGCGCGCTCCTCCAGCGCTTCCAGGCCATTGAGCACGGAACGGGCGCGCTCTGCGCCTCCCGGGACCGAAAGAACCCGGTGGGTTCGCGGCCGCACCGCCTCCCACCGATCATCGCCGGGAGAGAGGACAACGACGATACATGGGAAATCGGGCCGGGCAAGAAACGGGCGCAGAGCCCATTCGATGACGGTCCGGCCGGCCAGGGGCAGATACTGCTTTGGCGTGTTCGAGCCAAAACGGACACCGGCGCCTGCGGCAGGGATCACCACCCAGTAGGCCGGGCGCCCGGGCGTCACTGCTGCGCTTCCTCTTCCGGGACGGGAGCAGCGATCTGGTACAGAGTCTCCCCGGGACCGATCATGCCGAGATCGGTGCGGGCGATCTCCTCCGCCGCCTCCAGACCCTCCTTGAGATCGCCAACCTCCGCCTCCAGCCTCTGGTTCCGCTCCAGCAACCGCCCGTTGTCTTCCCGCTGAACGCGGATCGCGGCCCGAAGGCCCCAGACCTCCCGCCAGCCCTCCTCGGAAATCCAGAGGCGGTACTGCAGCATCAGAAGGACCGCAGCCAGGATGAGCAGCAGGGCACGTATCACGGAACGAGCCGCCGGCTGCGTCCTGTCTTGGGACCAGGCACGTGCAGGGTCAGACGTTGACCGGGAAAGCTCCGCGGCCCGGATACCGCGCCCCGTCGCCAAGCTCTTCCTCGATGCGCAGCAGTTGATTGTATTTGGCGATCCGATCGGAGCGGGACATGGACCCGGTCTTGATCTGGGTGGCCGTCGTGCCGACGGCGATATCGGCGATCGTCGCATCCTCTGTTTCTCCGGAGCGATGCGAGACCACAGCGCTGTAGCCTGCATCGGCCGCCATCCGGATCGCCTCCAGGGTCTCGGTCAGGGTGCCGATCTGGTTGACCTTGATGAGGATGGAGTTGGCGATGCGCTGCTCGATGCCCTCGGCCAGGATCCGCGTGTTGGTGACGAACAGGTCGTCACCCACTAGCTGGATGCGGTCGCGCAGCCTCTCGCTCAACAGCCGCCAGCCGTCCCAGTCCCCCTCGGACATGCCATCTTCGACGGAGACGATGGGATAGCGCGAAACCAGTCCCTCGAGATACTCAGCGAATCCCGCGGCATCGAACTGCCGGTCCTCGGAGGCCAGGTTGTACACCCCGTCGGCATAAAACTCCGTGCTTGCCACGTCCATGCCGAGGAGGATGTTCTCCCCGGCACGGTAGCCGGCCCGGTCGATGGCCTCGAGGATGGTTTCGAACGCCGCCTCGTTAGACGGCAGGTCCGGGGCGAATCCGCCCTCGTCGCCCACCGATGTGGACAAACCGCGATCCGACAGCACCTTCTTCAGGGCATGGAAGATCTCGGCCCCGTAACGGAGCGCCTCGGAGAAACTCGGCGCTCCCACTGGCAGGATCATGAACTCCTGGATATCCACGGAATTGTCGGCGTGCTCGCCGCCGTTGATGATGTTCATCATCGGCACCGGCATGGAAAACTCATCTCCGCCCAGGTAGCGAAACAGGGACTGACCCGCGGCCGCCGAGGCTGCCTTTGCGTTGGCCAGGGAGACCGCCAGCACTGCATTTGCGCCCAGCCGGCCCTTGTTCTCTGTGCCGTCGAGATCGATGAGCCGGCGGTCCAGTTCTGCCTGGTCATCGACATCCATGCCCAGCACGGCGTTGCGGATCTCACCATTGACGTTGGCCACCGCCTGACGCACGCCCTTGCCGGAGTACCGGCCAGGATCGCCATCCCTCAATTCCACCGCCTCCCGGCTGCCAGTCGATGCGCCGGAGGGAACGGCGGCGCGACCAAAATGCCCGTCCTCCAGTATGACATCGGCTTCCACGGTGGGGTTGCCGCGGGAGTCGATGATCTCCCGGGCTCGGATTTCGGCGATTTTCGGCATCTGAGTGTTCTCCTCACGAACTCGTTGAGTCCAACTGGCCTCGGCAGGCTGGCGGCTCGTTACCGCTGCCCCCGGGCCCGGACGATCAGCCCCCGAGGTCGGATTCTTCGAAGGGTCTTGATTTCACGGCGCGGTCCAGCTCCGTGAGAGTGGACAACAGGGATTCGATCTTATGCAGGGGCCAGGCGTTTGGCCCGTCGCTGAGCGCCTTTTCGGGGTCGGGGTGGGTCTCCATGAAGAGACCGGAAATACCCGCGGCCACCGCCGCGCGGGCAAGCACCGGGACGAATTCCCGCTGCCCGCCGGAGGCCGAGCCCTTACCACCCGGCAGCTGGACGGAATGGGTCGCGTCGAAAACGACCGGCGCGCCCGTGTCACGCATGACCGCCAGGGAGCGCATGTCGGACACCAGGTTGTTGTACCCGAAGGTGTAGCCCCGCTCGCAGACCATGATGTGCTCGTTACCGGTCGATCGAGCCTTGTCTACCACGTTTCCCATCTCCCACGGAGAAAGGAACTGACCCTTCTTGATGTTCACCGGTTTGTTGGTCCGGGCGACCTTGAGGATAAAGTTGGTCTGCCGACACAGGAAAGCCGGTGTCTGCAGTACGTCCACCACGCTCGCGACCTCGTCCATGGCGGTGTCCTCGTGGACGTCTGTCAGGACCGGCACGCCGAGCTCCGCGCGCACGTCGCCAAGGATGGCCAGGCCTTCATCCACCCCTGGTCCACGATAGCTGGCCAGCGAGGAGCGGTTGGCCTTGTCGAACGAGGACTTGTAGACGAACGGGATGCCGAGCTTCCCGGTGACTTCCTTGAGCCGTCCGGCGGTCTCGAACGCCAGTTCGCGGCTCTCGATGACGCAGGGCCCGGCAATCAGGAAGAACGGCCTGTCCAGGCCGACTTCGAAATCAGCGATTTTCATGCTCGCGCTGCCTCCGGCAGCTGTCGCTCTGCATAGACCCTGGCCGCTCTGATAAATCCGGTGAACAGGGGGTGGCCGTCTCTTGGGTTGGACGTGAACTCTGGATGGAACTGGCAGGCAAGAAACCACGGATGGGCAGGAAGCTCGATCATCTCTGCCAGTCCGTCCACCGACCACCCCGAGAATACCAGCCCGGCCTTCTCCAGGATCGCGGTATATGCGTTGTTGAATTCGTACCGGTGGCGGTGGCGCTCGACGATGACGTCCCTGCCATAGGTGCGGCGCGCCAGGGTCCCTTCCGACAGGCGACAGTCCTGGCCCCCGAGGCGCATGCTGCCGCCAAGATCGGAATGCTCGTCCCGCTCCTCGATGGCGCCGGTCCGGTCCTGCCACTCGGTGATCAACGCGATCACCGGGTGAGCCGCCTGCCGATTGAATTCCGTGCTGTGGGCGCCCTGGAGTCCGGCCACATTCCGGGCGAACTCGATGACGGCCACCTGCAAGCCCAGGCAAATGCCGAGATACGGGATTCCGTGCTCCCTTGCGTAGCCTGCCGCCGCGATCTTGCCCTCGATTCCGCGCTCGCCGAATCCACCGGGGACCAGGATCGCATCCATACCGGCGAGCAGCTCCGGATCCCCGTGTTCCAGATCCTCCGAATCCACGAAACGGATGTTGACCTTCGTCCGCGTGTGGATTCCGGCGTGCTTGAGCGCTTCGTTCAGTGAAATGTAGGCATCCTGGAGATCGACATACTTGCCGACCATGGCCACATCCACCTCGGCCTCGGGATTCTCACGGGCCTCAACGACGTCGCGCCACTCGCCCAGGTCGGCGGCCGGCGCCTCGAGGCCGAGTTTCTCGATGACGATGTCATCGAGCCCCTGCGCATTGAGCATCAGGGGGATCCTGTACAGGTCGGCCACGTCCACCGCCGCGATGACCGCGCGCTCCTCGACGTTGGTGAAAAGGGCAATCTTCCGGCGCTGTTCTTCCGGCAGGGGACGGTCCACCCGGCAGACCAGCACGTCTGGCTGGATACCGATGGACCGAAGTTCCTTGACCGAGTGCTGGGTGGGCTTGGTCTTGATCTCCCTGGAGGTCGCGATATAGGGGACCAGCGTGAGATGCAAATAAACCACGCGCTCGCGGCCGAGTGCCGTGCCCATCTGACGGATCGCCTCCATGAACGGGAGGGATTCGATGTCGCCGACGGTGCCGCCGATCTCCACCAGGCACACGTCGGCGTCGCCGGCGCCCGCGATGACGCTGTTCTTGATCTCGTCGGTGATGTGTGGGATCACCTGCACTGTCGCGCCGAGATATTCGCCGCGGCGCTCCTTGGCGATGACGTTGCCGTAGATGCGGCCGGTGGTGAAGTTGCTGTCCCGGGAGGTGGTCGTACGGACGAAACGCTCGTAGTGACCCAGGTCAAGATCTGTCTCCGTTCCGTCCTCGGTGACAAAAACCTCGCCGTGCTGGAAGGGGCTCATGGTCCCCGGATCGACGTTGAGATAGGGGTCCAGCTTGATCATGCTGACATTGAGCCCGCGGGCCTCGAGGATAGCGCCCAGGGAGGCCGCGGTGATGCCCTTCCCAAGGGACGAAACCACGCCGCCGGTCACGAAAACGAAACGGGTCATGTGAGGAACACCGCCTTATAGAGGGAGCGCGCCAGCGCCTTGACAAGACGGGATTACAACTTACCAGAATGGCCGATGGGCCACAATCGGATCAGGTGAAATTCGGCCGGTCCTCCCAGGCAACCCGCCAGACTCCGGGCCCGGTCAGGGAGGCCTGTTCCGCGCACCAGAGGTCCCCGACCCACAGGAGCCGGTCTCCGCGCCAGATCAGCGGGATGTGACCCCGCCACCAGGGTGCGATCCCGGCTTCCTGCATCAGCTTCTTCACTGTCCGGGTACAACCCCGTCCGACCGGCCTCATTTCCTCCCCTCCCGCGCGAAAACGGACCTCCAGGTCCGCACCCGCCGGCCAGGTGGGTGACGGGCCCGCGGTGGCTTCCGGCACCATACGCAGACGACCGAGGCCAGGCCCGAGGGCCAGCGTTTCCCCGGCCTGCCAGCGAAGTGGCCGTGGCTGGCGGGCCAGGATCTCCAGGGTTTCCGGGTCCAGGGCGTAGAGACGACCCCGGTATCGGCGAACGGCGCCGCTTTCCCAGCGCACCTCCGGGTTCGCATCCGCCCTCGCCCCGATCACGTCCCGCAGGATGGATTCCATGCGCGACGCATCCGGCACCACGAGCCCGCTGCGGGCAAGCCAACGCCGCAACGCGTTCCGCTGCCGCGCCGGTGACAGGGCCACCAGGAGCGACACCGCCGGCCGACCGTCGGGCGCCACCGAATCCAGGTCCGCGTCGGCCATGGCCTCGAGCAACCCGACAGCCTCGGCGCAGTGCCGCGCGCTGCGGAGGGCGCTGAGTGCCGCCGAGGGCCACCTCCGGTTCACCGCGGGGAGCACCTTGTGACGCAGGAAGTTGCGGTCGTAGCTGACCTCCAGGTTGCTGGGGTCCTCCAGCCAATTGAGCCCCCGACGCTGGGCCCAGGCGACCAGTTCGATCCGCCTGAAAGCCAGCAAGGGCCGGCAAAGCCAGCCCCGGTCGAATCGCGTCAGGGCCGGCATCCCCGCCAGGCCAGCGGGGCCCGCACCTCGGAATAGCTGCAGCAGGATGGTCTCGAGCTGATCGTCGGCGTGATGGCCGGTGACCACCGTCTCCCCACGGGCAACCTCCTTCCTGAGGCGCCCGTAACGGGCGTCTCGCGCCGCCTCCTCCGGACTCTGGCCGCGGACCGGCCGTGCGGAGACCCTGGCGTCCGTGTACGCCACACCCAGCGCCTCACACACGCCATGGCAGTGCTCGCGCCAGCGCGGCGAATCCGGGTGAAGTCCGTGATCCACGTGGACCGCCCTCACATTTTCGGCAAGCGACGATGCAACCAGCCCGTGAAGGACGACGGTGGAATCCAGGCCGCCGCTAAGGGCGACGACGAACCGGGCAGCGGCGCCTGCAGCGGCGGCCTCGCCGAGCGCGGCATCGAAAGCCTCTTGACTGAACGGCACGGCAGCGGGCCTCAGCCCTCCTTGAAACGCCCGAACGACATCAGCCTCTGATAGCGGGCGTTCACGAGCTCGTCCGGGGCGAGTCGCCCGAGGGCGTCGAGATGGCCGATCAGGGCATTCTTCAGGACCTGGGCCATCGCGTCCGGGTCCCGATGAGCCCCTCCCAGCGGCTCCTTGAGAACCTCGTCCACCAGTCCGAGCTGCCGCAAACGGTCCGCGGTGATCCCCATGGCCTCCGCGGCGTCCTCGGCGCGATCGGCGCTCTTCCAGAGGATGGACGCACAGCCCTCCGGGGAGATCACCGAATAGATGCTGTACTGGAGCATGATCAGGCGGTCGGCCACACCGATGGCGAGAGCCCCGCCGGAACCGCCCTCGCCGATGACGGCACTGACCACGGGAACCGGAAGGCGCGACATTTCGAACAGATTGCGGGCGA
>JAHEFR010000003.1:115425-140922 GCA_024640085.1 Gammaproteobacteria bacterium
GGCCACGCTCTTCGGCTCCGACGCCAGGATAAGCTCCCGGCGTATCGATCATGGTCACCACCGGCAGGCGGAACCGGGCAGCCAGCTTCATCAGCCGCAGGGCCTTGCGATAGCCCTCGGGTCTCGGCATGCCGAAGTTGTGTCGCACCTTGGACTTTGTGTCCCGACCCTTCTGATGCCCGATGATCACCAGAGGTTGCCCCTCCAGTCTCGCCAGGCCGCCGATGACCGCCGCGTCGTCCGCATAGGCTCGATCGCCATGGAGTTCCTGAAAGTCGGTAAAGATCCGCTCGATGTATTCGGTGGCGTAAGGCCGCTGCGGATGGCGGGCGAGTTGTGCGATCTGCCAGGCGGTGAGATTGGAGAAGATGCTCCTCGTCAGCGAGGCGCTCTTGGCCTGAAGGCGGGTGATCTCCTCGCCAAGGTTGACGGCCGAGTCGTCGCCGACGAACCGCAATTCGTCGATCTTCGCTTCCAGTTCCGCGATCGGTCGCTCGAAATCGAGGAAATTCAGATCCATGACCCGGTCCAGCCGCCCCCGCTTCCGGTCACACTAGCGGCCCGCTGGGGACGTGGCAAGACTCATGCGCGCCTGGCATACACGACACGGACATTATTACCGCCCACCAGCTTGCCCAGCCGGTGGATCAGCTCTTGTGTGGGGTGGACCTGCCAGTCGTCTCCCAGGGAGATCCGGACCCGGGCCGAGGGGCCGTTGTACATCAGGGCCACCGGGCATCTTCCCTTGCGGAAAGGCTGCAGGGCACCGCGGAGCTTCTCCACGAACTCGGCGTCGTCGCCGTTGGCGTTCCAGCAGATCAGCAGCCGGGACGCATGCTCTTCGCGGGCCTGGTCAATTGCTACGACGCGGCGGGCGATCACGCGCCAGTCGCCGATAAAATCATCGAAACGGAGACCGCCCTCCACGAGCAGTACTGCATCGGGCGCCACCACGTTGCGGCATTCCTGGTAGACGTCGTCGAACAAGGTGACCTCGACCCGGCCGCTACGATCGTCCAGGACCAGCGAGACCCGATTGCCGCGACGGCGCATCTGCATCACCAGTCCGGCGACGACCACATCCCGCCGTCCCGTCGAAGAACCGGGCTCCGCGTCCAGGAGGTCGGCGATGCGTCCCGAAGTCAACTGGCCGAGATCCCCAGCATAGGCCTCGATAGGATGGCCGGTCAGGTACAAACCCAGCGTTTCCTTTTCCGCCGCAAGCCGCTCCGCGTCGTTCCAGTCGGGAAGGACCTCCAGCGGCAACGCCTTGTCCGTCGCCGTGTTCGCCCCCGCGGGCGCCATGCCGAACAGATCGGACTGCCCGGCGGCCTCGGCCTGGGCATGTTGCTCCGCGCGGCGGATGGCGATGGGCAGGTTCTGCATCAGGGTCGCCCGGTTGACGCCGACGCTGTCCAGCGCCCCGCTCTTGATCAGGGCCTCGAGCACCCTGCGATTGGCTTTCTGCAGGTCCACCCGCGAACAGAAATCCGCCAGATCCTGAAAAACTCCGTTGCGCTCCCGCTCCTCGATGATCGTCTGCACCGCGGATTGGCCGACCCCCTTGATCGCACCCAGGCCGTAGCGCAAGGAATCCGCGCCGGACACACTGAACGGATAGAGGGACTCGTTGACGTCGGGCGGCGCCACCGTGAGGCCCATGCGACTGCATTCGTCCACCAGCGTCACCACCTTGTCAGTGTGGTCCATGTCCGCCGACATGACCGCGGCCATGAAGGCGGCGGGGTGATGGGCTTTCAACCAGGCGGTCTGGTAGGACAGCAAGGCATAACCCGCCGAATGGCTCTTGTTGAAACCGTATCCGGCGAATTTCTCCATGAGGTCGAAGATATAGGTCGCCGTGCCCTGCTCGACGCCACGGGCACTGGCGCCTTCCACAAAGATGCTGCGTTGCTTGGCCATCTCCTCGGGCTTCTTCTTGCCCATTGCGCGACGCAGGAGGTCGGCGGCGCCGAGAGTGTAGCCGGCCAGGACCTGGGCGATCTGCATCACCTGCTCCTGGTAGAGGATGACGCCATAGGTCGGCTTCAGGACGGCTTCCAGCTCGGGATGGAAGTAATCGATCGCACCTTGGTTTCTACCGTGCTTGCGATTGATGTAGTCGTCCACCATGCCCGATTGCAGGGGCCCTGGTCGGAACAGGGCCACCAGCGCCACAATGTCGTCAAAGCAGCCGGGCTGGAGACGCTTGATGAGATCCTTCATGCCGCGGGACTCGAGCTGGAAGACGGCCGTGGTCGCGCAGCTTTTCAGGAGCGCGAATGTCTTCGCGTCATCGAGCGGTATGCGGCTGATGTCCACGGGCTCCCCGCCCTCCTCGGAGAACCGCCGGTTGAGGGTGGCCACCGACCGATCGATGATGGTCAGCGTCCGCAGCCCGAGGAAGTCGAACTTCACCAGCCCGATCGCCTCCACGTCGTCCTTGTCCAGCTGCGTGACCTGGCTGCCGCCGGATTCTTCGTAGTACAGCGGGGTGAAGTCCGTCAGCGGCCCCGGCGCGATCACCACGCCGCCGGCGTGCTTGCCGGCGTTCCTGGCCAGGCCCTCGAGACGGCGAGCCAGATCGACGATAGCGCGGACCTCCTCCTCACCCTGGTAGACGCGCTTCAGCTCCTCGTCCTGATCCAACGCCTTGTCCAGGGTCATGCCGACCTCGAAGGGGATGAGCTTGGCAATGCGATCCACGAAACCGAAGGGTTGACCGAGGATCCTGCCCACATCGCGGACCACAGCGCGAGCCGCCATCGTGCCGAAGGTGATGATCTGGGCCACGCTGCCCCGGCCGTAGCGGCTGGCCACGTAGTCGATCACCCGGTCCCGGCCTTCCATGCAGAAGTCGATATCGAAGTCCGGCATCGACACCCGTTCAGGATTGAGGAAGCGCTCGAACAGCAACTCGTACCTCAGCGGATCGAGATCGGTTATCCCCAGCACGTAGGCCACCAGGGATCCCGGGCCGGAGCCTCTGCCGGGGCCGACGGGAATTCCGTTCTCCTTCGCCCAGTCGATAAAGTCCGCGACGATCAGGAAGTAGCCGGGGAAACCCATGCCACAGATCACGTCTAGTTCACTTTCGAGGCGCTCTCTGTAGCCGGCGGCATCGGCCTCGCTCAAGCCCGCCTCGTCGAGCAGCCGCGGGAGGAGTTCCTCCAGTTTCCCGCGGGAGGCCTCGCGCAGGAAGGACGCCGCATCCATCCCCTCTGGCACCGGGAAATCGGGCAGGACGCTGCCACCCAGAGTTAGCTCCAGGTTGCAACGCCGGGCGATCTCCACGGAGTTGTCCAGGGCCTCGGGCAGATCGGCGAACAATTCTGACATCTGGGCCGGACTCTTCAGGAACTGCTCGCCGGTATACAGGCGTGGCCGGCCCGGATCGTCGAGGGTGTGACCGTGATGGATACAGACCCGGGCCTCGTGGGCCTCGAAATCCTCCGCTTTGAGGAATCTCACGTCGTTGGTGGCCACCACCGGCACGCCCCGCCGGGACGCGAGTCGGACCGCGGAGGCGATGTATTTCTCCTCGCCGTCCCGGCCGATCCGGGTCAGCTCGAGATAGAACCGGCCTGGGAACAGGCCGGTCCATGCCTTCAGGGCGGCCTCGGCATCCTTCTTCCTGCCGCCAAGCAGGGCGCGGCCGATATCCCCCTCCGTTCCGCCGGAGAGCGCCAGCAGACCCTCCGCCATGCCATCTCCCAGGCGGGCACGGGTCACCACCGGGCGTCCCTGCCTGCGTGGTTTCCGGAATCCTTCACTCAGAAGGGCACACAGGTTCCGATACCCGGCCAGGTCCTGGCATAGCAGCCGCAGCCTGGAGGGTGGAACCTCCTCGCCTTCGTCGATCCAGACGTCGGCGCCGACGATGGGCTTGATGCCGTTCGCGAGCGCCTCGCGGTAAAAGCGCACCATGGCGAACAGGTTGGAATGGTCGGTCAGCGCGATCGCAGGCATCCCCGCCTTTCGCACCGCCTTCATCAGTGGCTTGATCCTGACGACGCTGTCCACCAGCGAATATTCACTGTGCAGACTCAGGTGCACGAAAAACGGGTTTCCGGTCGTCACGCGGCCCCCAGCACTGCGGCGACTGGCCGGAAAGACCGCCGGTGGGCGGGGGTCGGGCCGAGCCGGCGCAGCGATTCGACGTGGGCGCGGGTGGGATACCCCTTGTGACCGGCGAATCCGTAGCCGGGGAAGACTCCGTCGAGATGGGTCATGACGGCGTCCCGGGCTACCTTGGCCAGGATGGACGCCGCGCTGATGGCCGGCACGGAGGCGTCGCCGCGGATCAGTGCCTCCACGGTACAGGACAGACGGGGGCAGCGGTTGCCATCTACGAGAACGTGGGCTGGCGGGACCGGCAGGCCGGCCACGGCCCGCCCCATGGCCAGCATGGTGGCATTGAGGATATTGAGGACGTCGATCTCCGCGGGATCCGCCCAGGCCACCGACCAGCCGATGGCGACACGGCGGATCTCCTCGGCCAGGCGCAGCCTGGTGGATGGCGTCAACGTCTTGGAGTCGGCGAGACCGGCCGGTATCGCACCGGGCGGAAGGGTCACGGCAGCCGCCACCACAGGCCCGGCCAGTGGGCCCCGACCCGCCTCGTCGACGCCGGTCACCGGACCGTGGCGGAACAGGGGAAGATCGGCCTGGCATCCGGGATTGGTCACGATCGCGGGTCCTCGCGGCCGACGCACAGGGACAGCACCGCCTCGGCGGCCCTGTCGTCTGCACCTCTCCGCAGCTTCCTGTGTATCCGGTCGAACTCTGCCACCAGCGCATCGCGAGCCGGTACGTCGTCGAGCCACCTCAGCACCTCCGCTCCCAGCGTCTCGGGTGTCACCTGGTCCTGGAGGATTTCCGGGACCAGGTCACGCCCGGCCAGCAGGTTCGGCAGCGCGAAACGGTCGATATTGAGCATGCGGAATCCCTGAAGCAGCCAGCGGGTGAGCGGGGCTACCCGATAGGCTACAACCATCGGCCGTTTGATCAAGCAGGCCTCCAGGGCCGCTGTGCCGGAGGCAAGTAGCACAACGTCTGCCGCGGCCATGGCGCCATGAGACCCACCCCTGAGCAGTCGAACCGGGACCCCGGGCGCGCGGTCCTGCAGCAAATCCCCAAACCGCCTTGCCAGAGCATCGTTCGCCATCGGCGCCAGGAACCGGATCCCGGGCCGCCGCAGATGGAGCCAGCCCAGGGCAGCGGCAAAATCCGCACCGAGATAGAGCAGTTCACTTTCGCGGCTGCCGGGTAGCACGGCTGCCACGGTTTCGTCGATGGCCACCCCGAGTTCCTGCCTGGCGGCCGCGCGATCCGAATTCATGGGCAGTTGGTCCGCCAGAGGATGGCCGACGAATTCCGCCCGGATTCCGGCGGCGGCGTAGGGCGGGGTTTCGAACGGTAACAGGCACAGGACCATGTCTGCCGCGCGGCGGATTTTCCGCAAACGACGCGGCCGCCAGGCCCAGATCGACGGACTCACGTAATGGGCTGTCGGCAGCCCGCCGCGACGGAGCATGCGCTCCAGGCCAAGATTGAATTCCGGTGAATCGATGCCGACGACCACGTCCGGCCGCCACCCCAGGAACCGGTCGCGAATCTTCCGGCGCAGACGGAGCAGCCGCGGAAGGTGCCGGGCTACCTCGGCCAGACCCATGACGGACAAAGTCTCTGCAGGCCACCAGACGTCCTGTCCGGCGGCCGCCATCCCGGGACCGCCTACGCCGGCGAATTCGGCGTCGGCGCGGCGTCCAGCGATGGCACGTATCAGCCCGGCCCCCAGCTGGTCACCGGAGGCTTCGCCCGCGACCAGCCCGATACGTAAGCCCATGTATTTGATTCCCGTCCGCGAGTCAGCGGACCACGCTTCGCGTCGATGCGCGGATCGATGCGGCGAATTCCCCGATCTCCGGCCGCCCGGACGCCTCCGACTCGATCTGCGCCAGCGCCTGTTCCAGTTTCAGCCCGGACCGATAAAGGGTCCTGTAGGCGTTACGGATGTTCCGTATCTGATCCTGATCGAATCCGCGGCGTTTCAGCCCCTCGGCATTGACTCCCTTGGGCACCGCCGGCTGGCCCGCCACCATGCAATAGGCGGGGACGTCCCGCGTCACGCCGCTGAACATGGCGAGGAAGGCATGGACGCCGATCCGGCAGTACTGGTGGACCCCCGCGAAGCCGCCCAGGACCACGAAGTCTCCAACCTTCACGTGGCCGGCCAGAGTCGTGTTGTTTGCCAGGACACAGTCGTTGCCCACGACGCAGTCATGGGCCACATGGACGTAGGCCATTATCCAGTTGTCGTTACCGATACGGGTGACGCCCTCGTCCTGGGCGGTACCCCTGTTGAGAGTGCAGAACTCCCGGATGGTATTGCGATCGCCGATCTCCAGGCGGGTGGATTCGCCGGCATACTTCTTGTCCTGGGGATCGTCGCCGATGGAGGCGAACTGGTAGATGCGGTTATCGCGACCGATCGTCGTGGGTCCGAAGACGACTGCATGGGGACCGATCCGGGTGCCGTCGCCGATTTGCACGCCCGGACCGATGACCGCGTAGGGCCCGACCGTCACCTCCCGGCCGAGTTCGGCATCCGGGTCGACGACGGCGGTCGGATGGATCACGCCCCCTTTCCGGCCGTGGCCACCATCATCCGGGCATCTGCGACCGCTTCGCCGTCCACCAGAGCCCGGGTGTCGAAACGCCAGATGTCACGGATACGGCGGAGAAATTCCACCTCAAGGATCAGCTGGTCGCCGGGCAGCACGGGCCGCCTGAAACGGGCCTTGTCGATGCCGACGAAAAACAGGCTGGTGGATTCATCGGGCGCCTCGTCGGCAGTGGCGAAGGCGAGCAGCCCGCACGCCTGCGCCAGGGCCTCCAGGATCACGACCCCCGGCATGACAGGCTTCTCCGGAAAGTGCCCGGGGAAGTAAGGTTCATTCACCGTCACGTTCTTCAGCGCCCGCAATCTCTCTCCAGGCGTGCATTCGATGACGCGGTCCACGAGCAGGAAGGGGAACCGATGGGGAAGCAAAGTCATAATCCGGTGGATATCCGCCGGGGCCAATTCAATCATCCCGTTTCTCCGTATCGCTCTCCATGGCCACCAGTCGGCGCTCCAGGGCCTTGAGTTTCTTCGCCATATCGTCGAGTTGCCTGAACCTGGCACTGTTGCGACGCCACTTCCTGGCATCATCGTGCATCAGGGCGCTGCCGTAGACGCCGGCCTCGGGGATCGAACTGGTCACCACGCTGGCCGCCAGCAGCACAACGTCGTCCGCGATTTCGATGTGGCCGCCGATGCCGGTGGCGCCGGCGATCATGCACCGCCGGCCCACCGTCGTGCTGCCGGATATGCCTACGCAGCCGGCGATCACCGTGTGCTCGCCGATGTTCACGTTGTGGCCGATCTGGATCTGATTGTCCAGCTTCACCCCGGGACCGATGATGGTGTCCTCGATGGCGCCGCGGTCGACAGTGGTATTGGCGCCGATCTCGACGTCCTGGCCGATGCGTACCGAGCCGAGCTGCGGCACCTTGACCCACTTCTCGCCGTCTCTGGCGATCCCGAACCCGTCGGCGCCAATCACCGCGCCTGGATGGATCACGCAGCGATCGCCCACATCGACGCCCTGGCACAGGGTCACCCGGGAAACCAGCCGGCAATCCCTGCCCACCACCGCCCCCCGGCCGAGGACGCATGCCGGGCCGATGAAACTGCCCTCACCGATGACCGCGTCTCGCTCGACGACGCTGCCCGGGCCAACCCAAGCCGACGCTGCCACCCGGGCGCCGGGATCCACGGAAGCATCAGCGCTCACCCCCGGCCGGAACCCCGGCGCCGGGTTCAGTTCTGCCGCGACGCGCGCATAGATCAGATAGGGGTTGTCGGCGATCAGTGCCGTCGTCCGGCACAGGTCTGCGTCGGAAGATGACAGTATGACTGCCGCCGCACGCGTGTCCGGAAGGTATTTACGGTAGGCGGGATTGGCCAGGAAGGTGATGGAGTCCGGCCCGGCTTCCGTCAGCGTCGCCACCCGGGCAACGCGGATCGACGCGTCCCCGCGCACGAGGCAGCCATGGCGCTCTGCCAGATCCCCGAGGGTGATCGACACAGCGATCGGACCCGGTCAGCCGCCGCCCTGGGCGCTGAACCTCGACTTGAGGGCCTCCAGTATCTGGTCCGTGATGTCCACGGACGTGCTGGCGTAGACGACGCCGACGGCCTCGCTCATTAGTATGTCGTAGCTCTGGGCCCGGCCGAACGCCTGGACTTCCCCGATCAGCATGCGTTGCAGCTTGCCGAGCTCCTCGTTGCGCCGCAGGTTGACGTCCTCGTTGAATTCCGTCTTGTTGCGATTCAGGTCACGCTGCAGATCGCGGGCGTTGCGTTCCAGATCCATGCGCTCCTGGTCACCCATGAAGCCCTCGCCCTGCTGCAGGCGTTCCTCCAGCTTCTGCAGCTCTTCCTCCCGGGCCCGGATCTCCCGCTGTCGTGGCGCGAATTCTTCCTGCAGGGCCCGCTGCGACGCCTGCGATTGCGGCGCCTCTTCCAGGAGACGGCCGAAGTTGACGACTCCCAGCTTGATTCCCTGCCCCCACGCGACGCTGCTGCCGAGAATCAGAACGCCGAGCAGCAGGGCTTGCCATACAGGCCGATTAACCATCATGCCTACCCCATCCTGTATTTTTCATGTGAATTGTCAGAACGCCGATCCGATTGAGAACTGGAATTCCTCGACCTCGTCCTGGTCTTCTTCGTTGAGCGGGATACCATAACTGAATCGGAACACCCCCAGGGGGGACAACCACTCGAGGGCTATTCCGGTGGAATATCTGAACTTGCTCACGTCGAAATCGTAATCCAGGCGCTCGATGTTGCCCTCCTCGTCTATCCCGAAGAACGGCGTATTGTCGGTGGAGAATACATAACCGATGTCGTAAAACAAACTCAGCCGGCTCTTACCCCGGAATTGCTCGGGTATCGGCAACAGCAGTTCGGTCTGGGCGGCAACCAGTACGTTACCGCCGTACGGATTGCCGAGACTGTCCTTCGGGCCGAGGCGCCCCTCCCGGAACGCCCTGACGGTGTCCGGCCCCCCGCCGAAATAGCGCTTGTAGGGTGGCGTTGCGGTGGTATCGCCAAGGGGATAGGCGTAGGCCGCTTTGCCGTCCGACTTGATCGCCCACGGACCCCGGAGGGGGAAGTACTTGGTCCAGTCGAACTGGGAGGTGAAATACTGGACCTCGCTCCCTGGGCCGGTGACGCTGAATCCGAGCGACTGGCGGGCGCCCCGGTCGGCGAAGAGGGCGCGGTTACGGCTGTCGTAAACCCAGCCGGCAAGCAGATCATAAGTATAGAAGTCTGACTTGGTGAAAATGACCTCGTTGCCGTTATCCAGCTCGATGATCTCCAGCGACGGGTTACCGTTCCGCCCCACCCAGTCCCGGGCCTGGAGCGAACTGCCGTTGCCGGCGGAGAGTTCGACGCTCTGCACGGCCGTGCCGAAACGGATGCGCGAATACTCGGAAATCGGATATCCGTACTCCAGCCCCAGGGTCCATGTCTGGGTGTCGAAATCCGACGCACCGGAGGTGAACTGGGTCAGCTTCCGATACGAGAGCGATACGGTCCGCGACACGCCGTTCGGGGTCACGTAGGGATTGGTGTAGAGCGTCCGATACACCGTCACGTACTGGCTGGTATTGATGTCGGCCTCGATACGATTGCCGGTGCCCATGAAGTTCGTGTGCACGAAATTGCCGTTCAACAGCACACCCTGGGAGGCCGAGTATCCAAGGCCGCCGCCGAAGGAGCCCGGCTGGCCCTCTGTGATGTCGAAATCCACATCCACGAGATCATCGGTGCCTGGAACCGGCGTGGTCCCGGACGTCACGTCCTCGATAAAGGGGAGGCGGCGGATCCGCTGCTCCGAGCGCTCGAGGGACCGGTTGGACAGAAACGCCCCCTCCATCTGGCGCATCTCGCGCCTGAGGACCTGGTCCTGCGTCGAGGTCACCCCCTCGAAGTTGATCCTCCGCACATAGGCCCGCTTGCCGGGGTCGACATAAAACGTGACCGAGACCTCGCTCTTCTCGATGTCGATCTCCGGCACCGGCTCTATCCGGGCGAATGCATAGCCCTCCTCGCCCAAGCGGTAACTGATCAGGTCGGCGGTCTGGGTCAGCAGCCGGCGGGAAAACGTCTGACCCGGCTTCGCCAGGATCAACGCCTGGAGTTGCTGCTCCGGAACCACCAGGTCGCCCGCGAGCTTGATGTCGGTGACGACAAACGGCACTCCCTCCTCGACATTCACGGTGATGTACATGCTCTGTCGGTCGGGCGATATCGCCACCTGCGTGGAGGCGATATCGAAGGCCGCGTAGCCCCGGTCCATGTAGAAGGACCGCAGGGACTCGAGGTCCCCAAGCAGGGCCTCCCGGGAGTAGCGGTCGTCCTTCTTGTAGAAGGACAGCCAGTTCGGAGTCTTCAGTGCGAAGGCGTCCAGCAGCTCCTCATCGTCGAAGGCGGAATTGCCGACGATGTTGATCTGCCGGATGCGCGCTCGTTCCCCCTCGTTGATATTGATGGCGATGCTGACCGTGTTGTCTTCCTTGTCCTCGTCGACCTCGGTGTCGACAATGACACTGTACTTGCCCTGGCTATAATACTGCTCGGTCAGCAGCTGCTTGACGTTCTCCAGGACGGACCGGTTGAATGTCTTGCCAGCGGCGAGTCCCACGCCGCGCAGGGAATCTTCCAGTTCCTCGGTCTCGATGTCCTTGTTGCCGGAGATGGTGAACGCACTGATCGAAGGCCGCTCCCGGACGACGATCACCAGGGTGTTGCCCTCCCGCCGGACCTCCACGTCGCTGAACAGGCCGGTACCGTACAGGGCCCTCATGGCTTCTTCGATACGAATCGTGTCCACCGTGTCGCCGATGTTGATGGGCAGGTAGTTGTAGACCGTGCCCTCGGATATCCGGCCCAGTCCCTCCACCTGCATGTCGCGAACGACGAAATTGGACTGGGCCGCCGCCTGGCCAGGCAGGCCGGCCGTCCAGGCCAGGACGATCAGGGCGGCGATCCGCAATCTCAGCATTTGTTCTGTTTATCCGTCAGCCCACCAGGCGGGAAATGTCGTTGTAAAACGCAAAACTCATCAACAGCAGCAAAAGAGCGATCCCGACCTGCTGGCCGATGAGCTGGGTACGCTCCGAGACCGGGCTGCCCTTGATCATCTCCGCCACCTGATAGGCGATCTGGCCGCCATCGAGCATCGGGATGGGCAACAGGTTGAGGATGCCCAGACTGATGCTGACCACGGCCAGGAAATTCAGGAAGGCGGCCATCCCGGCGCTCGCCGTATAACCCGCCGCCTGCGCGATGTTGATCGGCCCACTGATGTTCCGGGGTGAGACATCGCCGGTGAGCATGCGGAACAGCAGACTCACGGTGACCGAGGACATCTCCCAGGTCTTTGCGACAGCGGCCCCGACAGAGGCAATCGGCCCGTACTGCTGTCTCGTCACGGCATCGGCAAAGAGGTCCTCCGGGACGCGTACCCCCGCCCCGATACGGCCGATCTTCCCCTCTTCTGTCTCCACGACACCGATCTCGAGGGGCAGACTTATTTCGCGGTCTTCCCTGTCTATCACCACATCCACGGTCTGTCCCGGGCGCTGACGCACGAATTCGACCCAACTGGCCCAGTCGGTGACCGGTTCCCCCTCCGCCAGGACGATACGATCACCCGATTCCAGCCCGGACGAGGCTGCGGTGCCGTCTGCCGAGAGATCCTCAACCACCGGCGGCAGCACGGGTCGCCAGGGTTCGATGCCCAGTCGCGACCACAGCACGCCCAGATCCTCCGTGAACTGGCTACGCTCTTCATCGATGATCAATTCGACGCGACGGATCTCGCCGTCCTCTCCGAGGACGGTCATGGGCACGCGGCCAGTGGACGCCAACTCCGCCACTACGGCGAGCTGGGCATCCATCATGGTCTGGGTATCCCGGTCCCCGACACTGACGATCTCGTCCCCGCCCCTGAGGCCGGCGGCGGCTGCCCGGGAATCCGGCGCCACCGCTCCGACCAAGGGCTTCATCGCCACCACGCCTGTGATGAACATAAGCCAGTATGCGGCAATGGCGAACAGGAAGTTGAAGGCCGGGCCCGCGGCCAGGATGGCGATACGCCTCGACGGCGTCTGTCGCGTGAACGCCCGGGGGAGATCTGCCTCGGGCACCGGTCCCTCGCGCTCGTCCAGCAACTTGACGTATCCGCCCAGGGGGATGGCGGCGACGGCATATTCGACCGGATCGCGACCCGCCACCCGGCTCCATATGGGCTTGCCAAAACCGATACAGAACCGCAGCACCTTCACGCCAAGACGCCGGGCGATGTAGAAATGGCCGTATTCGTGGACTGCCACCAGCAGGCCCAGGGCCAGGACGAATGCAAAGATCGAGTTCAGTATTTCGAACATAGGTTCTTTAGATAGCGAATCGGGGCAATTTCTCCCGCGTCAGCGCCCTGACCTCCCTGTCCATTTCCACGATGGCGGCCAGAGAATCCGGCGCCGAAGACGCACATTCTGCCAGAACCGCTTCGATAATCGCGGCAATCGCCGGGAATCTGATCCGTCGGTCCAGGAATGCCTGAACCGCCACCTCGTTAGCGGCGTTCAGCCAAACCGGCGCGGCGCCATCATCCGCCGCCGCCTCGACCGCCAGTCGCAGGCAGGGGAAACGGCCCTGATCGGGCGCCCGAAAATCCAGTCGGGATACGGTATAGAGATCGAGGGGGCCGACGCCGGACTCGATGCGGTCGGGCCATGCCAGCGCATGGGCGATCGGCGTGCGCATGTCGGGGTTGCCGAGTTGGGCCAACACCGAACCGTCCCGATACTGGACCAGGGAATGGACAATGCTCTGGGGGTGGATGACGACCTGGATGCGATCCACGGACAGGCCGAACAGACGACATGCCTCGATGACTTCCAGCCCCTTGTTCATCATGGTGGCAGAGTCCACCGATATCTTGCGACCCATGTCCCAGTTGGGGTGATCGCAGGCCTGCTCGGGCGTCACCTTGTCCAGGGCATCCGGTGCCAGGTCCAGGAACGGCCCGCCCGAGGCGGTCAGGAGTATCCGGGTGACTCCGCTCGCGCCATCCGCGGCGCCGTTGGTGGGCAGGCACTGAAAGACCGCGTTGTGCTCACTGTCGATGGGAATCAGGCAGGCGCCATGATCCCTGACCGCTTGCATCAGCAAGGTCCCGGCCATGACAGCGGACTCCTTGTTGGCCAGCAGCAGGCGTTTTCCCGCTCGGGCCGCCTCGATGGTGGGCAGGAGGCCGGCGGCACCGACGATGGCCGCCACCACGGTGTCTGCCCGTTCCGCGGCCGCCGCCGCCAGCAGCCCTGGCTGGCCGGCCTCCACCTCTGTGGATGATCCTGCCGCGCGAAGTTCCTCGGCCAGCCGCGCGGCGGCTGTCTCGTCCGCCGCCACGGCCAGCCTGGGCTGGAACTCCAGGCATTGTTCGACCAGTGCCGGGACAGCAGTATTGGCGGTCAGTGCCTCGATCCGGAACCGGTCCGGATTACGACGCACGACGTCCAGGGTGCTGATCCCGACACTTCCGGTGGAGCCCAGGATGGTGATGCCAGTGCTCACCCGCCAACGAGCCTTCCGAAGCCGATGAGGAACAGGGGCATCGCGGCCAGCAGGCTGTCGATCCGGTCCAGGATGCCGCCATGACCCGGGAATATGGTCCCGGTGTCCTTAAACCCCACATGCCGCTTCAGCATGCTGACGGTGAGATCACCCAGGATGGAGAAGGCGGCGATACCCGCGGCCACCACAACCGCCGGCGCCGCCGACAGACCGAGCCACCAGGCGCCCGCGAAACCGATCAGCCCCGCGAGTACGAGGCCCCCTGCCACACCCTCCCAGGTCTTGCCCGGACTGACTGCCGGCGCCAGCTTGCGCCGCCCGAAGGCCCGGCCCGAAAAAAAGGCGCCGACGTCGGCGGCCGCCACCAGCGCGAACAGGAACAGAACCCACAGGGGGCCCCTCTCGATCAGCAGGGTCACGAGGAATAGCCAGCCAAGGGGCAGGACGATCAGGCCGGAAATCGCGGAGAACACGCCGGGAACGGGTACCGGGAATCGCAGCATCCAGAACAGGGCAGCCAGCCAGACGGCAACGTCCAGCCACATCAGCGGGGGCAAGCCACCCCGCCCGGCCAGGTCTGCCGCCACGGCACCGATTATCAGGCTCCCAAGCACGAATACGACGCGTCGACTGGTGTCGACGACACCGGCGAGACGGGACCATTCCCAGGCGCCGACAAGGAAGAAACCCGCCAGAAGGACGGCAGCCAGCATGGTCGGCAGAACGAACAGCACCAGCAAGAGTGCCGCGACCAGGACCAGAGCCGTCTTTACGCGCTGTGCGATCATCTCAGGCCCGTCCCGCCTGCGCCGGCGTGCGCCCGAAACGCCGTTGCCGGTTGGCGTAGAACGCCAGCGCTTCGTCCAGATCGGCGACGCCGAAATCCGGCCACAAACGATCGGTAAAATAGAGTTCCGAATAGGCCAGGTTCCAGAGCAGGAAATTGCTGATCCGGGACTCGCCTCCCGTCCGCACCAGCAGGTCCGGATCAGGCAGCCCCGCCAGGGCCATTCGTTCGCCCAGGGCCTGCTCGTCGACGGCCTCCGGGTCGAGGGCGCCGTCCCTGGCCCGGCGGGCCAGCTCACGGGCCGACTGCACGATGTCCCAGCGGCCACCGTAGGCCAGGGCGATCACCAGCGTCAGCCGCTCGTTATCCCGTGTGCGGGCCTCGGCCTGCTCCATCCTGGACAGGATCGTCCCGGAGAGCTGGTCGCGAGCCCCGATGAATCGCAGGCGGACGCCACGGCCGGCAAGTTCATCGACCTCCCTTTCGAGGGCTTCAACCATCAGCTTCATGAGCGCGCCGACCTCGGAGGGAGGACGCCGCCAGTTCTCGGTGCTGAACGCGAACAGGGTCAGCACCTGGATGCCCTTTTCGCCACAGGCCTCGACGAGGGCGCGAGCGGTTTTCACGCCGGCCCGGTGGCCGGCGGCCCTTGGCATACCCCGGGAGCGGGCCCAGCGGCCGTTCCCGTCCATGATCACAGCGATGTGAGCCGGCAACCGGCCCCCTGCCGCGCCTTGGCTAGTGGGTGGCATGGCCCGGGGAAGTTCCGTCAGACTTCCATTAACTCGCCTTCCTTGGCGGCGAGAATCCGATCGATTTCGGCGACGTGCTTGTCCGTAAGCCCCTGGATTTCGTCTTCCACCCGGCGCGCCTCGTCCTCGCTAGTCTCTTTTTCCTTGAGGAGTTCCTTGACGTGGTGAATAGCGTCCCGCCGGATGTTGCGCACGGCGACCCGCGCGTTTTCCGCTTCGTGCCGGACCACCCGGACCAGGTCCCTCCTGCGCTCCTCGGTAAGGGCCGGCAGCGGCACCCGGATAACGAGTCCGGCCGTGGCGGGATTCAGCCCCAGATCGCTGGTCATGATCGCCTTCTCGACGACCTGAACCATCTGCTTCTCCCACGGCGACACGGTCAGGGTCCTCGCATCCTCCACGCCTATCGTGGCGACCTGGTTGAGCGGAACCTGTGAACCGTAGTATTCAACCGTGATGTGATCCAGAAGGCTGGTGTGGGCTCGCCCGGTTCGGATCTTGTTGAGTTCGTCCTGGAAGGCCACGACGCTCTTGTCCATGCGGACGTCCGCGTCCTTGATGATTTCCTTCAGCATGTGCCGCCCCCTATCTTCTCTCAGCCTTCCCTCGACTCCGCTTCCTTGGTGAGGAGGGTCCCCACGTCCTCGCCGTTGATGATTCGGAGAAGGTCACCCTTGTTGTGAACGTTGAACACCCGCAGCGGCAGATCGTTGTCCCGGCACATCACCACGGCCGTGGCATCCATCACCGCGAGCTTGTCCGTCAGGACCTGGTCATAGGATAGGCTCGAATAACGGCGGGCATCCGGCTGCTTGACCGGATCGGCAGTGAACACACCGCTGACCTTGGTCGCCTTGAGCAGCAGATCCGCGCCGATTTCTATGGCTCGGAGACTGGCGGCGGTATCGGTCGTGAAGAAGGGATTGCCTGTCCCGGCCGCCAGCAGGACCACCCGGCTCTTTTCCAGATGCCTGATGGCGCGGCGACGGATGTAGTCTTCGCAGACCTCGTTGATCTTGATGGCCGACATCACACGAGCGTGGACGCCGAGTTTCTCCAGGGCGTCCTGCATGGCCAGCGAGTTCATCACGGTCGCGAGCATCCCCATGTGATCCCCGGTCACCCGGTCGATCCCCGCCTCGGCCAGCCCGGCGCCACGGAAGATATTGCCGCCTCCGATCACGACGGCGACCTGGACGCCCATCTCGCGGACGTCCCGGAGTTCGGAGCCGATACGAGTCAGCGTCGAGGGGTCGATACCGTAGTCCATGCCTCCCAGCAGCGCCTCGCCGCTCACCTTGAGTAGGATTCGCTTCGGGATCCGGCCTTTCCTGTTCATCACACCCGCCCGTCAAACTGGCTCAAAAAGAACCCCGCGGCAGAAGCGGGGCTCGCTGGAGTAGTTTACCGCAATTCGGTCAAGCCCTAGAGACTGTCAAGTCTGTCGGCCAGGCCCTGGCCGTCACACGCCCTGGACCTGCGCCATGACTTCCTGGGCAAAATTTTCCGACTTCTTCTCGATCCCCTCGCCCACCTCGAAGCGGACGAAACCGGTCACATTGGCGTCGTGCTGTCCCAGCAGCTTGCCGACGGTGATGTCGGGGTCCTTGACGAATGGCTGCCCCACCAGCGTGATCGTCGCCAGAAACTTGCGGAGCCTGCCCTCCACCATCTTGTCTACGATAGCCTCGGGCTTGCCTTCGTTCCGGGCCTGCTCGGTGAGGATCTCCCGTTCCTTGGCCAGGGTCGCCGACGGCACGTCGGACTCCGAGACACACATGGGGCTGCTAGCCGCCACGTGCATGGCTACGTCCTTGGCGAGTTCATCGTCACCGCCGGCCAATCCCACCAGCACGCCGATCCGGGTGCCGTGAATATAGGCGCCGATGCGATCCTCGGCCTCGATCAGCTCGAACCGCCGTACATTCATGTTCTCGCCGATCCGAGCGATGAGTTCGCGCCGAGTTTCCTCGATGGTCTTGCCGCCGAGATCCAGCTCCATGAGCGCATCGAGATCTGCCGGGGCATCGGCCAGCGCCTTGTCCGCGACCGCTTGGGCGAAACCACTGAAATCATCCCCTCCGGCGACAAAATCGGTCTCGCAATTGACCTCTACGACCGCCGCTTTGCGGCCGTCCCCGGAGACGGCAATCCGGACCAGCCCCTCGGCGGCCACGCGACCGGCTTTCTTGTCCGCCTGGGCCAGGCCGGTCTTGCGCATCAGCTCGACGGCCGCCTCCATGTCCCCGCCCGTCTCCACGAGCGCCTTCTTGCACTCCATCATGCCGGCGCCGGTGCGTTCCCGGAGCTGCTTAACGAGAGCTGCAGAAATAATCATGACGATGTCCTCGATAAATCTTCAAAATCGAGCGGCCCCTGAACGGGGCCGGCTCATAGAGAATTGAACTGACGGGCCCCCGGCCCCTGACCGCCCCGACCGTCAGGCCGTCTCTTTCCCTTCCGTGGCGCCCACTTCGTCCGCCGAGGCTTCCTTGGCCGGCGCCGACGCATCGTCGGCACCGGGTTTCTCGCCCGATGCGGTCTTTTCCGGGGCAGCATCTGCGGTCACAGCCTTGTCCGAGTCAGTGTCTGCGGACTCGGCCTTCTTAGCCGTTGCCTTCTTGGCCGTTGCCTTCTTCGCCGTTGCCTTCTTGGGCTCGGTCTTCTTGGGCTCGGTCTTCTTGGGCTCGGCCTTGGTCTCCGCGGGCTTCCCGGGTGCAGCCGTTTCGACTTCCGCCACCGGTCCGGTCCCGGAATCTCCGTCGCCGGCCGTCTCCGGTTCGGCGTCGGTCTTCTTGGCCGCGACCTTCTTGCGGACTGCCGCCTTCTTCTTGGTGGCCGGCTTCTTCTTCCGGGCCGCCTTGGCGTCGCTCCTGGGCTTGCCTGACTCGTCCAGTTCGACAAACTCATCCGCGGTCTCGACCACCGCGGGGATGCTGCTCTTGCCGTCCAGGATGGAGTCGGCGATGCCGGTCACATACAGTTCGATGGCGCGCATCGAATCGTCGTTACCGGGGATCACGTAGTCGACGTCGATCGGCGAACAATTCGTGTCCACCACGGCCACCACCGGGATACCAAGCTTGTTGGCCTCCGCCAGGGCGATCTTCTCGTGGCCGACGTCCACGACGAACAGGATGTCCGGCAGCGCCGACATGTCCTTGATGCCGCCCAGGCTCCGATCGAGCTTCTCCATCTCGCGGCGGAGCTGCAGGACTTCCTTCTTGTTCAGCGCCTCGAAGCTGCCGTCCTCGGACTGGGCCTCCAGATCCTTTAGACGCTTGATCGACTGCTTGACTGTCTTGAAGTTGGTCAGCATGCCGCCGAGCCAGCGGTGGGTCACGTAGGGCATGCCGGACCGGTCGGCCTCTCGCTGCATGCACTCCCGCGCAGCGCGCTTGGTGCCCACGAACAGCACCCGGCCACCGTCGGAGACGACCCTGCGGACGAACTCCGCCGCCTCGTTGTACAGAGGCAGGGTCTTCTCGAGATTGATGATGTGTATCTTGTTGCGCTCGCCGAAGATGAAAGGAGCCATCTTGGGGTTCCAGAAGCGGGTCTGGTGCCCAAAGTGCACCCCCGCCTCCAGCATCTGGCGCATGGAAACGTTAGCCATGTTGTTACCTCGGGTTGAGCCTCCACGCACCCCATCCGGAGACCCGGACCAGGCCGGGCACCCGTCCGAATGTGACGGCGCGTGTGTGGTTTATTGCGAAAAAAGAGCGCGCTTTATACCATACCGGGCCTTTCCGAACAATCTCCTCATACTTTTAAAATCAACTAATTGCACAAGTGCATGTCACAGACATGCGGGACGCACGATCGCCGGAACATGATAGTGACCATCAAGACAGCTGAAGAGCAGGATCGAATGCGGACCGCCGGTCGGCTGGCGGCCGAGGTCCTCGACATGATCGGCGAGCACGTGCAGCCGGGCGTCACCACGGATGAGCTCGATGCGATCTGTCACGAGTACATCGTTGCCAATCAGCACGCTATCCCCGCGCCCCTGAACTACCGGGGATTTCCGAAATCGATCTGCACTTCAGTGAACCACGTGGTCTGCCACGGCATCCCCGGCGACCGGGTGCTGAAAAACGGGGACTGCCTGAACATCGATATCACGGTCATCAAAAACAGCTTCCACGGCGACACCAGCCGCATGTTCTTCGTGGGCAAACCGCCGGTGGCGGCCCAGCGGGTCTCAAGCGTGTCCCACGAGGCCATGCGGCGCGGCATCCGTATGGTCCGACCTGGCACCAGGCTCGGTGATATCGGACACGCCATTCAGAGCTATGTCGAGTCTCACGGCTGCTCGGTTGTCCGCGAATACTGTGGCCACGGCATCGGGCGGGTCTTTCACGAAGACCCCCAGGTCCTCCACTATGGTCGGCCAGGCACGGGCATGGACCTCAAGCCGGGCATGACCTTCACCATCGAACCGATGGTCAACGCCGGGCGCCGGCACGTGAAACTGCTCCCGGACGGCTGGACCGTCGTCACCAAGGACCATTCGCTTTCGGCCCAGTGGGAGCACACAATACTGGTCACCGAAAGCGGCCACGAAGTTCTTACCCTCGGCGCATCCGGAGAGATCTGATCGAAGTGGATCCGATGCTGACACCCGCGGCCTTCCCCCACCTCGAGGACCTGGAGGAGGCGTGTCCGACATCGATAAACGAATTCAGGCAGGCTCTATCTACGGGGGCCGAACGCCTCAATGAGCGATTCGAGCAGGAAGAGCCGGTGGAACACCTGGTGCGCGACCGGGCGCGGCTCGTGGACAATGTGCTGTGCCGGGCCTGGCGCCTCCACGTCGGCGATCATGTCGCTTCGCTGGCCCTGGTAGCCGTAGGCGGCTACGGCCGGGGAGAACTTCACCCCTGCTCGGATATCGACATCATGGTGCTGCTGCCGGAAGCGGCGGAGGCGGACTGGCAAGGCCAGGTAGAGCGTTTCCTGACCTTCCTCTGGGACATCGGACTGGAGGTAGGCCACAGCGTCCGGACCGTGGCGGACTGCCGGACCCAGGCGGAAGCCGATATCACCGTCGCCACCACGCTGATGGAGGCGCGGCTGCTGGACGGCCCGGGCGAACTGTTCCAGGGGATGCAGGAAACCGTGGGGCCGGACCGCATCTGGAACACCCGGGATTTCTTCGAGGCCAAGCTCCGCGAGCAGACGGAGCGCCATCACCGCTACCACGACACCGCCTATAACCTGGAGCCCAACGTCAAGGGCAGTCCCGGCGGCCTGCGGGACATCCAGATGGTGGGCTGGGTGGCCAAGCGCCATTTCGGCGCCTCGACCTTCCATCAGCTTGCCCAACAGGGCTTCCTGACCGACTACGAATACCGCAAGCTCCTGGCCGGCCAGGCGTTTCTGTGGCGTATCCGCTGGGCGCTGCACACGCTCACCGGCCGCCGCGAGGACCGCCTGCTGTTCGACCACCAGATCGCCATCGCCCGCATCTTCGGTTACGAGGACGCCACCTACACCCTGGCGGTCGAGCAGTTCATGCAGAAGTACTACCGGACGGTGATGGAACTCAGCCGTCTGAACGAGATGCTGCTGCAGCTGTTCCAGGAGGCCATTCTGCTGGATCCCCGGGCAGCCCCCGTCCCCCTGGACGCCAGGTTCCAGGTCCGAAACGGATTCCTGGAGGCCACCGATCCCGATGTCTTCGAGAAGAGTCCCGAGGCGCTGCTCGAGATCTTCAAGGTGCTGCAGGAGAACCCTGACCTGCGGGGAGTCAGCGCCGGCACGATCAGGCAGGTCCGCCGGGCCCGGATCCTGATCGACGAGGAATTCCGCCAGAACCCGCGTCACCATCGACTCTTCCTTGACATCATCCGGGCGCCCCAGGGAGTGACCCACGAGTTGCGGCGCATGAACCGTTACGGGGTCCTGGGACGCTACATCCCCGCCTTCGGGCGCATCGTCGGCCGGATGCAGTACGATCTCTTCCATGCGTACACCGTAGACGCCCACACGTTGTTCGTGGTCAGCAACCTGCGCCGCCTGGCGCTGCCTCGATTCGACCACGAGCTGCCTTCCCTCAGCCGGATCATGCAGGGGATGCCGAAGCCGGAGCTGATCTATCTGGCCGGTCTCTTTCACGACATCGCCAAGGGGCGCGGCGGTGATCACTCCGAACTCGGCGCCGTGGACGCAGAATCCTTCTGCCTCGAGCAGGGCATGTCCCGTTATGACGCGAGGGTGGTGGCCTGGCTCGTGCGGCACCACCTGGTCTTCTCCATCACCGCGCAGAAGAAGGACATCAAGGACCCGGAGGTAGTGAGCGACTTCGCCCGTTTCGTCGGCGACCAGACCCACCTGGACTATCTTTTCTTGCTCACGGTGGCCGACCTGCGGGGCACCAACCCCAAGCTGTGGAACTCCTGGAAAGCCTCGCTGTTCGAGGAATTCTACGAGGCGATCAAGCGGGCACTCCGGAGGGGCCTTGAGAACCCGATCGACAAGGAGGAGCTGATCGAGGAGACCCAGGAAGCGGCCTGCGCCCTGCTCCGCTCCCGGCGCATCCGCAAGCGCAAGATCCGCAAGATATGGGAACCACTGACCGAGGAGTATTTCCTGCGCCACACGTCCGAGGAGATCGCCTGGCACACGGAGCAGCTCATCAAGCGCGGGATCCCTGCCAGCGGCCCGCTGGTGGCGGTGAGCCTGGAGACTGACCTCGGGGGCACAGCCATCCTCGTCTACGCGGTGTACACCGAACAGAATTTCGCCAGGGTTACTGCGGTACTGGACGAGCTCGGCCTGAACATCGTGGATGCCGCTATCACCCCCACCACAGACGGCCACAGCCTCGACAGCTACGTGGTGCTGGAAAACGACGGCACGCCCATCGGCGATCGCCAACGGGTCGGCCAGATCGAGGCCGCTATCGGCCGCGCTATGTCCGCCCCCGAGGGGCGTGCCGTGGAGGTCACCCGGCAGGCCCCGCGCCAGGTCCGGATGTTTTCGACGCCGACCCGTATCAGTTTCGGCAGCGACGCCCGCCAACGGACGCTGATGGAGCTCATGGCGGGTGACAGACCCGGGCTGCTGTCCGAGGTGGGCAAGGTCATGCTGGCCGCCGGCGTGGAGGTCCATACCGCCAGGATCATGACCATCGGAGAGCGGGCGGAGGACGTGTTCTGCATCAGTGACATGGCCGGCCAGCCGCTGGACGACACGGCCTGCCAGGCCCTGCGCGAAAAACTGCATGTCGCCCTCGACCGGAACCGTTGACGGAGCCAACTTCTTGAACCCAAATCTCGACCGTCTCCAGCCTTATCCCTTCGAGCGCCTGGCCGCTTTGAAGGCCGGCATCAGACCGCCGGTGGAGTTCCATCACATCCCCCTGTCCATCGGCGAACCGAAGCATCGGCCGCCGACTTTCGTGGGGGAGGCCCTGACTGCGGCCCTCCACACCCTGGGGACATATCCGGTGGCGTTGGGACTGGACGAACTGCGGACGGCCATCGCCGCCTGGCTCCGCCGGCGCTTCGGGCTGCCGGAGTCCATGGTCGATCCAGCGTCCATGATCCTGCCGGTGAACGGGACCCGGGAGGGCCTGTTCTCCTTTGTACAGGCGATGGTCGATCCGGCCGGCGCCCGGGCGGTAATGATGCCCAACCCGTTCTACCAGATCTACGAGGGCGCGGCGCTGCTGGCGGGAGCGGAACCGGTGTACCTGAACACCACGGAGGAAAATGGCTATCTGCCGGACCTGGATGCCGTGAGTCGGGAGACCTGGGACCGCTGCGCGGTGCTGTTCCTCTGCAGTCCGGGTAATCCCACCGGTGCGGTCCTGGACGCAGCGTTCCTGGCGCGCGCCATCGAACTGGCGGATCGTCATGATTTCGTCGTCGCGTCCGACGAGTGCTATTCCGACATCTACCTGGACGAGGCGACCCCGCCGGTGGGACTCGCGCAAGTCTGCAGGGAACTGGGGCGCGAGGACATGAGCCGCTGCGTCGTATTCCACAGTCTCTCCAAGCGGTCCAGCGTACCGGGACTGAGGTCCGGCTTCGTCGCCGGTGACGCGCGGCTGATGGCCGGGTTCAGGCTCTACCGGACCTATCACGGCTGCGCCGTGCCGCTGGCAGTGCAGCTGGCGAGTCTCCCGGCCTGGGAGGACGAGGATCACGTCATCGCCAGCCGCCACCTGTACCAGGAAAAGTTCGACACCGTGTTGCCAATCCTGGGGCAAGTGTTGCCCGTATCCCGGCCGCCGGCGGCGTTCTACCTCTGGGTGCGGACGCCGGTCGACGACGAGACATTCGCCCGCGACCTGTTCGCCACGCGGAACGTCACGGTGTTACCCGGCCGCTACCTCTCCCGCGACACGGTCGCGGGAGATCCGGGAGAGAACCATGTACGTATCTCGCTGGTGGCCACCACCGAGGAATGCGTCGAAGCGGCCACCCGGATACGGGATTACTGTCATACCCTCGACGCGGGAGCGTGAACGTGGAGCACCTGCAAGGCTTGATTGACGACGCCTGGGAGGATCGGGCGAATTTCACACCGGCGACAACACCGGCCGACGTTCGTGAGGCCGTAGAGACGTGTATCGCCATGCTGGATGCCGGCCGCGCCCGGGTCGCCGAACCGGGCGACGAGGGTTGGCGAGTCAACGAATGGCTGAAGAAGGCCGTCTTGCTGTATTTCCGACTGCATCCGAACCAGGTCATCGACGGCGGCTTTACCCGTTTCTACGACAAGGTGCCGCTCAAGCACGCCGCATACGACGAGGGGGCGTTTGCCAGTGATGGGGCTCGCATCGTGCCGCCGGCCGTGGTCCGGCGGGGTGCCTTTGTTGCGCCCGACGCGGTGCTCATGCCCTGCTACGTGAACATCGGCGCCTGGGTGGGTCCCGGGACCATGGTTGACACCTGGGCCACGGTCGGGTCCTGCGCCCAGATCGGCACCGGCGTCCATATCTCCGGTGGCGCCGGCATCGGCGGCGTGCTCGAGCCCCTGCAGGCTGCCCCCACGATCATCGAGGACGGCTGTTTCATCGGTGCCAGATCCGAGATCGTCGAGGGCGTTATCGTCGAGCGGGGCGCCGTGATCTCGATGGGCGTATTCATCGGCCAAAGCACGCGCATCTACGACCGGGACAACGACGAGGTGGTCTACGGCCGGGTGCCGGCGGGCGCCGTCGTGGTGCCAGGTACACTGCCGTCGGCGGACGGCCGCTACGGCCTCTACTGCGCAGTCATCGTCAAGCGGGTGGACGAAAAAACCCGCGCCAAGGTGAGCATCAACGAGCTGCTGCGAGCGGCCCGCTAGACCTGACCCCCTGAATCTCCGGACCCAGTGGCACGCATTTCGGCGGGCGCAGCGACCCCGTGGCGTCTCTCAGATCTCCTGATCCAGCACCCGGGTCTTGACGTGACGTACGTCCTTGCCCTCGACGATGAACACCACGTACTTGGCGATGTTCTTGGCGTGATCGCCGATGCGCTCCAAGGCCTTGATGGCGATCACCAGGTCCGCGGCAACCTCGATCAGCGAAGGATTGCCCACGAGCGCCTTGTGGACTTCTCTCAGAGCCACCTTGTACTCGGCGTCCAGACTGGCATCGGCCTGGGCCGCGTGTACCGCTTTCTGCTCGTCTGCGTCGTCCAGCGACTCCACCGCTACTTTCAGGAGCCCGGCCGCCAGTTCGCCCATGTTGCCGGCCGATGCAGCGAAGGCTTGGACCACCTCCGCGTCCTCGTCCGCGTGGCGCCTGGCGATCTTGGCGATCTTCTTGGCCTCGTCGCCGCAACGCTCCAGGTCGGTAATGGCACGACTGTATGACAGCACCACCCGGAGATCCGGCCCGATGGGCTGGCGCTTTGCCAGGATGTTGAAGATCAGCTCCTCGCCGTCGGTGTCATACTGGTTGACTGTCTCCTCCCGCTGGGTGACGAGCCTGGCCGACTCCGCATTCCGCTCGCACAGGGCATGGACGGCCCGGGAAACCTGATCCCCGACCAGGCCGCCCATTTCGAGCACCAGGCCCCTGAGCTGTTCCAGTTGGGCGTCGTAGGACCTGACCGTGTGGCCTTCTGTGTAGTGGGGCATGTGATCCGACATGGGATGTCTCCGGGCGGCGACGCCTGGGCTGTCAGCCGAAACGGCCGGTGATGTAATCCTCGGTGAGCTTGTGAGACGGATTCGTGAATATCTTGTCCGTCTCGTCTACCTCGACCAGGTAGCCCAGGTGGAAATAGGCGGTGCGCTGGGAAACCCTGGCGGCC
>JAHEFR010000004.1:0-104854 GCA_024640085.1 Gammaproteobacteria bacterium
TGCTGCCGGTCACCGGGATTGATCCGTTCGGGACTGTAGCCGGCATAGAAATCCTCATTGAACCTCAGGCCGGACAGTGCCTCGAGGATAGGCACGCAGATCTCTTCGGTGGCCCCCGGATAGACCGTGGATTCATAGATCACCACGTCGCCCGGGCCCAGCACCTTGCCGACGGTCCTGCTGGCCGCCTCCAGAGGATGCAGGTCCGGCTGCTTGGCGTGATCGATGGGCGTCGGCACAGTGACCACATAGACATTGCAATCTTCCAGCCCGGATGGGTCGCTGGAGAAAGTAAGCATCCCGGCCGACGAGAGCTCTTCGGGATCGATTTCGAGGGTGCTGTCCCGGCCGGACTCCAGCTCGGCAATACGGCCCGCATGAATGTCGAAGCCCACCGTGGGATAACGGCGGCCGAAGGCGACTGCCAGCGGGAGCCCCACGTACCCCAGTCCGATGACCCCTATTCGAGCACTCTGCAGTTCGATCATGACCGTCTCTTTCCTGGTGTGATGTTGGGAATCGCTGCGCCGCCGTCTGCTCCGTCGGGCAGGACAGCGGCTGCTGGCCGGCAGTCTAAGGCTTTTGCGATCGAGGCTCTATGACTGAGTTCACAGCCCACGGGCCCGCTCAGGTGTTCCGACGCGTCCTGGCAGGGTGTCGAGATCATGGACCGCCGCTGGGCCAGGGACACCCGTCGGCCCGACGGCGGACCGCCACATGTGGCACCCACGCCCGGCATGCATGCGCCCTCGCCGGTACCGGAAGTGACCCCGCGATCCCCATCCTGCGCAGGATAGCTGTCGGGCGGGTCTCGAAACCGGGCGGCCATCTGATAATATTCCGCCAATATCCTGCTCGGCCCGACAAGACTCCAACAAGGAAAGCCAGCTCCCGATGATCCGCGTCCTCAGCCTGATCTTCGTCCTTTCGGCGGTCTGGCTGCTGCTATCGGGCCACTACGACACCGTGTTCTACGGCCTCGGCGCTGTCTCCGTGGCGTTGACGGTGTGGGTCTCGGCCCGGATGAAGGTGATCGACCACGAAGGGCACCCATTCCACATCGCCGGCAGGGTATTCATCTATTTCCCCTGGCTCTTCTGGGAGATCATCAAGTCCAACATCGACGTGGCCCGGCGCGTGCTCAGTCCCTCCCTGCCAATCAGTCCACGGGTGTTCGTCGTTCAGGCCAGCCAGAAGACGGCCGTAGGGCGCACCATCTACGCCAACTCCATCACTCTGACTCCCGGGACAGTCACGATCGACGTACGCGGCTCGGAACTGGAGGTGCACGCCCTCACGGAAGCTTCGGCGGAGGGCATCCAGTCCGGCGTGATGGATGCCCACGCGACTCGTTTCGAGGGCACAGGCTGATGTTCGTTGCCGCGACCGTCGCCATCCTGGTCACCATGGTGCTGGCCATCGTCCGCACGCTGCTCGGCCCGACCGTGTATGACCGCATTCTGGCGGTGAACATGTTTGGCACCAAGACCGTGCTCCTCATCGCCGCCATCGCCTTTATGAGCGGGCGCACCGACCTGCTGGATATCGCGCTGGTCTACGCGCTGATCAATTTCATCGGCATCGTGGCGGTGCTGAAGTTCTTCGAGTACGGCGAATTCAGCCGTGGCGGGCGGGGGCGGCCTTGATGGACGCGTCGCTGGACCTGGTCTGCTGGGTACTGATCCTTGTCGGCGGCGCCTTCGGCATCACCGGCGGTATCGGGATCGTGCGCATGCCCTCCTTCTTCACCCGCATCCACGCCGCCGGCATGGCGGAGACGATGTGCGCGCCGCCCATCCTGCTGGCGATGATGATCCAGGCAGGCTGGAGCCTGGTGACCTTCAAGCTGGTGCTGATCCTGATCTTCCTGTTCCTGACCAGCCCCACCGCATCGCACGCCCTGGCCAAAGCGGCGCTCCACGGCGGTGTCCCTCCCGTCGATCCCGGTGCTGACGATCGATGAACCTCGACCTCACTATCGACGTCCTGCTGCTGGCCTTCATGGCGGTGATCGCCATCGCCGTCGTGCGCATGCGGGATCTGTTCGGTATCGCCATGCTGTTCAGCGTGTTCAGCCTGCTCTCCGCCGGCGTGTTCACGGTCATGGACGCGGCGGATGTGGCCTTCACCGAGGCCGCCGTCGGAGCCGGCGTCTCAACGATCCTGATGCTGGCGACGCTGACCCGGACGGCGCGAGAGGAGCAGCCGAAGCGGTCCAGGAACCCGACGCTCCCGCTAATCGTCGTGTTCGTGACCGGCGCGCTGCTGGTATTCGGCACCAGCGACCTGCCCCGAATGGGTGATGCCAGCGCGCCGGCCCATCATCACGTCGCGCCTCGATATATCGAGGATTCCGAGAGAGAGATCGGCATCCCCAATATCGTCACCTCGGTGCTGGCCAGCTATCGCGGCTACGACACCCTCGGCGAGACCACGGTTATCTTCACCGCGGGCGTAGCGGTGATGGCGCTGCTGGGAATTCGCCGGCGTCGTCGGCGAGAGGAGCCAGGAGAGGAGGACTGATGCTTCACCACACGGTCCTGAGAGTGGTCGCGAAGCTGCTGATACCGATGATCCTGCTGTTCGCCCTGTATGTCCAATTCCACGGGGACTACAGTCCTGGCGGCGGCTTCCAGGCGGGGGTCATCTTCGCCGCCGGCATCATCCTGTATGCCCTGATCTTCGGCCTCGAGGACACCATGGACGCTCTGCCTCCGGGGGTGCTCAAGATCCTCTCTCCACTCGGCGTCCTGATCTATGCGGGCGTCGGCGTCGACACCCTGCTGCTGGGCGGCAACTTCCTGGACTACAATTTCCTCGCCCACGAGCCTACCCATGGCCAGCACCTGGGCATCTTCCTGGTGGAACTGGGCGTGGGCGTCACCGTGTTCTCCACCATGCTACTTCTTTACTATGCCTTCGCCGGACGGGAGCCCGGGCAGTGACGGTGTTGCACCTGTACAACTACGAGATCGCCATCTTCCTGGCGATGGTCGGCTTCTACGTGGTGGTCTCCCGGGGCAACCTGGTCAAGAAGGTCGCCGGACTGTCCATGTTCCAGACCTCGGTATTCATTCTGTACATCAGCATGGGCGTGGTGGACGGCGGCACCGTGCCGATACTCGTCGAGGGAATGACCCATTATTCCAATCCCGTCCCCCACGTCCTGATCCTGACCGCCATCGTGGTCGGCGTCGCCACCACCGCGGTGGCGCTGTCGCTGATCATCCGCATCAAGGAAGCCTACGGCACGGTCGAAGAAGACGAGATCCACGAGCAGGACAAATCGTTCTGATGGCGCACGCTTTTCTCGATAACCTGCCGGCCCTCCAGGTGGTGATCCCGCTCCTGTCAGCGCCGCTGTGTCTGGTGCTGGCCCGCTGGCCCCGCCTTGTCTGGACCATGTGCACGCTGGTCACCTGGACAGCGTTCGGCATCGCCCTGGCGCTGTTGCAGACGGTTCTGGCAGAAGGGCCGGTCAGCTATGCCATGGGCGGGTGGGCGGCACCCTGGGGTATCGAATACCGGATCGACGCCGTCAATGCCTACGTGGCCCTGATCGTGACGGGCATCGCCGCCGTGGTGCTCCCGTATGCCTATCGCAGCGTGCCGCTGTACATCCACGGCGAGCGGGTACCCCTCTTCTACGCCTTGTTGATGCTCTGTTTTACCGGCTTGCTGGGCATGACTGTCACCGGGGACGCCTTCAACGTCTTCGTGTTCCTGGAGATCAGTTCCCTGTCCATGTACGGGTTGATCAGCCAGGGACGGGACCGCCGCTCTCTTACGGCATCATTCCAGTACCTGGTCATGGGCACGATCGGCGGCACCTTCGTGCTGATAGGCATCGGTTTTCTGTACGTACTCACCGGGACCCTGAACATGGCGGACCTGGCCGCCCGGCTCCCAGATGTCACACAGGTCAGGACCCTGCACACGGCGTTCGCCTTCATCGTCGTCGGTATCGGCCTGAAGCTGGCCATGTTTCCGCTGCACCTCTGGTTGCCGAACGCGTATGCCTACGCCCCCAGCACCGCCACGGTCTTTATCGCCTCCACCGCCACCAAGGTGGCGGTATACATCCTGCTGCGATTCGTCTACACGATCATGGGGCCGGCTCTCTTCTCCGAGGGCATTCCCTACGGTCAGATCGCCATTGTGCTGGCAGTGATGGGACTGCTCACGGGCAGCTTCGTGGCCATCTTTCAGCAGAACATCAAGCGCATGCTGGCTTACTCCAGCATCGCCCAGATCGGTTATATCCTGCTCGGAATCGGATTCGCATCAGTGCTGGGGCTCCAGGCAGCCTTGCTGCACCTGTTCAATCACGCCCTGATGAAGGGCGCCCTGTTCATGGCGGTTGGCTGTTTCGTCTATCGGCTCGGCTCGATGAGCATCGAGGATATGGCGGGCGTTGGCCGGCGCATGCCCTGGACCTTCGCCGCCTTCGTGATGGGTGGTCTCAGCCTGATCGGCGTGCCGCTGACGGTGGGCTTCGTGAGCAAGTGGTACCTGGTGCTGGCCGCCCTGCAGAAAGGCTACTGGCCCCTGGCGGTGCTGATACTCATCGGGTCCTTGCTGGCGGTAGTCTACATCTGGCGGGTGGTAGAGACGGCCTGGTTCGCCAAACCGTCCCTGCGGGCGGCGGAAGTCCGCGAGGCGCCCCTGGCCATGCTGATCCCCACCTGGATCCTGGTGCTCGCCAACATCTATTTCGGCGTCAACACGACAATGACTGTCGGGGTGGCCGACCTGGCGGCCCGTACGCTGATGGAGAGCATGCGATGACCCTGGTCGGGGCCATGCAGCTCGCCGTCGTCTTGCCGGCGGCGGCCAGCCTGCCCATCGCCGTCACCGGCCGGTCACCAAATCTGCGGGAGGCGGTCACCCTTTCGACCGCCGTGGTCGTGCTCCTTCTGGTGGCCTCCGCCGTCCCCGGGGTACTGGCCGGTGAGCGCCCCGAGATCACACTCATGGAGTTCGTGCCCGGGCTGTCCCTGATGTTCCGCCTCGAACCCCTCGGCATGATCTTCGCGCTGGTCGCCAGCTTCCTGTGGCTGGTGACCTCGATCTACTCGATCGGCTACATGCGCGGGCACCACGAGGAGAACCAGACGCGTTTCTACGCCTGTTTCGCCGTGGCCATCGCCAGCGCGCTGGGCGTCGCCTTCGCCGGCAACATGCTGACCCTGTTCGTCGCCTACGAAGTCCTGAGTATCTCGACTTATCCGCTGGTAACCCATTCCGGGACGGAAGAGGCGAAGCGGGCCGGGCGAGTCTATCTTGGCATCCTCCTGGGCACGTCCATCGGCTTCCAGCTGCTGGCCATCCTCTGGACCTGGAACCTGACCGGCACCCTGGATTTCGAGGCCGGGGGCATCCTCGCGGGACACGCGGACGGGCCTGCGGCCGCCCTGCTGCTAGCCCTCTATGTATTCGGTATCGGCAAGGCGGCCGTCATGCCCTTCCACCGCTGGCTCCCCGCTGCCATGGTGGCGCCTACTCCTGTCAGCGCCCTGCTGCACGCCGTCGCGGTGGTCAAGTCCGGCGTCTTCGCCATCCTCAAGGTCTGTGTCTATCTGTTCGGACTGGACTTCCTCACTAGTACCGGAGCCAGCGACTGGCTGCTCTATTTCGCCGGCGCGACGATCCTGCTCGGGTCCCTGGTGGCGATGCGCAAGGACAACCTGAAGGCGCGGCTGGCCTATTCGACCATCAGCCAGCTCTCCTACATCGTGGCCGGCGCGCTGCTGGCCAGCAGCCTGGCCGCCACCGGCGCGGCCATGCACATCGCCATGCATGCCTTCGGCAAGATCACGCTGTTTTTCTGTGCCGGTGCCATCATGGTGGCGGCTCACAAGACAGAGATCAGCGAGATGGACGGCCTCGGGCGCGCCATGCCCTTCACCTTCGTCGCGTTCTTCATCGGCAGCCTCTCTATCATCGGCCTGCCACCCACCGGCGGCACCTGGAGCAAGTTCTACCTTGCCCTCGGCTCCCTGGAATCGGGGCAGATCTGGATGCTGGTCGTGCTGATGGTGAGTTCTATGCTCAATATCGCCTACCTGTTACCGCTGCCAGTCCGCGCCTTCATGGCGAAACCGTCCACGGATCTGCCGGACAAGATCACAGAAGCGCCACTCCCCTGCCTCATCGCCATCGGTGTGACCAGCCTGGGCTGCCTGGCGCTGTTCTTCTATCCCGATCTGCTGTACCAGCTGGCAAGCCTGGTCGGCGCGGGCGCCGGCTGAGCAACCGGAGCACGACATGGAAACACCCAGAGAACCCAAGCGATACCTGGACAATCCGGAGAACGTCACCCGCCTGTGGCGGCGGTTCGTAATGGCCTGTGCCGTCGTAGCGGCGCTGGACCTTTTCGGCCTCCTCGGGATCGTCTATCACCGCCACGCGTCGCTGTTCGTCGAGGGCCTGCCAGGGTTCTATTGGGGATGGGGTTTCGTGGGCATTGTCTTCCTCGTCTTCGGCGCCATACAGCTCCGACGCTTCGTGATGCGGCCCGAGAATTACTACGAGAGGCCCGGCGATGCCGACTGACATGCCGCCGTTCCTGCCGTTTCTTGTTGCCGCGCTGCTGGCGGCGGTCACCCGCGGGCGGCTGCGATCCGCGCTGATGCTGGCCACGCCCATCGCAGGGGCGCTCGCGCTGACGGGCATCGGGTCGGGCGAGCTCCTGCAGATCCAGGTCCTCGGCTATACGCTGACCCCCGTCCGGGTGGACGAACTCAGCCTGATGTTCGGCTACCTGTTCCATCTCGGCGCCTTTATCGCCGTGCTCTATGCCCTGCACACCGACGACACCCTGCAACACGTCATGGCCATGGCTTATGCGGGGGGCGCCGTGGGTGCCGTGTTCGCCGGCGATTTGATCACCTTCTTCCTTTTCTGGGAGGTGCTGAGCCTCAGCTCGGTGTTCCTGATCTGGGCCCGGCGGACGCCACAGGCCATCGCGGCGGGTTTCCGCTACCTGCTCCTGCAGATCGGCTCCGGCGTCACGCTCCTGGCAGGTCTTCTGGTCTACGTCGCCGCCACCGGCGAGGTGGCGATGAACCATATCGGGCTGGAAGCGCCCGGCGGCTGGCTGATCATTCTGGCCCTTGGCCTGAAGTGCGGCTTCCCGATGCTGCACATGTGGCTCACGGACGCCTATCCCGAGTCGACGCCGACAGGCGCGGTCTTCCTATGCATGTTCACCACCAAGTGCGCCATCTATGCCCTGACCCGGAGCTTCGCCGGCGCCGAGCCGCTGATCTACATCGGCGCTTTCATGACGTTCTTCCCCATCTTTTTCGCGGTCATCGAGAACGACCTGAGGCGGGTCCTCTCATACAGCATGATCAACCAGCTCGGCTTCATGGTTTGCGGGATCGGCCTGGGCAGCGCCCTGGCGCTCAACGGCACGGTGTCCCACGCCTTCAACGACGTGCTGTTCAAGGGGCTGCTGTTCATGTCCATGGGCGCGGTACTGACGATGACCGGCACCACGAAGGCGTCCGAGCTGGGCGGGCTGTACAAGACCATGCCCCAGACCACCGCGCTGTGCATCGTGGGCGCGGCCTCGATCTCCGCCATCCCCCTGTTCTGTGGGTTCGTGAGCAAGTCCATGATCATGCAGGCGGCCCTGGACCAGGGTCACACCATCATATGGTTCTTCCTCCTGTTCGCCTCCGTGGGCGTATTGGAGCACGCGGGCATCAAGATCCCCTTCTTCGCCTTCTTCGCCCACGACTCGGGCCGGCGCCCGGCCGAGCCGCCGGTCAACATGCGCGCGGCCATGGCGGTGGCCGCCGCGCTTTGTATCGTCATCGGGGTTTTCCCGGAGGCGACGCTCTACCGGCTGCTGCCCTTCGACGCGTCCTATCACCCCTATGACATGACCCACGTCGTCACCCAGGTGCAGCTGCTGATGTTCGGCGCCCTGGCGGTGTTCTGGATGATGCGCACGGGCCGTTATCCGACCGAGGAGCGAGCCGTCAATCTGGACTTCGACTGGATTTATCGCCGACTGCTTCCCGCCGCTATCCGCGGCGGAGAGAGGGTCCTGTCACCGGTCTGGGACGGCGCCAGGAAGGGCGTCGTCGCGCAGTTCTCCGGGTTGGTAGCCCTCCTGTTCCGCTACCACGGGCCCGGTGGTGCTCTGGCCAGGACCTGGCCCACGGGCAGCATGGCCATATGGGTCGCGGTGCTGCTGGCGGTCTTCGTGGTGGTGTATTACCTGTGAAGAGAACAATAGGGATCAGAGAGCCATTTTTTTGAAGGCAAATTGCTCTCTGACCCCTATTTTCCGATCTGCTCGTTCTCGCGTTCGAAGATGCGCCGGATGACATCGCCGTCGGAGGGTTCCTCTTCCAGGGTCTCCGGATTCCAGAGGCTGCGTGCAGTATCGAAGAAATCGCCACCATAGATGTGGATGCCGCCGGTGAATCGTCGCAGCGGGTTTGTCACTGAATGAATGGCGTCTACGGAGAGCGCCGCCACATCGCCCTCGAACAGGCAGGTCGCCCCGGAGGCCTCGATGCCGTCCGGCGTGCGGCGCCACATGATGTTGTCTTCCCGCCCGGTGTAGATACCGATGTTGGCCCACATGAGGTGATTGTGGGGCATCAGATTCATCTGCGGCGTCCAGGTGGCGCTGAATATGGTCAGCGTCTTTGATCGATGCATGACATCGATATCGGCCAGGGTCGGCTCGCCGACTGCCTGTAGCATGGCGCGTGGCCGATGAACGGCCCGCTCCAGCACCTCCAGAACGGCCGCCTGGGCGTCAGCCTCCGTATTCGCGGTAACGCAGTCGTCAACAAAGCGTTCGATGTCCATCGGTCCTCCCCGCGTCCCGCCTCAGTATCCTACCCGTCCGGATCGGCAGGGGTGCTAGTGCCCGAGCCCGCGCCAGAGGCTCTCTCCCGCCACCGCCTCGATGCGGTCCAGGGCCGCTTCGTGGGCTTCCACCTCGTCATCCGAGGCCCGGAGGACGACCAGCTTGAGCCCCTTCCGGTCCACGCGCCGTTCGATTTGTTCCCGTGCCGATGAAGACTTGCTGTCGGTGCCGAGAGACAGAGCTGCCTGGCCGCCGGTCATGGCCAGATAGACTTCCGCGAGGATGCGGGCATCGAGCAGCGCCCCGTGGAGTTCGCGCTGGGAATTGTCCACCTGGTAACGCCTGCACAACGCATCCAGGCTGTTACGCTGCCCTGGATGCATCTCCCGCGCCAGCACCAGGGTGTCCAGCACCGGGCATAGTTCCTGGACGCGGGTGGGCTCGGGCCCCAGGCGGGCGAATTCCGCGTCCAGGAATCCCACGTCGAAAGGCGCGTTGTGAATGACCAGTTCGGCATCACCGACGAACGCGACCAGATCCTCGGCCACATCGCCGAACATCGGCTTGTCGGACAAGAAGGCTGCGGACAGGCCGTGCACTTCCTGGGCCCCGGGGTCGATATCCCGTTCCGGATTGAGATAGTGGTGGAAAGTCCGTCCGGTCAGTCGCCGGTTGATCATCTCCACGCACCCGATTTCGATGATCCGGTGGCCCTGCTCCGGCTCCAGCCCGGTGGTCTCCGTGTCCAGTACGATCTGTCGCATCGCCTTCCTCGTCCCCGGAAAATCGGCGTCAGAGCGCCAATCTTCCCACCTGGTGAGAATTGCTCTCTGACCCCTATTATGGACTCATCTCGTCGATACCCCGATTGGCCAATTCGTCTGCCCGCTCATTCTCCGGATGGCCGCTGTGACCCTTCACCCAGTGCCAGCTGACCTGATGGCGGCCCGATTCCACATCGAGGGTCTGCCAGAGATCCTGGTTCTTCACCGGTTTCCTCGCCGCGTTCTTCCAGCCCCTGCGTTTCCAACCGGCCAGCCAGTCGGTGATACCCATGCGCACATACTGGGAATCCGTGTACAGATCCACATGGCAGGGACGCGTCAGCGCGCGCAGCGCCTCGATGGCCGCGGTCAGCTCCATGCGATTGTTGGTGGTCTCGCTTTCGCCTCCCCAGAGCTCTTTCTCATGATCGCCGTAACGGAGCACCACGCCCCAGCCCCCCGGGCCCGGGTTACCGCGACACGCGCCGTCGGTATAGATTTCGACCTGTCTCAAATCCCGTTCCGCGTGGAAGGTTCCACGAGCCCGCGGGCTCCGGCCACCTTGGCGGGATTGCGCCACAGCTTCCTCAAAGGCGTCACCACGTGTACCCGCTTGACGGCCACTACCAGGTAGGCGGCATAGGAGAATGGCAGCTTGCGGATCCCGTCCCGGGCCGCGCCGCCTCCGCTCAGCGCGGGGAAATAACGCCGGCTGACGGTGACGTCGAAACCGAGCAACGACAGCCAGTCTCGCAGCCGACGTTCCGTAACGAGTTGGTTCAGCCCGGGGGGGAAAGCGCCGCGGCTCAGGAACCGGCGCAGTCCAAAGACACTGATCGGATTGAACCCCAGCACCATGATGCGCCCGCCCCCGGCGAGCACCCGCTCAGCCTCTCGCAGCACCTCATGGGGGTGGCGGGTAAGTTCCAGGGTATGGGGCAGGAGCAGGCCGTCCACCGTCTGGCCGCCAACCGGCAGGTTCTCCGGGCGTGCCACGAATCCTACCCCAGGCCCTGTGTGGTCGTTGCAGACCGCACGCCTGGCCGTGCCGGGGTAGGCGAGGAACCCGTCCGGGTCACCCCAGGCACCTACCTGCAGGAACTGGGCGCCGAACATGCGCCCAAGCTCCGTTGCGGCCGCCTCGCGCTCGGCTTCCTCGAAGTCACGGCCCGAGGCGGTATCTAGCCACTCCTTCACTGAACTCTGATAGACAGGCATGGACGAAGCATAACGGCTCCGGCGGTCCTGGCAAAAGCGTGACGCGATTAGTTGCGCCGCGGCCCGTGGTCGATAAGATACGCCCATGCTAAGGGTTACTCCCATACGCGCATTCAGCGATAACTACATCTGGCTGATCCATGGTCCCCGGAGCCCGGGACGCGTGGCCATCGTCGATCCTGGCGATTCGATGCCGGTGATGAAGTATCTTGACCGGGAGGGCCTTGGCGCCGCTGCCATTCTTCTGACACACCATCACCCGGATCACGTCGGCGGCGTGGCACGGCTGGCCGGGGAACTGGAACTGCCGGTATATGGCCCCGCATCTGAACAAATCCCCGTGCGGGAGATCGAGCTGGCCGAAGGCGATCAGGTGCGGCTGGAGACCCTGGGACTGGAGTTCCGGGTGATCGACTGTCCGGGGCACACCGCAGGGCACATCGCCTACCTGGGTCACGGCGCATTGTTCTGCGGGGACACCCTGTTCAGCGCCGGATGCGGTCGGCTGTTCGAGGGCACGCCACAGCAGATGGCCGCCTCCCTGGCCAAACTGGCGGCCCTGCCGGACGATACACGGGTCTTTTGCGCACACGAGTACACCCTGAGCAATTTGCGGTTTGCCTGCGCGGTCGAGCCGGATAACAAGGACGTTGCCCGGTACCTGGACCGCGCGGCTGCCCTGCAGGCAGACAACGAGCCGACCCTGCCCTCGACCATCGGCCTGGAGAAGCTGGTCAATCCGTTCCTGCGATGCCACACGGAGTCGGTGCGCAAGGCGGCCGAGACGCAGGCGGGGCAGCCGCTGACGGACCCGGTGCAGGTGTTCGCCGCAGTGCGGGCCTGGAAGGATCGTTTCTGATGGCGCGCGGCATGAAGACGGCCCTGCAGCGCCTGCTGACATCTGCCGCGGCATCCGGTATCGCGGCATGCGCGACGCCGGCGCCGGCCCCGATCGTCGATACCCAGCCGGTGACGGAGGTCCAGCCACCTGCCGTGGCCCAGGCGACCGAGATGGAACGGGTCAGCGTTGCCGTCACCTTGCGGGTTCCGGCCGACGCCCTGCCCGCCCAGCCAGAGATACCACCGGCTACCCCCGACATGATCACCGCCATGGCAGCCGGATTCGAGCTGCGGGTGGCGGATCGGAAAGAAGTCGCCCGGCAGCGAGAATGGTTCGTCAAACACCCGAAGTACATGCAGCGGGTCTTCCAGCGCAGCGAACGTTACCTCTACCACATCCTCGGGGAGCTTCAGCGCCGGGGCATGCCCCCAGATCTCGCGCTCCTGCCAATCGTGGAGAGCGCCTATGACCCGTTCGCCTACTCCCACGGCCGGGCGGCGGGACTCTGGCAGATGATCCCGGGAACCGCGCGCCGGTTCGGGGTACGCCAGAACTGGTGGTACGACGGCCGTCGCGATGTCCTGGATTCGACCCGGGCCGCCCTGGATTACCTGCAATACCTGTATGACGAATTCGATGGCGACTGGCAGCTCGCCGTCGCCGCGTACAACTCCGGCGAAGGAAACGTCATGCGCGCCATTGCCCGCAATACCGCTGTCGGCAAACCGACGGACTTCTGGCACCTGAAGCTGCCCAGGGAAACCGTTACGTATGTACCGAAATTGCTCGCTTTGGTAGACATCGTCGCCGATCCTGAAGCTTACGGCCTTGATCTCCCGAAATTACCGGATCGACCCTACTTCGACGTCGTGTCGCTGGACGGGCAGATGGACCTGGCCCTGATCGCCGAACTGGCGGGCATGGACATGGACGACCTCTATGCCCTCAATCCCGGGTTCAACCGCTGGGCCACCGACCCCGATGGGCCTCAGCGGGCGCTGGTCCCGGTGGACAGGGCCCCGCAGCTGACTGCTGCGGTCGCAGATCTGCCGGACGACGCCCGGATGCGCTGGGTCCGCTATCGGATTCGTTCCGGCGACTCCCTGATCAGTGTCGCCAGGCGCCACGACACCACGCCGGAGGTGCTGAAGGCGGTCAACGGGTTGCGAGGAAACCTGATCCGGGTCGGGGACCATCTGATGATCCCCACGGCCAGCCGTACGCTGACCGCCTACACGCAGAGCGCGGACCGGCGCCTTGCCCGTACGCAGGGCACACCGCGGGGATCCGCCAAGGTCAGCCACACGGTGGCCAACGGTGACACTCTCTGGGGCATCGCGCGCCGATACGGAGTGTCGACCCGATCCCTGGCCAAGTGGAATGGCATGGCGCCCGGGGACACGCTATCGCTGGGGCGCACCCTGGTGGTGTGGGCCGACACCGGCAAGAGCGCGCCAGCCCCGGCTGCTTCGCCGGCCGCCCGGGAGCGCAAGCTCCGCTATACGGTACGCCGCGGCGACTCGTTGTATCTCATCGCGCAGCGCTTCAGGGTGACCGTCGCCCAGATCCAGCAATGGAACAAGCTGGACGCTTCGAGATATCTGCAACCTGGACAGACCCTGACCGTCTTCGTCGACGTCACCCGCCAGTCCGGCGGCTGATCAATCCTCTTCCAGCGTCATTCCGACGTGGCTGTAGCCGGCATCCACGTAGAGAATCTCCCCGGTGATCCCCGCCGCCAGATCGGAACAGAGGAACGCAGCCGCGTTGCCCACGTCGTCGATGGTCACGTTGCGCCTCAGCGGCGTCAGGTCGGCCACATGGTTCAGGATTTTTCTGAAACCGCTGATCCCGGCGGCTGCCAGCGTCTTGATAGGCCCGGCGGAAATACCGTTCACCCGGATACCTTCGGGGCCCAGGTCCGCCGCCAGGAAGCGCACGTTGGCTTCCAGGCTGGCCTTCGCCGGCCCCATGACGTTGTAGTTCGGGATCGCCCTGACAGCGCCGAGGTAGGAAAGCGTCAGCAGGGCGCCGGCGCGACCATCCATCATCGGCCGGGCGGCCCGCGCCAGGGCGGCAAAGCTGTAGGCACTGATTTCGTGAGCGATGCGGTAACCCTCACGGGTGACCACATCCACGTAACGCCCGGCCAACTGTTCCCGGGGCGCGAACCCCACCGAGTGGACCACGACATCGAGGCCATCCCAGTGTTTACCCAGTGCGTCGAAAGCCCCCTCGATCTCGGCGTCTTCCGCCACATCCATGGCACAGGTGATTGACGAGCCCAGCTTCGCCGCCATGTCCTCGACCCGGGGCCGGAGTTTGTCGTTCTGGTAAGTGAAGGCCAGCTCGGCGCCCTCGCGCCGAAATGCCTGAGCGATACCCCAGGCGATCGAGCGTTGGCTCGCTACGCCGACGATCAGTGCACGCTTGCCTGCCATGAATCCCATCGGTATCCCCTCGTTGGTGTTATGCGTGAGCGCAGGTTGCCGCCGAGACTAGCACAGCGTTCACGCGGACCGCCTCATCACTTCGGCCTCGCCCAGAATCCCCTCCTCGCCTTCCGTGCGGGCGACGATCACGGCGCCGCAACTGTCACCGAATACATTGACGCTGGTGCGGCACATATCGAGGATCCGGTCGAACACGAACAGGACCCCGAGCGCCTCCACAGGCAATCCCACGGCGCTCAGGATGATGGCGATGGCAACCAGGGACGCTGACGGGATCCCGGCCACGCCGATGGATGTCACCAGGGCGGTCACCACAATGACGAACTGCACCGAGAAACTCAGTTCCAGGCCGTAGGCCTGGGCGATGAACATGGCGGCGACGCATTCGTACAGTGCCGTCCCGTCCATATTGATAGTCGCCCCCAGGGGCAGCACAAAACTGCTGGTGCGGTTGGATACACCGGCATTCGCCTCCAGGCTCTCCATCGTCACTGGCAGGGTGGCCGAAGACGACGCTGTCGAGAATGCGGTCATCAGCGCCGGGGCCATGGCCGGGAACATGCGGTAGGGCCGCACTCGCGCGAACACCTTCAGCAAGAGCGGCAGGGTCCCCAAAGCATGGATGGCCAGCGCAATCAGGACTGTGGCCGCGAAAACGACCAGGGGGCCGGCGGCGTCGAAGCCGGTCCTGGACACCGTCTTTGCGACCAGCCCGAACACACCGATGGGAGCGAACAGCATGATCCATTCGGTCATCCGCAGCATCACGTGATGGACGGCGTCCCAGAAACTGTAGAGCGTCTCGGCGGTGTCGTGACCGATCCGCGTCATGAAGAAGCCGAACAGGAGGCTGAAAAATATCAACCCCAACATCTGTCCCTCGGCGGCGGCGCTGACCACGTTGATAGGCACCATCCGGAGAAATATCTCGGCCAGCGCTCCGACGCCCGCTCCACCGACTTTGTCAGTCACCATGCTGGCGTCCGCCTCCAGCGCGAGGAGATCGCGAGCAGGCGCGCCGTCGACGATTCCCGGCTGGATCAGGTTGACCAGGACCAGGCCAAGCAGGATGGCGAGCAGTGACGAGGCGATGTAATAGGCCAGCGTCTTGCCGCCTAGCCGCCCGAGATCGCCGGAAGAGCCAATCCCGGCCACGCCCACTATGATGGAGGACATGATCAGCGGCACGATCAGCATCTTCAGGGCATTGATGAACAACGTGCCCAGGAAATCGTAGACCGGATAAAGCCGCAGCCCGAAGATCGCTCCCTCCTGGCCCCCGATCCATCCGACCGCCGCCGCGACGACGATAGCGATGAGGATCTGCCAGTGGAGCTTCAGTCTGCGCATTGGGCCCCGCCTCAGGGTCAGCCCGGACCGCGGCGGGCGCGCTGCGCCCGTCGCTCCGGTCCGTTATTCAAACTGTTCGTGATTGATCACGATCGTAGCTGAGTCACGCAACTCGGAAACGTAGCCTGTCAGCTCCTCTCCGCCCGCCGCCCGTGCGAGCTGCTGTCGGAGTTGGGCGCGCTCAGCATCGGACAAGGCCTGCAGATCGCCAGGGGCGATCCCGGTGAGCAGCCAGGCCGCGAAAGACCCGTCCGCGAGGGTCAGGCTGCCGACGGTACGCTGCTCGTCGCCGAGATCCGCCGCGAACGCCGCATCCTTGACCGGCGCAGGCACGTCAGGGGAATTCCTCCCCACGGGTCTTACATCGTTGAACTGCGCATCCACTGATGTCGCCACAGCCCGGGGCGATTCGCCGGCCTCGAGGCGAGCGGCTGCGCTCGCGCCGACCTCAGCCGCCCGGTCCCGGGCCGCCTCCCGCTTGAGCCGGGCCAGGATGCCATCCCGGACCTCCTCCAGGGGACGGGGGGCAGCAGGATGATGGCCTTCGACCCGAAGTACGACGACATGGCCGTCCTCGATCTCGACCGGCTCGCTGTTCTCCCCTTCGCTGAGCACCACCTCGCTGAAAGCGGCATCGATGATCTTGGGACTGGCCGCCAGCCCGCTACCGGCGCTACGCGACATCCCGTCGATACGCTGGATCTCCAGTCCGAGTTCGGACGCCGCGGGCACAAGCGTGTCGGGGCTTTCAAACGTGAGCTCGTACAAACGCTCCGCCTTCGAATAGAAAATATCCTCCGCGGTCCGGTGTCGGTAGTCCACCAGCAGGTCGTCCCTGGCCTCTTCGAAAGTCTTGACGTCTCCCGGCTGTATCTCCTCGAGCTCGATGATGTGATAGCCGAACGGACTCTTCACCGGTTCGCTGATCTCTCCTTTCTCCATCGCGAACAGCGCTTCCTCGAACGGCGCGACCATCATGCCCTGTTCGACCCAGCCGAGGTCACCACCGAGAGAGGCGGACCCGGAATCGTCCGAGGTATCGCGCGCCACAGCGTCGAAATCCTCGCCGGCCCGCAGACGCTCCAGCACCGCATCCGCCTTTGCGAGGGCCTGGCCGTCGTCGGTATCCTCGTCGACCGCAATCAGGATGTGCCGGGCACGGCGCTGCTCGGGTGAACTGAACATCTGCGGATCACGGCCAACCTCGGTCTCGTAGTAGTCCCTGAGATTCTCCTCGGTCACCGTAACGGTCGGAATGATGTCGTCCAGCTTGAGCTCCACGTAGTCGATGTCCACCGACTCCGGGCTCATGTAACGGTCCGGATGACTCTCGTACTCGGCCACCACAAGTTCGTCACTGACCTGCACCTGATCGGTGAACCGCTCGACCGGTATAACCAGCCACCCGAGATCCCTGCGCTCCCGGTCTATCCTGACCCACTGTTCGAGTTCGGCGGGCGTCACGAAGGCGCTGGCGAGAATGCCGTCCTGCAGCTGGGAGATCTCCATGTTCTGCCGCTGCTCGGCCTCGAACATCGTCGGTGAGTATCCGACGTTCGCGAGCATGGCGCGGTAGGCGTCGAGGGAGAATTGCCCGTTGACCTGAAAGGAAGGGATCTGCTGGATGCTCTCTGACAATGCCTCGTTTCCGACCCGGTAGCCTGCTTTGCGTATACGCTGGAGCAGCAGTCGGTTCCTGACGAATCCCTCGATGACGCCGTCACGGACCTGGTTCTCGATAGGCGCAGGCACGTCTGCGCCGTAGGCCTGCTGGAACTGGGAAAGTTGATTCTGAATCGCCTGACGGACCGGACCGATCGGGATCTTGTCGCCGTTGACCACGGCGGCAACGGACTGGTTGCTGAAACCGATGTCGATTCCCCAGACGGCGAACACGAAGGCCAACAGGGCCAGGATGACTCCGGCTACCCAGCCGGTGATCTTCTCGCGAATCTTCTGCAGCATGTCTGTCGGCGTTCCTGTGCAAGGATTTCCGGCAAAGAAAAGGGCGCCGCCAGGGCGCCCTTTCCGATTAAGTGGCGGAGCGGACGGGACTCGAACCCGCGACCCCCGGCGTGACAGGCCGGTATTCTAACCAGCTGAACTACCGCTCCTTTTGCTGGTGGGTGCTGAAGGGATCGAACCTTCGACCTTCGCCTTGTAAGGGCGACGCTCTCCCAGCTGAGCTAAGCACCCCGGCGCTGGAAGGCGCGCTAGTTTACGGCATCCTTCAGGCCTTTGCCAGCCTTGAACGCGGGCACATTTGTGGCCCGGATATGGATAGTTTCGCCGGTCTTCGGATTGCGGCCTTCGCGTGCCTTGCGGTGCTTTACCTGGAAGGTGCCGAAGCCCACGATGGCCACCTGACCACCGGTACCGAGGGTCTTGGCGATAGTGCTGGTGACGGCCTCCACGGCCTTGCCTGCATCGCTCTTGGAAAGATCGGCCGCAGCGGCCACGGCGTCAATCAGTTCAGCCTTGTTCATTGAATTACCTATTTAACGTCTATGTTGTTTGCTACCGAGCTACGGCACTCCACCACAGCTCCCCCTGAGGTCTTGCCCGAACACCAAAGCCCTCACGATCAAGACCGTCCTTGTAGTTGCTCTATCGGCCTAGCCCGGAACGGTTACGGCCCGCAACGCGGGCCGTCGAGATGGGACAACGGGTGCGGACCTTATACCAGCGCAAAAATTGAACTGTCAACAAAGCATGCCGGCACAACTGCGAAATAGTCCGCATTCACGCTGATATTCTGCGGATAAGGTCCGATCGCCAGGGCGCTCAATGAGCAGTCACGCCTTCCTGATCACCGCTCTTGGCGTCGCCGGATTTGGCCGCCGCGGCCGCCTTCTGCTCCTCCGAAGCCGGCACGTCCGGCCGCCGCTCCAGGGCAACCTCCAGTACCTGGTCGATCCATTTCACTGGACGAATATCAAGAGCATCCTTGATGTTCTTGGGAATCTCCACGAGGTCCTTTCGATTCTCCTCCGGGATCAGCACCACGGAAATCCCGCCGCGGTGAGCCGCCAACAGTTTCTCCTTCAGCCCGCCGATCGGGAGGACTTCGCCTCGCAGCGTGATCTCTCCGGTCATGGCTACTTCAGCCCTGACCGGAATATCCGTCAGCGCCGAGACTAGTGCGGTGCACATCCCGATTCCCGCGCTGGGGCCGTCCTTCGGAGTGGCGCCCTCGGGCACGTGTATGTGCACGTCCTTACCGGTCTGGAAATCCTCGGGAATGCCAAGCATCCGCGCCCTGCTCCTGACTACGGTCATGGCCGCCTGGATCGATTCCTGCATCACCTCGCCGAGCTGGCCGGTGTGGATGAGCTTGCCCTTGCCTGGTATCACGGCGGCCTCGATAGTTAGCAACTCGCCACCCACCTCGGTCCACGCCAGTCCGGTCACCTGGCCGACGGCGTTCGCTTCTTCGGCGCGGCCGTACCGGAACCTGCGGACACCGAGGAATTTCTCCAGGCCCGACGGACGAACGACGACCCTCTTGCGCTGCGGCTCCTTGAGCATAGCCCGGACCGAGCGACGGCAGATCTTGGCAATCTCGCGCTCGAGGTTTCTGACACCGGCCTCCCTGGTGTAATAACGGATGATGTTCCTGACCGATTTCTCGGAGAGCTGCAGCTCATTCTTCTTGAGCCCGTTCTCCGTCATCTGCTTCGGGATCAGGTAGCGGATGGCGATGTTGGTCTTCTCGTCCTCTGTATAACCCGGGAGACGGATGACCTCCATCCGGTCCAGCAGCGGCGCGGGGATGTTCAGGCTGTTGGCGGTGCAGATGAACATGGTGTCAGACAGGTCGAAGTCCACTTCCAGGTAGTGATCGTTGAAAGCGGAATTCTGCTCCGGATCGAGGACCTCGAGCAGGGCCGACGACGGGTCGCCTCTGAAGTCCATGGACATCTTGTCGATCTCGTCCAGCAGGAACAGCGGGTTGCGCACGCCGACCCGCGCCATGTTCTGGACTATCTTGCCCGGCATCGAGCCGATGTAGGTCCGCCGGTGGCCGCGGATTTCGGCTTCGTCACGGACGCCGCCCAACGACATCCTGACGAATTTGCGATTGGTGGCCCGCGCGATGCTCTGTCCCAGCGAGGTTTTGCCGACACCCGGCGGCCCGACCAGGCACAGGATCGGCCCCTTCTGTTTCTTGACCCGCTGCTGGACTGCGAGGTATTCCAGGATTCGTTCCTTGACCTTGTGCAGGCCGTAGTGATCCGCCTCGAGGACTTCCTCGGCGCGGTTGAGGTCGCGCAGGACCCGGGACCGCTTCTTCCACGGGGCCTTCAGCAGCCAGTCGACATAGTTGCGGACCACCGTGGCCTCGGCGGACATGGGCGACATCATCTTGAGCTTGTTCAACTCGGAGATCGCCTTCTCCTTGGCCTCGGCCGGCATCCCGGCCTCCTCGATCTTCCGCTCCAGTTCGGCCGCCTCGCTGTGGCCCTCGTCGATATCACCGAGTTCCTTCTGGATAGCCTTCATCTGCTCGTTGAGGTAATACTCGCGCTGGCTCTTCTCCATCTGCTGCTTTACCCGCCCGCGCACCTTCTTCTCTATCTGCAGGACATCGATCTCGCCTTCGATGAGGCCAAGCACGTGTTCCAGGCGAGCGCGAAGATCGATGATCTCCAGCACCTTCTGCTTCTCCGACAACCGCAGGGACATGTGGGCAGCCGCAGTGTCCGCCAGGCGCCCGGGCTGCTCGATGCCGGCCAGCGAGGTAAGTATCTCCGGCGGCACCTTCTTGTTCAGCTTCACGTAGCTTTCGAACTGGGAGATGATGGATCGGACCAGCACTTCCATCTCCCGCTCATCACTCTCGGTCGACTCATCGAGGACTTCGATCCGGGCGGTGAAGAAATCGTCCGAATTGACGTCCGCCAGCGCGACCCGCTCGTTGCCCTCGACCAGCACCTTGACGGTGCCGTCCGGCAGCTTGAGCAGCTGCAGGATGGTCGCCAGCGTGCCGATCTCGAAGAGATCGTCCACCTCGGGCTCGTCCACGTCCGCCGCCTGCTGGGCCACGAGCACGATCTGCTTTCCCACCTGCATGGCGGAATCCAGGGCGAGGATGGACTTCTGCCGCCCTACGAACAGTGGGATGACCATGTGGGGGTATACCACCACGTCCCGCAGGGGGAGTACGGGCATCAGACCCTCGGGCAACTGGGCAACGGGGATTTCGTCGGGTGTGTGTTCGGTTGGCACGTATTCAATACCTTCGCTGTCGGGGCAACGGCCTGACGAGCCGTTGGGGCCGGGACCGGCCCGTCAAGGGATATGCGGTCGAGATCGGCCGGTTTCAAGGGCCAGCGCGCCCTCCGGAGGGCTCAGAAAGCCGACTTGGCAGGGCGTGGCTGGCCCTCTGCCACCGACCGGGACTCTTCCGATTCGTAGATGATGTATGGCTTCGTTTCGCCGTTGACCACGGTTTCGTCGACAACGACTTTGGTCACGTTCTCCTGGGACGGCAGCTCGTACATGGTGTCCAGCAGCACGTTCTCGAGGATTGTCCGTAGTCCGCGGGCCCCGGTCTTGCGTGCCATCGCCCTCCGGGCCACGGCGGTCAGGGCGTCTTCCCGGAATTCGAGCTCCGCGCCTTCCATCTCGAACAGCTTCTTGTACTGCTTGGTCAGGGCGTTGCGTGGTTCCACGAGGATGGTGACGAGGGCCTCCTCGTCCAGTTCCTCCAGGGTCGCCACCACGGGCAGACGGCCGACGAACTCCGGGATAAGCCCGTACTTGATCAGATCCTCCGGCTCGACGTCGTGGAACACCTCGCCGATGCTAGCCTGATCCTGCTCGCCCTTTACCTCGGCCACGAATCCGATCCCGCTCTTCTGCGATCGGTTGAGAATGATCTTCTCGAGACCTGCAAAGGCGCCGCCGCAGATGAAGAGGATATTGCCCGTGTCTACCTGCAGGAACTCCTGCTGCGGGTGTTTCCTGCCACCCTGGGGCGGCACCGAAGCGACGGTGCCTTCGATCAACTTCAGAAGCGCCTGCTGTACGCCCTCTCCCGACACATCGCGGGTGATGCTCGGGTTATCCGACTTGCGGGAAATCTTGTCGATTTCGTCGATATAGACGATCCCGGTCTGGGCTTTCTCTACGTCGTAGTCGCATTTCTGAAGCAGCTTCTGAATGATGTTCTCTACGTCCTCGCCCACGTATCCGGCCTCGGTGAGGGTCGTGGCATCGGCGATCGTGAACGGAACGTTTAGCAAACGGGCCAGCGTCTCCGCCAGAAGGGTCTTGCCGCATCCGGTCGGACCGATCAGCAGAATGTTGCTCTTGGCCAGTTCCACGTCGTCCTTGGACCTTTCCTTGGTTCGGGTCTCAAGGCGTTTGTAGTGGTTGTACACGGCCACCGAGAGGACCTTCTTGGCCTCTTGCTGTCCGACCACGTACTGGTCGAGAACTTCCTTGATCTCGTGGGGCTTGGGAAGCCGGCTGGCGCCGGGTTCGGACTTGTCCTCGAGTTCCTCGCGGATGATGTCGTTGCAGAGTTCCACGCACTCGTCGCAGATGAACACGGAGGGGCCAGCGATAAGCTTGCGTACCTCATGCTGGCTCTTGCCACAGAACGAGCAGTACAGCAACTTGCCGTCTTCGTTTCTGCCCCGCGTTTCGTCAGACATTCGTCACCTTTGGATCAGTCCCCTTGTCGACTTATATATCACGGGGCCGTCCACGGTTGCAAAAACCGCGCCTGCCCCGGAACTCCGTGATTTCAGGCCCCTTTTTCCGGCCCCTTGGGCGCGGCCGCGTCGCTCCGATGACGCAGGACCTTGTCCACAAGCCCGAACTCTACCGCCTCGTCCGGCCCCAGGAAATTGTCGCGATCGGTATCCTTGGCGATCCGCTCCACAGACTGGCCGGTGTGATGAGCCAGCACGCGATTGAGTTGGTCCCGGAGCTTCAGCACCTCCCTGGCGTGGATATCGATGTCGGAAGCCTGCCCCTGGAAGCCACCCAGAGGCTGGTGGATCATCATGCGCGAGTGGGGCAGACAGTACCGCTTGCCCTTGGCCCCACCGGCGAGCAACAAGGCGCCCATGCTGGCTGCCTGTCCCACGCAGATGGATGAGACATCCGCCTTGATGAACTGCATGGTGTCGTAGATCGACATACCCGCAGTGACCACGCCTCCCGGCGAATTGATGTACAGGTGGATGTCCTTATCCGGATTCTCGGACTCGAGATACAGCAACTGGGCCACGACAAGGTTCGCCATGTGGTCCTCGACCTGGCCCACGACGAACACCACTCTTTCCTTGAGGAGCCGCGAGTAGATGTCGTAGGCACGCTCGCCCCTGGCAGTCTGCTCGACCACCATTGGCACCAGAGTCTGTGCCTTCGTCTCCATAAATCCCTCCGTCGGACGTTCTTATGCCTATAGTCAATGCACGGGCCACGGGTTGCAAGGGGCCGGCGTCACAAAAACAGGGGGTTTCTGGCGGCAGTTTACGTAAAAGGTCGACCCAACGGTGCGCATCGCCGGCCAGGCAATCCGGCAACGATTTCCTGGCAAACTGCCTGAGGTCATTCCTTATTCATTAACTCTTTGAATTTTATAGGCTTATCCGAGAATTCGGCACGCTCGAGGAGCCAATCCACGACCTGTTCCTCCAGCACTTCCATCTCCAGCCTGTCCATCATCTGCCGATTGCTGGTATACAGCTTCACGACCTCTTCCGGATTGCGGTAATCAGCCGCCAGTTCGCGGACCCGTTCACGGACCCGATTGTTATCCAGTTCGATCTCCGCCCGGCGGATCACCTCTGCGACCAGCAGACCGAGTTTCACGCGGCGACGAGCCGGCTCCTCGAACGTCTCCCTGGGCGGCACCCTGGACGAATCGGCCGGATCGACGCCCATGCGCCTTGCTGTGGCCTCCCTCAGACCGCGGATCTCGTCTTCCACCAGGACCCCGGGGAGATCCACTTCGTTGCCCGCGAGCAGCCCATCCATGATCTGCTCCTTCAGCTGCCGGCGTACCGCCTGCTCCGCCTCCCGCCGCATGCTGTCCAGCACCTCCTCGCGGAGCTTCTCGACACCGCCTTCCTTGATGCCGAATGCCGCGCAGAACTGCTCGTCGACCTCGGGCAGCCGCTGTACCTCTATCCGCTGGGCGGTGACGTGAAAATCCGCCGTCTTGCCTGCCAGGTGCTCGGCGCCGTACTCCTCGGGGAAGGCCACCTTGATGTCCTTCTCCTCGCCGGCCCTCATGCCCAGGAGGCCTGTCTCGAAGTCTGGCAGCATGCCGCCTTCTCCGAGGACCACGGGCACGTCGTCCCCGGATCCACCGGGGAAGACTTCGCCGTCCACGGTGCCCGAGAACTTGACGACGACCCGGTGACCGTTCTCGGCCGCGGCGTCCACGGCCTCCCACTCGGCGCGTTGCCGACGCAGGCTTTCGATCATGTCCTGGATATCGCCATCGTCGATCTCGGCAATCGGTTTTTCTACGGCGATGCCCTCATGGCGGGAAAGCTCCACCTCGGGGTAGACCTCGAAGGTGGCCACGTACTCCAGGTCCTGACCCTGTTCGGCATCGCCCGGCTCGATCCGTGGGCTGCCGGCGGGACGCAGCTGCTCCTGACTGATAGCCTCGAAGTAGCTGGCCTGGAGGACCTCCCCCAGCACTTCCTGCCTGACCTGGCCACCGTACCGCTGCCGGATGACCTTCATCGGCACCTTACCGGGGCGGAATCCCTTGATCTTGGCGGTCCTGCCGTAACGCTCGAGGCGGGTGTCGACTTCCTTCTCGATCCGTTCAGCGGGCACCTGAACCTTCATGCGGCGCTCGAGACCGCCTACCGTTTCAACAGAAACCATCATCCGGATGTATCCTCGTCAAATGTCCTCAAGTGCGACGTCTGCCATTTGTACAGGCGTCCCGGGCCTTCCAGGCCTGCTGTTCTGGTGCGAAAGGAGAGACTCGAACTCTCACGGGGGATCAACCCCACCGGGACCTAAACCCGGCGCGTCTACCAGTTCCGCCACTTTCGCAGGCGACCGGCCACCCCCCTCGCCGCGGCATCGGCGGACGCCGAGGGCCGACCGATAATTATACCCGAACAGGGGTCCGAGAACCCGCATCGGGTGGGCCGAAAGCCGTCTCCCGGCCAGCCAAACAAAAAGGCCCGCGGCGTCGCCGCGGGCCAGGTGTCTGGTGGGCCATCAGGGACTCGAACCCCGAACCTACTGATTAAGAGTCAGCTGCTCTACCAATTGAGCTAATGGCCCGGCAGGGGCGCCGAAACTAAACCCTTCGCCGCCACCTGTAAAGTGGGGTGGACGATGGGATTCGAACCCACGACGACCGGATCCACAATCCGGGGCTCTACCAACTGAGCTACGTCCACCATTGTACGTCTGCCTGACGCGATGGCGCGCCCGGCAGGACTCGAACCTGCAACCGTCGGCTTAGAAGGCCGATGCTCTATCCGGTTGAGCTACGGGCGCTCGTATCGCCCTCTTCCGGCCGTCCGGGGCATCGAAAATGGTCGGGGCAGAGGGATTTGAACCCCCGACCCTCTGCTCCCAAAGCAGATGCGCTACCAGACTGCGCCATGCCCCGACTCCTGGCAACCACACCTCTCAGGCCCTGGCCAGCCGGTCAAGGACGCAGGATGATACGAGTGGCTGTGTGGACAGTCAATTTGCCCGCGCCGGTTTCTTGTTCGCGGTCGCACCGGCGTGCGAAAATCCGTTTATCCTGCCTTTCCCGGACACATCCCATGACGGCTCGGCTCATCGACGGCAAGACACTGGCCTCGGACATCCGCCGCGACATCCGCCGGCGTATCGACGATCGCCGGGCCGCGGGCCAGCGAGTACCGGGACTGGCCGTGATCCTGGTCGGGGACGACCCCGCATCCTCCATCTACGTCCGCAACAAGCACACCGCCTGCGAGCAGGTTGGGTTCCTGTCCCGCGCTCATGACCTGCCGGCGGACACGACCCAGGCCGAACTCAAGGCCCTGATTTCGGGCCTTAACGCCGACCCGGAGATCGACGGCATCCTGGTGCAACTCCCCTTGCCAGGACAGCTCGATTCGTCCCGGGTCATCGAATACATCGACCCGGCCAAGGACGTGGACGGTTTCCACCCCTACAACGTCGGGCGGTTGGCGCAGCGGATTCCACGACTCAGGGCATGTACCCCTCTCGGCGTCATGCGGCTGCTGGAACACATTGGCGTGGACCCCAAGGGCCGGCACGCGGTGGTGGTGGGGGCATCCAATCTCGTGGGTCGTCCCATGTGCCTGGAACTCCTGCTGCACGGAGCCACCACCACCGTATGTCACCGCTTCACCCGTGACCTGCGGGACGAGGTCGAGCGCGCCGAGATCCTCGTCGTGGCGGTGGGTAAACCCGGCCTGATCCCGGGGCACTGGATCAAACCCGGCGCGGTGGTGATCGACGTCGGGATCAGCCGTCTCGAAAATGGCCGACTGACCGGCGACGTCGAGTTCGAGACTGCGGCAGAACGGGCATCCTGGATTACCCCGGTGCCCGGCGGTGTCGGCCCCATGACCGTCGCCATGCTGATGAGCAATACCCTGCAGGCCGCCGAACAGCGGGAGGCACGGCAGGAAAAGGCGGACGACGCTGCCTGATCCGGCCTAGCCCCGGCGCCAGTCGGTCTTGCCGGACGCGTCCTCCAGAATCACCCCTGCGGCCGCCAGTTCTTCCCGGATCCGGTCCGCCTCGGCCCAGTCCTTGTTCCGTCTGGCGTCGTTGCGCGCTTCAATTCTTGCCTCGATCTGCTCCGGCGAGAGACCGTCTGGACCGACTTCAACAGTTGTCGGATGGCCGTGGACTCGAAGCGATGCTTTGCCGGCCTCAACCGAAACGCGCTTGAACCAGGCCTCGGGATCCTCCTGTAACAGACCCAGTACGCCGCCAATCTCGAGTATGGCCGCAGCCAAGGCCGCCGCCCGCCCGTCGTCGCCGGCATTCCTTGCCTTGTTGAGATCGCTGGCCGTGCCCTGGAGCACGGCGAATCCCTCGGCGGTATTGAAATCGTCGTCCATCACCTGCCGGAACCGCTCGAGGGCGATCTCGTCGGGGTCGGCACCCGCCTCGACGCCCCGCAGGGCCGTGTAGAGGCCGTCGAGAGCGGCACGGGCCTTGACCAGTTCGTCCTCCGTGAAGTTCATCGGGCTGCGGTAGTGCCGCGACAACACGAAGTAGCGGACCACCTCCGCCCGATGGCCCTGGAGGACCTCGCGGATGGTGAAGAAATTGCCCAGGGACTTGGACATCTTCTCGTCCGCCACCTGCACGAAACCATTGTGCATCCAGATATTCACGAACGCCTCGTGGGTGGCCCCGCAGGACTGGGCGATCTCGTTCTCGTGGTGCGGAAACTTCAGGTCCATCCCTCCGCCGTGGATGTCAAAGTGATTACCCAATGCGGCAGTGGACATCGCCGAACACTCGATGTGCCAGCCCGGGCGGCCCTGGCCCCAAGGTGAATCCCAGGACGGCTCGCCGGGTTTCGCCGATTTCCAGAGGGCGAAATCGAGCGGATCCCGCTTGGCCTCTCCGACCTCAACCCGTGCGCCGACCCGGAGTTCCTCCGGCCGTTTCCCGGAAAGCCGCCCGTAGGCCGGGAAGCTGGCCACCTGGTAGTACACGTCGCCGTTGCCGGCGACGTACGCATGCCCGCTTTCGATCAGGGCCCCGATCATGCCGACGATCTGATCCATGTGCTCCGTGGCCCGTGGCTCCAGGTCGGGCCGCACCAGCCCGAGGGCGTCGAAATCCTCGTGCATCAGCCGGATGAATCGCTCGGTCAGCGCATCGATGGACTCGCCACTCTCGCCGGCGCGCCTGATGATCTTGTCGTCCACGTCGGTGATATTCCGGACGTAGGTGACCCGGTAGCCGCGCCAGCGCAGGTAGCGGGCCACCACGTCAAAAACGAGCTGTGCCCGGGCGTGACCGATGTGGCAGTAGTCATAGACCGTGATGCCGCAGACGTACATGCGGACGTGGCCGGGCTCGATGGGCTTGAGCTCTTCTTTGCTGCCCGTCAGGGAGTTGTGGATCATGATCATGGTCAGGGTCTTCCTGTCTTTCACACCCATCTGCCGAGACGGGACCTCACTGTCTCATCCGGCAATATTTCCAGAATCGGCGCCAGCTCCGGCCCGGACTCGGCCCCTGTCAGCGCTAGCCGCAGCGGTCGGAACAGGGCCCTCCCCTTCACTCCGAGCCGCCGTTTCACGGCACCGGTGATAGCCGCGAGGCCATGGTCACCAGACTCCAGGCCCTCCAGCGCCGCCCGGAAGAATTCGGGACCCGCATCCGCCAGCACGGCCTCGACTTCCGCGGAGAACGCCGGACCCCGGCCGAACAGAATCTCCGCCCAGCCCGCGACGTCCGCCGGGCGATGCACATTGGGCCGGACCAGTCCCAGGAAACGCTCACGCATGCCGTCGGGCACGTCCCGGAAAGCCGACTCACCGGCCCATGACGCGAGCCTTGGATCGCTCGCCGCCTGGACCGCAAGTCCCTGCCAGTGCTCCAGCTGGATCGGGTCGTAACGGGCGGGCGCCCGGCCCACCTTGTCGAGGCTGAAGTGGCGCGCCAGTTCGTCCAGGGTCATCAAATCGCCGCTCTCGAAGGCGTGGCCGAGCCGGGCGGCATAGTTCGCGACTGCCTCGGGGAACAGCCCGGCGGCCCGGAACTCCCCCATCCCGGCGCTGCCGCGGCGCTTGGACATAGGCCGCCCGTCCTCCCCCAGCAACAGGGGGAGATGGCCGTACACGGGCACCGGCAGGCCGAGGGCATCCAGCAACAGGATCTGACGCGGCGTGTTGCTCAGGTGATCTTCACCCCGCAGCACGTGGGTCACGCTCATCAGCGCGTCGTCCAGGGCGTTGCCGAAAAAGAACGCCGGCGTGCCGTCCGAGCGCTGCAACACGAAGTCGCCGATGTCGGCGAGCGCGAAACTTTGTCGCCCTCTGATGCAATCCTCGGACTCCAGGGCGCCCGTGTCGGGCACCCGGAACCTGAAAACCGGCCTCTGTCCTGCGGACTCGCGGCGCGCCACCTCGTCCTCAGGGAGCCGTGCCCACTCCCGATCGTAGATCGGTGGCCGCCCGGCCGCGAGGCATTTCCGGCGGAACGCCTTCAGCTCCGTATCCGTGCGCCAGCAAGGGTAGCAGTGGCCCGAGGCGCGCAGGCGATCCAGGTACTCGCCGTAGATACCGGAGCGCTCGCTCTGGGCGTACGGCCCCACGGGGCCACCGGTATCAGGCCCCTCGTCCCAGGTCAGACCAAGCCACTTCAGATCATCAAGGACCAAAGCAGCGGCGGCATCGCTGCTGCGTTCGGCGTCCGTGTCTTCCACGCGCAGGAGAAATGCACCGCCGCTGCCCCTGGCGAGCAGGAAATTGAACAGCGCCGTCCTCAGGTTGCCGAGATGCAGGCGACCGGTGGGGCTGGGCGCGAAGCGGGTGCGCATGAGACTCGACATGGCGCGCAATAGTACCGGAACCCGTGACTTTCAGTCAGCGCAGACGAAACCGGGTTTGCGGTGGGAGCCGCGGTGAATTAGCTTTGACCGATAATGCAGATAAGCTCATGGAGAGTCGCCAATGCGATCCGTGCTGCCCATGATTATGATGCTCGCCTCCACCTCGTTGCAGGGCGCCGATGCCGCTCCCCGGTCGCCCTATCCCCACGTGCATATCCAGACGACTGCCGGCAGTTTCGAACTGGAGCTCGACCGGCCGCGGGCACCGGTGTCGGTTGCCAATTTCCTCCAATACGTTAAAGAGGACGCCTACGACGGTTCCATATTCCACCGGGTGATCCCCGGGTTCATGGCCCAGGGAGGCGGCCTCGACGTCGATTTCACGGAATTGCCCATACACGGCGTCGTCCCCAACGAGTCCGGCAACGGCCTGAAGAACGAGCGCGGCACCATCGCTATGGCCCGCACCGCGGATCCGCACAGTGCCACACGCCAGTTCTATATCAACCTGGTGGACAACGCAGCCCTGGATCCCCGCTCCTCGGGATGGGGATACGCGGTATTCGGGCGGGTGGTCGAGGGTATGGAGACCCTGGACAAGATCGCGGCGATCCCCACCGGGCCGGGCGGCCCCTTCCCGCGGGACGTGCCCCAGTCGCCGGTGATCATTCAGAAGATGACACTGGTCGGGGAGGCGGAAGGCGGATGAGCATCCTGTTCATCTCCGATCTTCACATCGACGAAGATGGCCAGGAGATCACTTCTCGACTCAAGGAGTTCCTGAACAGCGAAGCGCATCAGGCCCAGGCGCTGTACATCCTCGGCGATCTGTTCGAGGTCTGGATCGGTGACGACGATCCGGATCCCGTCAAACGACAGGTGGTGCATGCCCTGCACGAGCTGACCCGGTCTGGCGTGCCGTGTTACTTCATGCCCGGCAACCGCGATTTCCTCACCGGCGAGGTGTTCGCCGATCGTACCGGCTGCACCATGCTGGAGGACGTGGAGACGGTCGACCTGTTCGGGACCCCGGCACTGCTGCTTCACGGGGACACCCTGTGCGTGGACGATCACCGTTACCAGGAGTTCCGCCGCATGGTCCGCAGCGAGGAATGGCAGCAGCACTTCCTGTCCAAGCCGGCCCACCACCGGATCGCCATGGCGCGCCAGGCCAGGGACGCCAGCCGGGGTTACACCGCGACCATGCCCATGGACATAATGGACGTGTCCCAGGCGGCGGTGGAGGCGGTGATGCGCGACGCCGGCGTCTACACCATGATCCACGGACACACTCACCGCCCGGGCATCCACCATTTCGAACTCGACGGGCACCCCGCGACCCGCATCGTGCTCGGCGACTGGTACGACCAGGGCACGATCCTGCGGTGGTCACCGGACGGTTACAAACTCGACACGATCTAGCGCTGAATCGGCACGCTAGCACCCCCCCATTCCAGAGCCCTCAGCGGCCCTCCGGCGCCCCGCGATGTTGCACCGCGAACCGATCCCGACTTGATAAAGCCGCCCGGCCTGCCATCTTTAGTTCAGGCGGGACACCTCCGGTCCCACAGAGGAACATGGAAAAATGTACGGCCGCGCCACCAAGGGGATCGTCCCCGCACGATACTGGCATGTCATCGAGGATCAGAGGATCCAGTGCGACCTGTGCCCGCGCTTCTGCAAGTTGCGCGATGGTCAGCGGGGCCTGTGCTTCGTGCGGGCAAGAGAGGGCGACGAGCTGGTCCTGACGACCTGGGGACGATCGAGTGGATTCTGCCGCGACCCGATCGAAAAGAAGCCCCTCTTCCATTTCCTGCCAGGCACTTCGATCCTGTCTTTCGGGACCGCCGGCTGCAATCTGGCCTGCAAGTACTGCCAGAACTGGGACATCTCGAAGGCACGGAGGATCGACGCCCTGGCCGCGGAAGCCGTGCCCTCCGAGATCGCGTCTTCGGCCGTCAGGCATCAGTGCCGCTCTGTCGCATACACCTATAACGATCCGGTGATCTTCATCGAATATGCCCTCGATACGGCGGAGGCGTGCCGGGCGGCGGGCGTCAAGAATGTGGCGGTCACCGCAGGTTACGTCTGTCCCGAGCCCAGGGCGGACCTGTTCGCCTCGATGGACGCGGCCAACGTCGACCTCAAGGCCTTCACCGAGCGCTTCTATCGCAAGCTATGCGGTGGTCACCTGGAACCGGTCAAGGAGACCCTCGAGTACCTGGTCCACGAAACCTCGGTCTGGGTGGAGATCACCACGCTCCTGATCCCCGGGGAGAACGACTCGCCGGGAGAGATCGACAAACTCAGCCAGTGGATCGCCGACCGACTCGGGGTCCATGTTCCGCTCCACCTGACCGGATTCCATGGCGCCTGGAAGATGCAGGATCATCCGGACACATCGCCGGACACGCTGCGCACGGCGAGGACCATCGCGCGGGAGAACGGCCTTCGTTTCGTCTACACAGGCAATATCTACGATCCGGCCGGCCAGACCACGTACTGCGCCTCCTGCAGCCACCCGGTGATCCGCAGGCAGGGCTACCGGCTGACGGGCTGGGAACTGGATGGCCAAGGGCACTGCCGGAGTTGCGGTTCAGCCTGTCCCGGCGTGTTCGACAAACAGCCCGGCGCCGGAACCGGCACCCGAGCGCCCCTCGGCCTGGGCCTGCACTGATCTGGCCAAACCCTTGGGCGCACGACGAGACACGACGTCGACGCCGGTAATGCGCCCATGACTCCGAGGCGCTGGGTCCATGTCAGGCGGGCGGCCCGCTGTGAAACCTCAACTGGGTATCGGGGTTGCTGATCAGATCGTTCTCCACCACCCGGATGCGCGCTGCCCGATCCTCCACCTCCGTTCCCCTGCCGGGGGCATAGCGTCGCGCCAGGTCCAGGTACTGGTTGAAATGCCTGGCCTCCGAGGCCAAAAGACCCCGGTACAGGTCGCCGAAGGGCGCGCCCACCAGCGGGGCCAGCATGGCGAATCGCTCACACGAGCGCGCCTCGATAAACGCGCCGATCACGAGCAGGTCCACCAGCCGGGCCGGCTCGCCGCCAGACGCGGCAGCCCGCAGGCCGGCGGCGTAACGGGATGCCCCCACATGGCGCCAGGGCATGTCCTCCCGTCGCATCAGCCTCACGACCTGTTCGAAGTGCCGGAGTTCCTCCCGGGCCAGCCTGGACATGCGCTCCACCAGGGCGCTCCGGGTAGCGTAACGATTGATGAGCGCCATGGCCGTGGCGGCGGCTTTCTTCTCGCAGTTGGCATGATCAATCACGAGGACCGGCAGGCATCGGACAGCGGCCTCGAGCCATTCCGGGCCGGTGGGCCGGCCCAGGAACTCGCTCACCGGTTGCAACAGAGTCCCGGTCACGCCACCTGCGAGCGGGCCGTGGCCAGCATCTCCATCAACGCCGCCGCGCTTGGCGGCCGGTCCGCCGGGTCCTTCGCCACCATGCGCTCGAACAACGCCTGGTAACCGGCCGCCTCCTCGGGCAGGCGCGGGATCCCGGCATGGCGGTGCTTGTAGATCACCGCCATGGGCGAGGCGGCGGCGAACGGCTTCCGACGGGTCAGCATCTCGTAGAAGATGACCCCGAGGCTGTAGATGTCGGCGGTCTCCCCTACCGGGTCGCCGTGGCCCTGCTCCGGACTCATGTAGTACGGGGTGCCGAATATCTCGCCGGTCCGCGTCAGGTCCATGGACATTCGCATCCGTTTGGCGAGACCGAAATCGATCAGGGCGACGCTGCCATCCTCCCGGCACATGACGTTGCCGGGCTTCAGGTCACGATGGAGGACCCCGACCCTGTGGATAGCGGCCAGGGCCCCAGCCATCTGCTCCAGGTAGTCCATCGCCTGGGCGACCGAAATCCCTTCAGAGATGCGGGCCTTCAGGTCGCCCCGGGAGAAATGCTCCATGACGATGAACGCGTGATCGTCAGCGATGCCAAGGTCGTAGATGCGCACGACGTTGGGGTGACGGATTCCGGAGATCAGCTCGTACTCCTGCAGGAACCTGTCGAAGTCTTTCTTGCCGTCCGCCACGTCCGGCACGTCCGTGATCACCTTGACCACGACCTGGACACCCGTCTGCTCGTTCTCCATCAGGTAGACCGACGAAACGCCCCCCGTGCCGATAAGGCTCATGTAGCGATGGCCCTTGAGCGAGAACCTGGGCTCACCCTGAGGCGGGTCGTCTCCTGATTCGCCCTTCGACCGTTTCCGGCTGCGGCCTCCCCCAAGGGCTGCTTTGACGACCTCCACGACTTCTGTGTGGCCAACCGGCCCCTTGGGGAGAACGTCGTCTGCACCGGCGGCGAGCGCCCGGGCGATCGCCGGCTGATCTCCCTGGGGCGTCAGCATGATCGCCGGGGGACACCCTTTGCAGGCCTTGAGCCCCGTCAACGCCTCCACCCCGGAACCCGAATCCCATCGATGGTCGATGATAATCAGGTCGAAGTCGTTTGCCGTCGAGCCCTCTGGCAAGAGTGGCTCGCCGGTAGGGTCATGGCTGACGACCTCGCAGTCTCCCCATTCTGCGGTCAGATGATGGCCGAGCCAGTCACGATAGGCGGCATGGTCGTCGATGATGAGGAATCGGATACCCAACAGCTGCGGTCCTCGGCGTCGTTTGCCGCTCCAGTTTAACCCGGACCGATCCTGAGGCCGATGACCATGTCATTGACGTTGGTCGTTGTCGGCCCCGTGTAGATCAGGTCGCCCGCGGCTTCCAGGAACGTGGCCGAGTCGGCTGCGGCGAGGCAACGGTCCACATCCGCGCCGCCGTCCACTCCACGCTGCACGGTACCGCCATCCACCAGAGCTCCGGCATCATCGCTGTTGCCGTCAGTCCCGTCGCTTGCGGCACAGAGCACCGCCAGGTCCTCCCGCCTGTCGATCGCGACGGCACAGCAGAGGGCGAGATGCTGGTTGCGCCCGCCCCGGCCGGGACTGGCAGGGAGAGTGACGGTGGTCTCCCCTCCCCAGAGATGAATCCCGGCGGCGCCGGTATCCAGTCCGGCCACGATTCGCTCGGCGGCCCCCGTAACCGGACCTTTCAGCCACTCCCGGTGGCGGCTGACAGGGTACCCGAGCGAACGCCCCCGAGTTTCGCAGGCGGTGAGGGCGGTCTCCAGATTGACGATAACGTGGTGCTCGACGCGGGCCGTGGGTGAATCCGCCACGTTTTCCCTCCGGACCAGGCCAAACACCCAGTCTGGCAGGTCCCGCGGCAGCGGGGCGGCTGCCCGCCGCAGGAGGCCGGATCCGATCCATGCAGGATCGTCCCCCTCGACGTCGGAGAGGTAGAGGGCCAGCACGGGATGCCCCCACAGGGCACAAGCCAGGCCGCCGTCCTTGATTCGGGAAAGCCGGCGTCGAACGGCATTGATGGAGAGAATATCCAGGCCGCTGGCGAGCAACCAGCGGTTGAGTCTCGACAGATCCCCGGGATCGACCCACGGGGGGAGCACCTCGACGAGGCTGGAGGCGCCGCCGGAGATAAGCACCACCACGGCAGCACCGGGCGCCAGGGATCCGGCGTAGGCCAGCAGAGCTTGTCCCGCCCGGATGGACCGGGCGTCCGGGACAGGATGAGCGGATTCGAGCACCTGCAGGCGGGGAACAGTACCCAGCTCCGCACCCGCGTAGCCCGGGCGCGTAACGACGAATCCGTCGCTGACATCGTCCCCGAGCGCCTCCAGGGCGCCCAGGGTCATGGCGGGGGCCGACTTGCCGATCGCTATCAGATGCACGGGCCCGACAGGCCGCTGGTCACAGAGGAATTCACGGACGTTGCGGCGTCCATCGGCGGCACCGAGGCCGGCGTCGAGGATCTCGAGCAGATCCTTCCGATACACCCCGGGTCAGACCACCCGAGCCCTTAGGGCCGGTCCGTTCATGCTTTCGTCGCGCGCAGCCTTGACCTGATCGGACCGCATGGCCTCCAGGTTCCGCAGATATCGCGGGGTGACGTCGCCGGTGACGTATTCGCCGGAGAAGCACGAGGCGTCGAACTCCTCGATCCCGGCATTCTCGTGCCGTACCGCCCGGATCAGGTCGGGCAGCGTCTGGTAGACCAGCCAGTCGGCACCGATGATGCCGGCCACCTCCTCTTCCGTCCGCCCGTGGGCGACAAGCTCCGAGGCAGCGGGCATGTCGATGCCGTAGACGTTGGGATAACGGACTGGCGGAGCGGCCGAGGCGAAATACACCTTCCTTGCGCCTGCTTCCCTGGCCATCTCGATGATCTGCCTGGAGGTCGTGCCCCGCACGATAGAATCGTCCACCAGCAGGACATTCTTGTTCCTGAATTCCAGGTCGATGGCGTTGAGCTTGCGTCGCACCGACTTCTCCCGCATGGACTGCCCGGGCATGATGAAGGTGCGGGCGATGTAGCGATTCTTGATGAAGCCCTCCCGGTATTTGAGGCCCAGCCGGTTTGCGAGCTGCAGAGCGCTGGTACGGCTGGTATCGGGAATCGGAATCACGACGTCGATGTCGTGGGCCGGGCGCAGGGTCTGGATACGGTCGGCCAGGGCCTCACCCATCCTGAGCCTGGCCTTGTACACCGAGATATTGTCGATGATGGAATCGGGCCTGGCGAAATAGACGTACTCGAAAACGCAGGGATTGTGGCGAACCGGCTCGACCGATTGCCGGGTGTGGAGATGCCCCTGCGCGTCAATGAAGACGGCCTCGCCCGGCTCCACGTCCCGGAGCAGTTCGAAACCGAGGGCGTCCAGCGCCACGCTTTCGGAAGCAATGATGAATTCATCTCCGGCGGGCGTATTCCGGCGGCCGATGACAAGCGGCCGAATGCCGTAAGGATCGCGGAAACCCACGATGCCGGCATGGAGGATCATCGCGACGACGGCGTACGCTCCGCGGCAACGGCGGTGCAGAGCCTCCACCGCGGCGAAGACGCCTTCGGCGTCGGCCCTGTCCCTGCAGCTCTGGCCGAGTTCGTGGGCGAACACGTTGAGGAGGACCTCGGAGTCCGAGGACGTATTCAGGTGCCGCCGGTCGCCACGCACTACGGTCCGCGCCAGTTCCTCGGCGTTGGTGAGATTGCCGTTGTGCCCGAGACAGATCCCGAACGGCGAATTCACGTAGAACGGCTGCGCCTCATCCCGGCTCGAGCATCCCGCAGTGGGATAGCGCACGTGGCCGATGCCCATGTTGCCGGTGAGCTTGAGCATGTGGTTCTGCTGGAAGACGTCTCTGACCAGCCCGTTCTTCTTGCGGATGTGCACTCTTTCATCGGCGGTCACGATGCCGGCGGCATCCTGCCCTCGATGCTGAAGCACGGTGAGCGCATCGTAGATGCCCTGATTGACGGGCTCACGTCCGACGATACCTACGATTCCGCACATGACATTGCCTCCGAGGTCAGCCGGAATCCGCCGGCGTCACCGGCCCGGCCGGCACGCCTCCCGGAGGCACCATGTCCTCCAGGTGACCGAGCCCTTCATGGAAAAGCGTCTGCAGCATATCCGCCACCGGCAGCGCCAGGGGGATAACAGCGGACTCCGACCACCAGTCTTCGCGGTCCAGCTCCAGCAGGCGGAACATCATCACCGCGATCCCCACGATCAGGATGCCGCGGGCCGCGCCGAACACCATCCCGAGCAATCGGTCCGTCCCGGTCAGCCCGGTCTTGGTCACCAGGATGCCGATGAGGGCGCTCAGCAGGCCGCCTGCGATCAGCACCAGGATGAACATGATCAGGCGGGCAGACCAGAGCCTCAGCGCCTCCGAAGAAATCGACGCCAGAACGGGTTCCAGAATCCCGGAGAAGCGGAGTGCGATCCAGAGAGCCGCTACCCAGGTGACCAGCGACAAGGCTTCACGGAAAAAACCGCGGAAAACGCCGACGACGACTGAGACCATGAGGGCGGCCAGCAGGATGTAATCGATAGTCAGCATCGGATACCGCTCGCGGGGGCCGCGATTCTAGCAAATACACGCGGCGGGCGTATCACCTCAGCCCTCGTTCGAGACCACACGACCAGTCTGCCCGCTGGCGCTCAGCCGGGTTACCAGGGCCTCGGCTTCGGCCTTGTTCGGCACCGGTCCCACCCGGACCCGGTACCAGGTATTCCCCTCCGTCACGACACGCGAGATGAAAACATCGTAACCCCGGGCGGCGAGTTCCCCGGACAGCCTGTCGGCATTTGCCTGTTTGGAGAAACTTCCCACCTGCACCGCCCATCCCCCGCCGGTGATCGGCGGGACGGCCTCGGCCGGTGGTGGCGACTCCTGAACGGCAGACTGGGCGGATACCGCTGGCGTCGGGTCCGGCACTTTCTGCGGCGTCACCTCGGTCCCCGCGATTTTTTTGCCGGCCGACGCGGGGTCTGCAGGCTGTGGCCTCGCTACGGGCACAGATTCGACCGGGCGAGCAATACTTCCCGTGGCAGGACTGGCGGACGGGACGTCGAGTCGGATGGTGTGGGATTTCTTGCCCTCCTCATCCGCCGTCGGGAGTTCGATTCCGACGCGCATCGGCCCGGTTTGCGGTGGACCGTCCAGCAGGGTGGGGATAAGCAGCATACCCAGTACGACCAGGACGGCGGCGCCTACCAGGCGTTCCTTGAGCTGCTGGTCCATCTGCTTCATCGGGCGTGCTGGGCGGGCTCCTGGGCAGCCATCGCGGGCGAGTATAACCCAATCGACTCCATGGCCGGCCCGACCACGTGGAAGGATCCGAACACGACGATCCGGTCTCCCGGCATACTGCGGCTCGCAGCGAGTCCGCAGGCCTCAGATACGCCGGCGCAAACCTGGATGACATCTACCCCCGCGGCGGCCACCTGGGCTGCGGTCTCCTCGGCGGAGGCGCCCCGGGACCCTCCCAGGCCGGCGATCAGCCACTCGTCCACGTGGGGCTTCATTATGGCTGCCACGCCGCCGATATCCTTGTCCGCAAGCATCCCGAAAACGGCCCGCGTGGTGCCGGCGCAGGCCTCGCCGGCCAGGGTCTCCGACAGAAGCTCGGCGCCCTGCACGTTGTGCGCGAGATCCAGAATCCATTCCACCGGACCACCGATCTTCTGCAGCCTGCCGGGCAGGCTCAGGTCGGCGATGGCTCGGGCCACAACCTGCGGGCCGGGCCGCATGCCCGCCAGCCGCATCGCCCTCAGACCGCTGGCCGCGTTGACGACCAGTGCCCGGCGCAGCGGCCCGTAGGGCAGCGGGCCAAACGGCGCACCGGGTTCTTCCAGCCACCAGTCATCCACTTCCTCGCGAACTGACCAGTCGTGGCCCAGTGCACGGATCGGGGCCCCGCGCTCCTCCGCGACCCTGAACACGGATCGAGGCGGTGTCGGGTCGGCCAGCACCACCGGTCGGCCGGTTCGAAAGATCCCCGCCTTCTCTGCGCCGATCGACTCCCGGTCAAAGCCCAGCCAGGCCTGGTGATCGAGCCCGATACTGGTGAGAACGGCGACATCGGCATCGATGATATTGACGGCGTCGAGTCGCCCTCCGAGGCCCACCTCAAGGACGATCAACTCGGGCGCCGTGTCGGCGAATATCCTGAGGGCAGCCAGGGTGCCGAATTCGAAGTAGGTCAGGGGTACACCGCGACGGGCATCGTCCACCGACTCGAAGGCCTGAATCAGAGTCGAATCGTCGACCGGTCGGCCGTCGATGCGGACCCGCTCGTTGTATGCAAAAAGATGCGGGGACGTAAAGGTGCCGACGCTGATGCCGGCGGCCACGGCCACGGCCTCGATGACGGCCACGCAGCTGCCCTTGCCGTTGGTGCCCGCCACGGTAATCACGGGCGATCCGGGAGGAAGGGGAGGCAATCTCCGATACACCGGCCTTATCCGCTCCAGGCCGAGTTCGATTTCCCGTGGATGCAGGGACTCCTGCCAGCGCAGCCAGCTGTCCAGGTCGGGGAGTTTCATCGGATTATCAGTCGGTGACGGGGGCAGGCTGACGAGTCATCATGGCGAGGAGCGACGCGAGCCGCTCGCGCAGCTGCCTCCGGTCCACGATCATGTCGAGCGCCCCATGCTCGAGCAGGAATTCGCTGCGCTGAAACCCGTCTGGCAGAGTCTCGCCGACAGTCTGCTGGATTACCCGCGGTCCCGCGAATCCGATCAACGCCCGGGGTTCAGCGAGATTCAGGTCTCCCAGCATCGCCAGGCTGGCCGATACACCGCCGGTCGTCGGGTCGGTCATCACGGATACGAAGGGCACGCCCGCCTCCGCCAGCCTCGCCAGGGCGGCGCTCGTCTTGGACATCTGCAGCAGCGAGAACAAGGCCTCCTGCATGCGCGCGCCGCCGCTGGCCGAAAAACATATCAGCGGGATCCGGCGGGACAGCGCCTCGTCGGCTGCCCTGACAAATCGCTCGCCAACGACCGATCCCATCGATCCGCCCATGAATCTGAACTCGAATGCACAGGCGACCACAGACATTCCGAAGAGCTGACCACTGGCGGCGACAAGGGCGTCATTCTCGCCTGTTGACTTCTGTGCCTCCTGGACGCGGTCCCGGTAGCGCCGGCTGTCCTTGAACCGCAACGGATCCTCAGGAGACAGATCCGCGCCGATCTCGGCCTGGGATCCTTCGTCCAGGAACAGATCCAGGCGCAACCTGGCGCCGACGCGCATGTGGTGGTCGCACTTGGGACAGACGTAGGCGTTGCGCTCGACTTCTGCGCGATAAAGCACCGAGCTGCAGGCGGGGCACTTGGTCCATATCCCCTCAGGCACCGACCGCTTGCGTCGCTGCGTCTTGATTCGCGAGGGCATGATCTTGTCGAACCAGGTCATCGAGCCGAAAATCTCTCCATCTCCGGGGCCCATCTCCCGGCGGATTCAGGTCGCCGCATCATAGCGCAAACGGCCACCGATGCGCTCAGGCCGTGCCACCGGGTATGCCCTCGTGGAGTGGTTCCGGGATCGGCAGAAGCGGGCCATAGTCCACGGAGACGAAGTAGAGCCCGTCCGGGGGCGCGGTCATGCCTGCGCGGCGGCGGTCTTTTCGATCCAGCACCTCGCCGACCCAGTCCGGGTCGGCTTCGCCGGTGCCGACCTTCGCCAGCGTCCCGGCTACGTTGCGTACCATGTGGTGCAGGAAGGCGTTGGCGGTGATCTGCACGCACACCAAAGCCCCGCGGCGCGTTACGGACGCTTCGGTTACCCGCCGCACCGGGCTCCGGGCCTGGCACCCTGCCGCCCTGAACGAGGAGAAGTCATGCTCTCCCAGCAGGTGCCGGACTGCGACCTGCATGATGTCCACGTCCAGAGGACGACGACGCCACCAGGTCCGCCCTGCCAACAAGGGGGATCGCACCCCCGCGTTGTAGATCACGTACCGATAAGTCCGGGACAGCGCGGAAAATCGGGCATGGAATTCATCGCTCGCCTCCAGCGCCCAGCGGACGCTCGCATCCGCCGGCAGACTGGAGTTTGCGCCCAGGGTCCACGCGGTCACCGGACGCCGGGCATCGGTGTCGAAATGGACCACCTGTCCCAGGGCGTGCACGCCGGCATCTGTCCGCCCCGCACAGGTGACCCTGATCGACCTGGCTGCCACCCTGGAAAGAGCCTCTTCCAGCGCGCCCTGTACGGTGCGCTCCCCCTGCTGTACCTGCCAGCCGGAGAATCCGCTACCGACGTACTCGATACCCAGGGCGATCCGCACCGGCTACACCCAGAGAAGGCCGAACAGTCCAGCCAGCACCACGGCCAGGGCGAGCCATTCGGCGGCCTTCGGTCTCGGCAACCCCGGCAGGTCTGCCTGCGGCGGCGTATGGGTGGCGCCGGTTTCGATCTCCCGCACCAGTTCCGCAGCGGCCACCGACCAGCCCGACAGGTCCCTGCCCTTGATGCCCGCACGCCCGGCGGCCTGCGCCACCGCGTCGGCGGTGCGCGGCACGGCCTCCAGGGTCAATGCAACGCGCCGGGAGAAGCGCTCGGTATCCACACCCAGCCAGGCCAGGGGGCTGAGGCACAGGGCGACGGCGGCGGCAAGTTCCGGGGCGGGCGTGGTCTGGCGGATGAGCTCCACGGTACAGACCAGCAACACCAGCACACCGGCGCGTCGCAAGGCAAGTTCAACGTCGGACCAGCCGGGCAGTATGCCCCACCGGGCGGTCGGGTCGGGCTCCGGGGCAACAAAGAGATAGATGACGGCAAGGGACAAGAGCAGCCACCGGATGCGGCGGAGTGCCCGAAACGCCTGCGCGAGTGAGGTCGATTCCCACGAGGCGGCCAGGATGCCAAGCACCGCGGCCAGACAAAGTTGGGCCGACAGGCTGTAACGGAACAGGGCAGCCCCCAGGGCCAGCAGGGCTACCAGCCGAAAGACAGGAGGAAGTCGCACCGACCCGATCTCCCTGCCAGACGCCGTCGCTGGCGCCCGTGGGTCGTCAGCTCAAGCCATCCAGAAGCTGGCGGGCTTCTTTCTGCTGAGCGTCATCGCCCTCGTCAATGACTTCTTCAAGGATACTGCGCGCGCCGTCAGGGTCACCCATGTCCATATACGCCCTGGCGAGATCGAGTTTTGTCCCGACCTCGCTGAGCGTGACATCTGAAGGCTTAACCTCCGGCATCTCCCGCGTCGGCTCCATGTCGTCGGCGCGTCCGATCGGAGCGATCTTGGTCTCGTCGTCGTCGCCGAAGATCTCCTCGATCAGCGTGTCGGCATCCGGGCCCTGGCCGGCAATCGGGATCTCAGCGGTCTTGTCCAGGTCGTCATCGTATGAAGCGGTCAGGTCATCCAGATCCAGATCGTCCTCGCTCAACGCCTCGATCTCACCGGTATCCTCATCGGTCACCGCCGCGACATCGAGCGCAGGCAGTTCCTTGGTCTCGCCGGCGCTCTCCAGGTCCTCGATATCCAGGTCTTCAGCTCGGATCACCGCGGTCTCGTCGTCGGCCGCCTGGTCCACCCGATTCAGCACCTCGGTCAAGCCGGTCTCTTCTTCGGGCTCCCCTTCCATCACCTCGGTCAAGCCGGTCTCTTCTTCGGCCTCCGCGGCATCCGCTTCCATCACTTCCGTCTGGCCGGTCTCGTCCTCCGGCTCATCGGGCCGGTCCAGCACTTCGGTCTTGCTGGTCTCCTCGGCTTCCGCGGCGGAGGGTTGCTCGTCTTCCCGGTCACCTTCTCCCAGCGGCAGGTCCACGTCGAGGCCGAGCTCTTCTATCTCAAGCTCCGCGGTGGCATCGGGCGAGGGCGTTGCCTCCCCCATCTTCACCATCGGGATTTCACCGGTGCTGCCGACGTCGAAGTCGATGCTGTCAGATTCGCCGCCACGGCCAGATTCCGGACCAAGATCGAAATCGAGATCGGCCGCATCGCTGGCGCCGGATTCAGACGGGGCACCGCCTTCCCCTTCAGCCGGGCCGCCCGTGAACAGCTCTGCATCGGGGCAGATCTGCCGTCCCATGATCGCAACTCGCTCCCAGTCACTGGATGCCGCCCCGCCGATCCTCGACTGCAGCTCGGTGGCCTCCTGGAGGAATTCGTCCTGCTTGCCCCAAACGAACAGGATGTCCAGGAGCTTCATCCTCAGGTCCATCCTGTCGGGCTCACGTTCCACGGCCTTCTGGATCAGGTCTGCGGCCTGGTCGTACAGACCGTAGGCCATATGAAAATCGGCTTCGGCCAACGGGTCCGACTGCTCGAGATTAATGCCGGTGGCGCCAGCGATGGTGTCTTCGAAGGGGTAGGCGTACTCGCCCGTCGTGTCCGGCGTATCGTCATCGGCGGGTTTGACCGCGGGTTTCCGGGCGGGCTCCGGCTCCGGCCGCGGAGCGGGTTCGGGCTCGACCGGCGCTTCCTCTTCGGAATCCTCGAATGGCTCGAATTCATCAGGCTCGGCCTGGACGTCCTCGATGGCCGTCGCAGTGGCCGAACTTCCGGCGGCCACGGCCGACGGTGCGGCGCCACGCCCGGCGGTGGACGCCCAGCTCTCGTACCCTTCATCCGGCTGGCTTTCCTGCCGGCGCCTCCAGACGACGGCGCCAGCGGCCAGCGCGACGATGACGATCAGTAGCCACGTCCACATGGAGCTGAAGATGCCGCCCTCGTCCTCCGGCTCGGCCAGCTTGGCCGGCGGCGGCGCGGGCGGTTCTGCCTTCACGGGTGCGGCCGGGGTGGTAGCGGGTTCGGTGGCCGTTTCTACGGCCTGCCCCGCGCCGGTTTCGCCGGCGGGAACCTCCGCGCGACCCTCTTCCAGCCCAGCGAGGCGATCCTGCAACGCGGCGATCTCGCCGTCCTTGAGGGAAATCTCCTGCCGCGTCTCCTCAAGCTCCCGGCGCAGTGACTGGACGGCGGCCAGCAATTCCTCATTCAGAGCTTCCTGCTCCGCCCTGTATTCGGCGGCGTTGTCGGCTGATGCCGATGCGCCCTGGCCGGCCACGGCCTCGGGTTCTCGGGAGGGGGGCACGAGTTTCAGCCTGCTCGGCTCCGGCTCCTCGACCGGGGCCGCCGCGGCCTGACCGGGTTCCGGGACGGCCCTGGTTTCTGCCGCCCGCCTCCAGTCCGTGTTATGCCGCCTGACCTCGGCCGCGGCCTCGGCGCGACTCAGCCGGCTCATGCCGGAAAAATCCGGCACCTGCAGGCGCGCACCCGCGCGCAGTCGATTGATGTTCCCGTCGAACGCATCGGGGTTGGCTTGGAACAGGGAAATCATCACCTGGTTCATGCTCAGTCCCGGATCGGGCCGGACCTGTTCGGCAATACCCCAGAGCGTTTCGTTACGGCGCACTGGGCCGTAGGTGGTGGGAGCCGCCACCGCCGCCGGACGAGTTTCCTGTCGAGCAGGCTCCTGTCGGGGCCTGGCGATCGCACCGGCAGAAGGCGCCGGCTGGATCGGCGCTGCGGACGGTGCCTCTACCTGCTCCGGCTCCGGCAGAAACAGGGGGGGGTCCAGCAGGACCGTATATTCACGAAGCAGGCGCCCACCGCTGGAACGGGCTTCGATGAGGAATGTCAGGAAGGGCTCGACCACGGGGTCGGGCGACGTGATGCGAACGACGGCCTGACCACCCGGCCCGCTCTCTACAGTGAAGCGAAGTTTGTCGAGCATATCCGCCCGGTCGATACCGAATCGCTCGAACACATCCCTTGACGCCACCTCGACTCTCAGCGAGTTCAGTTCGTCTGGCCCGGAAACACTGACAGCTATCTGGGCATCCAGGCGCTCGTTCAGGTACGAGTTGAGGGTGATGTCTCCCAGGCCCAGCGAACTGGCGCTGGCCGGGATCAGGATCAAGGCGATGATGCCTAACCATCGAGAACTAGAAGTCATCTCTACTCCCTGGCCCCCGTGCCCTGTCAGGGCGTTAAAACCGGTCGTCGGACAAATGTGCGCCCGCCTGGCGATTCCCGGAGTCTATAAAGTGCTTTATAAAACTGGCCTAACTATAACTTTACAGATAGGTTTTTACCAACAACTCAGCGATTTGAATACTATTGAGGGCAGCGCCTTTACGTACGTTATCGGCAACGACCCAGAGGTCAAGCCCGCGCGGGTGCGAAATATCCTCGCGGATTCTGCCCACGTACACAGCATCGTTGCCCGCGGCCTCCGTCACCGGCGTAGGGTAACCGCCGGCATCACGGTGGTCGAGGACCTGAACTCCAGGCGCGGCCTCGAGCAAGGCCCGGGCATCCCCCGCGCTGATTCGGTCGCGGGTCTCGATGTGGATAGCCTCGCTGTGGCCAAAGAACACGGGCACCCTGACGGCGGTCGCGTTGACCAGAATCGAGGGGTCGTCGAAGATCTTGCGCGTCTCCCGCAACATCTTCATCTCTTCTTTGGTATATCCGTTGTCCTCCCAGACGTCGATCTGAGCCAACAGATTGAAAGCGATCTGCCTGGAAGTGGTCATTTCGGCCTCTCTCAGGGGCCGCCCGTTCAACAGCAGGGCTGTCTGACTGGCCAGGTCCTCGACCAGCTGCCTTCCCGCCCCCGACACCGCCTGGTAGGTGGCCACGTTGATTCGCTCGATGCCCACAGCCCGGTAAATCGGGTTCAGCGCGACGACCATCTGGATGGTGGAACAATTCGGGTTGGCGATGACGTTCCGCATCGTGTATCCCGCCAGGGCTTCCGGATTCACCTCGGGCACGACCAGCGGTACGTCGTCATCCATCCGGAAACACGAGGTATTGTCGATCACGACGCAGCCTGCGTCACCGGCTTTCGGGGCATAAACCGCCGACACCGAAGCGCCCGCCGAGAACAGTCCGATGTCGGCCTCTGAAAAATCGAAACCAGCCACGTCGATGACGGGGAGGCTCTTCCCGCGGAATCGGACAGTCGCGCCGGCAGAACGCTCGCTGGCGAGCGGAAACAATTCCCGCACCGGGAAGTCCCTCTGCTCCAGGATGGATATCATGGTCTCGCCGACCAGACCCGTCGCGCCCAGCACTGCTACCGAATAAGAATCACTCATGCCCTGTTATCCCACCGCCTCTACCGGACGTCGCCCGCAGGGGGCGCCGTGAAATGCACCAGCGAAGCCGCCACGGCCGCCAGCGCTGCCGCAGCCAGCCATGCTGGCGTCGGCCCCAGATAGCCCCAGAGGTACCCTGCCAACAGGCTGCCTGCGGCACCTCCCAGTCCGAATCCCAGACTGGTGTACAGAGCTTGCCCCCTATTCTGCAAACGCCCGCCGAAATACCGGTGCACGAGATAAACGGCGACAGAGTGCGAGATCCCGAAGCCTGCGAGATGGAGCGTCTGGGCCAGGAGCAGGATCCACGCCGAATCCGGAAACCCGGCTGTCAACAACCACCTTGCAGAGGTGGCGGCAAGCGCCGTCGTCAGCAGTCCGTGGGGCGACCAACGTTGCAGCAAGCGGGGAGTATAGGCAAAGACCACGATTTCGGCAGCTACTCCCCAGGCCCACATCAGGCCGGCCGTTTCCGAGGAGAACCCATGATCCCGCAGGTAGATGGTAAAAAAGACGTAATAGACTCCGAAACTGGCCTGTAACAGCACGCAGCCCGTCAGCAACCCAAGCACCTCCCTGCGCATCAGTGTCTTCACAAGCCCACCGGTGTCTGCGTGCGTACGGCGGGCCGGCGCCGGCGGAGTCAGCACGATCGCAAGAGCCGCGGCTGCGAGAAATGCCAGGGCGGCGGCCGGCACCAGGCTGACCCGGTCGCCCGCGAACAGCCACCCCCCAGACACCACCGCAAAGATGAATCCCAGAGATCCCCACAGCCTCATCTTTCCGTATCGCTGCGGCTCCGAGCCCAGATGATCCAGCGTGTTGGCCTCGAACTGGGGCAGGATGCCGCCCCATGCGCAACCGAACAGCGCCAGCGAGAGGGCCGCTGCGGGAAAACTACCGGCCATCGCCACCCCGGCAAAGCAGATCGGCGCGACCACCGCCGCTGAACGCATCAGCATTGTCCGGTGGCCGGTGATGTCGGCCAGCCACGCCCACAGGCCGGGAGTCACGATGCGCATGGCCATCAGCACCGCCATGAGCTGACCGATCGCCACCGGCTGGAAACCGATGCTGCTGAAGTACAGGCCCAGGAACGGGAGCAGGATGCCGATGGCCCCGAAGTAACAGGCATAGAACGCGGAGATTCGCGCGAACGGCAGCCGAGGAGTCACCCGGGGCCCGTTCACTCTCGTCGGGATACGGAGTCCGGGCCAGGCCCGGTGCGAAATCGGCGGCCGCAGTACCCGACCCCATGCCTTGCCGGCGTAGTTCTCCTGAGGGTGCCGGCCCCCTTTGAATGATCCTTCGCCAAGTGAACTTCGTCCGGCCGCGCTGGGGTCTGCGGCTAGACCTCGCCCGGGATCACCGGCACGCCGGAGTCCACCCTGGCGTTCTGTGCCCGATGCCGCAGAAGATGGTCCATCAGCACCAGCGCCAGCATCGCCTCGGCGATGGGCGTGGCGCGAAGGCCCACGCAGGGATCGTGGCGGCCGGTGGTCACAACCTCAACCGGCTTGCCGGCCTCGTCGATCGAGCGGCAGGGCAAGCGCAGGCTGGAGGTCGGTTTCAGGGCAATGCTGACCCGTACGTCCTGGCCAGAAGAAATGCCGCCGAGGGTCCCGCCGGCGTGGTTGGTAAGGAAACCGGCCGGGGTTATCTCGTCCCTGTGATGGGTGCCCTTCTGGGCGACGGACCTGAAACCGTCGCCGATCTCCACACCCTTGACGGCGTTGATGCCCATCATGGCGTGGGCGATATCGGCGTCCAGCTTGTCGAAGACCGGCTCGCCAAGACCCGGGGGGACCCCGGTCGCCACCACGTCCACCCGGGCGCCTACCGAATCACCCTCCTTGCGCAGAGCGTCCATGAACGCTTCGAGCTCGGCCACCCTGGAGGGATCGGGACAGAAGAATGGATTGTCGTCCACAGTCTCGGGTGCGACGGGATCGAGGACCAGCGGGCCGAGTTGGGAGAGGTAGCCATAGATCGTCACCCCGACAGTCTCGGCGAGGTATTTGCGGGCGATGGCCCCTGCCGCAACCCGCATGACCGTCTCCCTCGCCGATGACCTTCCGCCGCCCCGGTAGTCCCGGATCCCGTACTTCTGCGCGTAGGTGTAATCGGCATGTCCCGGTCGGAAGCTGTGTGCGATCTTGCCGTAGTCCCGGGGCCTCTGATCCACGTTCTCCACCATCAGACCGATCGGCGTGCCGGTCGTGCGGCCCTCGAACACCCCGGACAGTATCCGTACGGCGTCCGGCTCCCGCCGTTGGCTGGTGTGCCGGGACTTGCCTGAACGCCGGCGCTCCACATCGCGCTGGATGTCCTCTTCGGTCAGCGTCATCCCCGGGGGGCAGCCGTCGACGATACACCCGAGAGCCGGACCGTGGCTCTCACCGAAACTCGTGACCGTAAACAGCCTGCCGAAAGTGTTGCCTGACATCGTTCTTACTCCCGGGCGGGCTTGGCCGCCTCCAGCTCCTCGCGGGTCAGCAGGAAGACTCCTGCGCCGCCTCGGGCGAAATCCAGCCAGGTGAGGGGAAGATCCGCGAATGCCTCCGCGGCCACTGCCTCGCTGTTGCCTACCTCGACCACGAGAATGCCGCCCGGCTGAAGACGCCCGGCGGCGCCGGCGATGATCCGTCTGACCACCGCAAGACCCTCTTCTCCGGCAACCAGGCCGAGCTCCGGTTCGTGGCGATACTCGTCGGGGAGGGTCTCGTATTCTTCCTTTGGGACGTATGGGGGATTGCTGACGATGATGTCGTAGCGACCCGGATCGAGGCCGTCATAGACGTCAGCCTCGATCGCCCTCACCCTGTCATCCAGATCATGGCGACGGATGTTGTCCCTGGCGACCGCAAGGGCGGCCTCCGAAATGTCGGTCACGTCCACCCGGGCATGGGGGATGTGGCATGCACTGGCGATGCCGATGCAGCCGCATCCCGTACAAAGGTCGAGGATGCGGTGCACCCGATCGGCATCGATCCAGGGAGCAAAGCGCGCCTCGATCAGTTCGCCGATGGGGGACCTGGGGATCAGCACGCGCTCGTCCACCGAGAATGGAAGCCCGGCGAACCAGGCCTCGCCGGTCAGATAGGCCGTCGGCCTGCGTTCTTCGACCCGGCGGCGGATCAACCCCGCGATGGCATCACGCTCGCCGGCAGTCAGGGCAGCCTGGAAGAACTCCACCGGCATAGGCAAAGGAAGACGCAGGCCGTGGGCGACAAGCTGGAGCGCCTCGTCCACCGGGTTGTCGGTCCCGTGGCCGAAATGGAGCCCGGCCCCGCCGAACCGGCTAGCCGCCCAGCGTACGAAATCCACCACCGTGCGCAGGCCTTCCGCCGACGCCTCAGGACGGTTGTCGGGACCATTCGCCATGGCGTCGGATCATACCTGACCGACCTTCATGCGTGTGGGATAATGACCCGCTATGTCCCGGCTTCCCAGATTTGCGCTGCCGGCCCTCGTGGCGGTCCTGGCCGCCGTCCTCGGCGCGGTCGTGGCGCTGCAAGGGAACAGGCCGGAGCCGCTGCGAAAGGCCCTCGTGCTCGACTCCCCCCGGCCCCTGCCGGTTTTCAGTCTGACGGACCACGACGGCGCATCGTTCGACAGGGCCCGGCTGGAGGGCCATTGGACGCTGATGTTCTTCGGCTTCACGCACTGCCCGGACGTGTGTCCGACGACGCTCTTCACCCTGGCCCGCGTGGCAGAGCAACTCGGGAACCTGCCCGATCAGGACAGACCGGAGGTGGTCATGGTGAGCGTGGACCCGAACCGGGACACGCCGGAGATCCTGGCGTCCTACGTAGCCTATTTCCATCCGGGGTTTGTCGGCGTCACGGGCGACATGCCCCGCATCCTCGGGCTGACCCAGGCGATGGGTGTCGCCTTCGCCTACACACCGGTCGAGGGATCGGAGGGCGGGTATGCAGTGGATCACACCGCGTCCATCTTTTTGGTGGACCCGACCGGCAGGCTGGCGGCAATTTTCGGAAGCCCCCACGTAGCTGATGACATCGCACATGATTACCGTCTGATACTGGAGAGCAGGCAATGAGACTTGTAATTGTTGCCGTCGTGACGGCATTACTTTCCGCCTGCTCCCCGGGAGCCCCGCCGGCCAGCCCCTCGGTATCGGACTCGTGGATCCGGGAGGCTCCGCCGGGCGCGGGGATGACAGCCGGCTACATGACTGTGGTGAACCCGACGGATCGGGAGATCGAGATCGTCGGCGTGCGGTCGGAGGACTTTGGGTCGATCGAACTCCACATCACCACCACCGAGGACGGCGTCGCGAAGATGCGCGCGCAGGATTCCGTGACGGTTCCCCCAGGTGGGATGGTCGTCTTCGAGCCCGGCGGCCGTCACCTGATGATGTTCGACCCGGTCCGTCCCCTGGGGGAAGGCGATACGGTAATGATGACGGTTGTCCTGGCAGACGGGTCGGAGATTACCGCGGAGTCGAAGATCGCCCGCGGCGCTCACACCCATCACGAGCATTAAGTTGAGATCTTCGCCCATTGACAGGCTCTTTGTGTGGATGCAGTACCTGCTGCCCCAGCACACCATATCGAGAATCGTCCACCGGGCTACCCGAATCCGGGCGCACTGGTTCAAGAACGCCCTGATCCGCGGATTCATCCGCGCTTTCCGTGTGGACATGAGGGATGCGGCTGAATCCCGCCCCGAGGCGTTCGAGCATTTCAACGCGTTCTTTACCCGGGCCCTGGCGCCTGGGTGCCGACCACTGCCCAACACGCCGGACGAGATCGCCAGTCCGGTGGACGGCACCGTCAGCATGACCGGCACGATCACCGGAGAGACGCTGGTCCAGGCAAAGGACCGCTGGTACCGGATGGCCGACCTCCTGGGCGACGACAGGATGGCCGTCGAGTTCGACGGCGGAGCGTTCGCGACACTGTACCTGGCCCCCTACGACTACCACCGGATCCACATGCCGCTGGATGGCCGGCTGACCCACATGCGGTACATCCCGGGGCGCCTGTTCAGCGTCAACGCGGCCACCGTCAGGAGCGTGCCCCGCCTGTTCGCCCGCAACGAGCGGGTCGTCTGTCGATTCGAAACGGCTGTCGGGGCGATGGTCATGGTGCTGGTCGGGGCGCTCAATGTGGGCAGTATCGAAACAGTATGGGCCGGCGAAGTTGCGCCGGGGCGGCCGCGCCGTGGTCGCGCCGAGACCTATCCGCAAGGTCAGGCGTTGCTGCGCGGCGAAGAAATGGGCCGGTTCAACATGGGATCCACGGTCATCGTCGCCTTCGCGCCCGGGCACGCCGGTCTGGACGGCGGGCTATTGCCCGGATCCCGGGTGCGCATGGGAACGGCGATGGGCCGGTTGGTCCCCGGACCGGTTCAATCCTCCAGCGAACCGACGTAACGGCCAGCAAGGCACTCCAGCCCGCTGGCATCGTCCGCGTCAAATCGCGCCCTGTGGGGACTGTCCAGGTCGAGGACGCCGAGCAGAACACCGTCTGACCGGATCAGCGGGATCACGATCTCGGATCGGGATGCGGCGTCGCAAGGGATATGGCCCGGAAAATCATCCACGTCGTCGACGACAATCGTCTTCCGCCCGGCGGCAGCGGACCCGCACACCCCCCGTCCCATCGCGATCCGGACGCAGGCCGGGCGCCCCTGGAACGGCCCCACCACGAGCTCTCCTTCCTTGAGAAAATAGAACCCGGCCCAGTTGAGACCGGGCAACTGGTGAAAAATGAGCGCGGCGAGGTTGGCGGCGTTCGCCACCGGGTCGGACTCTCCCGCAAGCAAGGCGCCCGCCTGGGCATCGAGCGCCCGGTAGGCTGCCTGCTTGTCAGCAAAATCCGTCTCGTCCATCCGGAACATGATCGCCCTCCCCAGCCGGCCTAGGCCCTTGAAATGTCAAAAGCCATGACCTCGCCGATGCTGGCCGCGCCTGCGAGAAACATCAACAGCCTGTCGACGCCCACTGCCACCCCGCAACAATCAGGGAGTCCGGCCCGGAGCGCGTCTACCAGCCGCCAGTCCATGGGCGGCAACTCAAGACCTGCCTCGGCTCGCTGCGCCAGCTCTTGCTCGAACCTGGCCTGCTGTTCTCCGGCATCCGCCAGCTCGTGGAAGCCGTTCGCCAGCTCCATCCCGCCCAGGAACAGTTCGAAGCGCTCGGCTACGGTCGGCTGCCCGGACCGCAACCTGGCCAGGGCCGCATGCCAGGGCGGGAAATCGTAGACGAAAACCGGTCGCGCGGGGTCCAGGGACGGCTCGATCACCGTGGACAACGCCAGATCCAGTAGCGCCTCCCGGCCATGCTCCCCGCCCTCGGGCAACGCGACGCCCCTGGATCTCAGGAGCGAGGAAATTGCCTCGGCGTCCGTCTCGAACGGGTCGAGTCGCACGGTCCGCAGGAACAGATCCCGGTAGGTCAGGCGCTGCGCCGGGCCAAAATCGCGACGGCCGGCACAGAGCGCCCGGAGCATCGTTTCCACATCATCCATCATCCCGTCCAGATCCAGACCGAGGCGGTACCACTCGAGCATCGTGAACTCGGGGTTGTGACGAGATCCGGCCTCGCCGTCGCGGAAAACGTGGCACAGCTGGTAGATGTCTCCGGAGCCGGCGGCGAGCAGCCGCTTCATGGGGAACTCCGGGGAGGTATGCAACCACCAGGACTGCCCGGCCGAGGGAACGGCAAAACTATGGATGCCGCGGTCAGTCGCCGCCGCTGCCGAGAGCATTGGGGTATCGACTTCCAGGACACCTGCCTGGAAGAACCATTCCCTCAGATCGCGGACGACATCAGCTCTCAGGCAGAGCGTCGCCAGATCCGCGCCTGGCGCCCAGTTGGGCGGTTGCCCCGTCATCGGGCGCGAGTCACTCCTTGACCCGCGACACGTATGCGCCCGAGCGGGTGTCAACCCGGATCACCTCGCCCTCCTCCACAAACAGCGGCACCTTGACCACGGCATCGGTCTCCAGGGTGGCGGGCTTCACGCCGCCCTGTGCCGTGTCCCCACGGACGCCGGGATCGGTCTGGACGATCCTCAGATCCACGAAGTTGGGCGGCGTCACTGTCAACGGCGCGTTATTCCAGAGTGTGATCTGGCAATGGTCCTGCTCCTTGAGCCAGGGCAGCGCGTCCGCGACAGCGGTCTTGTCGGCGGCATACTGCTCGAATGTATCCGGCACCATGAAGTGCCAGAACTCCCCGTCCGTGTAGAGATACTGCATCTCGGTGTCAACGACGTCGGCCGCCTCCAGCGAATCGCCCGACTTGTAAGTCTTGTCGACGACCCGGCCTGTCTTGAGGTTGCGGATGCGGACGCGGTTGAACGCCTGGCCCTTACCGGGCTTGACGAACTCGTTCTCGACAATGACGCACGGGTCTCCGTCGATGAGAATCTTCAGGCCTGAGCGGAACTCGTTGGTACTATAAGTCGCCATACTGCCACCGGGACACGGATTGAGACATGCAGGTCGCCCTGGGTAAAGGAGCAATGATAACCCGCCGCGAGACGACGAGTCAGCCGGCGTGGCGGCATGAACTGGCTCGGGCCATCAGCGATCCCGACACCTTGCTGGAGGCTCTCGGGCTGGATCGGAGTTTGCTGCCCGGCGCCCGCGATGCGGCCCGCCGGTTCCGGCTCCGGGTGCCGCTCGGGTATGTCGCCAGGATGGTCCCTCGAGACCCTCACGATCCCTTGCTCCGCCAGGTCCTGCCGTTGGGCGACGAACTGGCCCAGGTCGAAGGTTACGTCGACGATCCCGTCGGCGACCGGAGCGCGGAGATCACGCCCGGTCTTCTGCAGAAATACGCCGGCCGGGCGCTGCTGATCACCAGCGGTGCCTGCGCCGTCAATTGCCGCTACTGCTTCCGCAGGGAATTCCCCTATGCCCGGCACTCGGCGACGCGCGGCAAATGGGTCGCGGTTGTCGAAGCCATCGCCAACGATCCGTCCATCGACGAGGTCATCCTCAGCGGGGGCGACCCGTTGATGCTCAGCGACGAGCGGCTCCGGGAGTTGACTGATGCCTTGGCGCACGTGCCTCACCTCGCCCGCCTGCGGGTACACACCCGGATGCCGGTGGTCTTGCCCGAGCGCGTGGACGACGGTCTCGAGCGTTGGCTCTCGTCCTTGCCCTGGCCTATAGCGGTGGTAGTCCACGCCAATCACGCTCGCGAGATCGATCATGCGGTATCAGAGGGGTTCCGGCGCATGCGGGAGGCGGGAGCCGTTTTGCTCAACCAGTCGGTTCTGCTCAAAGGTGTCAACGATGGAGTCGGTCCGCTGGCCGAACTCAGCGATGCGCTGTTCGCCGCGGGCGTTCTGCCTTACTACCTCCACATGCTCGATCCGGTCAGCGGCGCGGCTCACTTCGGGGTCGGAGAACCGCGCGGCCGGCGCATCATGGCGGCACTCCGGGACTGTCTGCCAGGCTATCTGGTCCCGCGTCTGGTCCGGGAGACCGTGGGGGCCGGGTCCAAACATCCCGTCGACCTGACTCCGATGCTCGATGACTCCGAGGCTGTCAGCCCGCCCCTGCCGATGTAAAATCCCGGAGATAACGAGAACGGAGACCCAGATTATCGACGCCGCCCCCAATATCGACCCGAGGATAGCCGACGCCTCCGAGCCCCCTGGCCTGCGCCTCGATGCGGACAAGGTTCGGGTCCTGATCGTCACAGATCGGCAGGACAGTGCCGAGACCATCAACAGCATCCTCCGTAACGGTGGCATCGCCCTGCATTACCGGAGGATCGGCGCCGCCGCCGAGGTCGACGAATCGATCTCCCAGGAGTACGACCTGGCGGTAGTGTTCGCCGACGAGGATCCGGACCTGTTGGGCACCGTGATCCGCGCCAGAGATCAGCACAACAGGAGCCTTCCGGTCATCAGTTGTCGGGCGTCAGTCGACCCGGAGAAGTTGAGCGCCGACATGATCGCCGGAGCTGCCGACCTGGTATCGCTGAACCAGCGACAGAGACTCTTCCGGGTCTTCCAGAGAGAGCTTCGATCGGCCCGGCTCGAACGCGCGTTGCGCGAAGCCGTCGGCACCGCAGCCTCCTACCGGGAGCAGCTGAAGACCTTTATGGCAGGCTCGGCAGAGGCTATCGCCCATGTACAGGAAGGCGTCGTACTGGACGCCAATCCAGCCTGGAATCAGATATTCGGGCGCGAGGACGCCACCGCCCTGCTGGGAACGCCGATCATGGACCTGTTCGCCATGGAGTCCCATGCCTCGTTGAAAGGCGCCCTCGTGGCCTGTATGCAGGGTCGCTGGCCGGGAGACGCTCTGAGATGCACCGGCGTGGACGGAACCGGGCGCGAACTCTCCCTGGAGTTGACTCTGGAGCCTTCGCAGTTCGAGGGTGAGCCCTGCATCCGCATTAGCATCCAGCCGACCGTGGCGGACGACAACCGCCTGATGCAGGAGCTGCGTGAGGCGGTCAACCGGGATCCGGCTACCGGCCTGTTTACCCGACGATACCTCGTCGACCGCCTGAAGGAGGCCGTGGAAGAACCGCTCAAGGGCGGCTTGCGCGGCCTGGCGGTGATACGCCCGGACGCCTTCGGCAGAGTGGTGGAGTCGGTCGGTAGCATGGCCAGCGAACAGGTGATCCAGGGCATCGCCGAAATCCTCAAGGATCACGTCCATCCAAAAGACGTATATGGACGGTTCGGAGGCACGCTGTTTGCCGTCCTCCTGCCTCGCGGCAACGTGAGGGACCTGCGCGCCTGGGCCGAGAGTCTGTGCCGCAAGGTCAGCGCCAAGCTGTTCGAGATCGGAGACAAATCCGTTTCCGTCAGTTGCTCGGTGGGTATCTCCACCGCTGAGGAGCCCGTCGGCTCGCTGGATGAAGTCATCTCTCAGGCCCTGGAGGCCTGCGCGGAGGGCCGCGCGGGCGGCGGCGACTGCGTGCGCATGAGTGCCGCCGACAAGGCGATCACCGAGATCGAGGAGAGCGACCGTCTCTGGGTGCCGAGGATCCGGCAAGCGCTGGTGGATCAGCGATTCCGGCTTGCACCGCAACCCATAGGCGGCCTCGCGGCATCGGCAGACGGCTTCTACGACGTCCTTGTCAGGATGCTCGACGAACAGGGCGAAGACATCCTGCCGGGGCAGTTCATGCCGGCGGCGGAGAGGAATCATCTGATCAAGAATATCGATCGCTGGGTGATTGCCTCGACCATTACCCTGTGCGCAGAGAAGCCGGTGACCAGGGCTTTCGTGCGTCTCTCCCAGCCCAGCGTGGAGGACGAGAACCTGGTTCGCTGGCTCCTCGAACAGGTGGAGGCTGCGCGTGTCGGACCCGAACGGCTGGTGTTCCAGGTCCCGGAGATCGCCGCCGAGAAGCACCTCAAGGCGACCCGGGATCTCGCCGAGGAGTTGAGATCCCTCGGGTTCGGCTTTGCCATCGAGCATTTCGGAGTCGGAAACCGCCCGATGCAGGTCCTCAATCATGTGCCGATGGAGTTTCTCAAGATCGACGGGTCTCTGATGCAGGGCATCGCCAGGGAACCGCACCTCCAGACAAAGGTCGCCGATCTGGTGGCAGGGGCCCGCGAAAAGGGGATCCTGACGGTCGCCGAGCGCGTCGAGGACGCCAACACCCTGGCAGTACTGTGGCAGATCGGCGTCGAGTACATACAGGGCTATCAGGTACAGGAGCCCGAGATCGTCCTCGCTGAGGATCCTCCGCGGGGTCTAGCCCCCAACGCCGACTAGCCGGGGGCCTCGACGCCGAGGGTATCGACCTTGCGCCATCCACGGGGCAGAAGCGCCCCGCGACGTCCCCGGATGCCGATGTATTTCTCCAGGTCCCGTGGTTTCAGGGTCATGGTCCGCTGGCCGCAATGAACCAGGACCGCCGCCTGCGCCGACACCACCACGGCGGCCACCATCTTCTCCTCGCCCGCTTTGAGCTTCTTCGGCGGGATACCGATGATCTTGTTGCCCTTGCCGCGGGCGAGTTCCGGGAGTTCCTCCAGGGGGAAGGCCAGCATCCGTCCTTCGGACGTGGCCGCGACCACCATCGCATCGTCCCCCGAATCGGGCACCGGCGCGGGGATCAGCACCTCGGCTCCCTTGGGCACCTTCAGGACCGCCTTCCCCGCGCGGTTGCGTGAATAGAGATCTTCCAGCCGTGCGACGAACCCATAGCCGATGTTGGTGGCGAGCAGCACCTTGTCTTCCGGCCGGCCAGTCACGACTCCGGCGAACCCCGCGCCGTCCGGAGGATTGACCCGTCCCGACAGGGGCTCCCCCTGGCCCCTGGCCGAAGGCAGGGTGTGGGTCATCACGGTGTAAGCCCGCCCGGTAGTGTCCATGAACACCGCAGGACGATTGCTACGCCCCGGGGCCGCGGCCAGGAACGAGTCTCCCGACTTGTAGCTCAATTGCTGCGGATCGATCTCGTGGCCCTTCGCCGCTCTGATCCAGCCGTGCCGCGACAGGACCACAGTCACCGGTTCGCTGGAGATCAGTGTGGACTCGTCCAGGGCCTGGGCCGCCCGTCGCTGAACGATAGCAGTCCGGCGATCGTCGCCGAAGCGCTCCGCGTCCGTGTTGATCTCGTCGCGGACCAGCTTCCGCAGGCGGGCCTTGCTGCCCAGAATCCCGGAAAGTGACTTGCGCTTCTTGGCAAGCTCCTCCTGCTCGCCGCGAATCCTTATCTCCTCAAGACGCGCGAGGTGCCGAAGCTTGAGATCGAGGATGGCGTCGGCCTGTACCTCGGTCAGGCTGAAAGTCTTCATCAGCACCGGTCTTGGAGAGTCCTCGCTGCGGATGATCCTGATGACCTCGTCGATGTTCAGATACGCCACCAGGAGGCCATCGAGGATGTGCAGGCGCTTCTCCACCTGTTCGAGCCGGAACTCCAGGCGGCGGATGACGGTGTCCAGCCGGAACCTGATCCAGTCCTTGAGCAGTCCCGCCAGGTCGTGGACCCGCGGCCGGCCGTCCAGACCGATGACATTCATGTTGACGCGCACCGTCCTCTCGAGGTCGGTGGTAGCGAAAAGGTGATTCATCAGCCCCTCGAGATCCACACGATTCGAGCGCGGCACGATCACCAGGCGGGTCGGGTTCTCATGATCCGACTCGTCGCGCAGGTCCTCGACCATGGGCAGTTTCTTGGCCCGCATCTGCGCGGCGATCTGCTCCAGTATCTTTCCTCCCGACACCTGGTGGGGCAGCTCCGTAACGACGACCTCTCCAGCCTCGGTCTCCCATCGAGCACGCACCCGGAGCGTGCCGCCACCGGTCTCGTAGATCTGCCTGATATCCGCTGGCGGACTGACGATCTCCGCACCGCCGGGGAAGTCGGGCCCCTTGATGTGCTCGCAGAGATCGGCGGTCGTCGACTTGGGCGCCTCCAGCAACCTGATGCACGCGGCGGCGACCTCGCGGAGATTGTGGGGCGGAACATCGGTGGACATACCCACCGCAATGCCGGACGCACCGTTCAGCAATACGTTGGGCAACCGCGACGGCAGGCGGATCGGCTCGTCAAGTGTGCCGTCGAAATTGGGCGACCAGTCCACCGTGCCCTGGCCCAGTTCCGAAAGCAGGACCGCCGCATAAGGGGTCAGTCGAGCTTCTGTATACCGCATGGCCGCGAACGACTTCGGGTCGTCCGCCGATCCCCAGTTACCCTGACCGTCGATCAGCGGATATCGATAGCTGAAGGACTGGGCCATCAGCACCATGGCCTCGTAGCAGGCGGAGTCGCCGTGGGGATGGTACTTGCCGATGACGTCGCCCACGGTACGAGCCGATTTCTTGTGCTTGGAGGCAGCCGCCAGACCCAGTTCGCTCATGGCGAAGATGATCCGTCGCTGGACCGGTTTCAGGCCGTCGCCGACGTGGGGCAGGGCCCGGTCCAGGATCACGTACATGGAATAATCCAGGTACGCCTTCTCGGCGAAGGCCCTGAGCGGCTGTTGCTCTACGCCTTCGAGGTCGAGTTCGAGTGTTTCCATCGATGATCTCTCGTCGGGCCGGGGCCCGGAATCAGGTTTCGGCGAGATTGCCCTTTGCCTGCAGCCAGTCCCGTCGATCGGCTGACCGCTTCTTGGCGAGCAGCATGTCCATCAACTGCTCGGTGTTGTCGCGGCCGCTGACGGTGAGCCGCACCAGCCTGCGTGTGTCCGGCGACATGGTGGTTTCGCGCAACTGGAGCGGGCTCATCTCTCCGAGGCCCTTGAAGCGCGTCACGCTGACCTTGCCCTTGATCTTCTCGGTCTCGATCCGGTCGAGAACGCCCTGACGCTCGGACTCATCCAGGGCATACATGACCTGCTTGCCGACATCGATCCGGAACAGCGGCGGCATCGCCACGTACACGTGACCCGCCTCCACCAGCGGTCTGAAGTGTCGCAGGAATAGCGCGCACAGGAGGGTGGCGATGTGGGCACCGTCGGAATCCGCATCGGCCAGGATACAGACCTTGCCGTAGCGCAGACCCTCCAGGTCGTCCGAGCCGGGATCGACCCCCAGCGCGACGCTGATGTCGTGCACTTCCTGGGAAGCCAGCACCTCGGCGGAATCCACTTCCCAGGTATTCAGGATCTTGCCCCTCAAGGGCATGATCGCCTGGATTTCCCTTTCCCGGGCCTGCTTGGCGGAGCCCCCGGCAGAATCGCCCTCGACCAGGAAGAGTTCGGTGAGATTGAAATCCTGACTGGTGCAGTCCACCAGCTTGCCAGGCAGCGCGGGGCCAGTGACCACCCGCTTGCGCACGACCTTGCGGCTGGCCTTCATGCGACGCTGGGCGTTGCCGATCGCCAGACTGGCAATGCGGTCGCCGGCTTCAGGATGCTGGTTCAGCCACAGGGCCAGGCTGTCCTTGACGGTGCCCGACAGGAAGGCCGCGCATTCCCTCGACGACAGACGTTCCTTGGTCTGTCCTGAGAATTGCGGATCCTCCATCTTCACCGACAGAACGAAGCTGACCGGCTCCCAGACGTCTTCGGGCGCCAGACGTACGCCCCGGGGCAGCAGATTCCGGAATTCGGAGAACTCGCGCAGCGCCTCGGTCAGGCCAGACCTCAGGCCGGTCACGTGAGTCCCGCCCTGGGTGGTCGGGATCAGGTTGACATAGCTCTCGGCGGGCTGGCCGCCGTTATCCGGCACCCACAGGACCGACCACTCGGCGCTTTCCCTTTTGCCCTCCACCACCCCTGTGAACGGCTCCTCGGGGATTGTCTCCACGTCACCGACCGCCTCGACGAGATAGTCGGAAAGGCCTCCCTCGTACAGCCACTCCTCTTTTTCACCAGTGGCCTCGACGCTGAGCCTCATCCGCAGACCAGGGCACAGTACGGCCTTTGCCCGCAGGAGATGTTTCAGTCTCGGCAGCGAGAACTTGACCGAATCGAAGTACTTTGCGTCCGGCCAGAACCGCAGCGTGGTGCCCGTGTTGGCCCGGCCCACCTTGGCGACCTCCTCCAACGCGGTGCGGGGTTCTCCGCCGGCGAAGCTCATGTTGTATTCCATGCCGCCCCGACGGACCCAGACCTCCAGGTGCTGCGACAGCGCGTTGACCACGGATACGCCGACGCCATGGAGACCACCCGAGAAACGGTAACTTCTGTTGGAGAACTTCCCGCCAGCGTGGAGCCGGGTCAGGATGAGTTCGACCCCCGGGATTTTCTCCTTGGGGTGCTTGTCGATGGGCATCCCGCGGCCGTCGTCCTCCACCTGGAGGGAGCCATCCTTGAACAAGGTGACGTCGATCTTGCGGCAATGGCCTGCCAGTGCCTCGTCGACGCTGTTGTCTACGACTTCCTGGGCGAGATGATTGGGGCGGGTGGTGTCGGTGTACATGCCCGGCCGGCGCCGGACCGGTTCGAGGCCGCTCAGGACCTCAATGTCTGATGCGTTGTAAGCCTGACTCATCCGAAAAGGGTATCCCTCCTCCCCCGGGGCATAGACAAGCGCCCGGCGCGGATTCTAGCGCGACCGGGCGACAGACTCTACGCGGAGAAGTCTGCCCCTCAGGCCAGATCGGAGGCCAGCGAGTCCCGTACCGCGGGCGCGACCGGCGATACAGATTCCCTGAGGGCCGGATGGTCACTGCCAATCGAAAGGGCGGCGCCGCTCTTCAGGGCAGTAATCATCCCGTGTGTGAATTCGAAGCGCAGGAAATGGACCGAGGACGTCTTCTCCCCGGTCTCACGCTCCAGATCCTCGTCCGCGATGGCCATGACCTTGCCGAAGCCTTCGACCTGCATCCATATCCGGTCCTCGACGCCGATCAGGCCGGCCAGGGCCTCGCGCCGCTGCTCGACGTCCGGGTATTCCAGCATCAGCGTGGCCTTGAGGTTGGTGCCATCGGGGATCAGTGCATTGTAGGCCTGAAGTTCTTCTTCTATGCCCTCGGGCTCAAAGATCCTTTCGACGCGAAGCATCTCCTGGACCTGGTACTGCATGGTGACGCGGTCCTCGAAATAGAGCGTCGCATGGGACCCCAGGGCCACCCGGCGATCGCGTTTGTGTTCCATGACCCGGCGTCGGAAATCAGTTCGGATGCGAGCGTATTCCTCGAGGCCGTAGAGATCGTCCCGGGTGAGAACAGCAGGCATAGGTTCGATTCTCCTCTCGCGTTTCCGGTCTACACGCCGTAGGCGCGGCGCAGCAGGCTGATTGGGTGTTCGGCATGCATTCCGCCGCCGACGCCGTGGGCGATCTGGTCCCCCGCCATGGGACAGTCACTGGTGAAATGGTCGCAAGACGCGGCCTTGACCTTGTTGACGACGGGCCGGGCGATCTTTACCGAAGCGTCGCGGAACTCTTTCTTCACGGCGTAGGTGCCGTCGTGCCCCGAACAGCGCTCGATGGTCTCGACCTCCGTGCCCGGCACGAGTTGCAGGCAATCCCGGGTCTTGAGCCCAATGTTCTGGACCCGCAGGTGACAGGGCACCTGGTAGGACACCTTGCCGAGTTCCGCCTTGAAATCGGTCCTGAGCCTGCCGTGCTTGTGACGCAGCATCAGGTACTCGAAGGGATCGAAAATGGCCCTGGCCACCTTCTTGACCTGTTCGTCGTCGGGGAACATCAATGGCAGTTCCTGCTTGAACATGAGCACGCAGGAAGGCACCGGTGCGACGATATCCCATCCTTCGTCGACCATCGACGCCATCACCGGCACATTGGCATCCTTGGCCTCCTCCACCATTTCCAGGTCGCCGAGTTCAAGCTTTGGCATGCCGCAACAACGTTCCGACGACAGGAGCGTTACCGGGATACCGTTGTGCTCCAACACGGCAACCAGGTCCTCGCCGACCTCCGGCACGTTTCGGTTGCCATAACAGGTCGTGAACAGCGCCACCCGGCCCCGGGTTGCGCCGGCCGGCTCGGCGACCCCCCTAGACGCGTGTCCGGCAAGGCGCTTGCGGAGTGATCGACTGTGATAGGTCGGTACCGGGGCATCCCGATGGACCCCCAGGGCCTTCTCGAGGAGACCACGACCCGTCGCGCTCCGGTTGACCGCATTGACCGCCTGGGAGATGACCGGGATTCCTGCCAACCTGCCGACACCGTCGGTGGCGCTGAGAATCCTGTCCCGGGTACTTGCCCCGTCCTTCCTGAAACGGACTGCCTTGGCCCGGAGCATCAGGTGCGGGAAATCGATGTTCCACGGATGGGGAGGCACATATGGGCACTTGGACATGTAGCACATGTCGCACAGGTAACAGTGGTCCACCACGTCCCAGTAGACCTCGCGCGCGACCCCGTCCAGTTCCATGGTGTCCGATTCGTCAATCGCGTCGAACAGCGTCGGGAAAGAATTGCACAGATTGAAACAACGACGACAGCCATGGCATACGTCAAATACACGCTCCAGTTCCTCGAACAGGGCGGTCTCTTGGTAGAAGGAATCGGACTTCCAGTCCAGCGGATGCCGGGTTGGCGCTTCGAGGCTGCCCTCGCGTCCCGCCGGTGTGTCGGCGCTCATCTTGGACTCCTTGTCATAGCGAAGCGACCGCCGGCCGCCCGGCCGGCAGTCGTTGCCTGAAGACTTGTTGACCTAGCTGTCGAGAGTGTCCAGCGCCTTCTGGAAACGGTTGGCGTGGCTGCGCTCGGCCTTCGCCAGCGTCTCGAACCAGTCGGCGATCTCGTCGAAACCCTCATCCCTGGCGCTCTTGGCCATGCCGGGGTACATATCCGTGTACTCGTGGGTCTCGCCGGCGATAGCGGCCTTCAGATTTTTCGAAGTGCCGCCTATCGGGAGGCCGGTAGCGGGATCTCCCACGGCCTCCAGGTACTCGAGGTGCCCGTGCGCATGGCCGGTCTCGCCCTCGGCCGTGGACCGGAATACGGCGGCCACGTCGTTGTATCCCTCCACGTCGGCTTTCGATGCGAAGTACAGATAACGGCGGTTGGCCTGCGATTCTCCGGCAAATGCATCCTTCAGATTCTGCTCGGTCTTCGAGCCCTTCAGATCAGCCATGAAATGTCTCCTTCGACTTTGCGCAAGTGCCGTCCGCAGGGGGTCGGCACAGAATTTAGAGTGGTTCTAAATAGTTACTGGAACTGTAGTATCTGCCTCGGACAGTGTCAACAACCCCAAAGTGTAGCAGGGGAAATTGACCGTTCAGGGACGGCCCGCTAAGGTATCGCCGCTGATCGCAACGGACACTTCAGATGACCGACAAAAACACCCCTCAGCCCGATTTTGAGGCGGCCCTGGACGAGCTGGAGAAGCTCGTGGCCCGAATGGAGGAAGGGGACCTGTCACTCGAGGACACGCTGAAACAGTTCGAGCGCGGCATCGATCTTACGCGCCAGTGTCAGAAAGCCCTGGCAGACGCGGAGCAGAAAGTAGATATCCTGGTGGAGAAGGCCGGGCATACGGAGGTCGAGCCGTTCGACACCGATCATTGACCTTCCGATCCCGACTGGCGAAACATCTGGCCCGGGTCGAGGCCGTTTTGGAGACCGTCCTGCCCCCTGAAGGCCGCGCGCCGGAACGGCTGCACGCCGCCATGCGGTATGCCGTGCTCGGAGGCGGCAAGCGGGTCCGTCCATTGCTCGTCTATCTGGCCGGTGAAGTCCTCGGCGCGCCGCTTGAGCGCCTCGACGCCCCGGCAGCCGCGGTAGAACTCATCCATGCCTACTCGCTGGTCCACGACGACCTGCCGGCCATGGACGACGACGACCTGCGCCGGGGGCGGCCCACCTGCCATCGGGCGTTCGGGGAGGCGACCGCGATCCTGGCCGGGGACGCCCTCCAGGTTCTCGCCTTCGAACTCCTGACCACGGACTCGAAGATGGTGTCCGACGATCACCAGCGAATGGCGATCGCACGCGAGCTGGCCACCGCGAGCGGCACTGCCGGCATGGCCGGCGGACAGGCCATCGACCTGTCCGCCCAGGGACGCCAGATGGACGTCGACACCCTCGAAACCATGCACTCCCTCAAGACCGGTGCTCTCATCAGGGCCAGCGTGCTGATGGGTGCCTGGAGCGCGGACAAACCGCCCCCGGAAGCCGTGTGGGCCCTTTCCGAGTTCGGATCAGCCATCGGCCTCGCGTTTCAGATCCAGGACGACATCCTCGATGTAGAAGGTGACACGGACACCCTGGGCAAGACCGTGGGTGCTGACAGCGCCAGACAGAAACCCACCTACCCCAGTGTCGCCGGCATGGAAGCGGCCAAGGGGCGGGCGGCCGAATTGTGCGAGATCGCGATCGCTGCCCTCTCGGCACTGGGCAGCCCGGCGTATCCCTTACGGGACATGGCGCGATACATCGTGCACCGGGAGTCCTGACCCAGCGACGCCCGCACCGGGCTTGGACAAGTCCCTGTTTCTCGCGGATAATCGCTCCGACACTCGGTGGCGCCAGCAGGCGCTCTGGTTTCCATTTTGACGGCGCCCGCCGGCGGCAACTCACCCGATGGATATTTCAGACAGATATCCGCTCCTGGCCAGGATCGACAGCCCGGCGGACCTCCGGGGACTGCCTGAAGAGTCGCTGGAGCCGCTGACGCAGGAACTCCGGGACTTCCTGATCCAGACCATGAAGCATACCGGTGGCCACTTCGCCGCCAACCTGGGCTCGGTGGAGTTGGCCACGGCCCTGCACTACGTGTTCGATACGCCGCGGGACCGCATCGTCTGGGACGTCGGGCATCAGGCCTATCCCCACAAGATTCTTACGGGGCGGAGAGACCGGCTGGCGTCCATCCGGCACCTCGGCGGGCTGGCGCCCTTTCCGACGCGCAATGAGAGCGAGTACGACACGTTCGGGGTCGGGCACTCTAGCACTTCCGTCAGCGCCGCCCTGGGCATGGCTATCGCCGCCGCCAGGAGCGGGGAGGCGCGCCGCGTGGTGGCGGTGATCGGCGACGGCGCCATGACCGCCGGGCTGGCCTACGAGGCCCTTAATCATGCCGGCAGCCTGGACGTGGATATGCTCGTGATCCTCAACGATAACGACATGTCGATTTCCGAGAACGTGGGCGCCATGTCCAACTACCTGGCCAAGCTCCTCTCCGGCAAGCTTTACTCGAGCATCCGCGAAGGCAGCAAGAAGCTGATCCGCCGCATGCCGACCGTGTGGGAACTGGCCCGGCGGTCCGAGGAGCACTTCAAGGGAATGGTCCTGCCCGGAACGCTGTTCGAGGAACTCGGGCTCAACTATGTCGGCCCGATCGACGGCCACGATCTGGACGCATTGCTGCCCACCCTGCGGAATCTCAAAGACCTCAAGGGGCCCCAGTTCCTGCATGTGATGACACGCAAGGGCAAGGGCTACGCACCAGCGGAGAAAGATCCCATCAAGTGGCACGGTCCCGGGCCCTTCGATCCCGAGAAGGGCGAACTCATCAAGAAGGCACCTGGCGGCCCCAGCTATTCCAGGATATTCGGCGACTGGCTCATGGACATGGCCGCCGCCGACCCGCGCATAATCGGTATCACTCCGGCCATGCGAGAAGGGTCGGGGATGGTCGAATTCGAGAAGCGCTTCCCGGACCGTTACTTCGACGTCGGTATCGCCGAGCAGCACTCGGTAACGCTCGCCGCGGGCATGGCCTGCGACGGGATGAAGCCGGTCGTGGCCATATACTCCACGTTCTTGCAGCGGGCCTACGACCAACTGATCCACGACGTCGCCCTGCAGAATTTGCCGGTCCTGTTCGCCATCGACCGTGGTGGGCTGGTGGGCGCCGACGGGCCGACCCATCACGGCGCCTTTGACCTGAGCTATCTGCGCTGCATACCCAACATGGTCGTGATGGCCCCCGCCGACGAACTGGAGTGCAGGCAGATGCTGTCGACCGGCATCGCGCTGGAGCAGCCGTCGGCGGTGAGGTATCCACGGGGCGTGGGCCCAGGCGTCGTCGCCGGCAAGACCCTCGAGCCGCTACCGGTGGGCAAGGCGGAGATCCGGCGGGAGGGCTCGAAAGTTGCGATCCTGGCCTTCGGCGCGATGGTCCCGGTGGCTGAGGCGGTGGCGCCGGACATCAACGCCACCGTCGTCAACATGCGCTTCATCAAGCCCCTGGACCAGGAACTGGTCCTGCGTCTTGCAAGGAGCCATCGAGCTATCGTAACCCTCGAGGACAATGCGGTCTCCGGTGGTGCCGGCAGCGCCGTCAATGAGGTTCTTGCCCTGCATAATCTTGCGCTCCCGACGCTGAACCTCGGTATCCCCGACCGATTCATCGAGCATGGGTCCCGTGCCGAGTGCCTGGCGGCCGCCGGGCTGGATGCGGCTTCAGTGGCTGCCGGCATCCGGACCTGGGTGGGGGAGACGATACGGTTCCGGGCAGGCCACAGCGCCTGAGGCGGGCCCGGGCCAACGCCTCCTGGGGCTCTCCCGGCTGATATAATGTCGGGTCTCGTCGGCCATGGGGACGCTCGACGTACCGCTCCGCTATCCGTGAAACCGGCCGTGACAGTCGGGCGAAAACAGTTGCCAGTACCGCCAGGAACCACCTACATGCGCAAAACCCTCCACGAAGGCACGGCCACGGTCGACCCGATCGAAGACGTTCAGGGCACCGCCGACCTGCGGCGTATCCCGATCAACAAGGTGGGGATCAAGGATATCTTCCATCCTGTACGTGTGCGTGACCGTAACGGCGGCGACCAGCAGACTATCGCCAACTTCAACATGTATGTGGATTTACCCCACGACTTCAAGGGTACCCACATGTCTCGATTCGTGGAGATCCTGAACAACCACGAACGCGAGATAAGCGTGAAGTCGTTCCGCGACATGATGTCCGAACTGACCGACAGGCTCGACGCGGACTCTGGCCATATCGAGATGAGCTTCCCTTACTTCGTGACCAAGAAGGCGCCCGTCAGCGGCGTGGAAAGCCTGATGGACTACCAGGCCAGCCTGATTGGAGAACGCAAGGAGGGGAAGAACACGATCTACATCAAGGTCGTGGTGCCGGTCACCAGCCTCTGCCCCTGTTCCAAGCAGATCTCGGATTTCGGAGCTCACAACCAGCGCTCACACGTGACGATCAAGGCCAGGATCGATAGTTTCATGTGGATCGAGGAACTGATCGATATCGCCGAGCAGGAGGCCTCCTGCGAGCTTTATGGGATCCTCAAACGTCCTGACGAGAAATACGTCACGGAGCGTGCCTACCAGAATCCGAAGTTCGTAGAGGATATGGTTCGGGACGTCGCCGTACGGTTGAACGCGGATGAGAGAGTCCGGGCGTATACGGTCGAGTCGGAGAATTTCGAGTCTATCCACAATCACTCGGCATATGCGCTGATCGAGAAAGACAAGGATGCGGAGTCCGAGGGCCGCTGAGGCACTCGCCAGGCCCCGTGCGCCCAGACCCGCTCCGGCAACGTAGCGGGTCTTTTATTTTTCTCGTCCCTGCGCCGCGCACCCTTCCGGGCAGCTCAGTCGCGGTTGCCCCCGCTCTGCAGACGGCTGATGAGGGTGCGCAGGAACACGCGGTTGAACCGGAGCTGGCATGCGGTCGACAGGGTCTCCAGCAGCGTGGAACTCAGCCTGAGCAGGATGGCGTCCCCCCTCGCGACGATACTGGCCCGCCGCGACGCCCCTATCACGTAGCTGGTTTCGCCGAAACACTCCCCGGCGCCCATGTGGCCGATCGCGTCGCCGCCGCTCATCACATCCACTTCGCCCGTGACGACGATGTAGAACCGGTCATCCAGATCCCCCTCCTTGACGACTTCCTGACCCTCGGCATAGGTCATCCATTCTCCCGCCCGCATCAGCTCACGGATCTCCGCGTGAGAGAAATCGTGGAAAAAATGCAGCCCCCGGAGGATATCGAAGTGCTCCTGCTCGTCGTAATCCTTGGCCTGCTCCCGTAACTTCTGATGCACCTTGGTCAGCTTGGCGGCGAACTCCAGCCCGGTGGCGTAGCGCTCTTCCTGGCGCTTGTTCAGAGCCTTCATGACCACTTCCTCCAGCTCCTCGGAAACCTCCTGCCGGAGCTGGTGAATGGGCGCGGGTGTCGAGAACACGATCTTCTGCAGCAGCTTCGCCAGACTGGAGGCCCGGAAGGGGCGTTGCCCGGTCAGCAGTTCGTACATGACGACGCCGAGGGAATAGATATCGGATCGTGAGGTTATGTCCTCCGACTTGACCTGTTCCGGCGACATGTAGCTCGGCGAACCGGCGATGCCGTCGATTCGTGAGATGTCCGAGTCAGTGCAGAGCGCGATACCGAAATCGATGATGCGTATCTGGTTGTCCAGGGTCAGGATAATGTTGCTGGGCTTGATGTCCCGGTGGATAACGCCTCGGGAATGTGCGTAATGCAGGGCCCGGGCGCAGGTGAACACGATCCTGAGCGCGTCGTCGAGGGGCAGCAGGTTGCCGGCCCGGCAATAGGTGCTCAGGGTCCGGGCGCCGTGGACGTGCTCCATGACCACGTAATAGCGGTCGTTCTCGACGCCCGCGTCGTGGATCGGAAGGATGTTGGGATGCTGCAGACGGCCTACCATCTGCGCCTCGGTGAAGAACATCTTCTTGGTCGTGCGCGCCCGCTCTTCGTCTTCCCCCGCGACCTCGGCGTTATAGAGCTTGATGGCTACATCACGGCCGTAATATGGATCGTGGGACAGGTAGACCGTGCCTGTACTACCCTGGCCGACCTCGTTGATGATCCGGTATTTTCCGATCTTGTCAGGCAAGACCTCGTCTCCTCAGGCGCCTGCCCAGTTCCGGGCAACCCAAATGACCGCCGCCGTGAAAATCCCGGCGACGAGGTCGTCCAGCATAATACCGGTTCCACCGGACAAACCGCGATCCAGGTCGCGGATCGGCCAGGGCTTCCAGATATCGAACAACCTGAACAGGCAAAAACCCGCGGCAATCCAGATCCAGCCCGCGGGCGCAGCCAACATCGCCAGAAGGAATCCGGCGATCTCGTCCCAAACGATACCGGGATGATCATGCTCTCCCAGGCGCCGGGCGCTCTCGCCGCACAGCCAGAAGCCCGCCAGGCAGACCAGCGCTACGGCGGCAACCCTCAGGGGAAGCGCGAGGCCGCTTAGCCCGAGCCAGATCGGGATGGCAACGACGGTTCCGAATGTGCCCGGAGCCCACGGTGCGAGCCCCGCGCCGAAGCCGAACGCGAGGAAGTGGACCGGATCGGAGAATACCGTGCGGGCGGGCACCCGGCTCACGCGCCCCCCCCTGAAAAATGACTCCACGATCGTGACAGGTCGGGAACGAACGGCCGCCCACCCTTTTCGAACCCGACACCCCCGCCCCTCTCCACTCGCCCGATACGGCTGAGAGCGCAGCGCCAGTGCCGCGCGACCGCGAGCAGGTCCGCTTTCCGTTCGGGCGTCGTGGTAAAGCACAACTCGTAGTCGTCACCCCCGGCGATGATCGCGTCGATCGACATGGATTCGCCGAACAAGCCGACCAGCTCCGGGGCGACGGGCAGGTCGTCGGCCTCGATGACGATCCTCGCGCCGCTGGCAGCAGCAATGCGCCCGGCGTCCGTGGCCAGACCGTCCGAGAGGTCGATCGCGGCCGTCGCAAGACCGGCGAGGGCCTGTCCTTCGGCAACCCGTGGCTCGGGCCACAGGAAGCGCTCGATCAGGCGTGAGCCCGGCGCTCCCGATCGGAGCAACCCCAGGCCCGCCATGGCCTCTCCCGGCGCACCGGTGACGAACACCACGTCGCCGGGCCGGGCGCCGTCGCGGGTCAGCGCTCGCCCCGGGTGGACGAAGCCGGTCAGGTGCACGGAGATACTCAAGGGACCCTCTACCGTATCGCCACCGACGATCGCTACATGCCATCGTTTCGCAAGCTCGCCCAGACCACCGGCGAAACCCCGGACCCAGTCCCGGTCGGGCACGGGAAGCGAAAGGGAAAGCTCGGCCCACGCCGGTTCGGCACCCATGGCCGCCAGGTCGCTGAGATTCACCGCAAGAGCCCTGTGCCCGACAGCGGCCGGTTCCGTGCCGGCCGGGAAGTGCACGCCCTCATTGAGGGTGTCCAGCACGCTCACGAGCTGAAGGCCGGGAGGCGGCTCGAGGACCGCACCATCGTCTCCGATACCGCGGATCACGTCCGCGCGCGCCGGGGATACGGTGCGGATAGCCTCGATCACCTCCGCCTCGGACAGGGTCACCGGCGATCAGCCCCGGAACCAGCGAGGATGAATCTCCTCTACCACCGGTCCATCGCTGCGCAAGGCATGACAGGTGTCGATCTGCGGCGGACGGCGATCGGGGTCGCCGAATTTGCCCTCCCGCATGAGCAGGTTGGCGACCGTCTGGATCGCCACGACGGCGAGTTCCTGCAACAACCGCGTCTGGTGAGTGCACCCCCGTTCATCCCCCAGCAGTTCCCTCACCTTGCGGTTCCACCCGGACCTCAGTTTCGTGCCAACCAGCTTGCCGTAATCCGGCGTGATGTCCGGGCAGGTCGGATAGGGATGAGCATCCGTGACCGCTTCCACGGCGACGATCTCCAGCCTGTCTGTCACCGTGATCCTGAGCCACATGTCGTGTACGGGCGTGCCGGCACCGACTTCCCCGCGGTAACGGTTGTCAAAGGCGTACGTCTTGGTGTCGACCATATGGCCCTCTATGTCCCAGAGGCCGTCATCACGACGGTAGCCACGGCAATCGATTTCCCGCGTATGGATGTGCGTCCTGTCCGTGGGTTTGCTAAGGGGCATGGGTCCTCCGCGGCGGACTTATGACTCCGCCGTTTTCTCTGGCGTCCGCAGCTCGCGGGCGGCCCGGTCGAGTAACGCGTTGACGAACTTGTGGCCGTCCTCGGCACCAAAAGCTCGACAGAGTTCCACCGCCTCGTTAATCACGACCCGATAGGGGACATCCGGGCTGTGGAGGAGTTCGTAGACCCCGATCAGGAGGATCGCGTGCTCTACCGGGTCGAGCTGAGCCACGGCCCGGTCGGAATAGCCGCCGATCGCCGCATCCAGCGTCTCCCGCTCGGCGATAACCTCCCGCACGAGGTCGCGGAACATATCGTGATCTGTCCGCTCATGTTCCGGATCGGCCGAGAATTGCAGGACAATATCCGCGGCCGACTGGTCGTTGAGCTGCCACTGATAGAGCGCCTGCATCGCGCGCCTCCGGGCGAGGCTCCGGGCGCCGGCTCTTACTTCGCTGCGACGCCCGCTCAAGCTCAGCTCTCCAGCTGACGGAGCAGGTTGGCCATCTCGATGGCCGACATCGCGGCCTCCGCCCCCTTGTTGCCCGCCTTGGTGCCGGCGCGCTCGATAGCCTGCTCGATGGTGTCGGTGGTCAGGACTCCGAAGGCGACCGGCACGTCCTCGCCGTGGCTTGCCTGAGCGATACCCTTGACGCACTCGCCGGCCACGTATTCGAAGTGTGGTGTGGCGCCACGGATGACCGCGCCCAGGGCGATGATGGCGTCGAAACGGTGGCGCGTGGCCATCCGCTTCACCGTCAGCGGGATCTCCCAGGCACCGGGGACGCGGACCAGGGTGATGTCACGCTCCCGGACGCCGTGTCTTACGAGGGCGTCCACCGCGCCCTTGACCAGCGACTCCACGATAAAGTCGTTGAACCGGGAGGCGACGATGCCGATGCGCAGGTCCCTGGCAACCAGTGTCGCCTCGACCACATTGATGTCCTTCATGTCGGTCTCCTGGCTGGAAATTTCGCCTGCATCACGGGGCCGGCAGAGGGCCTGGTTAGTCCACGTACTCGACGATCTCGAGACCGAACCCCGAGATGGCGTACATTTGCTTGGGAGCACTGAGCACGCGCATGCGATGGACACCGAGGTTCCGGAGGATCTGGGCGCCGATGCCGTGAGTCCTGAGCGCCGTGGATTCCTTACCGTCGCGGATGCGCTGCCCGCCCCGCCCATGCATCTTCTCCACTGCATCCACCAGGTCTCTCGGCGTCTCGCTGCCGCGCAGCACGACCACGACCCCACAGCCATCCTCGGCGACCCGGCCCAGCGCGTCACGAAGCTCCCATCCGCCTCCGGCAGCCTTGACGCCCAGCAAATCCCGCAACGTGTCCAGCAGCTGCACCCTGACCAGCGGCACGTGAGTGTCGATGTCGCCGCGGATCAGGGCGAGGTGCACGTCCTGGTGCACGTGGTCTTCGAATACCGCCAACCGGAACTGGCCATGGACCGTCTCCACCACATCGTCGGAGATCCGCTCCACCGACTCTTCCTTGTGCAGCCGGTAACGGATCAGATCGGCGATGCTGCCGATCTTTAGCTCGTGTCGGCGGGCAAATTCCACCAGGTCCGGGCGGCGGGCCATGGATCCGTCCTCGTTGAGGATCTCGACGATCACCGCCGCCGGCTCGAGACCGGCCAGGCGGGTCAGGTCGCAGCCTGCCTCCGTATGCCCGGCTCGCGTCAGCACGCCGCCGGGTTGCGCCATCAGGGGGAAGATGTGGCCGGGCTGACGCAGGTCTTCCGCCCGGGCGTCGGCGGCTACGGCCGTACGGATGGTGTGCGCCCTGTCATGGGCCGATATGCCGGTGGTGACGCCCTCGGCTGCCTCGATGGAAATGGTGAAATTCGTGCTGCGGTCGCTGTCGGTGCCATTGACCATCAGTGGCAGGCGCAACTGCTTGCAGCGCTCCTGGTTGAGCGTCAGGCAGATGAGCCCCCGCCCGTAACGGGCCATGAAGTTGATGTCCTCGGGCTCAACCATGGTTGCAGCCATGATCAGGTCGCCCTCGTTCTCGCGGTCCTCGTCGTCCATCATCACGACCATCCGCCCGGCACGAATGTCGCCGAGGACCTCGTCGATGGTGTTGAACCGGACCTCGTTCCGCAGATCAGTGACGTTCTGCAAAACCTGCCTCCTTTAACTTGTCGAACGTGAGTCCGCCGGGCGCATCCTCGCCGAGCAACCGCTCCAGGTAGCGCGCGACGATGTCGACCTCCAGGTTGACCCGCCGGCCCGGAATCCACTCGTCCAGGTTGGTGGCCTGGAGCGTATGGGGCACGATGTTGACCTCGAATCGCGTCCCCTCTATCCGATTCACGGTCAGGCTGACGCCGTCGATACAGACGGACCCCTTGCGCGCCACGTAGCGGGCCAGATCGGCTGGAACGGACAGGACGAACCGCAGGGACCGGGCCTCCTCCGCCCGCTCCAGCACCTCACCGACACCGTCCACGTGCCCGGTCACCAGATGGCCCCCGAGTGGCGTCGCCAGGGTGAGTGCGGGCTCAAGATTGACCCGCCCACCGGTACGCATCTGACCCAGGGTCGTCAGGCCCAGAGTTTCCCTCGATACGTCGGCTTCGAAGCAGGCACCCCCGAAAGCCACGGCGGTCAGGCAGACGCCGTTCACCGAAATGCTGTCACCGCGGGCCATGCCCTGGAGGTCCATCGTCGGGCACCGCACCCGCAGGCGTACGTCTCCGCCGCGGGACTCGATCCCGTCGATAATGCCCGTCGCCTGTACGATCCCGGTGAACATCGGTCCTACGGAGTCTCGCGTCGGACCCGGGCGTGGATACGGAAATCGTCTCCGACCCGCCGCAGGTCCAGGATCTGCAATTGTACCCTGTCATCCATCCGATCCAGGCCAGGGAGGCTGAACATGCCCCTGGCGCCATCTCCCATCAGGTGGGGCGCCAGATAGATGACAAGCTCGTCGACCAGGCCGCTGGCGACCAGGGAACCGCAGAGAGCCGGCCCCGCCTCCACCAGCACGTCATTGCATCCCCGCTCGCCCAGGTCACGAAGAAGCTGGTCCAGATCAACCCTGCCGTCGTCCCCCTGGCAGCGCACGAGGATGGCACCGGCAGCCTCCAGGGCCGTCCCGGGGGCTCCACCGGCGTAGGCGACCAGGGTTTCGCCTTCCAACCCGAGCATCCGAGCCATGGCCGGCATCCGCAGGCTCGAATCCACGACCACCCGGAGCGGCGCGCGCCCCGCCGTATCGCAAACCGCCGATCGGACCGTTAGAGACGGATCGTCGGCGAGGACCGTGCCGATCCCGGTCATGATGGCGGAGCTGGCGGCTCTCAGGCGTTGAACGTCCTCCCGGGCTGCGGCGCCGGAAATCCAGCGGCTCTCGCCGTCCGCCATGGCCGTCCGGCCATCCAGACTGGCGGCGATCTTCACGGTGACCCTTGGTCGCCCTTGGGTCATCCTTCGGATGAACCCCGCATTGAGCCGGGTCGCCTCGTCTTCGAGCAGGCCCGCGTCAACGGCGATGCCCTCCCGCGCAAGATAACCGAGGCCGTCACCGGCGACCGCGGGATTTGGATCCTTCATGGCGGCCACTACCCTGGTGACGCCGGCTCTGACGAGTGCCGGCGCGCACGGTCCGGTCCGACCCTGGTGATTGCAGGGCTCGAGACTGACATACACCGTAGCCCCGCGAGCCTTCTCTGCCGCGGCATCCAGCGCCACGATCTCCGCGTGGGGCCCCCCCGCGATCTGATGCCAGCCCTCACCCACGATCACACCGCCGGCGACGATCACGCAGCCGACCCGTGGATTCGGTTGGGTCGTGTATATGCCGCGCCGGGCCAGGGTGAGCGCGTGGGCCATGTAGCGGTGATCGTCGAGGGAAAAAGCCAATGTCCTAGCCTGGCAACCTCAACGCCGTCCCGGGCAGCGGCGGGATTCCCAGTCGCCGCGACCCCACGCCGGATCGAAAACCGTAGCCATGGTTAGCTCTCGTCGCCCAGCAGCGACATCTGCTCACGGCTTTCCAGGGACGATTCCTGCAGGCGCTCCACTGCCTCGCGGAACTCCTGCACATCCTGGAAACGCCGGTAAACAGAGGCGAAGCGCACGTACGCCACTTCGTCCATATCCTTGAGCTCCTCCATTACCAGGTCGCCGACGAGCCGGGCCGCGACTTCCCGTTCTCCCGTGGTGCGCAGCCGGTGGACGATACGGGCGATGGCCGCCTCGACCTGCTCGGCGCTGACCGGACGTTTCTCCAGTGCCCGGATCATCCCGGACCTGAGTTTCTCCTCGTCGAAAGGCTCGCGACGATCGTCGCTCTTGATCAGCCGCGGCACCACCAGCTCGGCGGTTTCGAAGGTCGTGAATCGCTCGGCGCACTCCAGGCACTCCCGTCGACGACGGACCTGGCGCCCCTCGCCCGCGAGGCGGGAGTCGATTACTTTCGTCTCGGGATGTCCGCAGAAAGGGCAGTGCACGGCATCCCCTTGACGAACTCAGCTCGCGTAGACCGGGAAACGGCCGCAGAGATCGAGGACCTGACTCCGCACCTGATCGATGGTCGCATCGTTCCCGATATCGTCCAGGATGTCGGCGATCCATCCGGCCAGCGCCCTGCATTCGGTCTCTCCAAAACCACGGGTGGTGATCGCCGGCGTGCCCATCCGCAGTCCGCTGGTCACGAACGGCGAGCGCGGATCGTTCGGAACGGTGTTCTTGTTGACGGTGATATACGCGCGGCCGAGGGCCGCATCCGCGTCCTTTCCCGTAAACTCCTTGCCGATAAGATCGACAAGGAACAGGTGATTGTCCGTGCCGCCGGAGACTATCTTGTAGCCCCGCTCCATCAAGGTTCCGGCCATGGCGCGGGCATTGGCCACCACCTGTTCCTGGTAGGCGCGGAAACCGGGCTCCAGGGCCTCCTTGAAGGCGACGGCCTTGGCCGCTATGACATGCATCAGGGGCCCTCCCTGGGTACCGGGGAACACCAGGGAACTGAACTTCCTCGTCAGCTCGTCGTTTTCCCTGGCCAGGATCATCCCGCCCCTGGGCCCGCGAAGGGTCTTGTGGGTGGTGGTGGTCACCACGTCCGCCACCGGCACCGGGCTCGGATAGACGCCGGCGGCGATCAACCCTGCCACGTGCGCGATGTCGGCCATGAGGTAGGCGCCGACCGAATCGGCGATGTCCCGGAATCGCTGCCAGTCCACCACTCGGGAATAGGCCGAGAATCCGGAGATAATCAGTCTGGGCCGGTGTTCGGCCGCCAGCGCCTCGACCTGATCGTAGTCGATCTCTCCCGTGGACTCGTCCAGACCGTACTGGTGGGCGTCGTAGAAACGGCCGGAGAAGTTGGGCTTCGCCCCGTGGGTCAGGTGGCCGCCGTGGGCCAGGCTCATTCCGAGGATGCTGTCCCCTGGTTTCAGCAGCGCGGCGAACACGGCAACATTTGCCTGGCTGCCCGAATGGGGCTGGACGTTGGCGTAGGCAGCCCCGAACAGCTCCTTCGCGCGGGCGATGGCGAGATCCTCCGCTATGTCCACGTTCTCGCAGCCGCCGTAGTAGCGTCGGTGAGGGTAGCCCTCGGCGTACTTGTTTGTCAGCACCGTGCCCTGGGCCTCCAGCACCCGTGGGCTGGCGTAATTCTCAGAAGCGATCAGCTCGACGTGCTCTTCCTGCCGCCGACGTTCAGCCTGGATAGCTGCGGCCAGTTCGTCATCGTATCCGGCGATGCGCATATCTGGGCTGAACATGAATCGAAGCTCCGGGCGTTTGGAAACAGGCGCGCATTGTACCGCAGCATCACGCGCCAGGGGCCGTCCGCTCAGCTCCGGTCGACCATCTCCTGGACGACCCGCGACCACCCCGTGGCGATGTTATGCCGGTTGTATCCACCACCCCCGAGCGCGACCAGGCGGCCCTGGGCATGCCGGTCGGCGATCTCGCAGAGAGACGCGGCGGCAGTCCCATGCGCATTCTCTGAGAACTGCAGGTGAGTCAAGGGATCTCCCGCCAGGCTGTCAGCGCCACACTGGAACACGATGAATTCCGGCCGGGCCTCATTCAGATAGGTCTCGATCTCTTCCCAGGCCGACAGGAACTCCTCGTCCCCTGCGCCCGGGAACAGCGGGATGTTGAGTTTGGTGCCGATCGCGGATCCCTGCCCGGTCTCGTCGCGGCCGCCGGTGCCCGGGAACAGAAATCGTCCGTCCTCATGGATGTCGGCGAACAGCACCTCGGGGTTGTCCGCGAACCCGTAATAGACGCCGTCGCCGTGATGGGCGTCGATATCCACGTACGCGACGCGTTTGAGGCCGTGCCGGCGTTGAAGTGCCTCGATCAGCACGGCGCAGTCGTTGAAGACGCAGAACCCGGAGGTCCGCATCCGCGCCGCATGGTGCAGCCCGGCGATGGGCACGAAGGCGCGCCGGGCCTGGCCGGCCATGACCAGTTCGCCGGCCCGTAGCGTTGTCCCGACGACCGATCGCGCGGCATCGTAGATTCCAGGGAAAGCCGGCGTATCGCCGAAGTCCAGGAATCCCTTCCCGGCCAGGGACATCTCCTCCACGAACTCCACGTGGTGGGGATCGTGGAACAGCTTGATGTCGTCCTCTGAGGCGTCGGCCGGCTGTTCGATGTTTACCCTGCCGGCAATGTCCCGCTCGTCCAGCCCCCGTAGAAAGGCGTCCTGCCGATCGGGACCGAAGGGATGACCCTCGCCGAATCCATAGCGGGCGATTGCCTCACCGGCGAGGACAGTGACGGAGTGATGACTGGTTTTCGAGGTCATGGCATTGGCGACGCCTCCTGCCCGGCTTCTGTACAGAGCTTACCGAAAATGCGGCCGGCACGGAGGCTCCACGCCAACCGGCTCCAGACCACGATCGCTCACCCACTGGGTCGACGACGCCTGACCGTTCGGGAAGACCGCCACACACTGTCCAGGCGCCTCCCTCCCAAGGGATAGCCACCGGTCGCGGCAAGATTCATTCCGGCCCGTCGCCGCATTCGCGGTGGTACAGCTTGCCGCGATACCGGATAATCTGCGCCCTTTTTCAATCGCCCCCCCGGAGAGGCACACTCAAACCATGGCCCAGTTCATCTACACCATGAATCGCGTCGCGAAGATCGTACCGCCCAAACGGCAGATCATCCGCGACATTTCCCTGTCCTTCTTTCCGGGGGCGAAGATCGGGGTGCTGGGTCTGAACGGTTCGGGTAAATCCACCCTGCTCCGGATCATGGCTGGCATTGATACCGAGATCGAGGGCGAGGCCCGACCGCAGCCGGGCATCAACATCGGCTATCTGCCCCAGGAACCCCATCTGGATCCGTCCAAGGACGTGCGCGGCAACGTGGAAGACGGGGTCGCCGGGATCAAGCAGGCGATGGCCCGGCTCGACGAGGTCTATGCGGCCTATGCGGAGCCGGACGCGGACTTCGACAAGCTTGCCGACGAGCAGGCGCGGCTGGAGAACATCATCCAGGCAGGCGACGGGCATGACCTGGATCGTACCCTGGAGATTGCCGCGGATGCCCTGCGACTGCCGCCGTGGGATGCCAAGGTAGACACCCTCTCGGGGGGCGAGCGACGGCGGGTGGCCCTGTGTCGACTGATCCTGTCGCGGCCCGACATGCTGCTGCTGGACGAGCCCACCAACCACCTGGATGCCGAGTCGGTGGCATGGCTCGAGCAATTCCTCCACGACTACCCGGGCACGGTAATCGCCGTGACCCACGACCGCTACTTCCTTGACAACGTCGCGGGCTGGATCCTCGAACTGGATCGCGGCCACGGCATACCGTGGGAGGGGAACTATTCGTCCTGGCTGGAACAGAAGGAACAGCGCCTGGAGATGGAAGAGAAGCAGGAAGCGGCCCGGGTACGGACGATGAAAAGGGAACTGGAGTGGGTCCGGGCCAATCCGAAGGGCAGGCACGCCAAGGCCAAGGCCCGGCTGCAGAGATTCGAGGAGCTCTCGTCACGGGAGTTCCAGCGTCGCAACGAGACCAATGAGATCTACATCCCCCCCGGCCCGAGGCTTGGGGACCTGGTCGTGGAGGCCAAAGCACTGCGCAAGGCCTTCGGCGACAGGCTCCTGTTCGAGGACCTGTCATTCAACCTCCCGCCCGGTGGCATCGTCGGCGTCATCGGCCCCAACGGCGCGGGCAAGACCACGCTGTTCAGGATCATCACCGGCGCAGAGAACCCAGACGCCGGCGAACTACGACTGGGGGAGACCGTCCAGCTTGCCTACGTGGACCAGAGCCGGGACACGCTGGACGGCGCCAGGACCGTCTGGGAGGAGATTTCCGAGGGCCAGGACATCATCCGCGTCGGCAGCTACGAGACGCCGTCGCGGGCCTACTGCGGCCGCTTCAACTTCAAGGGCCCCACCCAGCAGCAACGGGTAGGAGAACTCTCGGGCGGCGAGCGCAACCGCGTCCACCTGGCCAAGGTGCTGCGTTCCGGCGGCAACCTCCTCCTGCTCGACGAACCGACCAACGACCTGGACGTGGAGACCTTGCGGGCGCTGGAGGAGGCGCTGCTGAATTTCCCTGGTTGCGCCGTGGTGATCTCCCATGACCGGTGGTTCCTCGATCGGGTCGCGACTCATATGCTGGCCTTCGAGGGCGACAGTGAAGTGGTCTGGTTCGAGGGTAACTACGCCGACTACGAGGAGGATCTGAAGCGCCGCAAGGGAGAAGATGCGGCCCAGCCTCACCGGATACGATACCGCCGGATCGAGGCCTGATCAGGTCCGGGCCGAGAGGTATTTCTCGCGCCGGACGGACTTGACGCCGAACCCGGCGGCTTTGAGAAACTCCGCCGCCTCGTCCACCATGCCGGGGTTGCCGCAGAGATAGGCGATGTCGGTCTCGGCGGAGACGCCGAGATCCGTCAGCCGGCTCTGCACGTAGCCCCTGCACTCCCACGCCGACGCTGCCTCCGGATCGGACCGGCTGTAACAGGCGTGGAAGCTGAAATTCTCGTGCGCCTCGGCCATGGCCCGGAATTCCTCGCCATAGAGGAGCTCGCGCGGCTCCCGGACGCCGAGCAGCAGGTCTACCCGGTAGTCCCCCGCTGCCAGCAGCGTCTTGAGTTCCGGCAACATGGCCCGGTAGGGCGTGACACCCGTGCCCGTAGCCACCAGCAGGTAGCGGCACGGTGGATCGTCCCTCAGCACGAAGCGGCCATAGGGCCCGCTGGCTTCTACCATATCCCCGGGCGCCAGTCCCTGGAGCTTGCCGGTGGCGAAGCCGCCCTCAACCGGGGCCATGGCGAGTTCCACCAGGTCGCTCTGCCCCGGCGGATTGGCGACGCTGTAGCTCCGATGTGTCCGCTTGCCGTCCCTCTCCCAGTGCAGGTTGACGAATTGTCCCGCCGTGTACTGGAACGGTTCCCTGTCGGCCCTCCGGAACGCGAAGTGACGGACCGTGGGTGTGATGTCGGAGCTCCACTCCAGGATGAGGGGAAATGTATTCCAGGTCATGATTCGCTTCCTGAACGAAGGCGCCGTTTTATCACAGGCACCCCCACCGGGACAGTTCCGCGCCGATTCGCCACCTCCCGAATCCCGGCGCAGACCGATGCAATGTCCCCGACCCGTGAAAGCCGGCAGACCGGGGACGCCGATCGCCAGGGGGACGGCAGGCGCCTGGGCAAGACCTAAGCGATCCGAGCAGCGAGCGCCGTGAATACCCGGGTCAGCGACAGCCGGGTCAGACCGAAGCGGGGGTGCCGGAGAGCGGCGCCAGGATCGTCTTCATCCATATAGACCCGCTGGCACATCTCGATCTGGATGGCGTCCACGCCCGCCTGCCTCCCGTAGTGGTCCGTGATGTACCCCCCCTTGTAGGGATCGTTCAGGTTCACCGTCAGGCCCTCGACCTCGAAGCCCGTACGCAGGCAGTCCCGCAGCCAGGCGCCACAGGTCTCGCCATCCCGATCGCCCAGGTAGATGTCTTTTTTCAAGGGCCCATGAAGACGACTGGCAGCGCTCGCCACGCTGTGGGCGTCCACCAGGACGACCCGCCCGTGCGCCCGGACCTGTTCCTCGAGAAGCGCCAGCAGCGCCCCGTGGTAGGGTGCATGGACGGCGTCCCGGAGCGCCCGTGTCTCCTCATCGCGCGGCGGATCGGCGAACACCGGGTCGCCCTGGAAGGTCTCCAGCGGCACCAGCCCTGTCTCAAAACGTCCCGGGTAGAGTGCGCGCCCGTCAGGAGGACGGTTCAGATCCGCCACGAAACGGCTGTAGACGGCATGGATGGTGGTGATCCCCAGCCCGGGAAGGAAATCGTACAGATGGTGCAGATGCCAGTCGGTCATGGGCTGGCACGCCATCGCGGCAGACGCCAGCCGCCGACGGGTGTCTTCCGGCAGCAACGTGCCCGTGTGCGGGATGCTGACCACCAGCGGAATCGCAGGGCACTCGGGCCGTCGCACCACGAAAGGTGCCGGAGAAATCGTCACAACCTTTCCCTCAGGCCGTCCAGCGCCGCGGAATAAGACGCCGAGATCGCATCCCCCTGTCGATGTATGCCAGACTCGACTATCCGGCGACCGCCTACGTAGACTGCGGCGATATCCCGTGCGCCGCCTGCTGTTACCAGCGCATCCAGGGCTGGGTCGCCGTTCAGCCCGCCCAGCACGACGCTGTCCTTCGCCAGCACGACCAGGTCGGCCCACGCACCCGTCGCCAACCGCCCCGCCGGCAATCCCAGGGCCCGACCGCCCGCCGCCGCGGCTGCGCTCCAAAGAGGTCGCCCCAGCCCCTGTTCGGTGGCCAGGCAGGCGCGGCGCTCGCGCCGCAGGCGCTGACCGTACTCGAGCATCCTCAGTTCTTCCACGGCATCGATCCTGATGTTGCTGTCCGACCCGATGGCCATCGACCCGCCGCCTCCGATGAACTCCACTGCGTCGAAGATTCCGTCGCCGAGGTAGGCCTCGGTGATCGGACACAGGACGGCCCTGGCGCCCGAGCGGTTCATCAGGCCGATCTCGCCGGCCGTTGCGTGCGTGGCGTGCACGAGGTTCCAGCGTCCGTCCAGCGCCACGTGCTCGGCCAGCAGTTCTATCGGCGACAAGCCGTATCGGTCGAGACAGTCGGAAACCTCGCGGCGCTGCTCCGAGACATGGATATGGCGGGGGAACCCTTCCCCGAGCATGGTCTCCGCCGCCCCATCAAGTTCGGCAATCACCTCCGGCGCCACCGCCCGGAGCGAGTGGGCGGCGATCCCCAGGGACAGATCCCGGAGGCCGCCAAGGAGTCGCAGATAGTCATCGAGCCTGCGATGAACGAAACGCTCCTGTCGGGGCCCAGGAGGCTCCCCGAATCCCCCGCTCTGGTAGAGGACCGGCAGCATCGCCAGCCTGATCCCGGCCCGATCGGCGCCGTCTGCCACCGCTCTCGCCATCTCCTCGCCGGGTGCGCCATCGGGCAGGTGGTGCAGATAGTGGAATTCGGCGACGCTGGTAAAACCTCCCGCCAGCATGTCTGTGAACGCGCGCGCGGCCACGTCCGCCATCTCCTCGGGCGTGATGACCGCGGCCAGTCCGTACATCGACTCCCGCCAGCTCCAGAATGAATCGGCGCCCGTCGCGGCCTCGCCAAGTCCCACCATGGCCCGCTGAAAGCAGTGGCTGTGTGCGTTCGGCATGCCGGGCAGGGCAAGCCAGCCGTCGAAGACCGGCCCGGGCTCGTCGGTGATATCCAGGATCATGCCGGCGGCATCGATCTCGAGGCGTTTCTGGCACTCCAGCCCGTCCGGGGTGAGAATATGCTCGAAACGCAGAATCGCGCTCTTCTCCACTCCCACGCCTCTCCTGGTCAACGCCGTGCACGACGTCATTTTTGAAAACGCCAGATTGTATCCCATGGACCCGGGTGTCCAGTTGTCAGGCGTCGGCTGCCTCGCGGTCACCGACGGGCGTTTCTCCGCGGTCGGCGAGGATGTCCCGGCCAGTCGTCGCGTGGACCTCGACGGCCGCATGGTGCTGCCCGGATTGGTGGACTGCCATACCCATCTCGTATTCGCGGGGGACCGGGCGGCGGAACACGCGCTGCGGCTGACGGGGGCGAGCTACGAAGAGATCGCTCGCTCCGGAGGCGGCATCCTGTCCACGGTGGAAGCGGTCAGGCGTTCCTCGGAAGAAGAACTCGTGGAGCTTGCCCTGCCCAGGGCCCGCACCCTGATTCGGGAGGGCGTCACGGCGTTGGAGATCAAGAGTGGCTATGGCCTCGATCTGGCGACAGAGTTGAAGATGTTGCGCGCCATCCGGCGGCTGGACGAGATGTTGCCTATCCGCGTACGCGCCACATTCCTGGGCGCCCACGCGATTCCGCCGGGCCGCACCCGGGCCCGGTACATGGACGAGGTGGTAGAAGAGATGCTTCCTGCCGTCGCCGACGCAGGCCTCGCCGACAGCGTGGACATCTTCGTCGAACGTATCGGATTCGGCGTCGACGACCTGGATCGCCTCGCCGCCCGAGCAGCGGAACTCGGTCTGCCGTTGCGGGTCCATGCGGAGCAGCTTTCCAGCATGGGCGGGACCGCCGCCGGAGCCCGGCTAGGCGCCTTGTCCTGCGATCACCTCGAGTATGCCGACGAGCGGGACGTGGCTGCGCTGGCGGAGAGTGACACCGTGGCCGTGCTGTTGCCGGGTGCCTTCTATTTCCTCCGGGAGACCCGACGTCCTCCGGTCGAGGCTCTTCGGCGGGCCGACGTCCGGATGGCAGTGGCCAGCGACTTCAATCCCGGCTCGTCGCCGGTAGCCAGCCTATTGATCAGCGCCCACCTGGCCTGCACGCTCTTTGGCCTGACGGCCATGGAGGCAGTGCAGGCGATCACGCGTCACGGCGCGGCCGCCATGGGGCTGGGCCATTCAGCGGGATGTATCGCACCCGGCAGGTCCGCGGATTTCACAGTCTGGGATCTGCCCTCGCCCGAACATCTCGTCTACCAACTGGGCGGCCTTTACCCTGTGCAGGTCTACGTCGAAGGCGAACCGCTATGAACGAACTTGTGCTCACGGGACGTGACCTGACGCTGGACGATGTCCTCGGCTTCGAGGCCCGTCGGCCGAAAGTCATTCTGTCGCCCGACGCGATCCGGCGCATGGCCAGGAGCGTCGAGACTGTGGCGCAGGTCGTATCGACCGGCCGGGTCTGCTACGGCATCAATACCGGCTTCGGCGCCTTCGCCAACCAGCGGATTTCCGCGGAACAGGTCGCCCGGCTCCAGCTCAATCTGGTCCGAAGCCACGCCGCGGGTACCGGGTGCCCCCTCACCCCACCGCTTGTCAGACGGATCATGTTGCTCAAGGCGAACAGTCTTGCGGCAGGATTCTCCGGGATCCGGAGCGAGGTCGTCGAGACGCTTCTAGATATGCTCAATGCCGACGTCCTGCCGGTCATTCCCGATCGCGGGTCCGTGGGAGCATCAGGAGACCTGGCACCCCTGGCCCACCTGGCGCTCTCCCTGATCGGTGAAGGCGAGGCGGTCCAGGGCGACCGGTGTCTGGAGGGTCCGGCCGTCACCGAGGCAGTGGGGCGACCCCCGGTGACCCTGGCTGCCAAGGAAGGTCTGGCGCTGCTCAATGGCACCCAGGCCAGCGCCGCGCTGGCCATGGCCGGGCTGCAGCAGGCCGAGCGCCTGCTGCTGTCCGGGATCCTCGCCGGCGCGCTGACAGTCGAGGGGCTGGCGGGCAGCTTCGCACCCTTCGACCGCCGCATTCACCAGGCCCGGGCTATGACCGGCCAGAGGGCGGTCGCCGCCCTGTTCCGGCAGCTTCTGGGCGAGAGCGAGATCAACCGCAGCCACGAGGACTGCGACCGGGTGCAGGACCCCTACGCAGTCCGCTGCATGCCCCAGGTCTACGGAGCGGTCTGGGACACGCTGCGGCACGCCGCCGGTGTCCTGGCCGAAGAGTGCAACGGCGTATCCGACAATCCACTGATCTTCGACGACGACATCCTTTCGGGCGGGAACTTCCATGCCGAGCCTCTGGCGTTTGTCAGCGACTTCCTGGCTATCGCGGTGTCCGAGATCGGCGGCATGTCCGAGCGGCGGACCGACCTGCTCGCCCGCCGCGTCAATCCCGGCCTCACCATGTTCCTTACCGACACGCCCGGTCTCGAGTCCGGCATGATGATCGCCCACGTGACGGCCGCGGCACTGGCGTCGGAGAACAAGTCGCTGGCGCATCCGGCCTCGGTGGACAGCCTGCCTACCTCCGCCGGGCAAGAGGATCACGTGAGCATGGCGCCCTGGGCCGGACTCAAGCTCTTGACCATCTGCGGCAACGTCGCCACGATCCTCGCCATCGAGCTCCTGGCCGCGGCCCTGGCCATCGACGATCAGCGGCCGCTCAGGACGACCGCCGCCCTGGAGGCCCTGCACGCCAGAATCCGGGAGATCGTCCCGGATACACCGGGCGACCACCGTCTCGACAAGGAGATCCGTGCCATGGCGGAGCAAGTGGGCGGCGGAGCGCTGACGGAGCTGATGCCGGAGAAACGCACAGGGGCCCTGGACGGTGCCCGGGACTGAGGACAGCAGCGCGGCCTTTTCGATCCGGTCCCTGTTATCGCCGGAGTGCTTCCCCCACCCGGCGGACCCGGTCGAGCTCATCGAGACCCACATCTCCTGGGTGCTCCTGGCCGGCGACTTCGCCTACAAGCTCAAAAAACCGGTGGATCTCGGATTCCTGGATTTCACGACCCTGGAGCGGCGCGCCCATTTTTGCGCCGAGGAATTGCGCATCAATCGGCGGCTGGCGCCGGAACTGTATCTGGATGTCGTCACCCTGCGCCGGGCCGGCGGCCGACTCCGGTTCGGGGACCAGGGGGACATCGTGGAGTACGCCGTCCGGATGCGGCGCTTCGACCAGGACCAGCAGCTCGACCGGTGTCTCGACCGGGGCGATCTCGGCGCAACCGACGTGGATGAAATCGCCGCTCTCATCGGGACCTTCCACGAGTCGGCGGCCACGGCACCCGACACCAGCGACTGGGGTACTCCCGAGGCAGTGCTCAGACCCGTGCGCGAAAACTTCGCCCACCTCGGTCCGGGGCTTGGCGACGTCAGCCGGGAGCGCGCCGTGGCGCAGCTGAGGCGATGGACGGACGCTGTCTTTCCGGTCCTGTCCCCGGTGATCGCCGATCGTCGCCACGGTGGCCGGGTGCGGGAATGCCACGGTGACCTGCACTTGCGCAATATGGCGAGGGTCGGGGGCAGGATCGTGGCTTTCGACGGCATCGAGTTCGATCCCGCGCTGCGCTGGATCGACGTCCTGTCCGACAGTGCGTTCCTGATCATGGACCTGGAGTCCCGGGGCCGCCGCGGCCTGGCCTGGCGATTCCTCAACGGCTGGCTTCGGATCACGGGGGACTTCGAAGGACTCGCCTTGCTCCGGTGGTACCTGGCCTATCGCCACATGGTCAGGGCGAAAGTGGACGCCATCCGTCTCACCCAGCCTGGACTCGAACCCGATGAGGACAGTCGGCTCCGCGGGAGGATCGACGGGCACCTGGCACTGGCCATGGAGGCTGCGGCTGAGCCCTCGCCTGTGCTGATCATCGCAAGCGGCGTATCCGGATCCGGCAAGAGCTGGCTGGCCGAGCGGATAGCTGAACGCCTGCCGGCCGTGTGGCTCCGCTCTGACATTGAGCGTAAGCGGCTGTTCGGCCTGGACCCGACCGAGCGGCCCGGCCCGGAGCGCGTGGCCGAGATCTACGGCCCCGGAGCGACCCGTCGGACATACAGGCGCCTGGCGGACCTCGCTGGCATCGTGCTCAGGGCCGGCCTCAACGTGATTGTCGACGCCACCTATCTCAGCCGGGTCGAACGAGAATCCCTGGTCGCGTTGGCGGACACCCTCGGGGTGCCGGCGGTCATCCTCGCCTGCCACGCCCCGCCGGCCGAGCTGGAGCGCAGAGTACGTCGGCGGCGGCAGGCCGGCCGGGACCCGTCGGACGCGGATCTGAACGTACTGCGCGACCAGCTCCGCCGACAGGAACCCTTCGCCATGTCCGAGCCAGTCATTGAAGTGTTAACCGATGAGACCCTAGACATCGGTGAACTCCTGGCCGACATCCGGGGCCGGCTGACGGAGCCCGGCCGATGAGCCTCACCTGGATCGGCCTCGGGCTCGCGCTGGCGGCCGTCGCCCTGGGCTGGGGATCGATCCGTATGATCGTCCGCGGCCGGATCCTGTCGGCCAGCGGCGCGGGTCTGCTCACGCTGGTCTTCTGCGCTGCGGGAGGCTTGTGCCTCGGACTGTCCACGGCATTCGTCGCCGTGGACAGACTCGTGGACGAGATGGACCTGGGCACGGTGGAACTCAGGTCCCTCGAGCCGGGTGTGTACCTGGCGACGCTGGATCTGGACCGATCGGGACCGAAGCATTACCGGCTTGCCGGCGATCACTGGCAGCTGGACTTGCGGTTCCTCCGCTGGCAGGTGCCCGCCCGCTTGCTGGGCGCCGACAGCATGTACCAGCTCGACCGGATTTCGGGGCGATATGCCGAACCCTCGAAAATGGCGCACGCCGAGCTCACGGCATACAGCCTCTCCGACGCATCGGGACGCATGATGTGGAAGTTGGCGTCAGAGGCGGCGCGGCGACTGCCCTGGGTGGACGCCGAATATGGCACGTCCGTGTACCTGCCGATGGCAGACGGGGCCCGCTATCGCGTGGCGGTCACGGACAGCGGGCTGACGGCCCGTCCGGACAATGTCCCTGCCCGCGACGCCGCCGCCGACTGGTGACGGCGAGCCGGGTTGACATAATTCCGGTGTTAGCCAGGGGACCCGGCTTTGGATACACTCGGCAGTGGGGGGATTTCCACGGTTGACGCAGATCATCCAGGTGGAATCCTGGAACGATAAAGCTGTGGGAAAATAACCACATGTCCATCTTTGTTGATACGGACGATAAGTTTCACCACGCCCATGGACAACACTTCGCCGTCGTCTGCCCATCTTGCGCGGTGCTGTCCCACATTTCGCCTGTTTCGACACCGCGATATGACGAGTTGGTTCGCTACAAACCGAAGGAAATCGGCCTCGTCTTTCGGTGCGATGCCTGCAGTGCGCCGGTCTTCCTGAAATATCCGGTCAAGAACTACGCCGAGGACCGCGTCGAACTGAGCTCCAATTATCTTGAGATCGAGCGGCCGTTAGAGCAGTTCGACTTCACCTATCTCCCGGAGGACAGCGAGTTGCTGTTCCGGGAAGCCCTGACCTGCTTCTCCCACAACGCGACGAATGCATTCGCGTCAATGTGTCGCCGGACCGTCCGCCAGGTCTTCCGCGATCTGGGAGAAACCGGCAAGATGCAGATCTTCGACCAGTGCAACGATATACGGGTGTTGGCGGAACTGGACGATGACACCTTCGAACTCGTGCGGCGGGTGCTCTTCGACTCGGAAGACGGCCGCGAATCGATGCCCCTGCTCAATGCGTCCCAGGCCGGCGTGCTGCTGGAATTCATGCGGGACATCCTCTATCAGTCCTATATCCGCAAGGGCAAGCTCCAACAGGCCATGATGATGCGGCGCTACCTGACCGAAGACAGCGACCGGGACGCTGAATACGAATCCCGCTCGGCCGGCTGAGCGCTGGCTTGTCCGGCTAGAAACTGATCTGCCTCGGATCCTGGTCCATCAGGGCGGGGATAGCGGCTTTGTGATTATCGGCGACGAACTGCAGAGTGCGGAGGATCGGATACTGCTGCGGCACCGGTTGGCCGGCCAGTTCCCCGCCGCGGAAGGCGCCAAGGATCTGGGCCAGGAACTCCCCAAGTGAATGGACCTCATCTCCGCCCAGGCCAGGGTGATTGGTGCTGCTGCCGAGCCCCACTAACGCAACCTGCCGCAGCCGCCAGTTCCTGTTCTTGCCACCGATAAGACCGGGGATGAACCGCCGACCGAGCTCGAACCTGGCTTGGTAGCGTTTCTCGCGCTTCTCCCAGCTGTGGGCGTCCATGGACGGTTCTACCTGCACAACGTCGCCGCGCTCCAGGTGGACAGCCAGGATCGCCAGTTCTCCCTCGAAGCCGCCGGCGGCCTTCGGGCCCACCATGAGCTGCCGCCGCACAAAGAACCCGCGATACTCGTACCACTCCGCGGCAAGCTGTTCCAGATAGTTCGAGCTCACGATCTCCTCCCCTTCCGCGACTCAATGGGAATTGTACCTCCCGCACGTGCTGCGGGCTCCGGGCGGCGCGTCAGTCCGCGTCGATGCGGACGGCCAGCCAGACGGTGGGAACATCCGGATCGGTATACGAGATACGATGCCGGCATCGGGCAGGCAGGTAAACGGAGTCTCCCGGCGTCATCCGGATCTCCCGATCATCATCGAAGGTCACCACCCCGCACCCGGCGATCACAACCACCCATTCGTCATGCGCCTGGTCGTACCAGAATCCCGGCGGGGACTGGTAACCCCGTGAGACGATGCGCTCTATCCTCACGTGCTGGCTTTCCAAAAGCACCTGGACGGATTCCGCACCGGGCGCCGCCTGAATATCTTCCAGCAGACGAACGTAATCCGTGGCCACGACCTCCTCCGCGGCAGCAGATCCGGGAGACGGGGATCGCGGAACCATGGAGTTCAGTCCTCCATGGCGAGAAACGCGTCGCGGGTCAGGTTCTCTACGCCTCGGTTCGTCACGTACACATCGTCCTCGATCCGGACTCCCCCATAGGGTGTCAGCGCCGCCACTTTCTCCCAGTCCACCTGCGCTCCCGCCGGTGAACCCCGAAGTGGGTCCAGCAACTGAGGGATGAAATACAGGCCCGGCTCGATGGTGAAGACGTTTCCAGCTTCCACGAACCGGAGGTTGCGCAGAAATGGATGCTTCTCCGGCTGGCCGATGATCGCGCCGCGCTTGTCGGCCAGCTTGCCGCCGACGTCATGCACTTGCAGGCCAAGATGATGACCTAGGCCGTGGGGGAAGAATGCGCAGGTCAGCGACTGTTCCACCATGGCCTCCGGCGACATCGTCACCAAACCGGTGCCAGCAAGGATACCCCCGATGAGGAGATGCATCTCCATGTGGAGATCGACGTAGGAGACGCCGATGGCCACCCGGTCCGCCAGGGACTGCTGTGCGTCATCCAGGCGATGGATGAGTTCGCCGAACTGACCTTCCGATGCGCTCCACGTTCGCGTCACGTCCGCCGCGTACCCAAAGTAGGCAGCGCCGGCGTCGATGAGCAGGGAGCGTGCCTCGCCGGGCTTTCCCTTATCGGGACAGTCGTAATGGAGTGTGGCGCCGTGCTCGTCAAAAGCAACGATATTCGGGTATGGCAGGTCACGCTCGAGCTGGCGGGACGCCGACAGGTAGGCCAGATGCACATCCAGCTCGGAGACTCCCGCCCTGAATGCATCGCGGGCCGCGAGGTGGCCGGCCACGGCGATGCGATTCGCGCGACGGATACACTCCGCCTCGTACTCGGTCTTGTACACCCGCTGATAATCCAGCAAAGCCACCATGGCTGCCGGATTGACCGCGTCGGGGGCGGTCCCCTCCGGCGTAGCCAGGGGGTCACCGAGGAATGCATAACCACTTTCGGAATCCGGCAGTTCGCGGATGCCGTCCGCCGGTGTCGTGACACATACAATATCGAAGCGATCGGTCCAGTCACCGGCCGGCGCAGCCGCCACTGCGTGCCAGTAGTCCCTGGGCTGATAGCAGATCAGCATCGGCCGGTGGGCCGGGCGTACCACGACGAAGGAGTGCGTGTAGTCGCCCGTTGGGACCCATTGCCGGAATCTCGGGTTCACCCGGAACGGAAATGCCTGGTCGTCGCCGGCGACCGGCACGGGGACACCCGAGGCTACTACCGCAACATCCCGGGATGCGGCCTCCAGCGCCTCCTCGTAATGCGCCTGAAGGCGCGTGTGGTGTTCAACGTAAAACCCCTTGATGGGGTCGGTGTCTGCCATCGCACAAGACCTCGTGACAATGCCCTGACTTTAGCACGCTGGCAGGTAATCGCGGGCTGCTACCCGGCCAGACGACACCAGTCCCGAGCACCGGACCGACGACTGTCAGAATGCCGCCGCCATGACGAGCACGGTCACGTCGGGAGACCCCTCACTCCACCGTGTGTCCGATCCGCCGAGTCATGAGCAGACGATCGTGATCGACAAATCCGAATCCACGATACAGGTCTCGCGTGCGGGTCTTGGCTCGGGCCACTTCCAGGTGGACGGCGCGTACCTGGAATTCCGGGCAGGCCTCGGTCAACGCCGCCAGCAAGAGCGCGCCGACGCCGTTGCCGCGATATTCGGGGAGGACGAAAAGGTCGTCGACGAAGGCGTCTCTACCCATGAACTCGAGGCTGAAACCCAAAGTCAGTGCGATATACCCGACGACTTCGCCGTCACATTCTGCGACCCAGACCCGGCCCAGCGAACTGTCGCCGATGAGACGGCCGACGGCCGTTCTGGCCGGGTCCGGCGCGAACGGCATCCCGTCCTCGGCATAGAAGGCGGCCATGAGGTCGACGACAGCTGCTGTATCGTCGTGCCGCGCCACTCGGACCCTGGTATCGCGGGCATCCCGCGGCCCTTCAGCCACAAGTGCTTTGGCGCGCCGCCGGGTACCGGCGGCGCTCACGGCTCCTCTCTGGCCGGCGGGGGCAGCGACAGGCGACACACATGATCCATCACGATGCTGCCCATCAGCAGGCTCCCACCCAGATCATTGGCGCTGGTGATGGAATAGCATCGTCCGGTAGTGTCCTTCAGACTGTACTTCACCCTGCCCTCGGGACTGATCGCGACAACCCAGCCAACCGGTGGTAACTCGACCTTGCGTATCATCTCCGGCAGGCGCATCAGGATTTCCCTCAGCCAGGGCTTGCCCGCCAGGCGCTCCAGCTTCGGTTGCTGCGGCGAGGCCAGGGCGATCCAGAACAGTCCGCTGCCGTCGAAGGAAAGGTTGTCCGGATAGCCCGGCAGACCGGCGACGAAGATTTCAGACTCCCCCGCCCGGGGTCCCTTTATCCACAGCCGCTTGATGCGCCGCAACCAGGTTTCGTTGACGAGCACGTAGGCATCGTCAGGCCCAAGAGCGACGCCGTTGGCGAACATCAGCCCGTCGAGACGGACGGTGGTCTGGCCGGTTGTCGGGTCGAAGCTCAGCAGCCGGCCGGTTGCCCGGCCTTCCATCATGTCCAGCTTCCAGTCGCGTTGATCGAAGCGTGTCGAGGCGTCACTGAACCAGATGGTGCCGTCGTCGGCGATGTCCAGGTCGTCTACGAACTTCATCGGCTGTCCGTCCACCTCGGACACCAATTCGGTCACTGACCCGTCGGGCGCCACAAGTAGAAGGCCCCGGAACGCATCGGCAACGATAAGGTTGCCCGCTGGATCGAACTGCAGCCCCAAGGGCCGCCCGCCGGTATCGACGAACTCCTCCCACCGATATCCGCGGAATCGCAGGACGCGACCGTCCTGCAGCCCCGTATAGAAGTTCCCGTCCGGACCGAGCGTCACGTCCTCCGGTCCGGGGCCGACGCCTCCGGCGAGGACCTCGGCTACACCAAGGACATCGTCGGCCTCGAAGGTGACCCGGTCGGGATCCACCCCGGGGAACCAGGCCACTGCATCGATGGGCACGGGCCAGAAAAGCAGATAGCCGGCGGCGAGCGCCAGCAGCACGAGGATCCGTTTGAACCAGCGCATAAGACCCTCCTCACGTCATCCCTCGGCGGTAGCCGCTCAGCGCCCGCTTCGTTCCAGCCTCCGACGCAGAAAAGCGGCGATAGCAAGATCTCCCACTCCTGCCAGGACCATGGCGGCTCCCAGTAGGGGCACTTCCGCAACAAACCACACGAACAGGCCTGCGACGGCGAGAGCGTAGCCGATGACCCGCGTCATGCTGGCGACTTTCTGCCGTGCTTCCCGGTCTGTACCGTCGTTCATGACATCGTCTCCCATCGTTCAAGATCGATGACGTGCATGCCGTGGATCAAACCTCTGAACATCACGTCGCGTTCGTAGCGGAGGCCGTTTTTCCCGGCCACGCGCAGAGATGCGATGTTGTCCGGGCGGATCAGCGACACCACGCGGGAGTGCCCTGCCCGGTCGAAGGCGTAAGCCATCACCGCTCGCGCAGCCTCCGTCGCGATCCCGCGGCCGTGACAGGACCTTACCAGATGGTACCCGACCTCGATCTCGGTGCCGTGATCCAGTCGCTGTTCCAGCAACCCGCAGATCCCGACGAGCCTGAGGTCAGGCCGCTCCGTCACAGCGAGGAACCCGTACGGCCATCCGCCGCCCACGGACCGGTCCATGACCCGCCCCGTGTCGAGCCAATCCATGGCCGCGACCGAGTCGCGATCGGCCTCCCGGAGGCGTCTCATGGCCAGACGCGGCGTCTGGATGATGCATTCGCTGTTCATGACTGTTGCCCGGAGCCGATTATGGGCGAGAATCGGCCGTGGCCAAAGGCCCGGCGGATTGGACAGGGGCGAGGCTCGGGCCTAGGCTTGCCGCCATCACCACCAGTCAGAAGGGAGGCCGTGATGGCTGCACAGCGCCCCATCCAGGAGACTGCAGAAAGCCTCGGCATCGCTCCAGAGTACGTGCTGCTACATGGCAACGACAAGGCGAAGATCCGCCTGGAGGCTGGCGCCGCCACCGGGCGCCGCCCCGGCAAGCTGATCCTGGTCTCGGCGATGACGCCGACAGGGGCCGGCGAGGGCAAGACGACTACGACCATCGGCCTGGCCCAGGGTATGGCAAGACTCGGCCTGAGCACCTGCATCGCCCTGCGCGAACCATCCCTCGGCCCGACCTTCGGCATGAAGGGCGGCGCCACCGGGGGCGGCCGATCGGTACTGGTGCCAGCCGAAGACATCAACCTGCACTTCACCGGTGATTTCCACGCTATTACGTCGGCGCACAATCTGCTGGCGGCGTTGCTGGACAATCACATCCACCGCAACAAGCCTCCCCACCTCGATCCCCGGCGCATCCTGTGGCCTCGGGTCATGGACCTCAACGATCGTTCCCTGAGGCACCTGGTGGTGGGCCTGGGGGGCGCGCTTCAAGGCATCCCGAGGGAGACCGGATTCGAGATCACACCGGCCTCCGAGATCATGGCCGCCCTGTGCCTCGCCGAGGACCGCGAGGATCTGCGCGCCAGGATCGAGCGGCTTATCGTCGCCGAGGCCAGCGACGGCACGCCCTTTACCGCTCATGATCTCGGTGCGGTCGGCGCCATGATGGTTCTGCTCCGCGACGCGATACGCCCCAACCTGGTCCAGACTGCCGAGGGCGTGCCGGCGTTCGTTCACGGAGGTCCGTTCGCCAATATTGCTCATGGCTGTAATTCGGTGATCGCCACCAAGATGGCCATGTCCCACGCCGACTGGACTGTCACCGAGGCCGGATTCGGCTTCGACCTGGGTGGCGAGAAATTCTTTGACATCAAGTGCGCCTCCGCCGGACTGGACACGGCGGCCGTGGTGCTGGTGGTCACGGCCCGGGCCCTGAAACGACACGGCGGTGTCGCCCGGGACAAGCTGACCGTCCCGGACCCTGAGGCAGTGCGATGGGGCCTCGGCAATCTGCGCAAACACGTGGAGTCGGTGAGGATCTTCCGCGAGACCCCGATTGTCGCGATCAATCGTTTCGATGCGGACAGCGAGGAAGAGATCGCCGTCATCCGGGAGGCCTGCGACGACATGCGGGTGCCGAGCGAAGTGGCGGATCATTTTCAGCACGGCGGCGACGGGGCAACCGCCCTGGCCGAGGCCGTCATCAAGCACGCAGAGAAGGAGATGAAGCCGTTCGATCCGCTGTATGCCTGGTCAGAGCCTGTCAAGGACAAGCTGCATCGCGTTGCCAGCGCCATGTACGGCGCCGGACATGTGACGTACGAATACCCGGCAGAGAAGGACATCGAGCGTATCGACCGGCTCGGTCATGCCGGGCTGCCACTGTGCGTAGCCAAGACACCCCTGTCGTTCACAGGCGACGCGACCATCGTGGGGCGGCCGCGAGACTTCGAACTGAAGATCCGTCGGGTGCTGCTCTCAGCCGGGGCCGGCTATCTTGTGCCCCTGGTGGGCGATATCGTCCGCATGCCGGGTCTGCCGGCGGATCCCCAGGCCACCCGCATGGACCTGATCGACGGCGAGGTCACCGGACTGGTGTAAGCCGTCCCTCAGCTACGGTCGCGGTAGATAGCCGCAGGCAGGATGCGCGGGAAGAAACGTCCGGTCCCGGCAGCATAATCGCGCCAGGCCTGGCCGAACTGGTCCTCCATGACCCGCTCCTCCTTGCGGATGACCCAGTGCCACACGGGGTGCAGGGCGATGGCCCACGCGACGAAGGCCCAGTGACCCAGATAGATGGCGAAGCCGAAGTCGAACCAACTCAGGAACGACGCGTAGAGGGGGTGGCGGACGTAGCGGAATGGCCCGGCCGTGCAGAGCACCTGTCCGCGCTCGCTCGGTCTTAGCGTCCGGATACTCCACCACACCAGCACGACAGCGCCGGCAACGCCCACGTTCAGGGCCACGACCTTGGTGTCTTCGGAAATCCCCATCCACCCTCCGGGGGTCGTCCAGGCCAGCAACACCGCCGTGAACAACAGCCCGATGGACAACACCGATCCGAACGGTCCGACGCCGAATACACGCTGCAACCTGCTCTGTTTGACCGCCATCAATACCTCCAGCTGGTCAGATCGGCGCCCTCGGGGGCGCTCGCTTCAATCCGCCTGACGATCCTGTCCATATAGAACAGGTTGTACCGCAGACGCGAGATCCAGATTGGATTCTCGTGGTCCCCATTCCAGCAATGCTCCGCCCGGTCGCCGTAATCCACCTCGCCCGCGTAATACGGATCCCGGGTGCTCTCCAGGAACTCGTCCAGCAGGTACACGGCATTGTTCAGGTAGAAGTTGTCCATGTCACCGCAGTAGACGTTGATCTTGCCCTCCAGCTTCGGCCCGAGGGTCGCCCAGTCCCGCTGCAGGATGTGGCTCAGGTCGTAATTCTCCCGCCAGTGGGCGGCAACCTCGAAATCGATGTCGCCGGTGCGTTTGTCCCAGAGCCTGCGCGGATACCCGTCGTCCCCCTGGGGCGAGTAGACCGCTTCCCAGATGTCGAACTGCTGGCCCGAGCGGCTGCGGGTGCCGAGCACGAGTTCCAGGTGATTGTCGTCCTCCATGGTCGAGCTGATCTGTCCCAGGGCATTGCGGAACGACGGTTTGGGGAGCCGGCGGAACGGGCCCGCCCGCCAGTACGCGTTCTCGTCCTCGTAGATGTTGGTCAGCATGAAGGCGCGGAAGTCCACCGGATCGGGGCAGGCCGCGAAACAACCGTTGTACTCGTCCGGATAGAAGACCTGGGCCGCAAGCGACTCCCATCCCCCGGTCGAGCCGCCGTACAGGAATCGCGCCCATCCCTGCCCGATACCCCGGAACCGCTCCTCGATATACGGGATGAGTTCGTACTGGATGGCGTCACCCCACGGTCCCAGGTTGGCCGAGTTGACCGCATAGGAATCGTCGTAATAGGGGTTGGCGTGCTGGATCTCGACGATCAGCATCCGCGGCACATCGCTTCCCCTCCACGCCTGATAGAACTTCCAGGCCTCCTGTTCCTGGACACGGTTGTATCCCTCCACTCCGAAGCGCTCACTGAATTCGGGCTCCAGCTCCGGGTCCGGCGGCACTTCCCGCCAGCCGCTGAGATCCTCCGGGAAGTGGCCGTGGAACACCACCAGCGGGTACCGGGCCTCGGGGTGGTCGTCGAATCCCTCCGGCAACAGCACATGGGCGCCCAGGTGCATCGGACAACCCCAGAACTTGGTCAGGCGAGGGCTCTCGATCCGGATGTGCCTCACGTACCGGGTATCCGCGGGCGGCTCGATGGGCAGGATGGCTTCCTCCATCCAGAGCTTGTGGGTCAAGTCGTCCCCGGGGTCCAGTTTCAGCTTGACCGGCCGGCTAAAGAAATTCCCCGGCTTCTTGTTCCATCTCTGCCCTTCGCCACGATCGCGTGGCAGCTTCACCGTGTGGCCGGTGGCCAGCCGGAACGTGTCGTATCGATTGAGGACGGCCTGCACCAGGTACTCCCCGGGCGGTAGATTGGTGAGGCTGGCGTGGGGATAGCCAAAGACGGTGTCGTCTATCGTCACCGGCTCCCCCGGCGCCAGTCCGTCCACGTCTGCGCCGAAGACCTGTATCGCCTTCAGACCGGACTGGACCTGGAATCGGGGTTCGACGTCATCGCGGTCGGAGATCATCAGGATAACGCGCCCGTCCACCGGGCCGCTGTCGAGGGCTGCATCGTAATGAATGGCGAATCGCATCAGGTTCCCTGTGGACGCTGGATCTGCGTCAGTCCTGCAGGTAAAGCTTGAGTCCGTGGTGGGAATCTACGAACCCCAGGCGTTCGTAGAACCGCGCGGCCTGGGGTCGCTGCCGGTTGGTAGTCAACTGCAGCATGTGACAGCCGGCTTCGCCGGCCAGGGCCTTGGCGTGCTCCATGAGGGCCCTGCCGATGCCCCTGCCCCGGGCCTCGGACGCAATCCTGACGCCCTCCACCTGTGCCCGCCGGCGACCCCCGTAGGTGAGATTGGGAAGGATGGACAACTGCAGGGTACCGACGATGCGATCGTCCATTTCCGCTACCAGGAGCGTCTGGCGTGGGTCGGAATCGATTTCTCCGAACGCCGCGTGATAGGCCTCCGGGAGCGGGTCCCTCGGCGCCTCCCGATCGGACCCGAGAAGATCGTCGGCCAGCAGTCCCACGATCGCCGCCAGATCTTCCTTTCGCGCCCCCCGAATCACGACATCCTGCTGATCCATCCTGTGCCTCCCAACGGCCAACGCGCAGCATACCGGCGGCGGCCCCGGTGCGCTAATTCCCCGTATCCATCAACGCAGCGGCGAGCAGCAGGAGCAGCCCTGCCGCCCACCAGAGGATGTGCGACATTGCCGGCTTGCCCTCGCGGCCCTCGCGGAACTGGGGGATCAGGTCCGCGGCGCCGATATAGAGGAAATTCCCGGCGGCGAAGGGGAGCAGGAAATTCAACTCCACCAGCGACGAGGACGCCCACGCCAGGACGCCCCCGATGGGGAATGTCAGAGCGGAAAGGAAGTTCGCCGCCAAGGCCTTGCGCGGCGGCCATCCCGAGTGGACGAGGACACCGAAGTCACCGAGTTCCTGGGGCACCTCGTGCATCGCCGCCGCGATCCATGCCAGCATGCCGAGGCGGACGTCAGCCACGAAGGCGGCGCCGATGGCCAGGCCGCCGACAAGGTTATGCACGGAATCGCCGACCAGGAGCAGGACACCCATCGGTTTGCGGTGATCGTGAGCCGGCCGGTGGCAGTGATGCCAGTTGAGGACGTGCTCCAGCGTCAGGAAGGTCAGGAAACCCGCCGCCACCCACACATAGACGGCCGGTACGTTGCCCATCAGCGCCACGCCGCCGGGCAGCAGATGGAACAGCGCGCCGCCGATCAGGGATCCGGACGACAGCGCCACCAGCGGCAACACCAGCCGGTTCACGCGGTCCTCTCCCAGCCACAGGACGAACGCGCCGGACAGTGCGATCACGCTCATGGCGAAGCCCGAGAGGAGGATGGCCGTCAGGGGGCTCAGCGGACTACTTCCCGGCGACGGGACCCGTGCGGGACCGTCTCAGGCGCGCGCCACCGGCCTGCCCGCCGAAATACGCCGCCACCATCAGCGGCAGGATGGCGAGACTCCACCGGATCCCCAGCGACATCCGCATGACGATCACGATAGGGACGGCCGCATGGACGGCCACGAACCAGGCGGGGGAGAACTTGCGCACGCCCTCCCGCCAGTACCCGAAAGGCAGGTTGACGATAAATATGCCAGCGATCAGAAGCGCCAGTGACATCCTGTTGGCCCCGCGGAATCTGTGAGACCCAGTATAGCCGCAGTGCCTGTTGCCCCTGTCGGCCAGGCCCGGGTCAGATCGACAGGGAACCTTCGCGGAAGTCGCTGCGATCGAGGATGGCGTTGACCAGAACAGGATGGCCGTCGGCCGCGATGTCCCCGGCCTGCCCGAGGACATCGGCGATCTCCTCGTCGGTGTGGATCACCAGCCCGCCTGCGCCGAAACCTGCCGCGACCCGGTGATAGTCGGTACGCGCCAGCATGACGCCAGTGTCGTCGCCCAGGATCTTGACCTGCTCTCGGGCGATCTGGCTCCAGCACGCGTCATTGCCGACGACTGCGATGACCGGAATCCGGTGCCGGACGAAGGTATCGAACTCGGCGAGGCTGTAGCCCACCGAACCGTCACCGAACATCCCCCAGATTCTGGCGCCCGGACAACAGGCCGCCGCGCCGAGGATGAATCCTGCTCCGACTCCCAGGGTGCCGAAGGCGCCCGGATCCAGCCACCGAAGCGGTCGGCGGGTCCTGACGATATAGGAAGCGGTGCCGACGAAATCTCCGCCGTCCGCCACCACGACGCTGCTCTCGCCGAGCATGCGATCGACATTCCTGCAAAGGGCCAGAGGGTTGACGTGTTCTCCGCTGTGTTCGGACTGCTGCTGGATCTGCGATTCCCGCTCCCTGTCCCTGGCCTCCAGTTCCTCCCGCCAGGACGCCCAGGCGCCGCCCGCCGCCGGCGCTGCGCGGGCCAGGTCGACGAGGAACACGCCGGGGTCCGCATGGATCGGGTGATCCGGCTTGCGGTTGAGTTTGAGATCGTGGCGACTCCGGTTCGCGGACACCAGCGTCGTGTTCCGGCGTATCTGGCGGCCGTAGTCCAGCCTGAAATCGCAGGGCACGCCTGCCAGGATGACCAGGTCCGCCGCCTTGATGGCGTCCCGGCGGCGATGTCTGAAGTGGAGGGGATGCCGGGCGCCGAGCAGCCCCCGCGCCATTCCCGACAGGTAAACCGGCACCCCGAGGCGATCGGCGGCCTCGGCGACGGCAGCGACGCGGTCCGGCTCACAGACCGCCTGACTGCCGATCACCATGAGGGGCTTCCTCGCGGCCTTGAGCTTCTGCGCGATCTGCAGGACCTTCTCGGAATCCGGTGCCGGTACCGGTTCGATCATGGCCGGGCCCGGTTGCTGCCGGTCGGCATCCCTGAACATGCGCTGGACGTGCGTGGCCAGGTACATCCGCTGTGCCCATCCGGTCAGGCCCCCGCCGCCACGGCCGAGTCCGTACCAGTCCCGGACCACGCTTTGGGGATACAGCAAGTCCACCGGGCACTCTACGAAGACCGGGCCGGGCACGCCCGACCTGGCGGCCGCGAATGCCCTTTCGAGGGTCGGCACCAGCTCCCTGACCCGCCGAGTCTGGAACATCTCCTTGACGTGGGGCGCCATGAGCGAAGACTGGTCGATATCCTGCAAGGCGCCCTTGCCCTTCAGGACCGTCGCCGTCGCGCCGCCGATCAGGACCAGCGGCGACTGGGCAAGCTGCGCGTTCTTGACCGCGGTAAGGGTATTGGTCAATCCCGGACCGGCCGTCACCGCCGCCACACCGGGGATGCCCGTCAGCCGGGCGACGGCGTCGGCGGCGAACACCGCAGTGGCCTCGTGACGCGTATCGATGACCTTGATACCGGCGGCCTGGCAACCGGTGAGAATGGGGGAGATGTGGCCTCCGCAGAGGGTGAACAGCGTCCTGACGCCCTGGGCTTTCAGAACCGCCGCTACATGATCACCGCCGTGCATGCGCCTCTCCTTGCTGCATCCTCAGGTGCCGGACGGCCATTCCAGCCGGAACCCGTCGCCCGTGACCACGGACGGATCGACCACCGGCACATCGCCGGGAACGATGAGCCGCGCGCCCGAATGGGCGAGCACGTCCCGCTCGAGGTCGATGCCGGGCATTCGTCGGACCATCGTAAGGCCTTCCGGTGTCAGTTGGAAAACGCCGACGCTGGTAACGTAATAGACCTGCTTACCGTCCGCCAGTCCCCGGGCACCGCTGAACGTCACCTCGTCCACCCGATCGACGAACTTTGGCTGCCCGGCCCGGTCCAGACTCAACCGAGCCCCGTCTATCGACCAGCGCGCGCCGGTCATCCAGGTGCCGATGAATATCACCGTACGGGCGCCCTGGATGATCGAGGGGAAGCCCCCGGGACCCACGTAGTCGGTCACTCGCGGGCCGCGCCGGGATACATTGACGTTGCCGTCGGAATCCACCTGCAGGAAACCCAGAACGGTGGCATCCAGGTTATCCCTGTAGAAGCGGAACATCCACGCCGAAGACTCGAACCGGTCGGGATTGACGGCGGCACCGAAGTACACACCGGGCGCCGGCATCCCTCCCAGGACGCCGGTCTCGGTGGTAAACACCAGATCGGGATTGAGTTCGCTGTCGTAGACCTCCCGGCAGACTTCCTCCGGAAACCCGACCCCGATGTTCACGTACGCTCCGGGCGGCACCACCTCGGAGAACAACCTCGCGCCCAGTCTGCCCAGCGCCTGCTCGACCGGGCCCCGGACGGGCGTGATCCGCAGAACCTGGTTGATGAAGCGCAGGGTCTCGATGGCCTTGGTATCGTCCCCGTCGCCCCCGGGGCAGAACATCTTCCACGGTTCCTGCTGCCAGGCCAGGATGGTCTGCTCGTTATAGGGGTTGACGACCACGGCATCCAGTAGCCTCGCTGGGACCCGCGGCGCGGACTTGTCCTCATCGACGAGCCCGCCCACCACGGCCATGGCCAGCCCGCCGTTGGCCCGCGCGGCCCGAACGGACTCGTGGGTCTCCGTGAGCGTCGCCACATCCGTCAGGTAGACATTGCCGTTGCGGTCGGCATAAGCCCCGCAGAACAGGGCCACGTCGATGGCCGGCATGCGATATACCAGTTCGTCGCCATCCGCCCGCACCAGATTGGCGCCGTCCCGCGACACCACAGCCGATCCCCTGCCACACCGCGGATCGAGGAAAGTGTCCAGGCCGGTCCGGCTATGGACGCTGTGCACGTCCCTGGCCTGACCGGCGATGAGTTCCGTCATCTCGCCCTGGGGAAGGACATGGAGATCAATCTTGCCGGCTTCGGCAAGCTCCAGCATCGCTTTGGCGGTCTCTACATGGCCGCTGATGTAACAGCTCAGCAGACCGGCCAGACCGACCTCCTCGACGGTACCGGGAGCCTTGCCCCGCCCCCCCTGGCCACCGACGCTGATCCAAGTCAGCCCCCGTGGGTGTCCGTGGGCCTGGAAACGTTCCCTGATCGCCCAGAAAAAGGCCGAACAACGGGAATTGCCGGCCATGCCGGAGCTGATGACCGTGGCGCCGTCGGGAATCATCGCCGCCGCGTCACGGCCCGTGACAATCTTGTCCGAGACGCCGCCGTCCGGCCGATAGTCCAGGTCCCGGCGATCCCAGCGCGCCCGCCAAACGAGGATACGGCCCAGCAGCAGGGCCTTCTCGACAAGCGTCATGGCTGACGCCGCGCAAGCCGGAAGCCCATCACTGGATTGACCGGTTCAAGGAGCCCGCTCCACGTCAGGCACACCCTTGCCCGGGGACAGGCGGGCAAGCACGATCTCGGAAGGGAATCCGAACTGGCTGACACGCGATTGCCGTTCGATCAGGAACCCGGCCTGAGTCAGCGGCGCGGTCATCTTCACGCCCCGGCATCCGCCGAGGAGTGGCGGGTGAACCCGGTAGACGGTCTCCCAGATCCGCTCCGCTGCCCGGTCGGCCAATGTCATGTTAATCAGCGCCAGCCGCCCCCGGGGGGCCATGACCCGCGCGAACTCGTCCAGGACTACGGTGAACTCGCTCTCCGGCAGCAGATCGAACATATAGCTGTTGATGACCAGGTCGACGACGCCGGATCGGATGGGCAGGCTGCGGGCATCACCGCGGAGCAGGTCGTAGCCGCAGCCGGCACGGTTCGATCGGACAGCGGCCCGCCTGAGCATGCCCGGTGAAAGGTCAACCCCGATACCCCTGGCCCGGGGGGCTTTTTCCAGCACTTTGCCGAGCAGGGCGCCCGTGCCGGTCGCCACGTCGAGCACCAGGCCGACGTCTTCCAGGTCGAGCCAGTCCAGGCAAAGCTCGTGCGCCCGTGTTTCGGCTAGCCGGCCCCAGAGATCGTAGATCGGTGCGATCCGGTTGTAGGCCGATATGACGCCCGGGGCGTCGAGGCGGGCTCCCAGCATGGTCTGCTCTCGGGACATATAAGTGAAGAATAGGCCTTACTCGCACCATGGCAATACCTGGGACCCCGCCGGGATCATTCGGCGGCTGCTCGGGTAATCCGAATATCGCTCACGTACGAAATGTTCAGGCAGACGATTCGGGCAGGAAGGAAACACCCGGTAAGGACGCGACTCCGGCGCTCCGGTCTGCGCGCCGCCCCGTCTCGGCCGTCCATCAGCAGGGCTGCCACCGAAGAAGGAGCGAACCGGATGGCAGCATGATCGGGGCGAGATTTGGTGACGGATGTGCCAACATTATGATTCGGGAGAATGCATGAAGAACCTGACGCCCCGTCCTGATAGCCGGACACCTCGTTGCAGGGCAGCCCATGACCGAGCCTGACAAGTTCGTTGCCAAGATGCTCGTAGTCAGTGCCGCTGCCTACGCCGGCGCAGCCGCGACTCGCCTCCTGGAGGAACACCCGTCCGTTGCCGAACACTTCGCGCCGGGGGGCTGGTCAGCGTGGAAAGCCCACTATTTGCAGCGCGTGTATGAGCTGGCGGCATCCGTTTCCTGCGGCGTCCCGGAGGTGTTCGCCGGCCGGATCTCCTGGACACGCCAGGCATTTTTGAGCCGATCGGTGCCGGAAGATGATCTCAAGTACAGCCTGGACTGCCTTCGCGAAGTGCTGGACAGAGAACTCCCCGATCCGGCCCGGGCCGCGGTCGCTTCGGCCCTGGCGGCGGCTTCGGAAGTCCTGGAGCAGCCCGTCACCGCTGAGCAGTGTGCGATCCCGTCCGGCACAAGGGTGGGCCGGGTAGCGCTCGCTTACCTTGTCGCCGCCCTCGAGGGCGATGCACGCCTCGCCGTCGACACCGTCACGGCTGCCATAGATGACGGCATGGACCTCGGTGACGCGTATTCAGGGATCGTCGTACCGGTACAGAAAGAGCTGGGGCGTATGTGGCACGCCGGCGAACTCAGCGTAGCCCAGGAACACCTGGTGACCTCGACCACCCAGCGCCTGCTCTATGTCCTCTCTTCCAGGGCGCCTGCCGTCGAGCCCAACGGCAGGAAGGCGCTGGTCGCCGGGGTGTCCGGGGACGTCCACGACATCGCGCTGCGGGCGCTGGCCAACATGCTGGAGCTGGATGGCTGGCAAGCGATATGCCTCGGAAGTGACGTGCCGGACACGGAGATCGCGGCGGCGGCGGATTACTTCGGCGTGGATGTCATGTTGCTGTCCGCGACCCTGCCGCAGCACCTGCAGGGCGTGGAAAGGACCATTTCTGCAGTGAGAGAGCTGGATGACCGACGGATACCGATCCTGGTCGGGGGGCTGGCTTATCATGACACCGGCGACCTCTGGCGGCGCCAGGGCGCGGATGGTCATTCGGAAAACCTGCAAGGGGCAGTGGTCGCCGCCCGGCGGCTCGCCGCCGGGGCCGACACCGCAGATGCCTGACCGACCTCCGACGGGTTCCGGGCCATGACCGGGCGATCCGGCGTCCCCGCCTCCGGTGTCGCCATGGCCGCCGCCATCTTGCCGGCCGTCCTGTTCCCCACCACCTATCTCATCGCCGCCGGCGGAGGCCACGTGGACTGGTGTCTGCCGCCGCTTCAGGGCTGCACCGATATCACCCACACCGGTCTGAAGTTCCCCGAGTCGCATATCTTCAGGGTGGCCATGCCTTTTGTCTGCGTCCTGTTTGCCCTGGCGTGGCTGATTGCCCACGAATGGGCCCGTCAGATCCGCGGTGAGACCGGCGCCCGCGAACGGCGTTTCCGCAACCTGGGGGTGATCGCCGCCCTTGCCCTGCTGGTCGGCGAGATGACCCTGCAGGGCAAAGAGACTGTCTGGGCGATCCACGGGGCCGGCGCGACCCTGTTTTTCGTCCTGACCTACGCCGCGCTGGTGATCCATCAACGTAGCGTGGGCGAATTGGCGGTGTTGCTCCCCGGCGCCATGTCGTCGACATCTCTCGGCGCAAAGCGATTCATCGTCCGATTGTTGACGGCATTGCTCATCGCAGCGATCGCCGCGAAGGTAGCGCACTGGCGGGAGGGCGGCAGGATCGCTCAATGGTTGAGCACCTACGCGATACTCGCCTACATCGGGAGCTTATCCGTGGACTGGCGGGGATACCGCCTCGGCT
>JAHEFR010000004.1:104864-140868 GCA_024640085.1 Gammaproteobacteria bacterium
CGGCTTGATCAGTCTGACGAAGGACGACCGCGGGGCCTGCCCGGCGGATCGACCGCCTGCCGCCTGAGCCACCATCCCGGCCCGATCGGGCATTCCACTTGTCACCTGGCGCCGGCCGGCGCGGCGCACGCCTCGACCAGCGCCCTGACGTCTTCGCCGCCCGCGTGATCGAAGCGCCCGTCCGTCAGGAACCGAAGGGTCTGTCGCGCCACCTCCGGGGACCGCATGACGAAGGCATGAGAGTCCGGCACGGCGACGATGTCACGGGCGCCGTCGATCCACATGCTGCAGAGGGAGACGATGCCGTCGTCCTCACCGGGGATCACCATGGAGCCGGCCGGATTGATGGTCCCGGTGGCCGCGATGACGCCGAGTTCGAAGGTCGGCGGCGGCAGGCGGTTGGGCAGGCTGTCCGGCCCGGTTCCCATCTGCACCGCCGTGGGGCCCATCAGGATCTCGAACAGCCAGGTGTCGCCCAGCCGATCGACGAGTTCGCTGCCGCGGTTCGGAGGCGACAGCATCACGACCCTGCCGATTCTCCGGTCCCCCGATCTGGCGGCATAGGCCCGCACCAGGATGCCGCCAAGAGAATGGGTGACAAAGTCGATCCTGCCGGCATCTGCGCAGCACTGCCGTAACGCCTCGCCGAGGACGTCAACCAGCGCCCCCGGTCCAAGGTCCCGGGACGGGTAGCCGACGTTGAATACCCGGTATCCCGCCGCCGCGATCCGCTCCGCAAGGGGCTGCATCGAGCGGTCGCTGCGCGCAAGACCGTGCAGCACGACCACATATTCCTCGGCCAGAGGGTCCGCTCCGGAGCCCGCGTGCGCCGGCCACGTGAGAATGAACGTGGCGCCGAGCGTGGCTATCACCCATGACCGGATGGCAGCAAATGTCCTCAACCGATTGGCCCCTGGCCGGGTGAGGGACTCAGCCAGCCCAGGCCCGATGCTGCCGCGTCCCAAGCCCTCGACAACATCCATTCGCCGCGGCCCGATCAGTCGCCGAGCATCGGCAAGTCCAGGCCGCGCTCCCTTGCGATCTCGATGGCATGGGCATAACCGGCGTCGGCGTGGCGCATCACGCCGGTCCCCGGGTCGTTGGTCAACACGAGTTCGAGCTGCTTCTCGGCCCGCTCACTGCCATCGGCCACGATGACCACACCCGCATGCAGGGAGTAGCCCATGCCGACGCCGCCTCCGTGATGGAAACTCACCCAGGATGCGCCGCTGGCGGTGTTGAGCATGGCGTTGAGCAGCGGCCAGTCCGCCACCGCGTCCGACCCGTCCTTCATCGCCTCGGTCTCCCGGTTGGGAGAGGCCACCGAGCCGGAATCGAGATGGTCCCGGCCGATGACGACCGGTGCTTTCAGCTGGCCCTCTCTCACCATCTGGTTGAAGGCCAGCCCCAGGCGATGACGCTCCTTGTATCCCAGCCAGCAGATGCGACAGGGCAGGCCCTGGAAATGGATCCGCTCCCGGGCCGCGTCCAGCCAGCGGTGCAGGCCCGGCTTGTCCGGGAACAACTCCCTGGCCTTCTCGTCGGTACGGTAAATATCATCCGGGTCCCCTGAGAGCGCCGCCCACCGGAAGGGGCCGACGCCCTCGCAGAAGAGCGGCCGGATATAAAGCGGCACGAATCCCTTGAAGTCGAAGGCGTTGTCCACCCCGGCGTCCTGGGCCATGGCGCGGATGTTGTTCCCGTAATCGAAAGTCGGGACCCCTGCGCCCTGCAGGCCCAGCATCGCCCTGACCTGTCTGGCCATGGACAGCTTGGCCTGACGCACGTAGTCCTGCGGATCCGCGCGTCTCAAGACCGCCGCCTGGTCCACGCCGTAACCCACCGGCACATAGCCGTTCAAGGGGTCGTGGGCAGAGGTCTGGTCCGTGACGAGATGGGGATGGTCGCCCGACCGGAAGATGGCCTCGAATACCTCGGCGGCGTTGCCCAGCAGCCCCACTGACTCGGCGCGGCCATTCTCCCTCGCCGCGCGGATCAGTGCCATGGCCTCGTCGAGACTGTCGGCCCGATGGTCCAGGTAACCTGTCTCCAGGCGCTTCTGGATACGTGAAGGATCCACCTCGACCGCCAGGCAGCTCAGGCCGGCGAAAACCGCCGCCAAGGGCTGAGCGCCGCCCATGCCCCCGAGGCCACCGGTCAACAGCCACTTGCCAGCCGGGTCGCCTTCGTAGTGCTGGCGCACTGCCTCGGCAAAGGTCTCGTAAGTCCCCTGAACGATGCCCTGGGAACCGATGTAGATCCAGGATCCGGCCGTCATCTGGCCGTACATCATCAGGCCCTTGCGGTCGAGTTCGTGGAAGTGATCCCAGTCGGCCCACTTGCCGACCAGGTTGGAGTTTGCGATCAGGACGCGGGGCGCGAATTCATGGGTGCGGAAGACTCCGACCGGCTTGCCGGACTGCACCAGCAGGGTCTCGTCGTCCTCGAGCCGTTTCAGGGTGGCGACGATGGCGTCGTAGCACTCCCAGTTTCGGGCGGCCCGGCCGATACCTCCGTAGACGATGAGTTCCTTCGGATTCTCCGCCACCACCGGGTCCAGGTTGTTCATCAGCATCCTGAGCGCGGCTTCCTGCACCCAGCCCTTGCAGGACATCTCCGGGCCAGTGGGCGCGTGAATGTCCACGTCCCGGTAACGGGTGCCTGCGGGATCGACGAGTTGCTGGTCGTTCATCGGGTCTCTCCGGGGGAATGGCTCCGACGACGCGCGCTGTGGCGCGGATACCCGCCGGGACATGCGAGATTCACTTGCCGGAATTATACGGGCTTGCCTGCCGCGGGACCGCCAGTTCGGGCAGAGTCTCGCCCTGGGCCCGGGCCGGAGGATCCAGACCGAGGCAGCCGGTAATGGACGGCGCGAAGTCCTCGGTGCCGACCAACCGATCCACTAGCTGGGGGGCGACTCCGCACGCCAAGGAGAGGATCCCCGTCGACGTTGAACCGGTCCTTCAGGAAGTCGCGCAAACCGGCGATCATTTGCGGAAAGGCAATCGCGCCGGATGACGAACCGGTGATGGTCAGGCCAGCCAGGCCCGGGCATTACGCCAGATCCGCATCCAGGGTCCGTCCTCGTCCCAGTCGTCGGGATGCCAGGAATTCTGGACTGTCCGGAACGCGCGTTCGGGGTGGGGCATGGCGACAGTCACCCGGCCGTCCGCCGAGGCCAGCGCCGCGACGCCGCCCGGGGAACCGTTGGGATTCGCCGGGTATCGCTCGGCGACCTGACCTCGATTGGTGACGTAGCGGAGAGCGACCTGGCCGGACTCCTCCAGGGTCCAGCGATGCTCGTCATCATGAAACTCCGCGCGCCCCTCCCCATGGGAGACGGCGATCGGCAGCACGGACCCGGCCATGCCCGAAAGGAACAGGGACGGGGAATCCTGGACCTCGACCAGAGACACTCGCGCCTCGAACTGCTCCGAGCGGTTGCGGACGAACCGGGGCCAGTGATCGGCGCCCGGGATCAGCTCTTTGAGAGCGGCCATCATCTGGCAGCCATTGCAGATACCGAGCGAGAAGCTGTCCGCGCGCCGGAAGAAAGCCTCGAACTCGTCGCGTGCCCTGGCATTGAACAGGACGGTCTTGGCCCAGCCCTCTCCGGCGCCCAGCACGTCGCCGTAGGAAAATCCGCCACAAGCGACGACGCCGGCAAAGTCCGCCAGGGTCCGCCGTCCGGCGATAAGGTCGGTCATGTGCACGTCGTAACTGTCGAAGCCGGCCCGCTGGAAGGCGGCCGCCATTTCCGCATGGCTGTTCACCCCCTGCTCCCGCAGGATCGCCACTGGCGGCCGACGACCCGTGGAGATGTAAGGAGCGGCCACGTCTTCAGTCCTGTCGAAAGTCAACCGGACCTTGAAGCCGGGGTCATCTTCGTTCAGCAGGGCGTCGTATTCCTCGACGGCGCACTCCGGATTGTCCCTGAGCGCCTGCATCCGACACGTGGTCTCTGACCAGGCCCGGTGCATCGGCACCCTGGAGTCATCGAGCACGACCTCACCGCCGTGGCGGAGGACGAAGCGCTGCTCGGCCGTCACCTCTCCCAGCACATGGACGAGATCGCCCAGCCCGATCTCCTCGGCCAACGTGAGCACGTCTTCCAGGGCGTCCTCCCGAACCTGGAGGACGGCCCCCAGCTCCTCGCTGAACAATGCCGGCACCGGGTCCGGGCCTAGGCCGGACAGATCGACGTCCAGCCCGGCGTGGCCGGCGAATGCCATCTCGGCAAGTGCGGCCAGGAGTCCGCCGTCCGACCGGTCATGATAGGCGATCAGCCGGCCCTCCCGATTGAGGGTCTGCACCAGGTCGAAGAACGCCCGTAGCTGGTCCGGAGCGTCGAGATCCGGCACTTCCCGCCCCATGCGCCCGTAGACCTGGGCCAGGGCGGATCCACCCATGCGATTGCGCCCGTTGCCCAGATCGATCAGCACCAACCGGGTAGGCCCGAGATCAGTCCTCAGGCACGGAGTCAGTGTGGCCCGCACGTCCTCCACCGGCGCGAACGCCGAGACGATCAGGGACAGGGGCGCCACGACGCTTCGCCGTTGTCCGTCCTGCTCCCAGGTGGTCCGCATGGAGAGGGAGTCCTTGCCGACCGGGATCGCGATCCCGAGAGCGGGACAGAGTTCCTCGCCTATCGCTTTGACCGTGTCATACAGCGTAGCGTCCTCACCCTGCTCCCCGCACGCCGCCATCCAGTTTGCGGACAGCCTCACGTGCCCCAGGGACGGCAGGCTGGCCGCCGCGATATTGGTGATCGCCTCGCCGACGGCTATCCTCGCCGACGCTGGCCCGTCCAGGGCCGCCAGCGGTGTCCTCTCCCCCATAGCCATGGCCTCGCCCGTGTAGCCCTCGTACCCCGACAGGGTTACGGCCACGTCGCTCACCGGTACTTGCCAGGGCCCCACCATCTGGTCCCGCGAACAAAGGCCGCCGACGGTGCGATCCCCGATGGTGATCAGGAAGGTCTTGTCGGCCACGGCGGGCAGACGCAACACCCGGTACACCGCCTCCGACAGATCGTCGATCGTGGGCAGGTCGTCCCCCTCGTGGAGCACCCGGTTTACGTCCCGGGACATCCGCGGCGGTTTCCCCAGGAGTACCTCGACGGGCATGTCCACCGGGAAGTCGTCGAAGTGATCGTCGTGGACCACCAATTGCCGTTTCTCGGTCGTCTCCCCCACCACCGCGAACGGGCACCGCTCCCGCTCGCTCATTGCCGCGAATTCGTCGATCCGGTCCGGCGGCACCGCCAGCACGTATCGTTCCTGGGCCTCGTTGCACCAGATCGCCATCGGGGACATGCCCTGCTCGTCGTTGGGCACGTCGCGAAGCTCGATACGCCCACCCAGGCCGCTGTGGTCGATGACCTCGGGCAGGGCGTTCGAAAGCCCACCGGCCCCCACGTCATGGATCAGGATGATCGGGTTGTCGTCACCCATGGCCCAGCAGGCGTCGATGACCTCCTGGGCGCGCCGCTGCATCTCCGGATTACCCCGTTGCACGGAGGCAAAGTCCAGATCCTCGGCGCTCTGGCCCTGGGACATGGACGATGCGGCTCCGCCGCCGAGCCCGATGAGCATGGCCGGCCCGCCCAGCACGACGAGCTTCGCCCCGACCGGAACGTCGCCTTTCTCCACGTGGGACGCGCGGATGTTCCCGAGTCCACCGGCGATCATGATGGGCTTGTGATATCCGCGCAGCACGCCGCCCACCGGTTGCTCGAAAGTGCGGAAATAGCCGGCCAGGTTGGGTCGACCGAATTCGTTGTTGAACGAGGCGCCGCCCACCGGCCCGTCGATCATGATTTCCAGGGCGGACGCGATGCGCTCCGGCTTGCCGTTATCGGTCTCCCAGGGCTGCCCGAAGCCGGGGATCTTCAGGTGGGAAACCGAGAAACCGGTCAGGCCGGCCTTCGGCTTGGCGCCCGTGCCGGTAGCGCCCTCGTCCCGGATCTCTCCCCCGGACCCGGTCGCCGCCCCCGGGAAGGGCGATATGGCCGTCGGGTGATTGTGCGTCTCCACCTTCATCAGGATGTGGACGTCTTCCTCGTGATAGTCATAGGCACCCGTGGCCGGGTCGGCGTAGTAGCGTCGCGCGCGCCATCCCTCCATGACCGCGGCATTGTCCGTGTATGCGGACAGGATGCCGTCCGGAGCCGCGGCATGAGTGTTCTTGATCATCTGGAACAGGGACCGGTGTTTCGGCTCTCCGTCCACGATCCAGTCCGCGTTGAAGATCTTGTGCCGGCAGTGCTCGGAATTCGCCTGGGCGAACATCATCAACTCGACATCGGTGGGGTTGCGACCCTCGCCCTTGAAGTGAGCCAACAGATAGTCGACCTCGTCGGCTGACAGTGCCAAACCGAGGGAGGCATTCGCAGCGTCGAGGGTACCCCGGCCGCCGTCCATCACGTCGACGTGTACCATCGGCGCCGGCGCATGATGCTCGAACAGGCGGGCTGCGTCGTCCACCTCATACACCACCGACTCGGTCATGCGGTCGTACAGGCACGCGGCGACCCGCTCCAGCGCGTCCCGGTCGAACTGATCGTCAGTCACCAGCCGGTAGGCGATTCCCCGTTCGATACGCCTGACGCCGTCGAGGCCGCAGTTACGGGCGATGTCAGTTGCCTTGCTGGACCAGGGAGAGATGGTCCCGAAACGCGGCAACACCAGCGCCAGTGCGCCCTCCGGATCGTCCTGTTTGCGCGTGGGACCGTAGGTCAGCAGCCGCTCCAATACCAGGGACTGCGGCTCGGTGAGATCTCCTTCCAGCTCCACGAAATGCACGAACCGGGTACTGAACGACGCCACCCCGGGGGCAGCGGACCGCACGGACTCCAGCAGCTTGTCGATACGGAAACGGGACAGCGCCGGCGCGCCGGGGATGATCAGCATCGGAGCGTTTTCCCAGGGGCGGGTTGGGGATGCGAATGATACCGGACGCCGATGACGCGCTCCACCGGCATCGATGATGCGTTAGTCGATCCGGCGCCAGTCCAGACCGCCTTCCTGACCCGCGGCGCCAATCTCGTTTTGCGGAACGCCCAGCGCCGAGGCCAGGGCCTCTAGGGCCAGGTCCCGGGTGTTGTTGGTCTCACTGATATGTACCGCGACCAGATGCTGCAGGCAGCCCGTGTCCAGGTCGTGGATGAGTGCCGCCGACTGACTGTTGTTCAGATGGCCGAGGTCGCCTGCCACCCGACGCTTTACCGTCATCGGATAGGGACCGCGCATCAGCATATCCAGGTCATGGTTGCACTCAATCACGAGCGCGTCGCAGCCCGACAGGCGCTCGGCGATGTGGCGGGTAATGTGCCCCGTGTCGGTGAGGATCCCAAGGCGCCTGTCTCCATCGCCGAAAACGAACTGACACGGCTCCCGCGCGTCGTGAGGCACCGGCATGGGCTCGATCCGCAGGTCGCCCACCTCGAACGACTCGTGGCAACTGAAAAGATTCAGGCCAGGGATGTCCTTGTCGGGTGCCGCCGCGAAGGTCCCCGGCGTCATCCAGACAGCAATCCCGTAGCGCCGCGCCAGCCGCGCCACCCCCCCGATATGGTCGGAGTGCTCATGGGTGACCAGCACGGCGGCGATGTCACCGACGGCAACGCCCAGTCGGGCAAGCCGCGTCTCGGCTGCCGCCACCGAGAATCCGCAGTCGATCATCACACAGGTGTCCCCGCTGCCGACGAGCGCGGAGTTGCCCTTGCTGCCGCTGCCCAGATAGGAGAACCGCATCAGCGAAACTGACGATGCATCGGGATATCCGGCCCCGTGGACGGACCCGTCACTTGTTGCCGGCGTCGCCGCCGCCCGGCGTGTAGACAGGCATCGGAAACGGCGTCACGTTATCGCCCTCGAGTCGGGAAATCTTGCTCACCCCCTGCTTCTCGACCTCATCGATCCGCAGGACGGCGTGCACGGGGATATAGGTCCTTTTCACGCCGGAGAATTCGGTCTTTATGCGTTCCTCGGACGGGTCCACGACCACCGATGTCCGCTCTCCGAAAATCAGCTCCTCCACCTCGACAAAGCCAAGTATGGCCCCGTGGCTGACCTGGCGCGCATAGATCTCGTAGACCTTGCCTCCACTGAGAAACAGGACCTTGTAGATGTTCTTCGGAGATGACATTCGTTACCTTCTGTGTCGGCCCAGGCGTGACCGTATCGGTTGCATGACGGCATTATAGATCACAAGCTGCTGTTTTAAATGGCAAATTACTCCGACAATCCAGCGCTTGTGGCCGCCCGGCAGATACATTACTTTTGGCCAGGCCTCTTTTCCGACAATTGCGGAGTGTTCCGAGCGCGGTAATCCCATGCCTCTCACCCTCAGGATCATCAGTTCGCAGAAAGATCTGCTCGGCCCCGAGGGCATCCATGTCTTCAGCGTCCACGGGGGGACCATCGGACGTGCGCCCGACAACGACTGGGTACTCCCGGACCCGGAAAGATACCTCTCGTCGCATCACGCCATCATCGACTACCAGGACGGCGCCTATTTTCTCCGGGACAAGAGCACCAACGGCGTGTTCGTCAACGATGCCGACCAGCCCGTCGGACAGGGTTCGCCGATCCGATTGTACGACGGCGACAGGATGCGGATGGGCCAATATCAGTTCCAGGTAAGCATTCTGAACGTCAGCCTGGAGGGCAACAAGGATAGCGCCGTGTTCCTCGCGGAAGATGCGGGCGACGAGGATCGGGAGACCGAGAAGCGTCCCGGCGACCCGGATTTCGAGCTCCAGGACAAGGGAAGCCTGGATGCCGAGGAGTTCCTGGAGGACTTCTCGGTCATCGAGGACGTTCAGGCCATGACCGGTACGCGGGTTATCGGCGAGAAAGACGCGGGGCCGGAGGAAGACATCACCCAGGAGATCGCCCAGATCCAGGGTCAAGGCCTGGCAGAAGCCGCCAAGCTCGTGTTCGATGCCGCGGGCATCGATCCGCGCAAGATCACGGAGGGGCGGGAGAAGCAGTTCCTGCTGACTGCCGGACGGATGCTCCGACTGTGCATCGGAGGGCTTCTCGATGTGCTGCGCGCCCGATCCAGGGTAAAGGGGGAACTGGACCTGGAGCAGACCGGCGTCAAGCCCGGCGAAAACAATCCCCTTAAGTTCGCCGTCGACGTGGACCAGGCCCTGGACGCCCTGCTGTTTTACCGGGGCAGTCGGTATCTGCCGGTCATGGACGCCCTCGAACATGCGTTCATCGATCTCCAGGCCCACGAACGCGCGCTGGTAGCGGCGATGAAGGCGGCTTTCGACGAGCAACTCCGCGGCTTCGATCCGGACAGCCTCGAGAAACGATTCGACAAGGGACTGAGACGCGGAGCTCTCAAGGGCCTCAGCAACCCCGCCAAGTACTGGGACCTTTACCGGGAGCATTTCGATCTGACTTCAAAGCGCTCCGAACGCAGTTTCGACGAGGTCACCGCCCGCGTGTTCGTCGAGGCGTACTCGGCGGAGATCGAGCGGCTCGGGAAGCTTCGCGCTGCCAGGCGCGACCCGGACTGAGCCCGGTCAGGGCGCCTGGCTCTCGTCTACTACCTCGGCCAGCGTCCTGAGCGCGGCAGAGATTTCCGGGACCACGGGAGCGGGATCGTCGAGGCGCGTGCACGCACCCGGCAGGGACGCGATGGTGTCTGCAGCGAGGGCCCTGATCTCGGCCATGGATGGATTCGATTCCAGGGGTCTTCCGGCCCTCATCACCGGGTGCAGCAGGGGCCGACCCGGGAGGGGCTCGCTCGCCAGGCCGATTACGTCCCGGACGATACGACCATCCTCGCCGAGTGACCGGAAGACCTGCTTGGAACCCGGCCAGGTGGCCTTCCCCTCGGACCGCTTGCGACGCGGCCTGCCGTCGTACTCCTGAAGCTTGTAGGCGATATCCAGGGCGGGCGCATCCGCCGACACATCCAGCCGGGTTCCAACGCCAAATCCGGTCACCGGGACGCCACCCCGGCAGTACTCGTCGACCGCGAACTCATCCAGGTTGCCAGACAGGAAGATGCCGATTTGGTCGAGGCCGGCCGCGTCCAGCATCCGCCGGATCCGAAGACTGCCTGCGGCCATGTCGCCGCTGTCCAGCCGCAACGCCTTGATTTCGATCCCATCCTTGTCGAGCCGCCCCGCGATGTCGATCACCTTGGCAACGGCCTCGTCTACGTCGTAGGTGTCGATCAGCAACACGAGCCCCCGGGGACGGGCGCGGGCGAAGTCCAGGAATGCCGCCAGTTCCGAGTCGTGAGCCTGCACGAACGAGTGCGCCATGGTGCCGAAGATCGGCAGACCGTACCGGCGCCCGGCCTCCACCGTGGCCGAGCCGTCGAATCCGGCGATGTAACTGGCCCGTGCGGCCCACACCGCCGCCTCTGCCCCATGGGCCCGCCGCATACCGAAGTCCACCAGCGTCCGACCCCGGGCTGCCAGCACCACGCGCGCCGCCTTGGAGGCGATCAGACTCTGGAAGTGGAGGATATTGATCAGCCGGCTCTCCACGAACTGCGCCTCGGGCAAGGGCGCGGCCACCCTGAGGATGGGCTCGTCGGCAAAAAACGCCTCGCCCTCTCGCATGGCCCAGACGTCGCCGGTGAACCTGAGGTCCGCGAGCCAGTCGACAAAGTCCTGTCCAAAATGACCGCAGCCGGCCAGCCACCCGAGTTCGCTGTCTTCAAACCGCAAGGACTCGAGGTAATCGAGCACCTGTTCGAGACCGGCCGCCATCAGGAAGCCCCGCCCCGGCGGAAGGCGGCGCACGAACATCTCGAATACCGCGGTGCCGCTCATGCCCGAGCGCCGGTAGGCGTCCAGCATCGTGAGCTGGTAGAAGTCCGTCAGCAGAACGCTGCCGAGTGATCGTGGCACGGGAGTCCGGTCCCTAACCAACGGTTGCGACGATGTCGGCGCCCGACTTGCGCATTTCCTCTATCGCCCTGGCGCCGTCCTCGGGATGGACATCCACGGCCCTGATGGCCCGGACCGGCACGACGACTTCGTAGCCGAGGCGATGGGCGTCGCGGACGCTCGCCAGCACGCAGTAGTCCGTCGCCAGACCGACTATGTACAGCCGCGTCACACCCCGTGCAGTCAGCAGCTTGTCCAGACCGGTGCCGTCGAACGCCGAGTAGGCTTCCTCGTCCTGTCGAGCGGCTTTCGAGACGATGACAGGGTCGTCGGGCATCCGCAGGCGGGACCAGAACGCCGCCCCTTCGGTACCCTGGACGCAGTGTGGCGGCCATACGCCTCCCTGTTCGGCGAACGAGCAGTGAGCCGCCGGATGCCAGTCCCGGGAGAACACCACGGGCAGGTGCTCCGCGACGAATGCCGCGACCAGTCGATTGATCTCGGGCACGATTTCATCCCCGTCGGGGATCCCCAGGGCGCCGCCCGGCATGAAATCGTTCTGGACGTCCACCACCAGGAGAGCGTCTCCGGGGGCCGGATTCCAGTCCGCGATGATGTCTTTGGGCATGGCGCGCTCCTGTGCCGGCAACTCCACAGATGCCTGTCAGGAGCTTAGCCCAAGCCGCCGGGTCCGTTCAGGGGCCGTCCAATGTCTCGGATCGCCGCGCGATGCGCTCGGCCATGCCGCCCATGATGAGCAGGTGGAAAGGGGCAGACGCATACCAGTACAACAGCCCCCAGACCCCTGCCGGGTGCCAGAAAGTGGTCACGGTGATGCGGGTGCCCCCCGCCCCGGGCTCAATCTCGAACTCCAGCACACCGGATCCCGGGGCCCTCATCCCGAACCCCAGGGTCAGGCGACCCGGTGGCTCCATGGCCACGACTTGCCAGGAGTCCACGTAGTCCCCTGGCCGGAGGTGCGCCGGGTCCCGGCGACCGCGACTCCAGCCCGGCCCACCCAGGATCCAGTCCAGGAATTCACGGATGCTCCACAGGAAGTTCATGTAGAAATACCGGTTTCCCCCGCCGATACTGTTGACCACAGCCCACACGGCCTCCGGCGGTGCGTCGGACAGTGCAGTCCCCGAAGCCTTCTTCGCGTAGTACGCGTGGTCGGGCCGGAACCCGCGGAACATCAGCGCGCCTTCGACCCAGCGGCTGGCGACGGCGTTTTCACGTTCGGTGTCGAGGCTGGCCTTGACGGCCTCCCGGTAACTCAGCAAGCGCTGGGGCACCAGGGCACGGAGCGCTTCCGGATGGGCCGGTATGTCGTGGGCCAGACCGCCGATCAGCGCCTTCGCCACAGGCGTCGGCACCGACGTCACCAGTCCCAGCCAGAAGGAAGACAACCCGGGGCTCAGCACCGGGACGGGCAGGATCCGCGGCCGCCGACCCACGATGTCGCCGAACTGCCGCATCAGGTCCTCGTAGCTCAACATTTCCGGCCCTGCCACGTCGTAGGTCTCCCCGGCGGTCTCCGACAGTTCCGCCACCCGGGCCAGGTACTCGAGCAGATTCCCGAGAGCGATCGGCGGCGCCCGGGACCTCACCCATCTCGGCGTGATCATCACCGGCAGATTGTTCACCAGGTCGCGGATGACCTCGAAGGCCGCGGACCCCGGACCGACGATTATGCCGGCGCGGATCTCCGTAACGGGGACGCCGCACTCCCTGAGCACGGCGCCGGTATCGGCACGTGACACCAGGTGTTCCGATTCGGCCCCTTCCGGAAGGAGTCCGCCCAGATAGACGATACGACGGACGCCCGCGGCGCTCGCGGCGGCGCCAAAGTTCCGCGCCGCCTCCCGGTCCAGGCCGGAGAATCCCTGGCCGGCCGCCATGGAATGGACCAGATAGTAAGCGACGTCTACGCCAGCCAGGATGCCGCCCAGAGTGTCGGGATCCAGGGCGTCGCCCCTGACGAGTTCCGCGCCTGCCCAGCCGCGCCCCTCAAGCACGCGCGGGTCCCGCGCCGCCGCCCGGACCGGCCTGCCCTCGGCCAGCAGCTTCGGAACAAGGTGTCCGCCGATGTAGCCGCTGGCGCCGAAGACCAGCCACGCCCCCGTGGTGGCAACCACTACCCCGGAATTCCCTGCGATGCTGGGACTGGCCATTGGCGGATACAGGGCGCGGTCATGCTCTCAGCCCACTTCATGTCTTTCCATCTCCGCTCTCTGCGGGTCGCCGGCTCGGACGGGCATCGGGATGTCAAGGCGACGGATTCCCCAGGTAGGCGAGATGCTCGGCGTCAAACCTGCTGGGTTCGATGGCAAGGGCGGAGAAGATCCCCCTGGAGTCGCCGGTGTTGCCCTCCAGGAGCATGGTCAACTGATCGCGGGTCATTGGGAACCATTCGAACCGATCCAGGAGGGCAGCCATGGCTCCCACCAGGCCCGCGGGCACCGGCACGATCAGCTTGCGGCCACCGGAGGCCGCCGCGATACGACGGATGATCACCGGCCAGGGCAAGGCCTCGGGACCACATAGCGCGTAGGTATTGCCAACGGTCTGCCTGTTTTCCAGCGAGCGTGTGAAGGCCTCCGCCACATCGCGCACATACACCGGGGACATGGAGAATCCCCCTTTCGACGGCGACGAGCCCTGGTAGAAATTCGGCGCCGGGATCGGCGAACGGATCATCTCGTCTCGCAACTGGGTGCAGAATTCCATGAGCCCTCTCGGGTCCCCGAAGATCACCGAAGGCCGGAAGATCGTGTATTCCAGCTCGCTCTGGGCCAGGAATCGCTCGGCCAGGTACTTGGTCTCCTGGTATTCCGTCCCGTCAGCCTTGACGCCGTTTGCGCTCATCAGGAGGAACCGCCGGACGGTAGAGTCCTCGGCCGCCTCGACGACCCGCATCAGGCCCTCGTACTGCATGGCACGGAAGGTCACACCCCGGGACGGAAACTCGCGCAGGATGCCGATATTGTAGATCGCCGCCTCGCAGTGCTCCAACGTCTTCTTCACGGCTCCGACGTCGCCGATATCTCCCGTCACCACCCGCACTCGTTCCCGGCACCGGACCTTGGACTCGCTGCCTGCTCTGACGAGCAGAGCCGGGTCGTGACCCGCCGCAACGAGAGCGTCCACCAGGTAGCTGCCCACAAATCCCGTGCCACCGAAAATCGCCACTCGCATCCTGCTGCTCTCCCAATCCCACGCACGTCCTCATGGTCGGCACGCGCCATGTCGCTAATATACCTGTTGCCGCAATGCCTATTGCCGGCGGCCCGGCCTCCCACTATGTTAGCCTCCGCAGTCCCCGACTGCCTCAGAGGGATCTCGATGTCCCAGCTCTCGAACACCTTCGGCTCGCGCGAGGTCGATCCCGACGAACGGGAAGACCTGATCCGGGGTGTTTTCAGCAAGGTCGCGCCGCGATACGACCTGATGAACGACCTGATGAGCTTCGGCATCCACAGGGTGTGGAAGCGGTTTCTTGCCAGGCGAGTCGCCGCCCGGCCCGGTCAGGTGATCCTCGACCTGGCCGGCGGCACCGGCGACGTGGCTGCCCGCGTCGCGGCCTGGGATCGCTCGGTAGTGGTCTGCGATCCGAGCACGGAAATGATGCAGGTGGGCCGTTACCGACGCTTGCCCGGTGTCCGCTGGCTGGCGGGTACGGGGGAAGCGATCCCTCTGCAGGATGGGTCGGTAGACACCGTGACGATCGCCTTTGGCATTCGCAACTGCACCTATATGGACAAGGCGCTGGCGGAGATGCTCCGTGTCCTGCGCCCTGGCGGACGGATGCTGTGCCTGGAATTCTCCAGGCCCTGGGGGCCGGTCCGCCCGTTCTATCAGCTCTTCTCCGCCACGGTGATCCCGCGGCTGGGGGCGTGGGTGGCGCGGAACCCGGACGCCTACAAGTACCTCATCGAATCCATACAGCGCTTCCCGGATCAGGAAGAAATGAAGGAGATGATGGAGGGCGCCGGCTTCGGCGACGTCAGTTACAGGAGCCTCAGCTGCGGGATCGCCTGTCTGCACGCAGGGACGAAACCAGGTGAGACCGCCGCCTGATCATCCCCTTCGCTGGGTGACGGACCGGGTCGATCGCGATCCGGATACCGTCGCCATCATCGATGATTCGAATGCCCTCAGTTACGGGCAGTTGTGGAGCAGTCTCGGTCACTGGTCGCGCATCCTCGGCGCGGCCGGCATGGAACCCGGCAGAACCACCGCCGTTCTGACGAAGACCCGGGCCCGGCTGGCCCGTGCGGTCTGGCTGGCCATGTACCACGGTGTGCCATTGCTGGTCATGAACCCGGCCCACACGGCGCCGGGCCGGATGATCGGCCGGTGCGGCGTGGAACAGGCCATTGCCGATGCCGACGTCCGGCTGCCCGAGGGTGTTCGCCGGCTTCCGGCCCGCCCCCTCGACGTGCCTGGCGATGGCCCCGGTAACGAACCGTCGCCGCTGCCGATGGGCAAGGCGCAATTGATGATCCCCACCAGCGGCACGGAGGGAGCGGCCCGTGCCGTCATGCTCAGCGGCCGCAATCTGGCCGCCTCGGCCCTGGCGACAAATCGGGTTCTGGGCCTGACCCAGTCGCACCGTTGGCTGTGCTGCCTGCCGATGATCCATATCGCCGGCATCATGATCCTGATGCGTTGTGCCGCGGCCGGCGCCAGCGTCCGGCTCAAGGAACACTTCGACCCGTCCGACGCCGCGGCCTCTATCATCGCCGATGGCATCACTCATACGTCAGTGGTACCGGCGATGCTCCATCGTCTGCTGGAAGCCGGCGCCGATCCCTCGGGGCTGACGGCAGTCCTCGTGGGTGGGGCCGGGGCGTCCGATCATCTGGTACGGAGGGCCCTGCAGGCGAAATGGCCCCTGAAAGTGGCCTACGGCCTCACCGAGACCACTGCTCACGTAGCCCTTGGCGACCTGCTCGCTTTCGACCGATCCGTCGAACCCCTGCCCGGAACACGGATAGACATCACGATGCCGGACCACGTATCCGACCCGGCCGTCGGCTGGATACAGGTCACCGGCCCCACTGTCATGCTGGGCTACGCCAACCCGAGCCAGACGCCAGGCGACGGACTTGCCGGCAGGAACAGCTTCCGCACCAAGGACCTGGGGCGGCGGGACAAGGACGGCCGACTGGTGGTCCTGGGCCGGGGAGACGACGTCCTGATCTCCGGCGGCGTCAACGTGCATCCGGCACAGGTCGAGGACCTGCTCGCGGGCTGTCCCGGTATCAGCGAGGTCGCCGTGACCGGCCGACCCGATCCTGTCTGGGGAGCGCTGATCGTCGCTGTTTACTGCGGCGAGGCCGACGAGGGCAGCGTCGCGGCCTGGTCCAGGGACAACATCCCCGGGCCCATGCGTCCCCGGGAGTTCCGACGTGTCCAGCGGCTGCCTCGCACGCCTCTGGGGAAGATACGGCGGCGGGATCTGGGCGATCTGATCTGAGAGGCCCGGGGGAGGCTGTCAGGCAAACACCCGGCAGATTCCGGATTCCACCGTCGGCCCCTCCGAAACGTCCTCAGCCAGCCATCCGCCCGTGTCCAGACCGTGGCACAGGCCGGTATCCAGGGCCGCCGCCAACTGGGCGACGATCCACCGGCCGGGCGCCGCCTCCAGGGTGGTCGTAACGATCACCGTCCTGCCGGATTTCCGGGCCAGCCGCATGGCGGGCCGTATCCCGCCGAGGACCATGGGCTTGACTACGATCCGCTGGGCCGGCAGCCGGGTGGACCATCCGTCAGCGATGAGCCTGGGCAGGGATTCGTCCAGAGCCAGCGGGAAAGGGGCGACCCTGGCCAGCCTCAGCAGGCCCTCGGGATCCGCGCCTGCCAGGGGCTCCTCGACGGATTCCACCGGCAGTCCCGCCAGCCCCTCGAGGAACGACCGCGCCACCCGTTCGTCCCAGGCACCGTTGGCATCGAGACGGAAACTGATCTCCGGCGGCAGCCGGGCAGCGACGCCCTGTAGCAAGCCAAGCTCCTCGCCGGCGTCGCCCACGCCGACCTTGACCTTCAGCACCCGGAATCCTCGCTGCGACGCTTCCCTGATGCGGTGAATCAGCGTGTTGTCGGCCGCGCCGATAGCGGCGTTGACCGCAACCTTCCCGCCGGCCTCGGGGTTGAGTAGACGCGCCACGGGCAGGCCGCGCCGGCGGGCCGCGAGGGTGATGGCCGCGGCTTCGACGGCACAGCGGACCGCGGGTGTGATCTCATCTTCGTCCACGGACCGCCAGACGTCCGCCAGGGAGAGCCCGCGGATCCGATCGCACCACGCCTCCAGCCCAGCGCCGGCGGCATCGAAGGATTCGGTGCCGGCCTCGGGCATGGGAGCGCATTCCCCGCAAGCGGTCTGGCCGTCCTCGTCCATGAACCGGAGCACCCACCCCTCGCGGTGCGCCAACTCACCCCTCGCGGTACGCCACGGCCTCAGCAAGCCCAGCCGGTAGGGGTCGATCCGTGTCTCGGCGATCCGGACCCGGTCGTCGATCATGCTGCAACCGCGAGGACGCCGGCGAGGACGATGCCTGTCAGCAACCCGTATCGCGCCGTGGCCGCGAGAAGCCGGTTGAAATCACCGCCGGTGGCGGAGCGCTTGAAGTCCGTGATCAGACGAAACGCGGACGGGAACACGGCCAGGCACGCCAGGGCCCACGCGCCGGCACCCGCCATCGCGGCCGTCCAGGCGGCCAGCAGCGGGCTGGCGATCACGAACAGGTCGTATTCGACGTGGCTGGCCGATGTGCCGAAAACCACCGGGAAAGTCCGCCGCCCGGCGCGGCGGTCGGCCTCTACGTCCCGTGTGTTGTTCACTACCAGAACCGCCGCCGCCGGCAGCCCGACCGCGGCCCCGGCAAGCAGGACCGGCAGACCCGGGGAAGCCTGGGCATGGGCGAACCAGGTGCCGCCGACCGCCACCCAGCCGAAAAACACCAGTACGAATAGCTCGCCCAGGCTAGTGTAGGCGATGGGACGGGGTCCGCTGCTGTAGGCATAGCCGGCGATGATGGAAACCACGCCCACCACGAATATCTGCCACCCGGCGAGATACACCAGGTACTGGCCGAGACAGAACGCCGTCCCGAAAACCACGGCTGCCCCCCTTCTCACCTGGGCCGGCGCGAGCCAGCCTTCCGCAGTGGCCCGCCGCGGCCCTACCCGGGTGTCAGGATCGTCCGCGCCCCGCTCGTAGTCCGAGACATCGTTGTGCAGGTTTGTGCCGATCTGAATCAGCGCCGCGCACAGGGCGGCCACCACCAGCACTGACGGGGAGAATCGGCCGGCGCCGGCGTAGGCCAGGGCGCTGCCGACTACCACGGGGACCAGAGACACCGGCAACGTGCGGGGTCTCGCCGCAAGCAGCCAGGCTCGCAGCATCCCCGGACGCGGGTCCGCTCCCCTGGCGGGGACCGCGCTCATTGCCGCCTGGGAAACTTGCGGAAGTCCGGGGGTCTCTTCTCCAGGAAGGCATTGCGCCCCTCCTGGGCTTCAGCGCTCATGTAGAAAAGGCTGGTGGTGGTACCCGCCAGTTCCTGGATGCCCGCCAGGCCATCGGTGTCGGCGTTGAAGGCTGACTTCAGTGCACGCAGGGCGGTGGGAGACATCTCGAGCATCCGGCGACACCAGGTAATGGTTTCCTCCTCCAGCTTCTCCAGCGGGACGACGGTGTTCACCAGGCCCATCTCCAGGGCCTGTGCGGCGCCGTACTGGCGACACAGGAACCAGATCTCCTTCGCCTTCTTCATTCCCACCGTACGAGCCAGGAGCCCCGCTCCCAGGCCGGCATCGAAGCTCCCCACCCGGGGACCGGTCTGGCCGAATCGGGCGTTGTCGGCAGCGATGGTCAGATCGCAGACCAGGTGCAGCACGTGGCCGCCCCCGATGGCATATCCGGCCACCATGGCGACCACCGGCTTGGGCAGCCGCCTGATCTGCATCTGCAGGTCGAGGACGTTGAGATGGTTGGTCCCTTCCCGGTCGGCGTAACCGCCGTGTTCGCCCCGAACCCGCTGATCGCCGCCGGCACAGAATGCCTCGTCGCCCTGGCCGGTCAGCACGATGACGCCGATGTCCGGATCGAGGTGGGCGTGGGTGAACGCCTGTATCAACTCCCTTACCGTCTCCGGCCTGAACGCATTTCTCACTTCCGGGCGATCGATGGTGATCCGGGCGATGCCGTCGGAGCGGTGGTAAAGGATGTCCTCGAACTTCAGGTCGTCGACCGCGGTCCAGCCCATGAGCGTCCTCCGATAGCGGGGCCGCCATTTTATACGCCAGGATACGACCGACAAGCACGCGGCGGGTCACGTCTGCCCCATGGTAGACTAGCGCAGGCCCGGAAACCCCCATCTGCCTTGAGAACGAGTCACGCGCCAGCAACGGCCCCCGCACGTGCGTTCGATGACCTCGGACGTCTCCTGCGTGCTGCCCTGAAACCGCTCGGTCGACGCATCGAAGCGGGGCTCATCAGCGTCTCCGTACCGGCCGCGGACATCGATCTGCGCCCGTTTCTGCCAGACGATGCTCCCGGCTTCTACTGGAGTCGCTCGTCGTCGGGCGCGACCCTCCTCGGCACCGGGATCGCCGCCAGGATCGTCGCCGGTGGGCCCGATCGGATGGATGCCGTCTCCCGCGGCTTCGCGGCGCTGAAGTCGCGATGGACCCGCCTTGGAGATCCCGGGGCTCCGCTGCCGGCGGCCTTCCTCGGGTTCGCTTTTGCGCCGGGAGATACGCCGGACAGGGAGTGGAATGGCCTGGCCAACATGGAACTCGTGGTCCCCGAGTTGCTGTGCCGGTTTGTCGGTGATCAAGGCTGGATCACCGCCAGCGCGACCGTCGGCGAGGACATGGATCCCGGGACGCTGCAACGCCGCTGGATCGAGCGTCTCGAAGGACTGGCCGCCGCCCAGACCGACTGCGCGATCCCCCTGCCGACGCCGGTGGAGCTGAGACGGGTCGAGGACGGCGCCTGGAACGCGCCCCTGGACAAGGCCCTTGCGGACATCCGCGAGGGGCGGCTGGATAAGGTCGTCCTTACGCGTCGGGTCCGCTACTCCATATCCCGACCGCTGAATTGCGGCCGGGTGCTCGAGGCCCTCGAGGCCGGTCACGAGAATTGCGCCCGCTTTGCCGTGGTCCGGGACGGTTTCTCCCTCGTAGGCGTGTCCCCCGAACGCCTGGTATCGCTGGACGACGGGATGGTCGCCGCCGACGCCCTGGCAGGCACCGCGCCACGGGGCGCGACCGCGGCGCTGGATGCCACGCTGGCGGACCGTTTGCGCCAGGATCCCAAAGCCCTGGTGGAGCATCGGATCGTGGTGGATCAGATCCGCGGGGCACTGGAGCCCTGCTGCGGCACCCTGCTGGCGCCCCAGGCGCCGGACGTCATGAGCCTGCCGACGGTGCATCATCTGTGGAGCCCGGTTGGCGGCCACCTGCGTAACGGCAGCGACCTGCTCGAACTCGCCCGCCGCCTGCATCCCACACCAGCGGTAGGCGGCAGCCCGCGGACGGCCGCGCTTGAGTGGCTGCAGCAGCACGAGGCGGACAGCCGGGGCTGGTATACCGGCGCGTTCGGCTGGCTGGACGCAGCCGGCAACGGCGAACTTTCCGTGGTCCTCCGTTGCGGCATCGTCAATGGGACGTCGGTGGATCTGTTCGCCGGCGCCGGCATCGTTGCCGACTCGCGGCCGGATCAGGAGCTTGCAGAGACCGAATGGAAGCTCTGTACCCTACGAGGGGCGCTGGAACTTGGATGAGCCCGGCGGGCGCGACGCCCCGGATCGTGGCGAGTTGAATCTCAAGGCCGCGGCGGCCCTGCTGCGCGGGCTGGCGGACGGCGGCGTAAGACAGGCGATCCTGTCGCCCGGCTCCCGGTCGTCACCCCTGGCCCTTGCCGCCGATCTGTGTCCCCATCTCGAGACGCGGATGTTGCCGGACGAACGGTCCGCAGCTTTCTTTGCCCTTGGCGCGGCGAGAGCCGCGGGCCGACCGGTGGTGGTCATCGCCACGTCCGGGACCGCCCCGGCAAACTGGTACCCGGCCGTCATCGAAGCAGCCATGGATCAGGTCCCCCTGGTCCTGGTCAGTGCCGACCGCCCCCCGGAGCTGTTGCGCACCGGCGCCAATCAGACTATTGACCAGGACCGGCTGTTCGGATCCTTCCCCCGTGATTTCATCCAGCTCCCCGCCCCCGGTAACGGAGACGATCCCATATACCTGTCCACCGGGCGACGGGCCGCGGATGCGGCCCTTTGGCCATGTCCCGGGCCGGTACATGTGAACTTCGCCTTCAGGGAACCGCTCCTGCCCCGACAGGGGTATGCGGAACTCCCATGGCCGTCTCCCGCCGCCGATGCCCCGCAGCGACCGCGGGTTCTGCCCGATCCCGCCGCCCTCGAGGCCCTCGTCTCGAGACTGTCGCGGGGGCCCGGGGTGATCGTCTGTGGCCGATCCGATTACCCACCCGGATTTGCCGAGGCGGTCGTGGCGCTGGCGGAGAGACTGCGATGCCCGGTCATCGCGGACCCACTCTCCAACCTGCGCTGGGGCGCCCACGACCGCCGCCGCCTGGTCACCGCTGCCGACATCTTCCTGCGACGCGAGGCTGGTGGACCGGATGCGGAATGGGTACTACAGTTCGGCGCGGTACCCACCTCCCGGCCCGTCCAGGAGTGGATCGCGGCCCAGGGTGACAGGCTGGCGCTTATCGCCGGGACCGGCGACTGGCCAGAGCCTTCCCGGCGGACAGCGCTGGTCGTCCACGGCGACGCCGAGAGGGTCGCGACGTCCCTGCTTGAGCGCGACCTGCCCGCCGCCGACGCGGCCTGGTCGGAACGCTGGCGGGCCCTGGACATGGCTGCCCGGGGACTCGCGGAGGATCCTGGCCTCCGACCGCCCGAAGCCGATGTGGTCTGTGCCCTCGAGAAGACGCTGCCCCCGGGTGGAGCGCTGTTCGTGGGCAGCTCGATGCCGATCCGCTCGCTGGATGCTTTCGCCCGGGGCCGGCCGGACCCGCTGGGAGCGGTCGGGAATCGCGGCGCCAGCGGGATCGACGGCTGTGTCTCGACCCTGGCCGGAATCGCCAGCTGCCGCCCCAGTGTCGGACTGATCGGGGATCTCGCGCTCTACCACGACATGAACGGGCTCCTGGCGGCTCGCGAAATCCCGGGCAAGCTCGTCGTCATCGAGAACGGCGGGGGCGGCATCTTCGGTCTGCTGCCGCAACGGGACCATCCCGATTTCGAACGACTCTGGCGCACGCCCACGGGTCTCGATTGCGCACGGATCGCCTCACTCTACGGGATGCCACACCGGGTGGCGGAACCCGGCGATGCCCTGGCCGCGGTCCTTGAGGAGCCGGGCGAGGACCGAGCCATGTGGCTGATCGAGGTCCCGGTGGACGCGCAACTGAGCTGGGACCGCCACCGGGCTCTGTGGGACGCCGCCGCGAACCTGTGACGCCGGAATACCCGGCGCAGCATAGAGGCGCCGCCGCCAGGACGTTATGATCCGGTGATGTTGCCCTCCGGGAGTTTGACCTTGGTCCCCAATCGCGAGCCCGTCACGGGACGCCGCGTCCAGTTCATGATCAGCTGCCTGTGCGACGCTTTTTTCGATGATGCGGCACGTGCGGCGATGGACTGCCTCGAGCGTGCCGGATGCGCCGTGACCTGCCCGTCGGACCAGACATGCTGCGGCCAGCCCGCATACACCTCGGGCGACTGGGACGCCTACCGACAGGTCGTGCGCCACGTCGCCCATGTCTTCCATGGAGACGAGCCGATCGTGGTGGCCTCCGGATCCTGCGCCACGGCCATGTTCCACGAGGCGCCGATCGCGTTCGAGGGCCAGGCGGACCTGCCGGAGATCCGGCGTCTGGCGTCACGGACCTGGGAGTTGACGGATTTCCTCGTCAACGGGCTCGGCGTCCGCGCCTGGTCCGGCCGCCTCCCCGCCCGTATCGCGGTCCACGACGGCTGCCATACCCGCGGGACACCGACGATCCGTGCGGTGCGCGCGCTCCTCGGCGGCATCGACGGTCTCGAAGTGCTCGCCTTCCCGGACCAGGACCAGTGCTGCGGGTTCGGCGGCGTGTTCTCGATCTCCCACCCGCACATCTCCGCCGCCATGGGCCGCCAAAAGGTGGATAACGTCCGCTCCGTGTCGCCGGATTTCGTGGTTTCGGCAGACCTGAGTTGCCTGATGCACCAGCAGGGTATCGCCGGGCGGCAGAACCGGGAGTATCCCGTCAGGTACGTGGCACAGGTGCTGCGGGACGCAGCCGGAGGCCCGGCGTGAGCCGGCAGGCGCTGGATGCCTTTGCCGCCGGCATCGAATCGGAGGTGCTCGAGGCAATCGAGATCGGCGCCCGCAGCGGCGTGGACAAGCGTCTCGCCACGCTGACAGAGGACTACGCCGATGCGGACGCCCTCAGGCGGCTGGCGGGCCAGGTCCGTCAGCACACCCTGGATCACCTGGATGAATACCTGGCGAGCGCGGAGGAACGGCTGACAAGTCACGGCGCCCAGGTTCACTTCGCCGCATCGCCAGACCGGGCCCTGGAGATGATCCTGGATATCGTCCGGGCCAGTGGCACCCGCGTGATCACCAAGTCCAAGAGCATGGCGAGCGAGGAACTGGACCTTACCCGGCGGCTCACAGAGGAAGGCTTCGAGCCGGTGGAGACGGACCTGGGCGAGTTCGTGGTGCAGCTCGACGGCGACCGCCCCAGCCACATCGTCAAGCCGATCATCCACAAGAACCGGAGAGACGTGGCCAGGTCCTTCGAGCGCTGCGGTCTCGGTGATTATGACGACGACCCGGAGACCATCACCCGTCGCGCCAGAGCCTATATGCGTGACAAGTTCCTCGATGCGCGTGTGACCATGACAGGCGCCAACTTCATCTCCGCCGAGTCGGGCCGGGTGGCAGTCGTCACCAACGAGGGCAACGCCCGCTTCGGTCTGGCGGCGGCCGACGTCCACATCGTGCTGGCCGGGATCGACAAGGTGATCCCCAGAGACCGGGACCTGGCGCTCCTGCTCAGCCTGCTGATCCGCTCGGCTACCGGTCAGCGCATCACGTCCTACGTGGAACTGGTGGCCGGCCCGCGGCTGGCCGACCGACCCTCCGGGCCTCGTGAGATGCACGTGATCTTCCTCGACGCCAACCGGTCATCGGTCGTGGGTAGCGACATGGCGCCGATCCTGCGCTGCATCCGCTGCGGCGCCTGCATGAACGCGTGCCCGGTCTACCGGCTGAGTTCCGGACACGCCTACCGCGGCGTCTATCCTGGCCCCATGGGCGCGGTCCTCGGACCCCTGCTGGCCGGCAATGAAGGCTTCGCTGCGGTGGCCGACCTGGCCCGGGCGTCTACCTTCTGCGGCGCCTGCCGGGACGTGTGCCCGGTGGACATCCCCATCCCGGACCTGCTGGCGCGGCTACGGGCCCGGTCCGTCCGCGAGGGCGTGATCCTTGCCCGGGCAGGCGTCCCGAGCATGGCGGGATACCTGCTGCTGGCCCGTCATCCCCGGCTCTGGCGGCTCGCCATGGGACTCGGCCGGGTGCTGGACTGGCTGCCCTTGAGAAGGCTGCCGCTGGCCTCCATCCGAGCCTGGTTCGACAGCCGCACGCTGCCCAGGTGGCGCGGCGCCCAATTCCGTAAAGACGTGAAGCGCGGTCGCCGGGAGCAAGAAGATGGCTGATGATCGCGAGAGCGTCTTCGCGTCACTGCGGGCATCTCTCGGGAGGCTGGAGCGACGCACGCCATATCCGGACTACCCGGCCGACGCCGCCACGCCGCCGGCCCGACGGGGCACCGGTCCCGGCCTGTTCCGCCAGCGACTGGAAGCCGGCAACACGATCGTCATCGAGGGGGCCGACGCCCTGGCTGGCCTGCTGCGGGACCGGGGCGTGCGGACCGGTTACTGCGATCCCGACCTCGTCCCGCTGCTGGCTACCGCGCTGGGGCCGGAGTTCGAATTGCGCGCCGGCTTCGATCGGAACCGGGCGGATGATTATGAATTCGGCATTACCAGGGCCTCGGCCGGCATCGTCGAGACCGGGACGCTGGTGCTCAAGGATCAGCACACGTCCGACCGGCTGGGTGCCGTCGCCCCCTGGATACACGTGGCCTGCCTGGAAGGCGGACGGCTTCACGAAACACTCGCCCAGGCCTTCGATGACCTGGGAGACGATCCGAACGTGGTCCTGGTCTCGGGGCATTCCCAGACCGCCGACGTGGAGGGCATCATGATCCACGGGGTACATGGCCCCGGCGAGCAGGTATGCCTGCTGCTGGAAAGTGAAAAAGAAACGGAGACCGGCCCATGAACATCAAGCCACCCAGCCAACTCCCGGCGATCCGGACCAACATGCTGCCCAAGGACACCAATGCCTACGGGTCCATTTTCGGGGGCGTAATCCTGTCCCTCATCGACCTGGCGGCAGCCAACGAGGCAGAGCGCCAGGCGCCACATCGGTACCTGACCGTGGCCATGGACCAGATCGCGTTCCACGCGCCGGTCCGGGTGGGTGATATCGTGACACTGTGGGCCGAGACCCTCCATGTGGGCCGTAGCTCGATCCGGGTGCGGGTAAAGGTTCTCGCGAGAGCACGCCGCAGCCCGCACGAAAACGAGGTCACCACCGCCGAGGTCACCATGGTCGCCGTGGACGAGGCAGGACGGCCGATACCGATCCTGCCGGAGCCGGTCAGCGTCTGACCGCGTACGGTGGCGGACTGGCGGCGGAGGCGGAGAAGAAATCACTCTCCACAAGAATCTAAGGGGACCCCGGGCAGGGTCCCCTTAGCGAGGGAAGGTCAGTGGAGGTAATCGGAGAAAGAGCTTGTAACTACCTCCGGGGCTTAATTTAGAGATATCGGAAACAATTACATTGACCTGGATCAACTTCGGCCAGAATAATTGTCCGACCCTCGAAACCCCTGTCCCTCAGGCCTCGGTCACCGGTGCGTCAGGTGCGTTCCTTTTGACCGAATCGATGCCATTGGCGCAACCGGAAGCGGTCTTGTACATCTGGCTCTGGCCGACCACCTGGCCGTTGGTGGCCTTGAGCACGAAGTATTGCCGGCCATCCGTAGCGGCCTTGGTCTCGAACGCCCCGTCACGCTGGGAATTCTTCCGGACCGAAGCGATCCCGTTGGCGCAGTCGTCCTTGGCCTTGTAGCCCTGGCTGGTCAGAACCACCTCACCATTGCCGGATTTCAGGCGGAAGAAATGCTCGCCGTTTTTGCCTGTGTATGCCTCGAATTTTCCTGCCATCGTCTGCTCCATTCGCTCAAGCTCTGCGTCGTCGCCACCCCGGTCGGGGTGGCCCTCGATGCCCAGTCTCTCGATTTGCTCCAGCGCACATTCTGCGACGGTCGTGCGCGGGAGCACAAAAGACATGCTGTTCCGTATTCGGGGCACAGCCGCCGGCGGATTCGCGCCTCAGTCCGTACCCCAGGGAATCAGGGCATACCCGTCTGATTGTAGACTCACAAGCGCCGTCATGGCGGACAGGGAAAGGGTGACCCTGGGGGCCAGCTCCCCGGCCCGGAAACCGAACGCCGATGCGCTTTGTCCGCAGACGAAGATCCGGACGCCGGCGGCCACCAGCTGGCGGAGGATGTCGGCGTCCGGGTTCGGCTGTCCGTACCGCTCGCCGAACGCCTCGCCGGACAGGGCCGCCTTGGTGGCCTTGCCGTGCAGCACCACGGCCACGTCCAGCCGCTCGGGATCGACGCCGGCCCTGGCATGCATGTTCAGATACCGGGCCACGGTCTCGAACCGGTAGTTGAGTTTCCCCGGCTCCTCGGGCGCGGCGGAGACGTCGAACACTGCTTTCCAGCGGACCCCCGCTGGCAATTCCAGGGGTGTCTCGGGGACGTAGTACACCGGCCCGTAATCCTCGATGACCGGGCCGGTGGCCGGCTCGGCCAGGACGGCAAGGCTGGCGGATGCACAGGCCAACAACAGGATGACTGGTCTCATGGTCGTCTCCGAGCGGGATGCAACAAGTCGCCAACCGATCGGTGGCGGACTCGCCATCGACCGGCGGGCGGCAGAATCAGCGGGACGTCGAACGGTCTCAGCGATTGACGTCCTGTCCTGTCCCCCGGGCCGTCACGGTCAGACTTGCGGGACCCGGGGACCGAGGATCATAGCCGCCTGCTGGCCCCCCGGCGATTCTCGCCAGCCTAACGGCCGCGCCCGGCGCCGGGGCCGAATCGCCACACGACGCCGATATTGGGGACCGCAGGGAAGGACCGCTTCTTGTCCAGGCTCCAGACCAGGTTGCCGTCTTCGTTGACGTCCTCCACCTCGTAGTCCTCGCAGCAGGGGTTCCGCCGGTTGGTGAGGTTGGTCAATTCGACGAAGCCACTCAGATAGCTGTTGGGCAGCAACCAGTCCCTCGCGACCCGCAGGTCCAGTGCACCATAGTTGCGGTAGCGCTCGCCGTTCCGGGGGCCCGTGGCGACCAGAGGGAAAGGTTCCGTCGTGGCGAGCTCGGTCGCCGTCATCGGCCAGCCGGAGTTGTAGGTACCCACCAGAGTCATCGTCCATGGGCCTCGCCGCCATTCGACGCCGCCTTTGAAGGCCTCCGGCTGGTCCCAGCTCCGCACGATACGTTCGTCATCGAACTTGTCCTTGACCGTCGCCCACGAATAGCTGAACCACCAGTCCAGCGGGCCCTGGCCGCGGCTGCCCATGCTGAACTCGATGCCCCTGGCTCGGGCGCCGTGCGGGGCGACCTCGATGCGGTCGGGTTTGAGTTCCGGCAGCAGGATCTTGGTGTTGAGGAGATTCTCGAAGCGCGGTCGGAGCCGGTCCATCTCCTTGACGTAACCCTCGAGCCGGAAATCGACGCCCCAGCGGCTGCGGTGCTCCAGGCTCAGCACTGCATGGTCCGCACGCTGCGACCTGAAGTACTCCGTCACGCCGTCAGCCACCTGCAGTTCGTTGATGCCCTGGGACTGGTACTGGCGCGCCCAGGCGGCTCGCAGGGTCGTCCTGTCGCCCAGTTCGACCAGGGCGCCGATCCGCGGGCTGAACAGGTCCTCGTCGTCCTCGGTCAGCGTCTGCCGGTCCCAGCGCAGCCCGATGTCGGTCGTGACGCCATCGAAAAGCTGGTAGCGGCTGTTGAAATAGGCCCCATAGTGCCTGCCGGACGGGTCCAGGTTGATGTCGTACGACCGCTCCGTCTCGGTCGGCGCGCCGGGTGTCAGGAACAGCACCTGGTACTCGATCTCGTCCTGGAAATCATAGTCACCCTCGGAGTCGCTCACCTCCGCGCCGACATCGAAACCGAGACGGTCAGTCATCATCCACGACCAGCCGGTCTGCAACGAGTTGATAGTGAACGACCGCTGGTCGTGCAGACTGCCGGCACTGACGCCTTCCTTGTCCGTCGTGCCCTTGCGATCGCTCTGCAGGTCCGTATGAGCCAGGATGGTGTAACCCGCCACTCCGTGGCCCAGGTCATGGTCGAACCTGACCCAGTAATACTGGTCCCGATAGGTCGCCTTGGCCTCTTCCTCCTGGTCGTTGTCGGACAGGTCAATATCGTCGTCAAACAACAACGCGTTACCGGTAACGCGCAGCGAATCGGTGACCTGCACGCCGAGGCGGCCGAAGAGGTCAAAGTAGCTCGGATTACCCAGGTCCGGGTCGAGGATGTCGAGCAGCAGGTCGAGGTTGCCGCGGCGAGCCGCGAATGCCCAGTCAACCCGGCCGTCGTCCATGGAGCCCGCGCTCGCCAGGGACGAGTTGTAAAGGCTCTGGGACACCTCGTGGTACGGGGCCAGCGGAATCTCCAGGGGCGCGATGTCGATGACCGCGCTCATGCGGTCTCCGAAGCGCGGCGGCGCGGCGCCCGTATAGACGTCCATCCCGCTGATGATGCTCGGATCGATCGCGCTGAAGATGCTCTGGAAATCTTTGAGGTGGTAAGGATTGCGAAGGCGCAGGCCGTCGTAACGGATGAGCGTCTCGTCCCTCTCGCCACCACGGAAGTTGGATTTGGCCGTAAAACCACCGGTAGCGGTTCCGGGCAGGCGCGCCATCGCCCGCATCGGATCGTCACCCATGTCCGGCAGGGTCGTGATTTCCTCGACGGGCAAATAGCGGAAAGATCCTGCATGGGTCTCGGCGAGTTCGTAGCGACTCGCGTTGACGACCAGGGAATCGAGCCGGCGCACCTGGGGCGAGTCGATGGACATTCTGGCAATAGATACCTTCCCCGGATCCACCGTCACCTCCGTCGAGGCCAGGGCGGGCATTTCGACGCTGCCTGCGCTGATCGTGTATTTCCCGGGAGGCAGGTCCTTGAAGGTGAACTGGCCGCGAGGCGAGGTCACCGTCCGGCTCGCGCTCCCCTGCAGGCTGACCTCCACGCCGGCGAGGCGACGGCCGGAACCGGCTTCGCTGAGGACGCCGAGGATGGAGCCCAAGGGAGCCACGTCCAGCGCCCTGCGACGGATGATCAGGACGCCGCCCCCAGGAGCCGGTTCAGTCGTGAGTTCGTGGGGAGCCAGGATTTCGTCGAGGACGCCGCCGGGCGTATCCGCTGTCGGCTCCTCCTTGACCTTCATCCATGGCCGGACCAGGTCGCTGCTGTAGTAGACCACCAGACCCTGCTGTTCCAGCTGGGAGATAACGTCGATCAGGGACCGGTCTTTCAGGCTCTGTGTATCTGCCGCCGCTGTATTTGCCCAGGCCAGGGCAGCGCAAAACAACAGCAGGAAAGCGAGGTGCCTTCGGACAGCGAGGGACACGCGGGCTGCCGTCCAGGCGATCCGCCGCCTGCTCACCGGCAGCCTGGGGTCTGCGGATGACCGCCACTGGATCTTTCTCCTCATCCCATGACCGCCCTGCCCTCCCCCGCGCGCGGCCCGGCTACAGGCGACGGTCCTCGATGAGGATCTCACTTTCTCCGGTGACGGTGTACTGGAAATCCGTGGTCTGCAGCATAACTGCAAGCGCCTCCATGGGCATCATGCGTTGTGCCTGACCGTGGAGCATGGTGGTATGCGCCCTCACGCTCAGATCGCGGCTGGCGAAATGGACGCTGCGGCCGGTCTCCCGGGCGATCCAGTCCAGGAATGCCGACAGGGGCTGCTCATCGGTCTCGGGCAACGGCGCCAGGGCCTGGACCCACTCCCAGTGCTCGCCGTAGGGCGCTATTGTGCTTTCGGCCACGGCCCCCTCGAAATCGATCACCACCTGGGCGCCCGCTCCGGCGCGGATCGCCTCGTCGCCATGCTGCAGCCGGACCAGGCCCTCGCGGACCCGCAGGCGCATCTCGTTGACCGTGTAGGTCGCCTCGAACTGGGTGCCGATATGACGGACGCTGCCCAGGGGCGTAATGATCTCAACCTTCCTGCCGCCATGATGACCGGTGTCCAGGTAGGCGGTACCCTTGTCCAGGTGTATCCGGTCCACGGCGGCCATGGATACCTCGGTCTGCTCGGCGAGCCGGAGGGATCCGCCGCCGGCCAGTCTCAGACCCAGGCCGCTGTCGTCTCCGGTGCGTATCCTTGCCCCTGCGACGAGGTCAGCCTCACCGTCTTCGAGAGTCCGCCAGGTTTCGTCCGCCGGGCCCCTGACCATCAGCAGCCCGAATCCGTGATCCACCGCCGCCACTGGCATCGGGGAGTCCCCGGGGCCGGTAATCCGATGGACCAGGCCGATGGCCCCCACGGCGAGCAGCACCGAGGCCGCCAGCGCATAGGCGAAACGGGTACGTCGGCGAGCCCGCACCTTGCGGGCCCAGACCCCGGTGGCGGCTTGCAGGACCTGCTGGTAGGCCTCAGCCGGGGGCTGCGACCTGCGGCCCGCCTGCCGGATCAACTGCGCCAGGGCGTCGTCACCCGGGCGACGATCCGCGTCCTCGTGCGATTCCGTATGCTTGTTCATATCGACTCGATGTCTTCGGATAGTGTCATCCCGTCTCTCGCCTGCATGGCCCCTGGCAGCGCCACGAAGGCCTCCCGGAAACTGTTCCTGGCCCTCGTCAGCAGTGACTCCACGGCCTTCGGGCCAGTCTCCATCTTCGCGGCAATCTCCTTGACTGACAGGCCCTCTACGTACTTCCACTCCAGTACGTCGCCGTAGTGCTCCGGCAGGTAGTCCAGCACCGACTGCACCAGCCGGCCCAGGTCCCGCTGCCGTGTGCGGGACTCCGGACTGTCCAGGTCGGCGGCCGTCAGGGCTTCCAGCACTGCCCGCACCTCCAGGTTGTCCTCGATCCGCAGCAGGCGCTGCGTGTCCCGATTCGACTTGCGGCAGTGATCGACCAGGCAGTTGTGACAGATGCGGCAGAACCACGCATAGAGGGCGGCCTCGCCCCGATAACTGTCCAGCCTCTCCAGGGCCCGACAGAAGGTCTGCTGCACTACGTCGCGAGCCGTCTCGTCGTCACCGTCCAGCCTTGCGACGGCGTACCGGTACAGGCGCGGGAAAAACCGATCGAACATGGACCGGAACGCCCGCTCGTCTCCAGCCAGAATGCGGCGGGCCAGCGCCTTGTCCACATGTACCGTTTCCGCCACACGGCTCTCCCATCGTCTAAAGAGAAAGACGTTTCCCGCCCGGAAATCCTTCGGGGCGGAGAATCATCGTTGCACCTCCGAGCGGCGCCCGTCCACCCAGCCCGGTGCAAATCCGTCAAACCGGCGATTGCGTGGCCTTCGTGCGGGCCCCTGCCGCGGCCGGGATCCCGGATCCCGACGAGGGATTTCGACGCGACTGGCGTCTGTTGTTGAGAGGGAACATGGAGAGGGGAGCAACAATGTCCGCCAACCGATATGACGACCGCCGTCGCCCCGACCCCGACCAGATGCGTTACGCCCTGGTCGTGCTGGCGGCATGGACCGCCGTACTCCTTGCAGCCTTCCTGCTATGAGTGGCCGCACTCAGTGACTCGCGAGGCAATCCGGTGTGCCAGAGACAATGCGCCGACTTATGTCAAACATTCATTGACCCCCGATCCCCTGCGGGTCGAAGGTGTTTTTGTGCATTTCGAGATAATTCGGCCCGGCGGCGACAGGATTTCACAGCGCGGTGGCGTCTGCCAGTGGGCCACCTCGGCGTTCCCCCAATCGGCACCACTTGTTGGCGCCAGGCTGCGACGGACAAAAGCCGGGGCGACGCGACAGCAACCAGGAGTCATCTGATGAACGAGATCACCCGCAGGCACAAGACCTTCAAATCGCTTGTCGTCGCCGGCAGCGCCTTCCTGGCCCTGGCCTCGGCCAGCGCAGGTGCTGCCAACCTGGAAGTCGAGTTCGACGCCGACAACTTTTCGAACCCTACATTGATTACGAACCCATACTGGCCACTCATCCCCGGCTCGGCCTTCGTTTACTACGCAGAGGGCGAGGACGGCTGCGAGGTCAGCAGGACCACGGTTCTCGCCAGTACCAAGGATGATTTCGAGGGCGAATATGCCGAAAACGACTTCGAGGCGCTGGAAGTCGCCGACCTGGAGTGGCTGGCGGAGGAATGTGACGGTGAGTATGTCCTGATCGAAGAGACCATCGACTGGTACGCGCAGGACGATGACGGGAACGTGTGGTACCTGGGCGAGGACACCACGGCCTACGACGACGAGGACGAGTGCCCCACGGACTCGGGTTCGTGGGAGGCCGGGTCCGATATCGCCGATGTCGGCAGCAATGCCGAGGCCGGCATTATCATGCTGGCGGAGCCGCAAAAGGGTCTCGCGTACCTGCAGGAGTACTACGAGGACGAGGCGGAGGACATGGCCCAGGTCAAGCAGACCGACGCGCCGGTCGACATCGAGCTGGGCTCCTACGAAGGATGCATCAAGACCAAGGAATGGACACCGCTGGAGCCGGGCAATGTAGAACACAAGTACTATTGCCCACCTGAGGGCCTGGTGCTGATCAACGAACTTAAAGGCAAGACCAAGAGAGTGGAACTGGTCGGCGATTCACTGGACGATGTGCCCCCACCTGAAGGTGGCGGGCCGAACAACTTCTCGGGACTGGGTGCCTGCCCCTAGTCAGTCCTGCCGGGATCCAGACGGCAGAAGACGTCAGCGTCAACCCACCGGGCCGGACCCCGCAACTTCAGCGGGTTCCGGCCCGCATTCGTGATCGTGCAGGCAATCCTCCCTGAATGTCCCAAAAATGCGTCTGGTGATTGAATAGACCGGGTTGCCCGGCGTCGATCCTGGTAATGACTGACGCCGAGAGCCCGAGCGCTCGATCAGACCGCATCCAGGAGGCTCCCGAATCACGGGACCGCTGGCGATTACAACTCCCGCATGTCAAGCGAGCCGACATCTCAGTCCGTCGGGGGTTGGCAGAAAGCGTCTTAACGTAATCAAGGATTCCGGTCTCGCGGCGAAGGAATTTCGCGGGCAGCGCGTCTTTACAGATGAACGGGTCCCGCGCCGAGCGAAAACTTCCCATCCAATTGTTGGATGTGTCGACGGGCCGGGAGCGAGTCTATCCAACCGAAACAAGGAGCCACCTGATGAACGAGATCATCCGCAGACTTCGCATCTGCACATCGCCTGTCGTCGTCGGCAGCATCGTCCTGGCACTGAGCTCGGCCGCCGGCGCCGCCACCCTGGAAGTGGAGTTCGATTCCGACGACTTCGTCGCGGGCGCTCAGATCGACAACGAGTACTGGCCACTGATTGGCGGCACCAGCTTCGTCTACTACGCCGAGGGCGAAGACGGTTGCGAGGTCAACAAGGTGACCGTTCTCACCGACGGGCTCAAGGACGATTTCCCGGCCCCCTACGACGATATCGAAGCCTGGCGGGTCGACGACAAGGCCTGGGTGTCGGAGGAATGCGACGGCCAGTACATGCTGGTGGAGGACACCATCGACTGGTTCGCCCAGGATGTGTTCGGCAACATCTGGTACTTCGGCGAAGACACCACCGCCTACGACCACGACGACGAGTGTCCAAGTGACGCGGGCGCCTGGGAGGCCGGCCTTGACGTCGCCGGCGTGGGCAGTGACGCCGAGCCCGGCATCGTCATGCTGGCGGAACCGGAGAAGGGGCTCGCCTATCAGCAGGAATACTACGAGGGCGAGGCCGAGGACATGGGCAAGGTCTCCAATACCGACGTCTCCGTGTCCATCGAGCTGGGGGACTACGCGGGATGTCTGAAGATCAAGGAATGGAACCAGCTGGAAAGAGGCGCGGTCGAGTTCAAGTTCTATTGCCCATCGCCGGGTCCCGGCGAAGTGCTGGTCAATGAACAGCAGGGCAAGACCCTCCGCGTGGAACTCGTCGGAGATTCGTTGGACGATGTGCCTCCGCCCGAGGGCGGCGGCGCCAACAATTTCGCGATGGCGGGCGTCTGCCCGTAGCCCTGATCACCCCGAAGTCAGTGCGCGGCGGATGATCCAGCCGTTTGTCGAAAGGGCCGGGCCCCGTGTTTCCCGCGGGTCCCGGTCTGATTTTTTTCGGGGTCAGAGACGGATCTTTTCCTTACATACAGGCGCGAGTCTCTGATCCATCCACGTCAGGTCGGGTCAGCCATTGAAACAATTGCTCTCTGACTCCGAATCTTCTAACGCGTCTTCTGATACGTGCCGATCAGTTCTGTCATCGCCAGCACATGGCCCTGCATGGCCGCCTCCAGGTCCGGCTTGGCTGGTGCGCCAAGATCCCCCAGGACGACATCGAGAGCGTAGAGCTTGAAGAAGTAACGGTGCCGCCCGATCGGCGGGCACGGTCCACCGTAGCCGGTCCGCTTCCAGTCGTTGAGCCCTTCCCGGGTTCCTTCGGGCAGCCGGTGACCCGTATCCTTTGCCAGACCGTCGGCCGACGGTGGGATGTCGTACAGAACCCAGTGCACCCAGGTTATCTTCGGCGCCGCCGGATCCGGGGCGTCCGGGTCGTCCACGATCAGCACCAGGCTCTTCGTACCGGGCGGTGCGCCTTGCCAGCCCAACGGCGGTGAGATGTCGTCGCCGTCGCAGGTGTACGTGGAAGGGATCTCGCCACCTGGCGCGACCTCCGGACTGGTTATCGTCAGCGTCATGTCAGCCTCCCCGGCGAACGCCAAGGCGGCCACGGGACCCGCTGACACCATCGCCAGAAGTCGCACTATCGGGGTACGGATCACGCCTGTCGTCGCCAGCGTCCTCATGGACCAGCCACCTTTACGGGCAGACTGCCTGCCGCCACTTTGAAACTATAGGCCCCGCACGGCGTAACGCCATCTCCCGGTTCGCGATAGCATAGCGGCGGGCGAATCTGCGGAGGGAATGACATGTGGCCCAATCGGGACTTCCTGGACCTGGTCGGCGTGGAATTGCCGATCGTCCAGGCGCCCATGGCGGGTGCCAGCGGCGTCGCCATGGCCGCGGCCGTGTGCGAGGCCGGAGGCCTTGGATCCCTGCCCGGCGCCATGCTCGACGCCGAGACGCTGACGGCCCAGTGGGACACCCTGCGCCAGTTGACCGACCGGCCGGTCAATCTCAATTTCTTCAGCTACGCCTTGTCTGAGCCGGACATCGATCGCGAAACCGCCTGGCGCGGCCGGCTGGCCGGCTATTACGAAGAATTCGGCCTGCAGGCGCCACCGCTCACGACCGTGGCCGGCCGAAGGCCATTCGACCGGGAGATGTGCGAGGCGGTGGAATCCATCCGGCCCGAGGTGGTGAGCTTTCAATTTGGCCTGCCGGACGGCCCGCTGCTGGAGCGGGTGAGAGACACCGGCTGCATCGTCCTCGGTTCCGCCACCACCGTCGCCGAGGCCAGCTGGCTGGAATCCCAGGGGTGCGATGCAGTGATCGCCCAGGGCCTCGAGGCCGGCGGTCACCGGGGCATGTTCCTGACCGACGACATCACCACCCAGGTGGGGACCCTCGCGCTCACGCCCCAGATCGTGGACGCGGTGACCGTTCCCGTCATCGCCGCCGGCGGCTTTGCCGATGGCCGCGGGATCGCGGCCGCATTCGCCCTCGGTGCTTCGGCCGTGCAGATCGGCACCGCCTACCTCTTCACGCCGGAATCCCTGATTACCAATCTCCACAGGCAGGCACTGCGCGCCGGCCCGGAGATGGAGACCGCGGTGACCAACGTCTTCTCAGGCCGGCCCGCTCGGGGGAT
>JAHEFR010000035.1 GCA_024640085.1 Gammaproteobacteria bacterium
GATGGGCGCCGTGGGCGATTCCTCGGCGGCGACGCCATTATCCGGGATGCCGTAGACCGCGGCGGTGGACGAGAAGACCAGGTGTTCCACGCCGGCATCACGACAGCACTCCAGCAGGTTGCGGGTTGCGCAGGTGTTATTGCCGTAATACTTGAGGGGGTTCTCCACCGACTCCGGCACGATGGTGTGGGCGGCGAAATGCATGACGGTACCGATGCCGTAATCGGCAAGCACTTTTGAGACCAGAACCCGGTCGCCGACGCTGCCTTCAACGAACTCTCCATAAAGCACTGAGTCGCGGAAGCCCGTGCTGAGATTGTCGAGCGTGACGACGGTCTCGCCGGCTTCGCCCAGTTGCCGCACGACGTGGCTGCCGATATAGCCGGCGCCGCCGGTTACGAGTACTGCCTGTTTCATTTCGTTACCGCTTCGGATCGATCGTTCAATCAAGCGCTGCGAAGTTTACCAGCCGGCCGGCACTGGGACCGGGTCCGGTTCACGTTTTCCTGCCGGTGAGAGAAGCGTGCCTCGAAGACCCGTCATCGCCGGGGAGGGGGTGCAGCCCGGTGGATTATGTCTCACTACATGACCACGCCGGGTGGACTGCTGCGATAATGCTGCGGATGACTGATGCCGCTCCCTACGAGCACCTGGACCCGGACACCGTTCTCGATGCGGTGGAGTCGGCCGGTTTTGTCATCAACGGCCGGCTGCTGGCGCTCAACAGTTACGAGAACCGCGTGTACCAGGTGGGGGTGGAGGATGAACGTCCGGTGGTCACCAAGTTTTACCGTCCGGGCCGGTGGAGCGACGAGGCGATCCTCGAAGAGCACGCCTTCGCCCTGGAACTGGCGGAGCTGGAGATCCCGGTGGTGGCGCCGCTGGTGGTGGCCGGGCGGACCCTGCTCGAGTCGGGCAGCTACCGGTTCGCGGTGTATCCGTCCTGCGGCGGCCGCTGGCCGGAGCTCGCGATTTCAGAGGACCGCCGGGTGCTGGGGCGTTTTCTCGGGCGGATCCACATGGTAGGGTGCGCGTTCCCGTTCAGGCACCGACCGGACCTGGACGTGGAGCGGCTGGGCCAGTCCTCGCGGGACTGGCTGCTCGAGAATGACTGGATACCGGCGCATCTCGAAACCGCTTACGACTCCCTCACCGAATCCCTGCTCGACGCCGTGCGCGAGCGGTTCGCCACGGCAGGGACAGTGCGGTGGCTGCGGATCCACGGCGATTGCCATCTGGGCAATATCCTGTGGACCGATGACGGGCCACACTTCGTCGACCTGGATGACTGTGTCAACGGGCCGGCAGTGCAGGACCTGTGGATGCTGCTGTCCGGCGAGGAAGACGAGATGAGGGTGCAGTTGTCCGACTTGCTGGACGGTTACCGGGAATTCGCGGATTTCGATCCGAGGGAGTTGTGGCTGGTGGAGGCCCTGAGGACATTGCGGATCATTCACTACCACGCCTGGATCGCCAGGCGCTGGGACGATCCGGCATTCCCGCGCGCCTTCCCCTGGTTCCCCGAGAATCGCAACTGGGAGGATCACGTGCTGACCCTCAGGGAACAGGCCGCCATGCTGCAAGAGGCGCCGCTGCAGGTATGAGCGGGGACGGGCGACAATGCCGCCGCCTGGCGCGCATCCTTTCCATGGCGGCGCTGGCCCTGGCGGGTGCCGCCTGTGGTGGCGGCGGGGGAGGTGGCGGCACGCCCCCTCCGCCGACCAACCGCGCGCCCATCACCAACGCCGGCGCCGATCAGGCAGCCACAGTCGGCACCCAGGTCACCCTGGCTGGCTCCGCTACCGACCCGGACAACGATCCGGTCGCCTTCTCCTGGACGTTCTCCAGCCGGCCGGCCGGCAGTCAGGCGACACTGGCGGGGGCCGCCACGGCCTCGCCCCGGTTCACGCCTGACGTCGGTGGCCGGTACATCCTCGCGCTGACCGCCAGCGACGGGCGGCTCAACTCGACCGATCGCGTCACCGTGGATGCGAACACGCGCCCCGAGGCGATCGCGGGTCCCGACCAGGCCGTCGATGAGGGATCCGACGTGATCCTGGATGGGCGGGCCAGCAGCGATGCCGATGGCGACGACCTGAGCTACCAATGGACGCTGACCCGGCCGGCCGGCAGCCAGGCCGCGCTGTCGGACGTCACCGCCGCCACGCCCGATTTTCTCGCCGACGCGCCAGGCGACTATGCCGCCACCCTAGTGGTAAACGACGGGCTGCTCGATAGTGCCGCCGACGTCACCCTGATCATGGTCAACCCGGTGATCGTGAATACGCCGCCGCTGGCGGATGCCGGCCCCGACCAGGCGGCGACCGTGGGGGACGTGGTAACCCTGGACCAATCTGCGGGCAGTGATGCTGATGGCGATCCCCTCGGTTACGCCTGGACCCTGTCCGCTCCCGTCGGCAGCGCGGCGACGCTGGCCGACGAGATGACGCTGGCACCGTCGTTCCGGGCAGACGTGGCTGGTACATACACCGCCACCCTGATCGTCAACGACGGCCAGGAGAACAGCGCCCCGGATACGGTCGATATCGTGGTTTCGCCCGTGGGTGCCAACACGCCGCCGGTGGCGGCCGCCGGCCCCAACCAGTCGGTGCGGACCGGCGCGGTGGTCCAACTCGATGGTAGCGCCAGCGTGGAGCCGGACGGCGATCCGCTGACGTATGCGTGGTCCCTGTCGGTCCCGATCGGCAGCGCCGCCGCCTTGTCCGACCCCGCGGCGGTCGCGCCGACGTTCACCGCCGACGTGCCCGGTATCTACACGGCCCTGCTCGTCGTCAGCGACGACAGCAACGCCAGTTCCCAGGACACGGTCCAGATCCAGGTCTCGGACGCGGGAGTGAACATCCCGCCGGTGGCGGAGGCGGGTGTCCCGCGAACGGTGGACGTGGGACAGGCGATCATGCTGGATGGCGGCGCCAGCGCGGACGGGGACGGCGATGCGCTGAGCTATGCATGGATACTGAGTGCGCCAGCTGGCAGCACTGCGACTCTGGCGGGGGCCGCGACGGCGACACCGTCTCTGACGCCCGACATGGCGGGTGTCTACACTGCGACGCTGATCGTCAACGACGGCCAGGATGACAGCGCGCCGGACTCCGTCGCCATCACCGCCAGGGCATTGCTGACCAACACGCCGCCGGTGGCGAACGCCGGGCCGGACCAGAACCTCAAGGCGGGCGAAACGGTATTCCTGGACGGGTCCGCCAGCGGCGATCTCGACGGCGATACTCTGACCTATCTGTGGTCCCTGTCGGTGCCGACAGGCAGCGTTGCTGCGCTAAGCGATCCGACGGCAGCAGCGCCGTCCTTCACGGCCGATGGGGCAGGGACCTATACCGCCACGCTGGTCGTCAACGACGGCGCCGCGGACAGCGCCCCCGACTCGATGGCGGTCACCGTGACTGAGCCCCAGACCAATACCCGGCCCGTCGCCGACGCAGGTCCGGCCTGGCAGGTGCAGATCGGGACTCAGGTCGTCCTGGACGGCCGCAGCAGTGCTGACGCCGACGGCGACCCGCTGACCTACGACTGGTCCCTGTCACGACCGGAGGGCAGCCTGTCCGTCCTGTCCGACCCCGCGTCGCCCTTGCCCCGGTTCACCCCGGATGTCCCCGGCACATACCTGGCGCGTCTGGTGGTGAGTGACGGCAGCCTGTCCAGCGCACCGGACACGGCGCTGATCACCGCGGATTCGCCGCCACAGAACACGCCTCCGCTGGCGGACGCCGGGCCCGACCAGTCCGTGAACACGGGTGTCACCGTATCCCTGGACGGCAGCGCCAGTTCTGACGGTGATGGCGACCTGTTGAGCTTCTCCTGGTCGTTGCAGGCGCCGCCAGGCAGCGCCGCGGTCCTGTCCGATCCGGCTGTTGCTGCCCCCACGTTCCTCGCCGATGTGGCCGGTCAGTACTCGGCGGTCCTGATTGTCAATGACGGTGCCGACGACAGCGCGGCGGACAGCGCAGTCATCACCGTGACGTCGCCACCCTCCAATGGGCCGCCGGCAGCGGACGCGGGCGACAACCAGTCCGTGGAAACCGGTGTCACTGTGCAGCTCGACGGCAGCGGCAGCAACGATCCGGACGGCGATCCGATCACGTTCGTATGGTCACTGGCAGCGCCGGCGGGCAGTACCGCCACCCTGTCGGATACGGGAAGCGCTTCGCCCACTTTCGTGGCCGATCTGGCCGGACAGTACATAGCCACGCTGATCGTCGATGACGGGCAGGGGGCGAGCGCCCCGGACGCCGTGACCGTCACCGCGACGGCCTCAACAGCTGGAAACTCCCCGCCCGTCGCGGATGCTGGCGCAGACCAGGCGGCGGAGGTCGGACAGGAAGTCACGTTGAATGGCGCCGCCAGCAGCGACCCGGACGGCGACCCGCTGACGTTCGCGTGGACCCTGGGCAGCCCGGCGGGCAGTCAGGCGGCGCTGGCCGACGCCGCCACCGCGACGCCCCGTTTCACCCCCGACGTCGGGGGCACCTATTCCGCGACGCTCACTGTCAGTGACGGCAAGGCCCCCGGCGCAGCCGATACCAGCCTGGTGGCGGTGAGTCTCGGCAACCAGCCGCCGGGCGCTGACGCCGGACCCGACCGCAACGGACAGACCGGTGCCATAATCGTCCTGGACGGCAGTGCCAGCCGCGACGACGACGGCGATCCGCTCACGTTCTCCTGGTCGCTGGCCAGGCCGCCGGGAAGCGCAGCGGCCCTGTCAGACCCCGCGGCCGTCAGCCCGACTTTTGCTGCCGACGTGTCGGGCACCTATACCGTCAGCCTGGTCGTCAGCGACGGCATGGACAGCAGCGCCCCGGACACGGCCGTGATAGTGATTGCCGCCGCCAATAGCCGGCCCGTGGCGCGGGCCGGCGACGACTTCACCGCGGCCATCGGCGCGACCGTGCAACTGGACGGTAGCGCCAGCTCGGACGCCGACGGCGATCCGCTCGACTATGCCTGGATCCTGAGTCGTCCTGCCGGTAGCCAGGCCCAGCTCACGGGCGCGACGACGGCCATGCCGACATTCGCGGCAGATGCCGCCGGCGTCTATACGGCCACGCTGGTTGTCGGCGACGGATCCGAGACCAGCGCCCCGGACGCTGTTTCGGTCACGGTGATCAACGGTCGGCCCACCGCAATAGCGGGTCCGGACCAGGTCGTCAACGCCGGCGACGTCGTAGTCCTGGACGGCAGCGGCAGCAGTGATCCCGACGGTCAGGCCCTCAGCTATTCCTGGATGCTGTCCCGGCCTTCGGGCAGCAATGCCCAATTGGCCGATGCGGCCACGGCGGCACCCGCGTTCGTTGCCGACGTGGCGGGGATCTTCACGGCGACGCTGGTCGTCGACGACGGGACCGCGGCCAGCCTGCCGGACAGCGTCAACGTGCTTGTCAATGGAAGACCCGTCGCGACGGCCGGCCTGGACCAGGACGTCAACGCGGGGACCCTGGTCCTGCTGGATGGCTCTGCCAGCACCGATCCCGACGGCGATCCCCTGAGTTTCAGCTGGACGATGACGCGACCCCAGGGCAGCCAGGCGGTCCTGTCCAATCCGTCCTCGGTGACACCGACCTTCGTCGCCGACGTGGGTGGCGCATTCGGACTGACCCTGACGGTCAGCGATGGCAAGACCCAGGGTGTGGACACCCTCGTGGTGCGGTCGAACCTGGCCCCGGAAGCCTCGGCCGGGCCTGATCAGGCCGCCACCGTCGGCGTTCCCGTGGTCCTCGATGGCAGCGGCAGCATGGATCCGGAGGGCGGTGGGATCACGTTCTCCTGGACCTTGCAGGGCCCCGCGGGGAGTACTGCCAGCCTGACGGACCCGACCTCGGCGATGCCAGGTTTTACCCCCGACGTGGGTGGCGTCTATGTGGCTACCCTGACCGTCAGCGACGGCCAGGCCCAAGACTCGGACGCGGTGACCGTCAGCGCCAACACGACGCCCGTGGCGAACGCGGGACCCGACCAGCAGGTCACGGCCGTCGCCGTGGTCTTGCTTGACGGCGGCGCGAGCACGGATGAAGACGGCGACGCCCTGAGCTTCGCCTGGGCCCTGCAGAGGCCGTCGGGCAGCCAGGCTGTCCTGTCTGATCCGTCGGCGTCTGCGCCGAGCTTCACCGCGGACGTGGGCGGGCTCTATACCGCGACGCTGGTTGTCAGCGACGGCCAGGCACAGGATTCGGACGAGGTGACCGTGGACGTCAATACCGTCCCGGTGGCCAATGCCGGGGTGGACCAGTCAGCGGACATCGGTGACCTGGTGACGCTAGACGGCACCGGTAGCCAGGACGCGGACGGCGATGCCCTGACGTTCGCCTGGTCGCTGCAGGTTCCGGCCAGCAGCGGAGCGTCGCTCTCCGATGCCTCTTCCGACTCGCCCACGTTCACGCCGGATATCGAGGGCGTCTATATCGCCAGCCTCGTCGTGGACGACGGGCGTGACGCGAGTTCGCCGGATGCGCTGGCCGTAACAGTCAATATTCCGGATGTGATGGTCAGCGGGATGATCACCTTCGACCGCGTTCCTCACAATGGATTGGGGGGGCTGGATTACTCCGGCACGGTCAAGGCGCCGTCCCGTGGCGTCACGGTCGAGGCCGTGGCCCAGAGTGGCGCGGTGCTGGCGACCAGCGTGACGGACGCCGGCGGCCGCTATGGCGTCACGGTGCCGGGGAAGACTTCCGTGTTCCTGCGCGTCAGGGCGGAGATGGTCCGCTCCGGCACGCCGGCCTGGAATTTCCGGGTGCTCGACAACACCGCCGGTGGCGCCCTGTACACCATGGTGGGCGCGGCCTTCGATTCCGGCATCACCGACGTGACAGTGGATATGAACGCGGCTTCCGGATGGGACACCGGCGCCGGTAGCTACACCGGCGTACGGGCCGCGGCGCCGTTTTCGATCCTGGACGCCGTATACCGGTCCGTCGGGATGGTGCTCGACGCCGAGCCGGCCCAGGTGTTCCCGGCCCTGGTGATAAACTGGAGTCCGTTGAACAGGGAAAGCGAGTCTTGCGACCCGGCCGTCGGGGACATCATCACCACCGCTTACTGGTTCGACAACAGTTGCGTTGTCGCTTTTCAGGAAATGTTCGTCCTCGGCGTAGAGGATGAGGACACGGACGAGTACGACGGGCACGTGATCGCCCACGAGTTCGCCCATTACCTGGAAGACCGCCTGGGCCGTACCGACAGCATCGGCGGCAGTCACCTCATCACCGATCGACTGGATCCCCGGCTGGCGTTCTCAGAAGGCTGGGCCAATGCCTTCTCCGCTATGGCCTTGGGGGATCCCGTCTACAAGGATGCCCTCCATCTGGGGCAGGCCGCCGGATTCACCTTCGACGTGGAGGAGAACTCGATCGCTAACAGGGGCTGGTACAACGAGAGTTCCATCCACAGCGTCCTGTATGACATTTACGATACTGCATCTGACGGGATCGATTCGACGGCTGCCGGCTTCGGTCCCATCTTCGCCGGGATGACCGGCTGGCATGCGGATAGCGAGGCGCTGACCAGCGTGTTCAGCCTTGTCCCCGGGCTCAAGGACCTGTTGCCGGCCGATGCGGCCAACATCGACGCGCTGCTCGCGGCCCAGTCGATAGTGGGCGACACCATGGACATCTGGGCTTCGACTGAGACCAACGATGCCAGCAACGATGACGTGTTGCCCCTGTACACGGACATCAGCCTGGGCGCGGGCAACGCTGTCCAGATCTGCAACAATAACGCGTTCGGCAGTTTCAACCGGCTGGCCAACCGCCGCTTCCTGCGCTTCGACACCGACACGATGGGTACTCACCGCATCCGGGTCACCGGCGATGCCACCACGGATCCGGACCTGGTCCTGTTCCGGCAGGGCCTGATCAGCTCGGTCGAAACCTTCAATGCCGGACTGGAGCAAGTGACGCTCCCGCTCAACGCTGTTGGCACCTATGTGCTCGAGGTCTACGACGCCTGTGTGACCTATGGTTCGAGCGTGAACCCCGATGTCTGCCCCAACAACCCGCCCTCGAGGACCTGTCTGACTGTGACGGTGGAGAAGCTGTGATGAACCGCGATGTGCTGACAGTCATAGCCGCGCTGGTCGCGATCGCGTCCGGGGTATCGGCTGCCCTTGGAGGGGAATGGGCACGACCGGCGGGTGAGGTTACGGTTATGTCAGCCGTCCCTGTCGATGACGTCCATGACCATGGCGGCGTGAAGCAATCACGTCATGACCCGGTGCCCGATAACCGGCGCAAGGCAGCAAGACGGATGACGGCCAAGCCCACGGCGCCTGTCGGCGTTCGCTGGCTTTCGACCGGCCAGGACGGGACGGCCTCGGTGCAGGTCGTCTCCGGCGTCGATCACGTGGGAGCGACCGTGCGCGTGACCGTCCCCGGTCAGGGCCAGCCGCTGATGGCCCGGCTGCCTGCCGCCGCGGCCGGAGAGGTGCAGATAGCGGAGTGGACCCTCGAGCAGCGGCCAGCCACCGGGCCCCTCCGGGCAGTCGTCGAGATCGACACCGGTGATCACCGCATGGCCCGCGCCGTCGTCACACCCGCGTATGAGCGGGGGAAGCCGGAGAAACGGCCAGTGCCGATGCCACAGGGAGAACGGCCCGCAACCAAGGGTGGACCGGAGACCAATCCTGCCGTCAAGATGGGTCAGGATGAGGCCCTGATCGAACTGCCAGCCCAGCAGACCGTCCGCCGGCAAGGCGAGTAAGCGGCACCCGGAACCTGTCCCCGCGGGCCACCCGACCCGGCAAGCTGTCGGCGATCTACCGTCGGGCGCCGGCCGCTGACTGGCGACATTAATGGGTATGGGCGCCGCGGTTGTCGATCCCGGGTCCCTGATCGATGGTCCCACGATAAATCGAGGAATTCTGCGGCGGTCGGAGCAGGGTGGTCATGTCACGAGCACCAGCTTGCCCGTGGTGTTGCCCGTCTCCAGAGCCCGGTGGGCTCGGGCCGGCTCGGCAAAGGGGAATGTGGTCACAGCCAGGGGACGGATCTCCCCGCGCTCCATCCATTGCAGCATGTCGGTCAGGCCCCGCGTGAGCAGGTCGGCTTTCTCGCTCATGAAGCTGAGGTTGAAGGCGAGGACGCTGCGGTTGTCTTTAGTGAGCGCCAGGGGGTTGAAGCGCGGCGTGCGCAGGTAGTCGTAGACCAGTTTCGGCCAGGACGGCCGACCTCGTCCCTTGGGCAACATGGTGTGAAAGCCGTACACCACGAGCTTGCCGCCCGGCGCCAGGTGCCGGTAGCCGTCTCTGAGACTCGGCCCGCCGTTGGCATCCAGGACCACGTCGTAGCCGTCGGGCGCGTGGGCGGCCAGCTCGTCCCAGAGCGTTGCCGAGTTGACGCACACGGTATCGGCGCCCATGGCGCGCGCCGTATCCACCTTGGTCGCATTGCCCACCACGCCGACGACCCGGCAGCCGGCCCGGCGGGCAAGCTGGACCAGGGCGCCACCGACCCCGCCGGCGGCGGAGTGCACCAGCACCCGGTCGCCCGGATGGGGGTGGGCGAGTTCGTGGAGGGCGTACCAGGCGGTGAGGAACACCGTCGGGACGCCGGCCGCCGATTGCAGGGACAGCCCATCGGGGATCGGAAAGACCTGGTTCGCCGGCAGGCAGATGCGGGACGCATAGCCGCCGAACAGGGTGACGCCCATGACCCGGGTCCCCAGCGGCGGCCCGGTCGCCCCGTTGCCCAGGGCGGTGACCGTCCCCGCCACCTCGAAACCGGGAGTGATGGGGTAGCCTGCGAGCTCACGGGCCGAGGCGTAGAGGCCCATCCTGATCACACAATCCGCGTAGTTCACCCCCACCGCGGCCACATCCACCGCGACCTGGCCAGGGCCGGGCACCGGATCCGGGGCACGCTCCAGTCGCAGGCGTTCATAGCCGCCGGGCCGGTCGATGAGGATTCTCTGCATGGGTCTGCGGATTGGCGGCAGGGAGATTGCGATCAGCATAACAAGCCGTCGCGGAACCCGTATAATCCGCGCCCCGCCCCCGGTTGACCCCCATGATCGAGAAACTCAGAAACATCGCCATCATCGCCCACGTGGACCACGGCAAGACCACGCTCGTGGACCGCCTGTTGCAGGACTCCGATACCCTGGGCCTCCGGGAAGTCCTGCCCGAGCGCGCCATGGATCGTAACGACCTGGAGCGGGAGCGGGGCATCACCATCCTTTCCAAGAACACCGCCATCCGCTGGGGCGACTATCGGATCAACATCGTAGACACGCCGGGACACGCTGATTTCGGCGGCGAGGTGGAGCGGGTGCTGTCCATGGTCGATGCAGTGCTGCTGGTGGTCGATGCGGTGGACGGGCCCATGCCCCAGACCCGTTTCGTCACCCGAAAGGCTTTCGATCACGGGCTGAAGCCCATCGTGGTGATCAACAAGATGGACCGGCCCGAAGCCAGGGCACACTGGGTGCTGGACCGTACTTTCGACCTGATGGACAGCCTCGGCGCCAGTGACCATCAGCTCGACTTCCCGGTGGTCTATACCTCGGCCATCGCGGGCCGCTCCGGAATGGACGCAGAACATCTGCACGAGGGTATGTCCGCGGTCTTCGAGACCATCGTCAGGCATTGCCCGGAGCCACCGGTGCAGGTGGATGGGCCGCTGCAGCTCCAGGTCAGCTCTCTCGACTACTCGAGCTACGTCGGGGCCATCGGAATCGGGAGGATCACCCGGGGGACCCTGAGGCGGAACAGCCCCGTGACGGTGATCGACCGACAGGGCAAGCAACGCAACGAGAAGGTCCTGCAGGTGTTCGGGTTCCTCGGGCTGGACAGGGTGGAAGTGGACGAGGCCCGGGCCGGTGACATCGTGGCCTTCTCCGGCATCGAGTATCCGCAGATTTCTGACACCCTGTGCGAGCCCGGACGGGTCGAGGCGCTCCCGGCGCTTACGGTGGACGAGCCGACCCTGTCCATGACTTTCGAGGCCAACACCTCGCCGTTTTCGGGGCGGGAGGGGCGGTTCGTGACCAGCCGCCAGGTGGGTGAGCGGCTGAGGCGGGAGGCCATCCATAACGTGGCCCTGCGCGTCGAGCCCACCGAGGACCTGGAGAAATTCAAAGTCTCCGGAAGGGGCGAGCTTCACCTTGCGATCCTCCTGGAAACCATGCGCCGGGAAGGCTACGAACTTGCCGTGTCCCGGCCGGTGGTGATCTTCAAGGATATCGACGGCGAGCGCTGCGAGCCTTACGAGACCCTGACTGTGGACCTGGACTCGGACAGCCAGGGAGCGATCATGGAACGCCTCGGCGCGCGAGGCGCAGACCTCCAGGACATGCAGCCCGACGGACGCGGGCGGGTGCGGCTGGATTACATCATCCCCAGCCGGGGCCTCATCGGTTTCCAGTCCGACTTCCGGTCGCTGACTTCCGGCACCGGCATCATCTATCACGTGTTCGACCACTATGGACCGGCCAGCACACGCTCGCCCCATCGCCGCGCCAACGGCGTCATGATCTCGAACGGGACGGGACGGGCTCTGGCCTATGCCTTGTTCAACCTCCAGGAACGTGGCCGGCTGATGGTCGGTCCCGGCGACGACGTCTACGAGGGCCAGATCGTCGGCATCCACGCCCGCGACAACGACCTCACTGTCAACCCGATGAAGGCGAAGCAGCTCACCAACATTCGCGCGGCGGGTAAGGATGACAACGTGCTTCTGACTCCGCCGGTGCGCATGACTCTCGAGCAGGCCATGGAATTCATCGAAGATGACGAGCTCATCGAGATCACTCCCTCAAGCATCCGCGTGCGCAAGCGATTCCTCACCGAACAGGATCGCAAGCGTGCTCTCCGGAAGCGCGCCTGATCCGTACATAGCGGCCCGGAATCGCGATCGCACTGTCCTCGCCGGAGAGGTCACCGCGGAGGGATTTCAAAGCGTGACGCTTGTCACGAACCGGGACGAAAGAGCGGCGTTTTTAATCCCATTAATAACATTAAAAAACATACACAAGCTGCTGATATAACAATATTTACCACCTCCTAGATCCGACGGCTGCAGGTCGTACGTTCCCCACCGTTGATTATGTTTAAATCGTGACTGCGTTCACGCCGTCGGCGCGGTAACGGCCGCAGTATTGGGTTTCACGGAGCCGCCCCAGCGCGACCGGGGCCCGATCGGAGATAACACCAAGCCGATGAAAAAGCTGTTGCGAAAACAGCTTGAGAAAGCCAGGCGCGACGACCACGACGATAAGATGGTCCTCCGGCGCCTGTTGCCCATGGTTCTGAAGCAGTACCGCCTGTTTCAGGAGCGCATCGACTCCCTGGACGCTCAGGTGAGCGAGTTGCACAGCGATCTCGACGAGTACAGCACAGACGATCGCACCATGCGCGACCAGCGTCTCCGGGCTGTGGTGGACAACGTCAAGGACGGCATCATCTCTGTCAATCCCGAGGGCGAAATCCTCTCGGTCAACCTCACGGCGGAACGCATCTTTGGCTACCGGCCCGGCAGCCTGCTCGGGCGACACCTGTCATTGCTGCTGCCATTCCCCGACGATATGACGGCGGCCGGATACCTCAAGGAATTGTCCCGCAGCAGGGATTGCACGGTGGCGGAAATGGCGCCGCACCAGGTGGATGGCCGGCACCGCACGGGCAAGACTTTCCCAGCCGACGTAGTAGTCAGCCGGGCGCAGGTCGAGGGCGGCGACCTGTTCATCGTGGGCATCCGTGACATGACCGAACGGGTCAATGCCGAGCGAGCCCTGAGAGATAGCGAGGCCCGCTATCGTTCCCTGGTGGACAGCGCGCCCGAGGCCATCGTGGTTTACGACGTGGATGAGGGCCGGTTCGTGGACGTGAATACGGCGGCCGCGAAGATGTTCAAGGGCGATCAGAAAGTATTGCTGCAGCTCGGGCCGCAGGATGTCAGCGCCGAGAAACAGGCCGACGGCATGGCGTCTAAAGCTTCCCGAGGGTTCATCGACGCGGCCCTGGCTGGAAAGAATCCGGTGTTCGAATGGGTTCACCGTGACCTCCGCGGCCGGGAATTTCCCTGCGAAGTAAGGTTGGCCCGGATGGAGAGCCGCGACCGTCGCCTGGTTCGGGGAAGCATTACCGACATCAGCCACCGCAAGCGCTCCGAGGTGCTGGCCGCGGGCGAGAAGACGGTCCTCGAGCAGATCGCCGGGAACGCGCCGCTTTCCGACGTACTGGACACCATCACCGAGACCGTGGAGCAAGTGGCGGAGGATGTTTGTTGCGCCATCCTGCTGCTGGACGACAAGGGCCGTCACCTGACGGTCAACAGTGCCCCCGGTCTGCCCAAGGAGCTGATTGACGCCATCGACGGCTTGCCGGTCGAGACGCTGGCCGACACGCCTGCGCCCGACATGACCGTGGCCGAGACCGTGGTCACGGCGGACATGGGCACCGACCCGTTGTGGGCGGGTCACCGGGAGATCGCCGAAGCCAATGGGTTGCGGTCGAGCTGGTCGACGCCCATCCGCACCTCCGATCATCGGGTCTTGGGGGCTTTCGCTGTTTTCTACCCCCATGCCGTTGCGCCGGTGATCCAGAGTTTCGATCTATTCGATCGAATGACCCGTCTGACCGGTATCGCCATCGAGCGCAAGCAGGCGGAGAAGACCATCCGTGCCAGCGAGGCCCGTTTCCGGGGATTGTTCGAGAACGTTCTGGACGGGGTCTACCAGGTGTCGGCCGAAGGCGAGTTCATCTCGGCCAACCCCGCCCTGGTCAAGATGCTCGGCTATGAGTCCGAGAAGGAGCTCAAGGACCTGGGACCGACGCGCAGTCTCTATGTAGATGCGGCCCAGCAGGCGGCCGTCCTGAGCGAACTGCACCGCGAGGGCCAGGTCCGCAACGCCGAGTTGCGGCTGCGGCGCAAGGACGGCACCCACATCATCGTGCTGGAGAACTCACGTATCGTCCGCAGCGAAAGCGGCGTGGTTATCGCCTACGAGGGCACCCTGTCCGACATCACCGAGCGTAAGCGCGCCGAGATGGCCATCCACGAAGCCAAGGAGCGGGCCGAGGTCACGCTGAAATCTATCGCCGACGCGGTCATCACCACCGACGCCGGTGGGCGGGTCGACTACATGAATCCAGTAGCGGAGCAACTCACGGGCTGGTCCATGGTCCAGGCCTCGGGAAGGCCGGTAGGGGAGATTATCCAGATCCTGGACGAGACCACCGGCGAGCCGGTGGAGGATCCGGTCACGATCTGTCTGCGGGAGGAATCGGTAACCGAACTGGGCCAGCATTCCATCCTGGTGGACCGGTTCGGCGAACAGATCGCCATCCAGGATTCCGCGGCACCTATCAGGGACCGGCGTGGCAAGGTCATGGGCTCGGTTATGGTATTCCACGACGTGAACAAGGAGCGCAGCCTGCGCCGGCAGCTTGCATATCAGGCCAGTCATGACCCGCTCACCGGGCTCATCAATCGCCGCGAATTCGAGACCCGCCTGCAGGAGGCGCTGGAGGCATCGCGCAAGGACCCGGCGCGCGTCCACGTGTTGCTCTATCTGGACCTGGACCAGTTCAAGATCGTCAACGACACTTGTGGCCATTCGGCCGGTGACCAGCTGCTGCAGCAGCTGACCGCGTTGATCACGCGCCGGGTGCGCGTCAACGACGTCGTCTGCCGCCTCGGTGGCGACGAATTCGGCGTCCTGCTGGCAGACTGCGGCCTGGAGCGGGCGGTCGAGGTAGCGGACAACCTGCGGCAGGCCATCCGTGAGTTCCGTTTCTTCTGGCAGGATGCAGCCTTCGACATCGGGGTCAGCATCGGCATCATTTCCATCACCGAGGAGAGCGAAAGCGTCGCCTCGCTGTTGTCTGCGGCGGACGTAGCCTGCTACGCGGCCAAGGACCAGGGTCGCAATCGCCTGCATGTGTACCAGCATGGCGATGCCGCCGAGAGGCACGCCGAGATGCAGTGGGTGTCCCACGTGACACGCGCCATCGAGGACAATCGGCTGGAGCTGTATTTCCAGCCCATCGTGCCGATCGGGGACGTGCAGTACCAGCGCGGCCACTACGAGCTGCTGTTGAGGCTCCGGGACGAGAGCGGCAAACTGGTCTCACCGGACTCCTTCATCCCCGCGGCAGAGCGCTACAATCTGATGCCGGCACTCGATCGCTGGGTACTCCGTTACGCGCTCGAGAACCTCGCCTACAAAGGCGGCGGAGATCGGGACCTGGGCTACACGCTGGCGATCAACCTATCGGGCACGTCCCTCAACGAAGACAAGTTCCTCGATTTCGTCCTGGCGGAACTGGAACGGCACGAACTGGTGCCCGGGTCAATCTGCTTCGAGATCACAGAGACGGCAGCCATCAGCAACCTGCAGCGGGTCGCCCACTTCATGTCCGAGGTCAAGAAGCGGGGCTGCGAATTCTCCCTGGACGATTTCGGCAGCGGCCTGTCGTCCTTTACCTACCTGAAGAACCTGCCGGTGGATTACCTGAAGATCGACGGTCACTTCATCAAGAACCTGACCAACGACCGCATCGACCAGACCATGGTGGCCGCCATCACCACGGTGGGCAACGCCATGGGCATCCGCACCGTCGCCGAACACGTGGACTCCCAGCAGGTGCTGGATACACTGGTGTCCATCGGCGTGGAATTCGCCCAGGGTTTCTTTATCGCCAGGCCCGCCCCGGTGAGCGAATTTCCGCGCCTGGGTGACCAGGGACGGCTACCGGAGCTGAAACTGGCCTGACCGCCGGCCTTGCGGCCCACATGTTTCGCGGTAAACTCCGACCATGGCGATCGGATCGCGCGAACAAACGCACGGAAGGCGCCCGGTGATCGCCGCGGAATCTGGACTCTCAGGCGCGATCGCCGGCGACGGGGGCGGACTCCTCTCGCCGGACGAGCCCACAGCCTTCGAGTTGATCAACGACGGCGGATCCGCCCGGGTCCTGCTGGTGTGTGATCACGCCAGCCGCCGAATCCCCCGGCGCCTCGACAACCTGGGCCTGGACGAACTCGCCCTGCGCCGGCACATCGCGTGCGACATCGGCGCGGTGGACGTGGCCAGGCGCCTGTCAGCCCTGCTCGACGCGCCGGCGATCCTTGCCAGCTATTCGCGACTGGTGGTGGACTGCAACCGGCACCTCAGCGACCCCACCTCCATCCTGGCCGTCAGCGACGGCGAATTCGTGCCGGGCAATCACGACCTGTCCAAGCAGGACAAGGAGTTACGGGCCGAGGCGATCTTCCATCCCTATCATGATGGGATCCAGCAGCGGCTGGAGCGTTTCCTGGAGCAGGGCACGGTGCCGGCGCTGATCGCAGTGCACAGCTTCACGCCCATCTTCAACCGCATGTCGCGGCCGTGGCAGATCGGCATCCTCTGGGACGCCGACCCGCGTATTCCGGTGCCCCTGATGGAGAAGCTCCGCCGGATCCCCGGCGTCGTGGTGGGCGACAACGAACCCTATTCGGGCAAGGCGCCGGCCGACTACACGATCGATCATCACGCGGAGCCGGCCGGAATGCCCCACGTCTCCATCGAGGTGCGGCAGGATCTCATCAGCGCTCCCCGGGGCGCGGACCGTTGGTCGGCGATCCTCGGCGGCGTGCTGGCGGAGATCCTCGCCGACGACGATCTCTACACCTACTATCAGCCGGGTCCGCGCTGATGAAACACAAAGCTCCGACCTTCACTATCGGCGTCGAAGAGGAATACCTCCTGGTGGACAAGGAGACCCGCGACCTGTGCGCGGATCCTCCCAAGACGATCATGGAGGAGTGCGAGAAGCGGATGCAGGGGCAGGTGAGCCCGGAGTTCATGCGCGCCCAGATCGAAATCGGCACCCGCGTCTGCCACACCATCGAGGAAGTACGCCGGGACCTGTCCCGGCTGCGTAGCACCATAGTCGAAGTGACCGGACAGCACGGCCTCGCCCCCATGGCGTCCTCCACGCACCCCTGGGCCCGGTGGCTGGATCAGAAGACCACGGATCGGGAGCGTTATGACAGCCTGTCTTCGGAGATGCAGGCGACGGCCCGGCGCCTGCTCATCTGTGGCATGCATGTGCATGTCGGCATCGAGGATGACGAACTGCGCATCGACCTGATGAACCAGTTCAGCTATTTCCTGCCGCATCTGCTGTCCCTGTCGTGTTCCTCTCCTTTCTGGGAGGGGGAGAACACGGGCCTGAAGTCTTACCGGCTCACGGTCTTCGACGCCCTGCCGAGGACGGGCCTGCCGGAACGCTTCGCCAGCTTCGCCGAGTACCGCCGCCATATCGGGGTGATGATCAACGCGGGCCTGATCCAGGACGCCACCAAGATCTGGTGGGACATGCGGCCCAGCGACCGTTATCCGACGCTGGAGATGCGGGTGACCGACGTTTGCACCCGTATGGACGACGCGGTCACCATCGCGGCACTGACCGTGTGCACCATGCGCATGCTCTACCGCCTGCGGTGCGAGAACAAGCGCTGGAGGATGTACGCGCCCATGCTGCTGATGGAGAACCGCTGGCGCGCCATGCGGTACGGTCCCGACGAAGGCCTGATCGATCTCGCCAGGGGCGAGATCGTGCCGACGGTTGACCTGATCGGCGAGCTGGTGGACCTGGTCAGCCAGGACGCAGCGGAACTGGGTTGCCTGGCGGAAGTCGAGCGCGCCCGGGAGATGGCCACCCAGGGCACCAGCGCCCACCGCCAGGTCGCCGCCTACGAGGAAGCCCTGGCCGCGGGCGCGTCGGAGTCGGACGCTCTCAAGGCGGTGGTGGACATGCTGGTGGAGGAAACCGCCAGGACCGGCTGATCCTTGCCGCCCATCCTGGTCGCCGAGTCCGTAATCGATCTCTTCCCGATGAAATCTGTCCCGGATTATCGGCTTGCCATCGCCCCGATGATGGATTGGACTGACCGTCACTGCCGGTATTTCCATCGGCTGTTGTCTCCCCATGCGCGGCTTTACACAGAGATGCTGACCGCGGCTGCAGTCGTCCACGGAGACGGCCAGCGGCTGCTTGGATTCGATCCGGCCGAGCACCCGGTGGCCCTGCAGCTGGGTGGCAGCGAGCCGCGGCAGATGGCCGAGGCAGCCCGGATCGTGGCGGATGCGGGTTATGACGAGGTGAACGTCAACGTCGGTTGCCCGAGCGACCGGGTCCAGTCGGGTCGGTTCGGCGCCTGCCTGATGGCTTCCGCAGGCGTGGTGGCGGACTGTGTCCGGGCCATGCGCGAGGCTGTCGATGTGCCGGTCACGGTCAAGTCCAGGATCGGTATCGACGACCGCGACGATTACGGGTTCCTTCGGGATTTCGTGACCGTTGTCGCTGAAGCAGGTTGTCGCGTATTCATGGTCCACGCCCGGAACGCGATCCTGGAAGGCCTGAGCCCAAAACAGAACCGGGAGGTGCCGCCCCTGCGATATGAATTCGTGCACCGCCTGAAATCCGAGTTTCCGGAGTTAACTATTGTCCTCAACGGTGGCATCCGCACCCTCGACATTGCGCGCCGGCAATCAGCGCTGGTGGACGGAGTCATGATCGGCCGCGAGGCCTATCACAACCCCTGGTTCCTGGCTGAGGCCGAGGCGCATCTGTTGGGCGGCCGCCCGCCGCCATCCAGGCTGGCCGTGGTCGAGGCGATGCTTCCCTACATCGACGCGCAGCTGTCTGCCGGCGCGCGACTCCACTCCATCACCCGACACATGCTCGGGCTGTTCGCGGGTCAGGCTGGGGCACGCGCATGGCGCCGCACGCTAAGCGAGCGGGCGACGGCGCCAGGGGCGGGTATGGACGTTGTCCATGCCGCTCTGGAGGCGGCCGGCATGGCGTGCGCAGGCAGATCGTGATTTGCGGGAATCGTCACGTCCTTCGATCAGGGCTTAGAATACCGCCCCCCTACCACGCCAGATCGGATATCCGGATGTCGAAGCCCAAAAAGAAAACCCGCTCCAGGGCGCCTTCCATGGCCCAGGCGGCCGATCCACACGTGCTCTACGAGCAATCGGTCCAGAACGTGGAGGCCGAAGTGGAGTTCATCGAGACCGCGTTCCGGGAGCTGCGTGGGCGCCGCCCCGCGATCCTCCGCGAAGATTTCTGCGGCACCGCGGCTGCAGCCTGCCACTGGGTGTCGTCCCGGCGGGCCAATCGCGCTTATGCCGTCGACATCGATCCCGCGGTGCTGGCCTGGGGTCACGAGCACAACGTCTCCCGCCTGCCCCCGTCCCAGCGCAAGCGGCTGGAGCTATTGGAGGCCGACGTGCGCAAAGTGCGCACCCCGCCGGTCGATGTGGTGGGCGCGTTCAATTTCAGTTACTGGTGCTTCAAGGATCGGGCGGTGCTTGCCGAGTACTTCCGCTCGGTGCTGCGGAGCCTGGTAAAGGACGGTCTGTTCTTCCTCGATGTGTTCGGAGGCGCCGAAGCCTATAACGAGGTCCGCGAGAAGACCGACTACGATGATTTCACCTACGTCTGGGACCAGGCCAGCTATGAGCCCATAACCGGGGCATACCGCTGCCACATCCATTTCAGGTTTCCGGACGGGTCCAGGATGAAACGCGCATTCAGCTACGACTGGCGGCTCTGGACGCTGCCCGAGCTCAGGGACCTGCTGGCCGAGACCGGCTTCCGGTCGAGCCACGTGTACTGGGAGGGCGAAGACGAGGACGGCGAGGCCAACGGCGAATACAGTCGCGTGGAGGTCGGCGAGAACGATCCGGCCTGGATCGCCTACCTGGTGGGCGAACGCTAGGCGAATCGCCGTTCTCAGCCAGGGGGCGCCGCCCATCTGGTCGGGAAATCGATCGAATTCCGCGGTGCAGGCGGACTTTCAGGACACGGGAAAAATCCGGCAGCCGGCCGGCGGCGGGATTTCAACGGCGTCGGCGAGGCGCCATCGTGTTGATTCACTCGGGCGCTGAGATTATGCTGCCTTCCCCTTAGAAATGCGCTCGATCCCGGAGCGTGCATAACTCCTGCCAGCTTATGCAAACAGAGACAGAAGTTGCAGTCCTTTTCGCCGATGTCGTCGGGAGCACCG
>JAHEFR010000005.1 GCA_024640085.1 Gammaproteobacteria bacterium
CCAGATACTTGGCCAGTTCCTTCGCCGGAACGTAGCCGGGCAGCAACTCGCCGTCTTCCATCAGAATCGCGGGGGTTCCCCGCACGCCGATCTTGTTGCCGAGGGCGTAATGTTCCGCCACCGGATTGGGGCAACTGGCGGCCTTGATCTCGTCGCCGTTCTTGGCCGCCGTGAGCGCCGCCTGACGATCCGCGGAGCACCACACGGACACCGCCGTCGCCCAGGAATCGGAGCCGGGGCCAAAGCGCGGGTAGAATACGTACCTGACGCGGATCCCCTCGTCGTTGATCTGTTTGATCTCCCGGTGGAGCTTCCGGCAATAGGTGCAGTCCACGTCGGTGAAGACCGTGATGGTGTGGGGCGCATCGGCTGGGCCGAAGATCACCATCTGGTCGTCCGACAGTTCCCCGATCTCGTCGAGACGCAGGCCGCTGCGCCGGGCCTCGGTCAGGCTCTCGTTGGTCGCCAGATCGATGAGGTCGCCCTTGACCAGGTAGCGGCGATCGGCCGTCACGTACACGATCTGGGAGCCGATCGCGACCTCGTACAGACCGTTCACCTCCGAAGGCCGGACGTCATCCACGGTGAGACCCGGAACCAGTTCGGCGATGGCGGCACGGGGATCGGCCGCATCCTCCGCCAGGGACGGAGCTGAGGGCAGGGCGGCGATCAGCAGAAAAGCCAGGATGTTACGCATGTTTTGGACTCGTAGTGGCGACGTCCGTTATGACAGTCGCCGGGTGGGGGAGTTCAGATGGAAGCGGGATTCTAACGGATTTCCGCGGTCCTGGGGGTCAACCCCGGGGATGGTGCCGCGAATGCAGGTCCTTGAGGCGCTGTCGCGCCACGTGGGTGTAGATCTGGGTCGTGGACAGGTCGCTGTGTCCCAGCAACATCTGCACGACCCGGAGGTCGGCGCCGTGATTGAGCAGGTGAGTGGCGAAGGCATGGCGCAATGTATGCGGAGACAAGCCCTTCTCGACCTTGGACTTGGTCGCATAGCGCTTGATCAGGTGCCAGAATGCCTGCCGGGTCATGTGGTCACCGCGACGCGTCGGGAACAGGTAGTCGGACTGCCTGTCCAGCAGGATCTCCGCCCGTGGGCCGCGGATGAACTGGTCGATCCACTCCAGGGACTCTTCACCGAGGGGGATCAGGCGTTCCTTGTTGCCTTTGCCCACCACCCGCATAACGCCCTGGTTGAGGTTGACCTGATTGAGCCTGAGGTTGACCAGTTCGGTCACCCGCAGGCCTGTCGCATAGAGCACTTCGAGCATGGTGCGGTCGCGGTGCCCCAGGCAGGTCGAGGTGTCGGGCGCCTCCAGCAGCGCCTCGACCTCGGACTCCGACAACGACTTGGGCAGGGGCCGCCCTATCTTGGGCATCTCGATCTGGGCCGTGGGGTCGTCCTTGCGGGCGCCCTCTCGCAACAGGTGCCGGAAGAACCCGCGGAAGCTCGACAACTGCCGGGCAGTGGATCGCGGCCTGGCGCCAGCTTCGACGCGCCAGGCGATGTAGTCCAGGAGTTCCCCCCGACGGGCCTGCCCCAGCGTCTTGCCAGACTCATCGAGCCAACGGGCCAGGGAAGTGAGATCGGTCCGGTAGGCCGCGAGTGTATTCCGGGAAAGCCCGCGCTCCATCCATACGGTGTCGACGAATCGCTCGATCGCCGCCTCGGACTGGTCCAGCGGAGTCTCACTCGCAGATTTCCTGGTGGCGTTTTTGCTGCCCATCCTGCTGTGCACCTCTCCGGCGCTCTTCAACCGTGGCGGGCCGGGCCCCAACGCCCCCCGTGTGTTGCCCGCTGCGACTGCGGACGTACAATCGGGTCTCCAGCGATCCGGAGACCCGGCGCCGGTACTGCACCGGCCTGTGGCATGAGATTATTGGGGCTCGGTCCCGGCATGACCGTGACAGCCATCACACAACGCGCCCGTAATTAACATAACGTGACCGAGTTCACATAAGCTTTCAACTCTGGCCGAGACTGAAGCATGGGCAGCGCGGCGAGAACACTGATCAATACTCTCTGGGGCCTCTACGCGCTGACGGTGTTCACCGTGGTTGCCCTGACCACCACGCTGCTGGTCGCGGTCCTGCCCGGACTGGACACGAGGCGGCGCGTGGCTCGCGCCGGCGCCCGCCTGATCATGGCGGCCTCCGGGATCACACTGACGGTCATTGAACCCGGAGCCCTCCCCGAGAGCGCCTGCGTCGTGGTAGCCAATCACGCCAGCTACCTGGATGGGGTCATCCTGACTGCCGCCCTGCCCCCATCATTCAGCTTTGTGATCAAGCGGGAGATCCGCTCGATCCCGCTGGCTCATCTGCTGCTGCGGCGCCTCGGATCGGAGTTCGTGGAGCGTTTCGACCGCCACCGGGGCGCAACGGACGCCAGGAGGATCCTGCGCAGAGCCCATGGCGGCGAGGCCCTGGTCTTTTTCCCGGAGGGTACGTTCCAGGCCGAACCGGGGCTGATGCGGTTCCGCACCGGCGCTTTCGCCGCCGCCGCCCGGGCCCAACTCCCCGTCGTGCCAGTGGTGATACGCGGGACCCGGTCGGTCCTTCCCGCCAGGCGGTGGCTGCCCCGGCGCGTACCGGTGGAGGTGATAATCACGCCGCCGCTGGATCTCTCTGCCGAGGGGCGCCAGCACAAGGCGAGCCGACTGCTGAGCCTGTCACGGGAACGGATACTGGCTCATCTTGGCGAACCGGACCTGACCGCCGCGGCCGGAAAATAGAAGGGCCCGCGCTAGCGGGCCCCGTATGCGACGTGCGCCGGCCCGGGTTCAGCTACGGGCGACAGCCATGCGGTCTTCGACGAACTTGATCCAGTCCGCCGCCTGGCGCCTGGTGCTGTCATCGTATTTGCGCGCCTCATTGAGGGCGTCCAGGGACTGTTGCCAGTCCCGGATCTCGTTGGCGGCGATGCCGATCAGCAGATAGGCGCCGCCCGGCTTCTTCAGGCCGCCCTTGTCCAGAGCCTGGCGGGCAGCCGAGATGGTCCCGGGCCAGTCGCTCTTCTCCGCGAGCAGCTGGGCCTTCTGCAGATAAAGCTCACCGTCGTCCTTCAGCGGCGCCAGCCGGTCGATGGTAGCGATGGCCTTGTCGAATTCCCGGGCCTGGGTCCAGGCGTTCAGCAGCAGCGTCAGGTTCTTCTCGTCCGCCGTGATCCGGCCCTTCCCTATCTCGGTCTCGAGCATCTGCGCGGCCACGAACGGCACCTCGATGAACATGTTCATGCGGATAATGTTCAGGAGTTTCTTCTCCACCTGATCCGGCGCGGCTTCGTAGATCAGTCCGTCCCGATAGGCCAGCATCAGGGCGGCCACGGACTCGATGTCCTTCTGCTGTTCCTGATAGGCCCCCGAGAGCATTTCCCAGTACTTCAGCTTTTCGGGCCACTTGACGATCATTACCGTCAGCTGCCGCGCGGCCGAGGCGTAGTCCTTCTGTTCGAAATAGATAGCGAGCTCAAGCTGGTACCAGGCTTCCTGCGCCTTGTCGCCGGCCGTTTCAATGGCCTTCCTGACATAGGGCAGCGCATCGTTGAACCGCCCGAGGCTGGCATAGCTCGAGCCGAGGGCGATGTAGGCCTGGGCCGGAGGATCGCACTGGAACTTCAGGTACTCCAGCATGAGATCGACGGTCCGCTGGTGCTGGTCCTGGCCGGCGTAGAGCTGGGCCAGGGAGTACATCAGCCCGAAGTGGGCGGAATTGGGCAGGGCGTCGGACTTCAGGGCCTTGTCGAAATAGGGGATGGCCTGGTCGTATTTGCCCTGGGCGGCGTAGACGTAACCATAGGTCTGGTTGACCATGGCCACCTCGTAGTCATTCAGGTTGCCCGTGTTGATCGCGTTGAGGCCCTTGAGCGCGTCGGCGTACTTGTTCTCTCCGAGTTCCTCGTGGATGGCGGACAGGCGGCGGAAGGTGCGCTCGCCGATCAGGTTGGGCCGATCCTTGCGGTCGACGCCCTCGGGGCCCTCGCACTTCGGCTCCTGAGCCGGCACGGTGACCGGCGCGACCATCGCGACGAACAGCGCGAGCATGGCGAGTATTCGACCTGGTGTTCTCATCACCCGTTGTCCAGCTTGAAATCGATAACCTGTTCAGCCTCCCGCCGGATCGCCTTGCCGTCGACGATCCGCGGCTTGAACTTCCATCGCAGGATCGCGCGAATGGCGGCACGATCGAACAGGCGGCGGGGCTCCGACTCGACCACCAGGGGATCGTCCACCGTGCCGTCCTCGAGGATGATGAACCGCACCCGCACCCAGCCCTCGATGCCCTTGAGCAGAGCTTCCCTGGGGTATTGCGGCTCGATGCGGACGATCGGGATGACGTCGCCTTCGGACGACGGATCGCCCGCCTGCCAGGAACCCAGGTAGGGCCCGCTGCCGCTGAATCCGACATCGATATCGGGCGTTTCTATGTCCATGGGCGTCGGCGGCGGCTGCTGCTGCTGCGCGACTTTCAACTTCGGCGGCGGCGGCGGCTTCTTGGGCGGTGGCGGCTTCTTGGGGACACGACGGTCCTTGGTCTGAGTCACTTCGTCAGGCCGGACGCGGACGAACTCCACCACCTTGCCGCCGGCGTTCGAGGCGTCGAATCCTTCCCCGCCCGCCACCAGGCGGTGCATGACGTAGAACAACAGCAACGCCATGATCACGCCCAGGGTGATCGAGACCAGATACCGCATCAGCCTCCCCCCTCCAACTCGGCAGCCACCGAGATATTGGACACGCCACCGAGGCGGATCTGGTCCATCAGGTCGATCAGTACGCCGGTCGCGGATTTCTCGTCGGCAATAATGACGACGCTGCTCTCGGGACTCTCGTTCCTGGCCTGTTCGATCATCTGCCTCACCTGGCCCAGCTCGACCTTGCGCTTGTTCATCCAGACCTCTCCGACCGAGTTGATCGCGATCAGGATGTTGCCCCGCTCCTGCTTGTAGGCGGTCTCCGCTTCCGGCCGTTTCGGATCGATACCCGTCTCCTTGATGAAGGAGGTGGTGACGATGAAGAAGATCAGCATGATAAACACGATGTCCAACATCGGCGTGATGTTAATCTCGGTCTCTTCCTGTTGTACTGCGTGCCGTCTAGCCATCTGGGTCCTCGGAGATTCGTCCTCGCCTCAACGCGCCATGGCCGCGAGTGATACTTTCTCGGCGCCCGCCACTCGCGCCTGGTCGATCACCCTCACAAGCAACCCCGCATCGGCGTTGCGGTCCGAGATAACCACCACGCTGGCATCCGGCTTTGTCGCCAGCTCACTCTCGATATTGGCGCGGACCGCGCGGATGTCGACCTCGCGGTTCTGAACCGAAATCAGGCCTGTCTCGTCGATGCGTATGGCGACGACCTCCGACATCTTCTGTTCCTGCACCGGCGCGTTGGAGGGCCGGTTGACGTCGATACCTACCTCCTTCACGAAAGACGTGGTAACGATGAAGAAGATCAGCATGATGAACACGATGTCCAGCATGGGCGTGATGTTGATCTCCGCCTCTTCACCGTGTATCGCAACTCTTCGACGCATTCAGGGCCCCTCAGTTGTGAGCGAGTTCGTCCTCTATCTTCTGGACTTCACGGGTGGACTTCTGTTCCAGCCAGGCGACGAAATACAGGCCTGACAAAGCCGCCACCAGCCCGGACATGGTCGGGATGGTGGCCTTGGATACACCCGCCGCCATCAACCGGGCATTACCGGTCCCGGCGAAAGCCATGACGTCGAAGACCGAGATCATCCCCGTCACCGTGCCGAGCAGGCCGAGAAGCGGGAGGATGGCCATCAGCGCCTTGATGATCTGGAGGTAATGCCGGCACTCGACGCCGATCTCCGAGACCATCTGCTGGCGTACCTGTCGCGCGAACCACGAGAACGTGTCCGGGCGGGCCTCCCATTCAGTGCGGGCCTGCCTTACGCGGCCGGGCAGGACGAAATAATAGAACCAGACCCGCTCGATGATGAGCGTCCACATCAGGATCGTCACGAACAGGATCCCGAACAGGACGTCCCCGCCAGCCTCGAAGAAGTCGCGGATGGGGACGAACAGGGTCTCGTAGAGGAAGATCATCGATCGGATTCCGCCTTCCGGGCGATGATGCCGGCCGTCTGCTCCTCCAGGATCTCGATCAGGGCGCGGCTGCGTCCTGCGACCCAGCTATGCATCAGCACCAGCGGGATTGCGACACACAGGCCCAGTACCGTGGTAACCAGCGCCTGGGAGATACCTCCGGCCATCAGTTTCGGATCGCCCGTCCCGAACAGCGTGATCGCCTGGAAAGTGGCGATCATGCCGGTGACGGTTCCGAGCAGACCCAGCAGCGGGGCGACCGCGGCCAGGACCTTGATGGCGCCCTGCCACTTCTCCAGACTGGGCGCCTCGCGGAGGATGGCCTCGTCCAGTTTGAGCTCCAGGGTCTCGGTGTCGGCGCTGGAATTCTCGTCGTAGACCTTGAGGATCCGTCCCAGGGGGTTCTTCTCGCTCGCGGTCTCGGACTTGAGCTGCTTCCTGATGCCCGCGCCGACGCCACTCAGGTAGAGCAGCCGCCACAGCGCGATCAGCGCGCCGATGATGCCGAGCACGATGGTCACGTAGCCGATCACGCCGCCCTGGTCGATCCGCTCCTGGAGGCTCGGGGCCTGGATCAGCAGGCCGAGCAGGGAACCGCGACTGGGGTCGACCGCCGAGGCCACGACTTCACCCGGCGAGGCGTCAAACAGATTTAGAGCCAGGGCACGGAACCGCTTCTGGGGCTGCCGGGCCAGTTCCTCGATGAACGACCGGGTCGGATCCTCGATGTTGTACTTGAGGAAACGGTCGCCGGTGATCAGATTGTGGACGCCCACCCGGACCACCTGGGCCGGCTCCGTGTTGCCGTCCGCGGTGACGATAGTCGAGTCGAACCGGGTGACCTTGCCGGATTCGACCATCTCTTCGAACAACAGAATCCGCAGTGCGTCCAGATCCGCGATGGAGGGCAGGCCCTTGATCTCAGCCAGGCGCTTGGCCACCTCGTCCCTTTCCGGATACTGGGCCGACACCAGGGAACTCCGAACCACGCCGACCGTGTCTCCGGCCACCTGCCGGACGACGCCGAACATCTCGCCGAAGTTGCCCACCTGCACACGCAGGTTCTCGGACATTTCGGACAGCTGCTGCTCGTTGGAGTTGAACTGGCTGGTCAGGGCGTCGCTGCGCTTCTCCTCACGGTCCAGTTCCTGCTGCGCCTCTCTCAGGAGCGCCCGTTGGTTGTCCCGCTCACGCTGGAAGCGCGCCTCGCGCTCCTTGTTCTGGGCGGACATCTCTGTGCGGGCCTTCTTGACCTCCTGCAGCAACTGGTCGAGTGAATCTGCGGCGGTCGCGGCATTGACGGACAGAAGGACGCCGATGGCGGCAAATGCGATTACGATGGACTTTCTCATTGCGCTGCCTCCGGTCCGTTGATGGGCAGCTTCAGCAGATTCGGCGCCGACTGCTTGCGGGCGATCCTCAGACCGTCCGTGATGGCCGAGCGGTACTCGTCGGGGAGCGGCTCCCACTGGCCGGTGTTCTTGTTCCAGAATCCGGTCTCCTCCTTGTTGGCGGTCTGGTAGGCGAGCAGGATCCGGCCGATGCGAAGGAACTCGACCTTGCGAGTCTCGCCGCCCGAGGGCAGATCGCCGACAACCGCTTCCATGTCCCGCCCGAAGGCCACCTCGATCTGGTATGCCTCCATGATCTTCCGGTACTTCTCGGAGATGGTGATCTCCGACTCGTCCATCATCTCCCTCAGCCGCTCGACCCGGTCACGGCGTTCGGTGAGGTTGAATGGGAGGTCGGCGGCGATGAAGCGGTCTAGGGAATCGATCATGTCGAACATCAGCGGCACGATATCGGTCTGGACCTCCTGGAAGTCCGTCAGCTGGCGCTGGATGTTCGCCTTCTCGTTCTCCTGATCATTAACGAGGGTCTGCAAATGATTGTTATAGATCTTGACCCGGTCCAGCTTCTGCAGCGCCAGGCGGTACTCACCCAACAACTCGGTGGTCTGGTCCGCCATCTGTGCGATCTTCTTCTGCGACTGGGCCGAGGCCTGGTCACTCGCCTTCTGTTCAGCGAGACTGGTCGTAAGCGCCTTCTCGGAGGCGACCGCCGTCGTCAATCCGAGGGTCAGCAATGCTGCAAGCGCCGATCCGAGCCAGGCGGCCAGGCGCACCTTATTATGTGTTTGCATGAGCTTCCCTTCGCTAGAGAGTAATTATTCGAGGAGGCTTCCGGAAGCGACCTAAGCTAGCAGAATACCTCGGGAAAAAAAAGTAAACCCTGCGTGTCAATCGACCGCACATTATCATTCCAACCTATTGAAAAATCTTCCAAAATCCTACGAGGCGAGATTCCCGTCTCCTCCGATCCCGGCCTCTTCGTCGATTCTTTGTTACATGTTTCTGCGGTACTGACCGCCGACTTCGTACAAGGCGTGGGTAATGTCGCCCAGGGAACAGACTTTAACGGCTTCCATCAGCTCAGCAAAGATGTTGCTCTGTCGCGCGGCCACCTCCCGCAACCTGGTCAAGGCCCGACGACCCGCATCGGCATGCAGTTCGCGATAGGCCGCGATGGCATCCACCTGGGAATCCTTTTCCTCGTCGGTCGACCGTATCAGCTCTGATTCCGCCGCCTGCTCGCGCCGGGGGTGGTCAGAGAGGAAGGTGTTGACGCCGACGATGGGGAGGCTCCCGTCATGCTTGCGGGATTCGTAGTAAAGACTCTCCTCCTGAATCTTGCCCCGCTGGTACATGGTCTCCATGGCCCCGAGAACCCCGCCCCGCTCCGAAATCCGCTCGAACTCCCGGTAGACGGCCTCCTCCACGAGTTCTGTGAGGTGCTCCACCAGGAAAGACCCCTGCCAGGGATTCTGGTTTTTATTCAGCCCCAGTTCCTGATTGATGATCATCTGGATCGCCACCGCACGCCGGACCGATTCCTCGGTAGGCGTCGTGATGGCCTCGTCATAAGCATTGGTGTGGAGGCTGTTGCAGTTGTCCAGCAACGCATACAGGGCCTGCAGTGTGGTCCGGATGTCGTTGAACTGGATCTCCTGGGCATGCAGGCTTCGGCCCGAGGTCTGGATGTGGTATTTGAGCATCTGGCTCCGCGGGCCGGCGCCGTACAGGCGCCGCATCGCCCGGGCCCAGATGCGCCGCGCAACCCGGCCGATCACGACGTACTCCGGATCCATACCGTTGGAAAAAAAGAAGCTCAGATTCGGTGCGAAGTCGTCGATCTGCATGCCGCGGCCGAGATAGTACTCGACCAGCGTCAGCCCGTTGGCGAGAGTGAAGGCGAGCTGGCTGACGGGATTGGCGCCCGCTTCGGCGATGTGGTACCCGGAGATCGAGACGCTGTAGAAATTCCGGACCCTCTGGTCGATGAAGAAATCCTGGACGTCGCCCATCATCCTCAAGGCGAACTCTGTCGAAAATATACAGGTGTTCTGGGCCTGGTCTTCCTTGAAGATGTCGGCCTGGACGGTGCCGCGGACCTGTGCCAGGGTCTCGGCCCGGATCCGGCCATAGGTCTCATCATCCACCACCATGTCCCCGCTCACGCCGAGCAGGCCAAGGCCGCTGCCGTCGTGGCCAGGCGGCAGGTCGCCCCGATAGGTGGGCCGTGGCCGGTTGCCGAATATCCCCTCGAGCTTCTTCTCGGTCGCCGCCCAGTCGCCGGTTTCCCTGAGGTGCCGCTCGACCTGCTGGTCCACTGCCGCGTTCATGAACATGGCCAGGATCATCGGCGCGGGGCCGTTGATGGTCATGGAAACGGATGTCGTCGGAGAACAGAGATCGAAGCCGGAGTAAAGCCGCTTCATATCGTCCAGGCTGGCGATGGAGACGCCGGAATTGCCGATCCGGCCGTAGATATCCGGTCGTGGGTCTGGATCCTCGCCATACAGCGTGACCGAGTCGAAGGCGGTCGACAGGCGGGTGGCCGGATGCCCGGCAGACAGGTAATGGAACCGCCGGTTGGTCCGCTCCGCCGTGCCTTCGCCGGCGAACATTCGGATGGGATCCTCACGCTCACGCCGGTAGGGATAGACCCCCGCGGTATAGGGGTAGCCGCCCGGCATATTCTCCTTGAGCAGGAACTCCAGCAATTCACCCCAGTCGCGGTAGTCGGGTGCCGCGATCTTGGGGATACGCAGATGGCTCAGGGACTCGGCGAAATTCTCGCCCATGACCTCCCGGTCCCGCACCCGGTATGAGTACCTGTCTGCACGGATCGACTCGAGTCGGCCCGGCCAATTCCTGAGGAGAGCGACGCTGTCCGGATCGAGCTCGGCCAAGGCTTCGTTGTACCGCCGGCGCAAGGCCCTCAGGGTGTTGTCCCCGGATCCGAGATCCTCATCGGGATAAGGCTCCAGCGGTGCCGGCGTCTCTTCCCCGATCTCCCGGAGGGCCCGGTAACAGGCGTGGGCCCGGGCGGCGATTCCAGCCTGGACCGTCGCCTCCCGGTTGGCGCTGCGGCCGTCCTCGGCGATCTCCGCCAGGTAACGGACGCGATGGGCCGGGATCAGGGCCCGCTGTCCGTCACCAGGTTCGGGCAGCGACGCCTGGCCGGACCAGGCTGCCTCCAGATCCGGCATCTTCGCCACCATGGCATCGCAGAGCGCGCGGAACAGTCGATTGACCCCCGGGTCGTTGAAGCGACTGGCGATGGTAGGGAACACGGGTACGTCAGCGTCCGGGGTGGAGAAGGCGTGCCGGTTGCGTTTCCATTGCTTGCGGACATCCCGGAGAGCATCCTCGGCGCCGCGCTTCTCGAACTTGTTGAGGGCCACCAGGTCGGCGAAGTCCAGCATGTCGATCTTCTCGAGCTGGCTGGCGGCGCCATAATCGCTGGTCATGACATACAAGGCGACGTCCACCAGATCCACGATCTCCGTATCGCTCTGACCGATACCCGCGGTCTCGACGATCACCAGATCGAAGCCCACGCTCTTGAGAAAGGAGATGCTGTCCTTCAGGACGGCACTGGTAGCGAGATGCTGGCGACGGGTGGCCATGGAGCGCATGAAAACGCGGTCGTCCGAGAGGCTGTTCATGCGGATGCGATCGCCCAGAAGGGCGCCGCCGGAGCGACGGCGGGTGGGATCTACAGCCAGAACGGCGATGCGCCGGTCCGGGAACGCGCGCAGGTACCGGTTGAGCAACTCGTCGGTCAGGCTGCTCTTGCCCGCCCCACCCGTTCCGGTGATGCCTATCACCGGCACCCGTCGCTCGGTATCCGCCCACCTCCGTCTGAGGGCCTCGATCCTCTCAGGCTCGTCGACCGATTCCTCCAGCAGCGTCAGCGCCTGGCCGATCCGGCGGTTGTCCCCCGCTTCCACCGGTCCGGGCTCGAATTCGGGGTGCGGCCATGCGCGGACCCGGCGGAACACGTCCTCGGTCATCCCCTGGAGGCCCAGAGACATACCCTCGTCGGCATCGTAGATCTTCTCCACGCCGTGGCCTTCGAGCGCCTCGATCTCGTCGGGGGAGATGGTCCCGCCGCCGCCCACGACGATCCGGATATGCTCGGCTCCGGCTTGCCGCAGCATGTCCGACATGTATCTGAAATACTCGTTGTGGCCGCCCTGGTACGAGCTGCAGGCAATGGCGTCGGCATCCTCCTGCAACGCTGCACGGACGATGTCCGCCACGCCGCGGTTGTGACCGAGGTGGATAACTTCCGCGCCATTTCCCTGGAGCAGTCGGCGCACGATATTGATGGCCGCATCGTGGCCGTCGAACAGGGACGCGGCCGTGATGAACCGCAGCGGCGATTCGCTGCGGCCGCTGCCCGGCAATCTGGCGTCGTGTGCGGCGGTACTCATCAGGGATGACCTGGATCCGGCCCCGTCATTGAGGGGCGTAATTATAGCGATATTGCCTTGGGCCACTGCCGCTCGTCTTGCTGCGCCGCAACGAAGGACTGTCTCATGCAAGTTTTACCCGTCCCGACTATAATTCCGCCCGCCGTCGGGGACGGTGCGCGACAGCTTGCTGCCGATCCGCCGGGGGTCCCGGTCGCTGGGGCTCGTCCGCCTGCCCGATCCCGAACATTGATTCCAGAGACGCCCGGCGGCGACGCCGCCTGTTGCCGCCGGCCGGGTGAATCGCGACCGTCGTGGCGTCGCCTGCACACGAATTCTGATGGAGGAAATAGATGGAGCTCTTCGAGACGATGCAGAAGAAGGGGCACGAGCAGGTCGTGTTCTTCCAGCACGAGCCGACTGGCCTCAAGTCGATCGTGGCCATCCACGACACGACGCTCGGTCCCGCCCTCGGCGGTCTCCGCATGTGGCCCTATCAGAACGAGGAGGAAGCACTGCGTGACGTGCTGAGGCTGTCACGAGGCATGACCTACAAGGCGGCAGTCTCAGGCCTGAACCTCGGCGGCGGCAAGGCTGTACTGATCGGCGATCCGGAGAAGGACAAGAGCGAGGAATTGTTCCGCGCCTTCGGCCGGTTCATCGGCTCCCTCGGCGGACGCTACATCACCGCGGAGGACGTCGGCACGAGCGTCGAGGACATGGACTACATCTACCAGGAGACGGACCGGGTCGTCGGGGTGCACAGGGTGCACGGCGGCAGCGGAGACCCGTCCCCGTTCACCGCCTATGGCACGTTGCAGGGCATCAAGGCATGCCTGCAGCGCAAATTTGGTTTCGACGACCCTGGCCAGTCCAGCTTCGCCATCCAGGGGGTCGGCAGCGTCGGCTACTATCTCACCAAGTACCTCCGCGAGGCGGGCGCCAAGGTATTCGTCTGCGACATCAATGCGAGGCGGGTCGAGCGGGCCGTTGCGGAACTCGGCGCCGAGGCGGTGCCCATGGAGCAGATCTACGATACGGACGCACAGGTCTTCGCCCCCTGTGCCCTCGGAGGCGTCATCAACGAGGATACTGTCCCCAAGCTGAAGTGCGACATCGTCGCGGGCAGCGCCAACAACCAGCTTGAGTCGGAAGAGTGGGGCACGGCCCTCGAGGAGCGCGGGATCCTGTACGCGCCCGACTACGCCATCAACGCCGGCGGCCTGATGAACGTCGCCATCGAACTGCAGGGCTACGACCGCGACCGCGCGTACCGCACGGTCAGCACCATTTACAACATCATCGGTACCATCTTCGGGATCGCCGAGCGGGACGGAATCCCGAGCTGGAAGGCAGCCGACCGGCTCGCCGAGGAGCGCATCGAGGCCATCTCCAAGGTCCGGCGTTTCTACTCCCAGCGGTTCAAGGATCGTCTGTCGGGCAGACGTCCGCATACGACAGCGACCATCAGCTGAGGACGGGGGCGGGAGCGCCCGTCCCGTCAACGCACCGACCCGAATCAACCGGAGGAGTCGCCGTGAGCGCCTTTAACACCTCCCTGAACGAAGACCTGGACATGCTGCGCGATTCGGTTCGCCGTTTCGCCGATTCCGAGATCGCGCCGCGGGCGGCGGAGATCGACCGGGCCAACGAGTTCCCACAGGATCTGTGGACGGAGCTCGGCAATATGGGGCTGCTCGGCATCACCGTTCCGGAAGAGTACGGTGGGTCGGGACTGGGCTATCTGGCCCACGTGGTAGCGATGGAAGAGATTTCCAGAGCATCCGCATCGGTGGGGCTTTCCTATGGGGCCCACAGCAACCTCTGCGTCAATAACGTCTATATCAACGGCACCGAGGAACAACGCCGGCGCTACCTGCCCCGGCTTTGCAGCGGCGAGTGGGTAGGGGCACTGGCCATGTCGGAGCCGGGTGCCGGTTCGGACGTGGTTGGCTCGATGAGCTGCCGGGCGGAAAAGCACGGCGACTCGTGGGTGGCCAACGGCTCCAAGATGTGGATTACAAACGGTCCCGAGGCCTCGCTGGCCCTGACCTACATGCGGACCGCCCCGCCGGAGGCGGGTTCCCGCTCCATGACCGCGTTCCTGGTGGAGAAGGATTTCCCCGGCTATTCGACCGCGCAGAAGATGGACAAGCTCGGGATGCGGGGTTCGAACACCTGCGAGCTGGTCTTCGAGGACTGCCGCATCCCCGACGCCAACGTTCTCGGTGAGGTGAACAAGGGCGTGTACTGCCTGATGCGCGGCCTCGATACGGAGCGCCTGGTCCTGTCCGCAGGCCCTATCGGCATCATGCAGGCCTGTATGGACCTGGTGCTGCCCTATGTCAGGGAACGACGTCAGTTCGGCCAGCCCATCGGCAGCTTCGGCATCATGCAGGCCAAGCTCGCCGACATGTACACCGCTCTCCAGTCCGCCCGCGCGTTCAGCTATCGCGTGGCCGAGCAATTCGACCGGGGCGAGCCCACGCGGCAGGACGCGGCCGCCTGTCTGCTGCTGGCATCCCAGTCAGCTGTCCATGTCGCCCTAGAGTCCGTCCAGAGCCTGGGCGGGAATGGCTACATCAACGAATATGCCGCCGGGAGGCTGCTAAGGGACGCAAAGCTATACGAGATCGGGGCCGGGACCAGCGAGATTCGCAGGATGCTGATCGGCCGGGAACTGGTGGAGGCGGATACCGCGCCGGGCGGTTGACACGGCCATCTCACCGGACGGCCGACCGCGGCGCCGCGGGCTACACTCTTCCTCGAGGAGGACAAGACTATGACTGACGCAATTGTCATCGCTGCCGCGAGGCGGACACCGATCGGTGCTTTCCAGGGCGCCCTGGCGCCGGTCAAGGCGCCGGATCTTGGTGCCACCGCGACGGCCGCCGCCATTCAGGATTCGGGTGTCAAGCCGGAAGAGATTTCCGAGGTGTTCTTCGGCTGCGTGCTCCCTGCCGGGCTGGGCCAGGCACCTGCGCGCCAGGCGGCGCTGGCCGCCGGAATCCCGTCGTCTGTGGGCTGCACGACCGTCAACAAGGTCTGCGGATCGGGCATGAAAGCCGTGATGCTTGCCCACGACATCATCAAGGCCGGGTCCGCCGACATCGTGCTCGCCGGCGGCATGGAATCCATGTCCAACGCCCCCTACCTTCTGCCGAAGGCGAGGGAAGGCCTCCGGATGGGCCACCAGCAGATCCTCGATCACATGTTCCTCGACGGCCTGCAGAATCCCTATGACAACAACATGATGGGGCATTTCGCCGAACAGACCGTGGACCGATACCAGTTCACCCGGGAGGAGCAGGACGCGTTCGCCACCGCGTCGGTGCGCCGCGCCCTCGAGGCGATCCAGAAGGGAACCTTCGACAAGGAGATCGCGCCGGTCCTGGTCCGCACCCGACGGGGTGAAACACTGGTGGACAAGGACGAGGAGCCATTTCGCTGCGAGATGGACAAGATCCCCGAGATGCGGCCCGCTTTCCGCCGCGATGGAGGTACCGTGACCGCGGCCAGTTCCTCGTCCATCTCCGACGGCGCCGCTGCCCTGATCATCACGCGCGAGTCCACGGCAGAGGCGAAGGGCCTGGAGCCGCTCGCGCGCATCATCGCCCACAGTGGCTTCGCCCACGCGCCGGAATGGTTCACCACGGCGCCGGTGTTCGCGATCGAGGCATTGCAGGAGAAGCTCGGCTGGAAGTCGGCGGACGTGGATCTGTACGAAATCAACGAGGCATTCGCGGTGGTCGCCATGGCGGCTATCAAGGACCTGGGGCTGGATCACGAGAAGGTCAACGTCAACGGCGGCGCCTGCGCCCTGGGTCATCCGATCGGTGCCACGGGGGCACGTCTCCTGGTGACCCTGGTCCATGCCTTGCGGCACCGGGGGCAGAAACGGGGCATCGCCTCCCTGTGCATCGGTGGCGGGGAAGCCACTGCCGTTGCTGTCGAAGCCCTGTGAGGCGAGTCTGAGCGATGCCCCGGATCCGTACCAAGATCGATGTCCATGGCGACGAGTTCCAGGCCAACGCGGAACACATGAGGAGTCTCGTGGCCGATCTGCGTCAGCGGGTCGGCGAGGCTGCCCGGGGCGGCAGCGAACGGGCCCGGGAGAAACACACCGAGCGCGGCAAGTTGCTGCCCCGGGACCGGATCGACGCCCTGCTCGACGAGGGCAGTCCCTTCCTCGAGTTGTCCTCCCTGGCGGCCTATGGTCTGTACGGCGAGGCCGCCCCGTGCGCGGGCCTGATCACGGGTATCGGCCGGGTGCGGGGCATCGAGGCCATGCTTGTGGTCAACGACGCCACCGTCAAGGGCGGGACCTACTTCCCCATGACGGTAAAGAAACACCTGCGGGCACAGCAGATCGCCCTGGAGAATCACCTCCCCTGCATCTATTTGGTCGACTCGGGCGGAGCCTTCCTGCCCATGCAGGACGAGGTGTTTCCCGATCGGGATCACTTCGGCAGGATCTTCTACAACCAGGCCCGTCTGTCGGCAGCCGGCATCCCGCAGATCGCCATCGTAATGGGATCGTGCACCGCCGGCGGCGCCTACGTCCCGGCCATGTGTGACGAAGCCATCATCGTCCGCGAACAAGGCACGATCTTCCTCGGCGGACCGCCGCTGGTGAAGGCCGCGACAGGGGAGATCGTGGATGCGGAATCCCTTGGCGGCGGCGACGTCCACAGCCGGACATCCGGGGTGACCGACCACCTGGCGAACGACGACGCCCACGCGCTGGCCATGGCGAGAGACATCGTCGGCTCACTGAATCACCGCAAGTTCGGGACCGACGGCGTGGCGGAACCGGTTGAACCGGCCTTCGACGCCTCCGAGATCTACGGCATCCTGCCGCGGGAGATCCGCTACCCCTACGACGTGAGGGAAGTGATCGCCAGGCTGGTCGATGGGTCGGAATTCAACGAGTTCAAGCCACTCTACGGCAAGACACTGGTCTGCGGATTTGCCCGCCTCCTCGGCTACCCGGTGGGTATCATCGCCAACCATGGCATCCTCTTCTCCGAGTCGGCGTTGAAGGGCGCCCATTTCGTCCAGCTATGCAACCGCAGGCGAGTGCCATTGCTGTTCCTGCAGAACATCACCGGATTCATGGTCGGCAGGAAATATGAGAACGCGGGCATCGCCAAGGACGGCGCCAAGATGGTCAACGCCGTGGCGACCTGTACGGTCCCCAAGTACACGGTGATCATCGGCGGCTCGTTCGGCGCCGGGAACTACGCCATGTGCGGGCGGGCCTATGGCGCTCGCATGCTCTGGACCTGGCCCAACGCGAGAATCTCCGTCATGGGCGGAGAGCAGGCCGCGTCCGTGCTGGCGACAGTGCGCCAGGACAGCATGACGGCAAAGGGACAGGACTGGCCGGAAGCCGATCGTCAGGTATTCGAGGACGAGATCCGGGGACAGTACGATTCCCAGGGGCACCCGTACTACGCCAGCGCAAGGCTTTGGGACGACGGCGTCATCGATCCGGTGGATACCCGCCGTGTCCTGGGACTGGCGATCTCGGCCTCCCTCAATGCCCCGCCGGCGGCAGAAGGACCGTACGGCATATTCAGGATGTAGGGGCCGCGCAGGCCCGGGACGGAACGATCAATGGCCGAAACTGTGTTGCTGGATGTGGACGGCGACGGCATCGCCAGGTTGACCCTGAACCGGCCGGAGGTCCACAACGCATTCGACAACCACCTGATCGCGAAACTGACAGGTCTGCTGACGGACCTCCAGGCGAGGCGCGACGTGCGCGTGGTCATACTGACCGGCGCCGGAACGTCGTTCTCCAGCGGCGCCGACATCGCCTGGATGAGGTCGATGGCGGATTACAGCGAGGACCGCAACTACGAGGACGCGCTGCAGCTTGCAGAACTCATGGCCACCCTGAACAACCTGACAAGTCCCACAGTCGCCCGGATCAACGGGCACGTTTTTGGCGGCGGCGTCGGGCTGGTCGCTTGCTGCGATATCGCAGTAGCCTCCGCGGACGTCCGGTTCTCCCTGAGTGAGGTCCGCCTGGGGCTGGTGCCGGCCGTCATCTCCCCTTACGTCATCGGCGCCATCGGCGCCCGACACGCACGGAGATTTTTCCAGACCGGCGAGGCCATGTCGGCCAGGAAAGCCCGCCGCATCAGCCTGATCCACGAGGTCGCCAGAGCGGGCAAGCTCGACTCGGCGGTGGACCACCAGGTCGAGATGCTGCTCAAGGGCGGACCGAACGCTCAGCGGGAGAGCAAGGAATTGGTGCACATGGTGACCGGGCACTCGGTCACCGCCGACCTGGCCCTGAAGATGCGGACCGCCGAGATCATCGCCCAGATGAGGGTCTCGGACGAGGGGCAGGAAGGTCTGAAGGCGTTCCTGGAGAAGCGCCCGCCCGGTTGGTGTAAAGACGACTGATGTTCAGCCGTATCCTGATAGCCAACCGCGGCGAGATCGCCTGCCGCATCATCAAGACCTGCCGACGGCTCGGCATCCACTCCATCGCCGTCTACTCGACGGCCGACGCTGACGCCCGGCATGTGCGCGAGGCCGATGAAGCAGTGGCCATCGGTCCGCCGGAGCCCGGGGCGTCCTATCTGCAGGTGGACCGGATCATCGAAGCCGCCCGCCAATCGGGAGCGGACGGCATCCATCCGGGGTACGGCTTCCTGTCAGAGAACCCGCTGCTTGCCGACGCATGCCGGAGTGCCGGGATCGCCTTTATCGGCCCGCCGGCGGAGGTTATCCGGGCCATGGGATCGAAGCGCCGGGCCCGCGAGATCATGGCCGGGGCGGGCATCCCCGTGGTCCCCGGATACGAAGGCGAACACCAGGACGACCAGTCACTCCTGGACCAGGCTCGACACATCGGTTTTCCGGTGATCCTCAAGCCATCGGCCGGAGGCGGCGGCAAGGGCATGAGGATCGTGCGTAGCGAACAGCGATGGGCGGAAATGCTCACCGGAGCGCGGCGGGAATCGAGGGCAGCGTTCGGCGATGACCAGATGATCGTCGAACGTTATCTCGCCAGGCCGAGACACGTAGAGGTCCAGGTTTTCGCCGACAGTCACGGCAGCGTCGTGCACCTGTTCGAGAGGGAGTGCTCGATCCAGCGCCGCCATCAGAAGATCATCGAGGAGGCGCCCTCCCCCGCCGTGGATGAGGACATCCGTTCCAGGCTTACGTCGGCCGCGGTGGCGGCTGCCCGGGCAGTGGGATACCAGAACGCCGGCACAGTGGAGTTCCTGCTCGATGAGGACGGCAGTTTCTACTTCATGGAGATGAATACGCGGCTCCAGGTGGAACACCCGGTCACCGAGGCCATTACCGGCGTCGACCTGGTGGAGTGGCAGCTGCGAATCGCCGCCGGCGACCCACTGCCCGCGGGCCAGGAGGAAATCGCCAGCCACGGGCACGCCATCGAAGCCCGGGTCTATGCCGAGAACCCTTTCAACGACTTCCTGCCCTCCACGGGCCGGATCGGACGATTTCTGCACCCGGTGGGAGCGCTGGACCTCAGGGTCGACACCGGGTTCACCGACGGAGATGCGGTGCAGATCCATTACGACCCGATGATCGCCAAGATCATCGCCTGGGGCGAGGACCGGGACCAGGCCGTCGATCGACTCCGGCGCGCGCTCGCGCGGACGATGATCACGGGTCCCACCACCAACTTGCCCCTCCTCCGCCGAGTGGCCGGACACCCGGACTTCCTCGGCGCAGGCATGGACACCGGTTACCTGGACCGGCACCTCGGGGACGTGCTCTGCGCGGGACCGGCGGCCGGAGACGTGGCGCTGATCGCCGCGGCCTGCGCCTTGCAGATGGACCAGGATGACAGTCCGGAATCCGCGGTGGATCCCCATTCGCCCTGGGACAGGTCCGACGGGTGGCGGGCGGGTGGCGGCGGAGCGCGGATGCGTTTCGCGGACGCCTGCGGCGACAGCCGGGAACTCGGCCTGGCCGGCTGGGGCGGCCGGTACACGGCTCTCATCGGCGACCGATGCCTGCCCGTGACCGCCTCCCGGCTGGACCCGGATCATCTCGACGTACGTATAGGCGACGACGAGTATCAGGCCACGGTGCTCACCGACGGCGACGAATGCTTCGTGGGCCTGGACTTCGGTGGTTTCGAAATCCGCCGGGTGCCGCTGTTCCCGTCCGCGGCCGACCGGGGCGAAGAGGATCTGCACCCGGTCGCGCCGATGCCCGGCCGTATCGTGGCTATCCATGTCGCCGAAGGCGAAAGGGTCGAGCGCGGAGATCCGCTGCTGGTGCTGGAAGGCATGAAGATGGAATACACGCTTGCCGCACCTGTCGGCGGAGTCGTCGCCAGGATCTACTTCCGCGAGGGCGACATGGTCGAGGCGGACACGCGGCTGGTGGATATAGATAACGCCGGAGACAGCGAACAGTGACCGGGACCCCGACACGCGTACGGATCGTCGAGGTCGGGCCCCGTGATGGCCTGCAGAACGAGAGACGGCCTGTCCCTACGGCCGCGAAGATCGAACTCATCGAGCGTCTCGCCGAAGCGGGACTGCCTGTGGTGGAGGCGACCAGCTTCGTCAGTCCCCGGTGGGTCCCCCAACTGGCGGATGCGGAAGACGTGCTCAGCGGCCTCAATCGCCGGGCCGGTACGGCGTACCCCGTACTGGTACCGAATCTGGCCGGGCTGGAGCGCGCCATCGCAGCCGGCGCCCGCGAGGTGGCGGTCTTCACAGCCGCCTCCGAGACCTTCAATCGCAAGAACATCAATGCGGGCATCGACGAATCCTTCGACCGCATCCGGGCAGTGAACGACCGTGCCGGGAGCGTCGACCTGCCGGTTCGCGGCTACGTCTCCTGCGTCCTCGGCTGTCCTTACGAAGGAGACGTGGATGCCGACGCGGTGGTGCGCGTGGCTGAGAGACTGATCGAGGCGGGCTGTTACGAAATCTCCCTCGGAGACACCATCGGTGCCGGGACACCCACGCGGGCACGCAACCTGGTGCAGGCCGTGGGCGCCAGCATCGGCCTGACAAAGCTTGCTGTGCACTTCCACGATACCCGCGGCCAGGCCCTGGCCAACGTCTTTGCCTGCCTGGAAGCCGGTGTCGCCACAGTCGATGCCTCCGTGTCCGGACTGGGCGGCTGTCCCTATGCCCGTGGGGCGACCGGCAACCTGGCGACGGAGGACCTGGTCTACATGCTCCACGGGATGGGCGTGGAGACGGGGGTGGATCTGGACGCACTGGTGGACGCCGGTCTGTTCATCAGCCGTCTGCTGGGCCGACGCCCGGCAAGCCGGCTCGGCCAGATTGCCGCTCTCCGGGCGGAAGAATCCGACACCTGAGCGAGGGCCTGGACGGCTCCGCCAAGAATCAACGGGAGAAGAAAATGGACATCAGCAAGGCAATCGCGATCATTTCCGGAGGTGCCTCCGGACTCGGTCACGCGGTGGCGCGCCGCGTGGTGGACGAAGGCGGCAGGGTCGCCATCCTGGATGTCAACGAGGAGACGGGGCAGACCGCGGCGACGGATCTCGGCGACAGGGCGATCTTCATCCGGACGGATGTGAGCAGCGAAGAGGATGTTGACGGGGCTCTCACCCGCGCCACCGAGGCCTTCGGCACCGTGACATTCTGCGTCAACTGCGCCGGCATCCTCGGCGCCGGGCGCGTGCTGGGCCGCGATGGCCCCATGCCGGGCAATGCCTTTTCCAAGGTGATCGCCGTGAACCTGATCGGGACCTTCCTGCTCTGTAAGGCGGCAGCCAACCAGATGCAGCACAACGAGCCGACGGAAGACGGAGAGCGGGGCGTGATCGTCAACACTGCCTCGGTGGCCGCCTTCGAGGGACAGGTGGGCCAGGCAGCCTATTCGGCCTCCAAGGCGGGCGTCGCGGGCATGGGCCTGCCCCTGGCGCGGGAGTTCGCCAGAATCGGCGTCCGGGTAAACACCGTAGCCCCCGGGATTTTCATGACGCCGATGATGGCGGGCATGCCCGATCACGTCCAGCAGTCCCTGGCGGCCCAGGTGCCTTTTCCGTCGAGGCTGGGCCGGCCGGAAGAATTTGCCGATCTCGTGGTCTACTTGTATGGCAACGTAATGCTCAATGCCGAAACTATCCGCCAGGACGGCGCCATCCGCATGCAACCGAAATGACTTCGGACACGACAGGAGTGAGGACATGATGAAACCATGGCTGGCTGCCGCATTGACCGGCGCATTAGTCGTCGCCGGCTGCGCCGGCCCCCGGGCGCCGGATTCCGCGCCGACCGCCGATGCGACCGCGTATACGGTCCCGGTGACCTATCACCAGCTGGACAATGGTCTCAGGGTCGTCGTGTCCGAGGACAACACGGCCCCCGTGGTGACCGTCGCGGTCTACTACAACGTCGGCCTGCGTACCGAGCCAAAGGGGCTCACCGGCTTCGCCCACCTGTTCGAACACATGATGTTCCAGGGCACTACCAATCTCCCCAAGGGCGGTTTCGACCAGCTGATACAGGGGAACGGGGGCATCATCCAGGGGCAGACCAAACCGGACCTGACCCTGTACTACGAAGTAGTCCCCGCAAACATGCTGGCGCCCGTGCTGTGGGCGGAAGCCGACCGGATGGTCAACCTGAACGTCACCAGGGAAAACCTCGACAACCAGCGGGAAGTGGTAAAGAACGAATACCGGCTGAAGATCGAGAACCAGCCCTACGCCCGGTTCCTTTCCGTCGAACTCAGCGCGACAGCATTCGAGAACTGGCACAACGGGCACAACTTCTGGGGCGAGATGGAAGACCTGGACGCGGCCACGGTGGAGTCCGCCAGGGAGTTCTATCGAACCTACTACGCCCCTGACAACGCCGCGGTAGTGATCGTCGGCGATGTCGATCCCGTCGAAGCGCTGGCCATGGTAGAAACCTATTTTGGCGGTCTCCCGGCGCGGGCGCGGCCCGAGCTGCCCGGTCTTTCCGAGCCGCCCCAGAAAGAAGAGAAACTGGCCACGTTCCTCGACCCCCTCGCCCCTCAGCCGATGCTGGCCTTCGCTTACCACGCGCCACCGCGTAACACGCCCGAGTACAACGCCATGGAATTGATCAGCCTGATCATGATCCAGGGCAATGACAGCCTGTTGTACGAGCGGCTGGTCGCCGACAAGGGGTACTCGAGCTTTGTCGGTGGCGGGCTGAATCTCCAGGGCGACATGTTCGACGCCGTGGGGCCGGTGCTGCTGGCCGGGTACCTGATCCACGACGTGGACGTGGATCCCGCGGAGATCGTGGCCGAGATCGACACCGTGGTGGCGTCGCTCAGCGATATCGACGTGGACCAGGCCACTCTCGATCGGGCCAGGCTCAAGTTCCTGTCGAGCTTCTATGAAACCCAGGGCGGACAATTCGGAATCGGTCGCGCCGATCTACTGGCTGCTTTCGCCCTGTTCGACGACGATCCGTCGCGCATCAACCAGGTCGAGGAGCAGATGGCGGCAGTGACCCCGGAACTGATCCGGAAGGTCGCCCGGGACTATCTGAGGTCCTCGAACCGTACCCTGTTGTTCCTCGAGCCGGGCGCCGCCCAAGGGAGTCAGCCATGACACGGATCGCCCCTATCGTCGCAGCCCTGCTCGGCCTGCTTTCCGCCGGTGCGGGCTTTGCCGCAGACGCGCCGCCTCCCGCGGGGCCGCCCCGTGACTTCGCCCTACCCCAGAAGACGACGTTCGTCCTCGACAACGGCATGAAAGTCACCATGGTTCCATTCGGACAGTTGCCGAAGGTCAGCATGGTCTTGCGGGTTAGGACCGGGAATCTGAATGAGGACGGCAACACCTGGCTCGCCGACGTCACCGGCGCCCTGATGCAGGAGGGCACGACGAGCCTGGACGCAAAGGCGCTGAACCGGAAGGCCGCGGAACTCGGCGGATCCATTGGCATCAGCGTCGGATCCGAGACCACCTCGATCAGCATCAGCAGCCTGTCCGAGATGGAAGGGGATGCAATCGGACTGCTGGCAGACGTGGTCCGAAACCCGGCACTGCCGGAGAAAGAGCTGGACCGGATCAAGGCGGACTTCGTCCGTGACCTCAGCATTTCCCGGGTACGACCCCAGGGGATGGCAGCGGTGGCGTTCAACGCCAGGCTGTATGGCGATCATCCATTCGCGGAGGTCTATCCCACCGAGGAGCAGTTGATCGGTTACGGCATCGACGACGTACGTCGATATTACGGGCAGAACTTCGGTGCGAGACGGTCCCATCTGTTCGTCAGCGGACGTTTCGATCCGGCGGCGATGCGGACGGCGGTGGAGCGGAAATTCTCGGACTGGGCTGCTGGTCCCGGGGACTTCATCGATATCCCCGATCCGACCCGGGTCGCCAGCCTGCAGGTCATCGATCGTCCCGGGGCGCCACAATCCACGATCGTGGTCGGCATCCCTGTCATCGGCGTGGCGGATCCGGATTACAGCCAGCTCATGATGGCCAACGACATCCTGGGCGGGGCGGGTTTCCTCTCGCGGCTGTTTCAGAATCTGAGGGAGGACAAGGGCTACACCTATGGCGCCAGCACCCAGACGCGCAATAACTACCGCAGCGCGGTGTGGCAGTTCAGCGCCGACGTCGCCACGGAGGCGACAGGGCCGGCTCTGACTGAATTCTTCAGGGAACTCGCCCTGATCAAATCAGTGCCGCCCTCGGCCGGCGAGATGCAGCGGATCCGCGGCTATCGCGGGGGGATATTCGTGCTGGCCAACGCCTCCAGGGGGGGAATCATCGGCACTTTGGCGTTTATGGATTTCCATGGCCTGCCGGACACCTATCTGACGGAGTACCTTGGCCGCCTCGGTAAGGTCACCGCCACGGAGGTCAACACCATGGCGACCGGCCAGTGGCCGGTGGACGGGATGACGATCGTGGTGGTTGGGGACCGCGGCGTCATCGACGGGCAGCTTGCCCAGGTCGAGGCCCTCGCGCCCCTGCTGGCGGACTGAGCGCCCGGCGATGATGGGCTACAATGAATGGCCGCCGCCCTGGCGGCCATTTCCTGATCTTGCTGCGATCTGCGAGGATCACCCATGAGCGACCGTGATGTCATGCAATACGACGTAGCTGTAGTCGGTGGCGGACCCGCCGGTCTCGCCTGCGCAATCCGGCTGAAGAACCAGAAACCCGATCTTTCGGTGTGCCTGCTGGAGAAGGGCTCGGAGCTAGGCGCCCATGCGTTGTCCGGCGCGGTGATGGAGCCCGGTCCGCTGGACGAACTCTGGCCTGGGTGGCGCGACAACCCGCCGGGAATCTGTGTGCCGGCCGGAGACGACGAATTCCTCTTCCTGTCACGCAAGAAAGCGTATCGCTTGCCAACCCCTCCCCAGATGAATAATCACGGCAACTTCATCATCTCGCTTGGCTCGCTGGTAAAGAATCTGGGCGGCGTGGCCGAAACCCTGGGCGTTGACGTCTTCCCGGGCTTCTCAGGGGCGGAATTGCTGATCGATGAGGAACGGGTCATCGGCGTGCGTTGCGGCGACATGGGAGTACAGGCCGACGGCACGCCGGGGCCGTCCCACGCTCCGGGCGTGGATATCCACGCCTCGGTGACTGTCCTCGCCGAGGGCTGCCGGGGCAGCCTGAGCAAGCAGGCGATCCGGCGGTTCCGGCTGGACGCCGACAGCATGCCCCAGACCTACGGCCTGGGATTCAAGGAGCTATGGCGTCTGCCCGAGGGCCGGTCGCAGCCCGGACTCATACAGCACACTGTCGGCTGGCCGCTGGATGCCAGGACCTACGGAGGCAGCTTCGTCTATCACCTGGATGACGATCGCGTCTATATCGGCTTCGTGATCGGGCTGGACTACGAGGATCCCGTGTTCTCGCCGTTCGAGGCGTTCCAGCAGTTCAAGCATCATCCCCGCATGCACGCGCTGCTCGAAGGCGGAGAGATCCTGGCTTCGGGGGCCAGGACCCTGGTGGAGGGCGGTCTGCAGGCGCTGCCGCGGCTCGAAATGCCCGGTGCCGTGCTCGTGGGCGACGCGGCGGGCACGCTCAACGTCCCCAAGATCAAGGGCATCCACATGGCGCTCGACTCCGGCATGATCGCCGCCGACCACATCGCCGAAGCAGGATCCGGTGACGGCTTCGACGCCCGCTGGCGCGGATCGGGCGCGGCGGCGGAACTGAAGAAGGTCCGCAACGTCAGGCCGGGGTTCAATCGTGGCTTGTGGCTGGGCCTGATCAACGCCGCCTGGGAGACCGTCACGGCCGGGCGCAGCCCCTGGACTCTGAAGACACGGGCGGATCACGACAGCCTCCGGACGGTCGGGGACGGGACCGCGGCCAGGGACGAGAACTGGCTGGACAAGCGCGACCTGCCGCCGCGGGACCGGCTGGCTTCGGTCTACTTCGCCAACAACGCCCACGAGGAGGATCAGCCGGTCCACTTGCGCGTCGCGGATACCTCTATCTGTGCTACCCGGTGTTACGAGGAGTTCCGCAACCCCTGCACGCGGTTCTGCCCGGCCCAGGTCTACGAAATCGTCGAGGACGAAGCCGGGCGGAAGCTGCAGATCAATGCCTCTAACTGCGTCCACTGCAAGGCCTGCGATATCAAGGACCCCTACCAGATCATCGACTGGGTGCCGCCCGAGGGCGGTTCCGGGCCGAATTACCAGAACCTGTAGACGCACTCATCACGCGGGCTACCTTGCCCGGCGCCTGAGCGGCGGACACATGTTCGGTGTGCTGCGGGACAGGTGAGGCCTGGTGAAGCTGGGTAATGAGGATGTACTTGGGCCCGCTCTCCGGGGGGTTGCCCCGATGCAGGAACGGCCAGCCGACGGGGCAGAGCAACATCCGGCCCTCGACCGGCTTGATCGCGACGCCCTGCCATCGATAGTCGGTCTCCCCGCCTTCCTCCACCGTGTTCAGGTACCAGATGGCCGTAATCACCCGTGTCGGGCTGCGGCCGATGTTGTCGGAATGCCACGCGAGGAAACCCTCGCCCTCGCGATAGCGAGTGATGCGTGGCTCTTCGGGATAGACGCCGATGGGGAAGGCCTGGCCCCACCGCCCCATATAGTCGCTCAGTCGGCGCCGCAGGGAGTCCAGGATGACGCGATTGACGTCGTCCCAGCCGTCCCGATGAGTCCACAGCAGGATCTCGGTCGTGGCCTTGACCCGCGTGTCCACCCGTCCAGCCGCGCCGCCACCGACCATTCCCTTGACCTTGCGCGGGTCCGCTTCGAAACGATCGATCACGTCGCGACAGAAATCCGGGGGCAGTTCCCGATCGTAAATACCGAACAGCGATTCCGTTGCGTTCACGGTCTTCCCTCCGCCACCAAGCCTCTCCCTCGGCCGTCCTGTCCTGAGACGCGGCCTACTCTGAAACCGGACCATCGGGGCGCCGTCGTGTTTCCTGGTCCGCGACAAGGCGAGACTGAGCCGGGTCAAGGCGATATCCCCTCCGCCGCCGGAAGTCCGCCGGCCCCCGGGGTCAAGAACCGGCAGGTAAAGCGTTACAATGATCGTTTTCGACCAGGTCCCGAGCGGGAGGGCCAATGAAAGTTCTCGTGGGCATCAAACGGGTCATCGACTACAACGTGCGCGTCCAGATCAACCGGGAGGGCACGGACGTGGTCAAGGAAGGGGTCAAGATGAGCATCAACCCCTTCGACGAGATCGCGGTGGAGGCGGCGCTCCGGATCAGGGAAGCCGGTCAGGCGGACGAAGTTATCGTCGCGACAATAGGTCCCGGCGCCGCCCAGCAGCAGTTGCGCACTGCCCTGGCCATGGGCGCTGACCGCGCCATCCTGCTCGAGACCGACCGGGAGATCCAGCCGCTGGCGGCAGCCAGGGCGCTGATGAAACTGGTGGAGAAGGAACAGCCCGGACTGGTGCTGCTGGGCAAGCAGGCCATCGACGACGATGCCAACCAGGTGGGCCAGATGCTGGCCGCGCAGTGGGATCGTCCCCAGGCCACGTTCATCTCCGGCCTCGACCTGTCCGACGGCAAGCTCAAAGCCGTGCGGGAGGTGGATGCGGGTCTCGAGACTGTCGAAGTCAGCCTGCCCGCCGTCCTGACCGTGGACCTGCGGCTCAACGAGCCCCGCTTCGTGAAGATGCCGGACATCATGAAAGCCAAGCGCAAGCCCCTGGAAACGATCGCCTTCGACAGCATCGGCATCGACATGCCGCCGCAACTGGAGAACCTGGGATACGAGGCGCCGCCGAAGCGGTCCGGCGGGGTCAGGGTGGATTCTGTGGAGGCGCTGGTCGCCGCACTGAACGACAAGGGGGTGCTGTGATGGCCACGGTGCTGCTACTTGCCGAGCATGACGGTGAGACGCTCAACGTCTCGACGGCGCGGGCAATGCGTTGCGCCATGGCCCTGGGCGAGGTGGACGTGGTCGTGCTCGGCGCCGGGACCGACGGGGTCGCCGAACAGGCGTCCCGGCTGGAGGGTGCCCGGCGGGTCCTACATGTAGACCGGCCGGAGAACGCTCATCCCGTGGCTGCCGTCATGGCGCCCCAGCTGGCGAGTCTGGCCAGCGAGTACGATGTCCTCCTCGCACCGTCATCCACCTTTGGCAGGGACATCCTGCCGCGGGTCGCGGCGCTATTGGGCGTGCCACAGATCAGCGACATCATGGAAGTGATCGACGAGCGCACGTTCAAGCGCCCCATCTATGCCGGCAACGTGATCACGACCGTGCGCGTCCCGGGAGACTGCAAGATCATCGGCACCGCCCGGATCGCGTCGTTTGCCGCCGTCGCCGGGGCCCAGGCCCCGGCCGCCGTGGAGTCGATCCAGGTCGAGGCCGACCTACCCACGGACACGGTTTGGATCGGGCTGGAGGCCTCCGGCGGAGATCGCCCCGATCTGCAGTCCGCCAACCGCGTCGTCGCCGGCGGGCGCGGCATCGGCAGCAAGGAGAACTTCGACCTGATCTTCCGTCTCGCCGACAGGCTCGGCGCTGCGGTGGGGGCATCCCGGGCGGCGGTCGATGCCGGTTACGTGCCCAATGACATGCAGATCGGGCAGACCGGCAAGATCATCGCGCCGGATCTGTACATCGCGTTCGGCATTTCAGGCGCCATCCAGCACATGACCGGCATCAAGGATGCCGGGGTCATCGTGGCCATCAACAAGGACGGCGAGGCTCCGATTTTCGAGGCCGCGGACATCGGGCTCGTGGGGGACCTGTTCCAGATCCTCCCCGAGCTGGAGAAGGCGCTGGGGGACTGACGGGGGGCGCCGGTGAGCCAGACGCCCATGTGGACGCCCTCCGCCGAGCGGATCGCCGGCAGTCGCATGACCCGCTTCATGGGATACGCTGGTGATCTCGTGGATCGCCAATTCACTGACTACGAAGGGCTCTATCAGTGGAGCCTGGCGGATCCCGAGCGATTCTGGTCGGCGGTGTGGGACTTCTTCGGCGTCGTGGGACACCGGGGCGCCGTCACGCTGGCCGACGGCGACGCCATGCCTGGCGCCAGATGGTTCCCCGAAGCCCGTCTCAATTTCGCCGAAAACCTGCTGCGCCGCCGCGACGATCACCCGGCGCTGATCTTCCGCGGAGAGGATGGCCGCCGCGAGGTGGTCAGCTACCGGGACCTTGGCGATTCCGTTGCCCGCCTGGCTGCCGCCCTGCGGGCAACCGGTGTAGGTGCCGGGGACCGGGTCGCCGGCGTCATGCCCAACCGGCCGGAGACGGTGATCGCCATGCTGGCCGCCGCCAGTATTGGCGCGACCTGGTCGTCCTGCTCGCCGGACTTCGGCGTCAACGGCATCCTCGACCGCTTCAGCCAGATCGAGCCCCGGGTCCTGTTCGTCACCGATGGTTATCTCTACAACGGCAAGCGCCTGGACTCCCTCGGTCGCGCCCGGCAAGTGCTCGCAGGCCTGGACTGCGTCGAACAGGTGGTCGTGGTGCCGTTCCTCGATCGCAGCCCCGAGATCGGCCAGCTGCGCGGTGCGGTGACCTGGGACCGCTTCCTGGCTGACGAGGCGGAACCCGAGTTCGAGCCGTTGCCTTTCGATCACCCGCTCTATGTCCTCTATTCCTCGGGAACGACGGGCGTGCCCAAGTGCATCGTCCACGGCGCCGGCGGGACGCTGCTGCAGCACCTCAAGGAACACGGCCTGCATACCGACCTGGGCGCCGACGACGTGCTGTTCTACTTTACGACCTGTGGCTGGATGATGTGGAACTGGCTGGTGTCCGGGCTGGCACAGGGGGCGAGCCTGGTGCTGTTCGACGGTTCGCCCTTTACGCCGGACCCCGGCGCACTGTGGCGCATTGCCAAGGAGGAAGGCGTGACTGTCTTCGGCACTTCCGCCAAGTACCTTTCGGCCCTGGAGAAGGCCGGCGAGCGTCCGGGGGACACGCGGGACCTGAGCCGTCTGCGCGCGGTCCTCTCCACGGGCTCGCCGCTGGTGCCCGAATCTTTCGACTATGTCTACCGGCACATCAAGCAGGACCTGCAGCTGTCGTCAATCTCGGGCGGGACCGACATCGTCTCCTGCTTTGCCCTGGGCTGCCCGATCCTGCCTGTCCGTCGCGGAGAATTGCAGTGCCGGGGTCTCGGCATGGCCGTGGAGGTGTGGGACCAGAACGGACGCGCGATGGTCGGCCGAAAGGGTGAGCTGGTCTGTGTCCGGCCCTTCCCCTGCATGCCCGTCGGGTTCTGGAATGACCCCGAGGGGACGAAATATCACGATGCCTATTTCGCGAGGTTCGAAGGCGTCTGGTGCCACGGTGACTATGCGGAACTGACTGCAAGCGGCGGTCTCGTGATCTACGGCCGGTCGGACACCGTGCTGAATCCCGGCGGCGTGCGGATCGGCACGGCCGAGATCTACCGGCAGGTGGAGAAGCTCGACGAAATCGTGGAATCACTGGCCGTCGGGCAGGAATGGCGTGACGACGTCCGGATCGTCCTCTTCGTCCGGTTGCGCGAAGGGTTGCGCCTCGATGAAGGACTGGAACAGAAAATCTGCGACACGATCCGGACCAACGCCTCGCCGCGGCACGTGCCGGCCAGGATCGTACAGGTGGCGGACCTCCCGCGCACCATCAGCGGAAAGCTGGTCGAACTGGCGGTGCGCGAGATCATCCACGGCCGCCCGGTCAGGAACACGGACGCTCTCGCCAATCCCGAGTGCCTGGAGGAATTTCGCAACCGCCCGGAACTGGCCGGGGACTGAGGCATGCGCATCGCCGCCGACAGGGGAACGGTTCTCGGCCTCTACCGGGCCGAGCTGGAGTCGGCCACCGTCCTGCCGGACCCGACCCAGGCGCGCGTGGCGCGCCTGCTCGGGGATCTGCAGCGGCGTCTGGTCCGCTCCGGACGGGGGCGAGGTTCACGCCTGCTTTCGGTGTTCAGGCGCGGCGGGCAGCGTCCGGAGACGGGTTTGTACATCTGGGGCGATACGGGCAGAGGCAAGACCTGGCTGATGGACCTGTTCTACGAGTCCCTGCCCTTCCCCGACAAGCTGCGTCGTCACTTCCACCGGTTCATGGCCGACGTCCACGAGGACATGGCCAGATTCCGGTATCGTCAGAATCCCCTCGACGCCGTTGCCGACCGGCTGGCGCGGTCCACGAGGATTATCTGCTTCGACGAGTTCTTCGTCTCCGATATCGCCGACGCCATGATCCTCGCGAACCTGTTCGAGGCGCTGTTCCGGCGCGGGGTCGCTCTGGTCGCCACCTCCAACGTCGCACCGGATGATCTCTACCGGGACGGACTGCAGCGGACCCGCTTCCTGCCGGCCATCGATCTCATCCAGGCCCATACAATCGTAGTGCACATGGACGGTGACAAGGATTTCCGGTTGCGGACACTGGAACGGGCGGAGATCTACCACAGCCCCCTCGACGAGGCTGCCCGTATCAGCCTGACGGACAGCTTCGAGGCGATCGCACCGAAGGTCTGCAGGCGTGACCACGACCTGAAGATCCTCGGCCGGGTGATCTCCACCGTGCGTCTCGCTGACGGTGCGGTGTGGTTCGAGTTCGCCGACATCTGTGACGGACCCCGAAGCCAGGCCGATTACATCGAGATCGCGCGCGGCTTCCACAGCGTCCTGATCTCCGGTGTACCCGTCTTCGACGAGTCCGCCGAAGACCAGGCCCGCCGGTTTATCGCCCTGGTAGACGAGTTCTACGATCGCAACGTGAAGCTCATCCTCTCGGCCGCCGCGCCGCCGGACGATCTCTACACGGGAAACAGGCTGGAGTTCGAATTCCGGCGGACTCGCAGCCGGCTCGAGGAGATGCAGTCCCACGAATACCTGGGCAGGCCTCATCTCCCCTGAACGGCGGAAAACATGGGGCAGGAACCCCGAGACCACTCAACAACACGGGAGCATCGTCATGATCGGATACGTCACTCTGGGTACCAACGACATCGAACGGGCCGCCGCCTTTTACGACGCTCTTCTGGGGCAGATCGGCGCCACCCGCTTCATGGACTTCGGCACCTTCATCGCCTGGGCCGTCTCCCCCGACAAGCCCGCCCTGGCGCTCACGAAACCCTACGACGGCGGTCCGGCGACGGTAGGGAACGGCGTCATGGTGGCGCTGGTGATGGACTCGAAGGAGAAGGTGGACGCCCTGCACGCGAAGGCCCTGGAGCTGGGAGGCAAGGACGAGGGCGCGCCAGGACCACGGAGCGACAACTTCTACGCGGGGTACTTCAGGGATCCGGACGGCAACAAGCTCAACGCGTTCTGCATCGGGGGATGATCCCGGTCTCACGTCCTCGTTGGCGTAACATTCCCGCGAAACGGCGCGGATAAACGGAGACTCCGACGATGGATGATGGACAGGTGAGAGGGTCCTGCCTGTGCGGTGCGGTGGAATATGCCATCCCGGCAGACACGGGTAATTTTCAGTACTGCTACTGCAGCCGCTGCCGCAAGACCGGCGGCGCCGCTCACGCGGCCAATCTGATCGTGCCGGCCGACCGGTTCCGCTGGCTGAAAGGCGCGGACCAAGTCGAACAGTACGTGCACGCCGAGGCCAGCCGATTCTGCAATGCTTTTTGCCGGACGTGTGGCTCAAAGCTGCCCTGGATGACCCGCGACGGAAAGTGGGCGGTGGTAACGGCCGGGACCCTGGACGACGACCCAGGGGCCCGTCCCCTCCGCAGCATATTCTGGGGATCGAGGGCGCCCTGGTACGTGATGCCTCCGGACCTGCCCGCCTTCGACGAACTTCCGCCAAGGACGGGTGGCAGCTAACCAGCCCGGCGTCCGCCGACCCGTCAGGAGGCGTCGGTCTCCGGCCGGCCCTAGTGGGGACCTGCGATACGCCTGTCGAGGAAAGCGAACAGGTGAGACAGCCAGGCGTGGGGCAGCCAGGCCGCATGCCTCGACGGCGCCACACCCTTGGATGTCACCGGCACATCCGCGATCTTCCGTCCTGCCTCGCTGACAGTCCTGTCCAGAAGGGCCGGATCGGATCTCAGCCGTGCCGCGAGTCGGCGTTTCTCGGCCAGTTGCTCATCGGTCACGCTGTCGTCGAAGGAGTGGAGGCCCGCGATACGGAAACCGTGTTCGCAGAACAGGCGGTAGATCTCTTTCACTTTCTCCATGCTGAGTTCGCGGCCGACTGTGTAATCCTCGAAACGGCCCGCCATCGCCAGCAGACAGGTCTCGGCGAGACAGGCGTAGGACACGCCGGGCGGCAACCCTATGTCATAGCCAAAGTCGATCGTTCCCGGGATCAGTACCTCTCCTGAGTCGATGACCAGCACGTCGGGGCGAACGGCCGCCTCCTCCGGACTGATGTCGTGTGGACGCGCCACGTCACAGACCACGGCTCCGGGCTTGCATCGGGAGATGTCGAGGACGCGCTGGCCGAAAGCGCTGGTCGCGGTAACCACGAGGTCGCAGTCGCCCAGGTGATCGTCAGGCCGCGTGCCGATGACCACCCTCGCCCCGGGCGTCTCGCACTGAATGCGGCGCTTGAGGTCGATCAGTCGCTCCGGCTCGATGGAGATCAGCACCACGTCCTTGATGGCCCTGGCGATCAGGCGGGCGCAGACCGCCCCGATGGAACCGGTGGCGCCGACGATCATCGCCCGCCCGCGGGTCAGGTCGGTCGCTCCCATCTTGCGGACGGCCTGCTTCGCCGCTTCCAGGGTGGCGGCGACGGTCAGGCTGTTACCGCTGGTAACAGCGATGTCGGCCTCGTGAGCCACGGTCCTGCCGGCGTCCCCGATCACCGATGTGAAGGCGCCGAGCCCCATGATCCTGGCACCACGGCGCTGGGCCGAGCGCGCCACCTGGAGGATCTTGTCATAGGTGCTGCGCACCCCTTGCTGCATCATCCGCCGCGGCGTGGCGCCCAGGGTGTACAGGTACCCTTCGACCTGCTGCCCGGTCAGGGGAGACACTGCGCCGGTCACGGTCGACACGTACATGGGCGGCAGGAATGACGCGCCCCACTCGACCAGAGGATCCGGCAGCAACCGCAGGTGGCGGAATCTCGGGTGAGCCTTGATCATCCTTACGGACAGGGGATGGATCACGAAAGCGAAGCGGTTCACACCCGACTGGCCGGGCTGGAGATACCGGATCCTGGGCGACCACTCCAGGGCGGGGATCTGATCCAGGTACGCGTCCTCGCTCAGGTCCTGGCCGGGATGGCTGTGCAATGCCACCAGAGCCGCCTCGACCAGTGCCGCCGAGGAACCGCCCCGGCCCTGGTCGCCATCCAGCTCGGGCATCAACGTGATCAGGATGGCCGCGCCCCGCCGGGCGAGATCGGCCACGTCCTCCGCCGAGGCCCGGTCCACCACAACGGTCTTGCCCCTCAGGTTCCCGGGCGAGAATGAGCGGATGGTGGCTGCGTCCCCGGCCAGCAGGTCGGCCCATCCCACAAGTCCGTGCTGGCGGCGGCCCCGGCGAGATTCGGGAGACGGATACAGTCGCTCCAGCGGGTCCTGCCGCAAGGCTTCGAGGATAGGCCCGGCCGCCTGGGCCAGGGTCGCCTTGCGGGTCAGGCCCGGCACATGGGGCAGCCCGAAGAAGGTCACTGGATCGGCGTAGCGCACCTCGCAGCGATGGGTGGCCAGGGCCGATGCCAGACCGGTGTGGTTGAGACCGGGCATCATCAGGACCCGCTTGTCCGCGAAGATCCCTGGCTCCGCCCTGTCGGCCAGCACCACACCCCAGCGCTCCAGCGCGGGTCGGATGCCACTGCCGTCCACGACCGGAATGGTGCCCCCCGCCCGGCCGATGCCCTCGGTCGCTTTGTGGGTCGTCTGGGCGTGCCCCAGGCGCAGGATCAGAGGCAGGCCTTCAAGCCCGATGGCGCTGACGGCGTCGCCTCGCCCGTCGACCAGTCGCCGCGCCACGTCCAGATTCCGTCTACAGCTCACTCGCCGGACGGAAAGGTCCCGGCCGAGGACACGCAGGGTGTCGTCGTGCTCTTCGCCGTCGTAGGCCACCATCAGGATGGTCTTCGTACCCGGCCGCGATGCCTGTTGCATATAATCGCCGCTCCCCGACAGGAACCCTTGCTCTAAATAAAGCACAATCTGCGGAAGACGGCGGTGGGCGGGAAGCGCCGTCGATCGACAGCCAGCCAGACAGGCAGATGAACATCCGAGTCACATCCAGGGTCAGCATCCCCGACGACGAGGTCGAGATCACTCCGATCCGGTCCCGCGGGCCCGGCGGCCAGCACGTCAACAAGGCCTCGACGGCGGTGCAGTTGCGCTTCGATGTGTCGGCGTCATCCCTGCCCGAGGAGTGGAAGACGCGCCTGCTGGCGCTGAAAGACAGGCGGATCACCGAACAGGGCGTCGTCGTCATCAGCGCCATGGAGCACCGCAGCCAAGTCCGCAATCGCCTGGCGGCGCTCGAACGCCTCGAAAGGCTTGTCGCCAGGGCGGTCCGACAGCCAAAGGCGCGTGTCGCAACGAAACCGACGGAGGCGTCCAGGCAACGGCGACTGGAGGAGAAACGTCGCCGCGGCAAGGTCAAGGCCCTGCGGGGCGCCGTCGACGACTGATCCCCCGAGACGTATCGCACCCGCGAGTCAGCCGCGCCTGGGTACCCTGGCGCCACTGTTCTGGCTGTCTCCTTTTGACCACATATGAATCGAAACCACCGACTCCATCCGATCACTATTTTGTTGTAAAACAGTGGGTAAGATCCTATACTTCCACTGGATTATCATCCCTATGGAGGTTGCCTTGTGAATAAACCACAGTGCGTTTGGGCAATTTCGTCGCTGCTGTTGACGGGCATGTCGGCCGCCGCAATGGCCGACATCAAGGTCGTGGACACGGAAGCGAACCAGCTCAGCCTCTACGGCTTCATCAAGGGAGACGCCACGTACCAGGAACACGACATGAACAGCAAGGTAGCGCCGCGGTATGCCGTCGAGAGCGGCGACAGCGGCACGAACCTGACAGCCATGCACAGCCGGTTCGGGGTAAAGTGGCACGGTCCCATGCTGGACAATGGCTGGAACGCCAGTGCTGTATTCGAGTTTGACCTGTTCGATTCCAGCTCCAACAACCAGATGAAACTCCGTGACCGGCTGGCGGCGTTCACGATCGCCAAGGACAGGCAGAGCGTCCTGATCGGTCAGCAGTGGGATATCTTCTCGCCTCTCGGGCCGACAACCCTGATGACCAACGGCTACCTGTGGCAGACGGGTAACCTGGGTTTCCGGCGTGCCCAGGCCCGCTACACCTATAAAGGTGACAGCTTCGACGTCGCGGCCAGCATCAACGATCCCAGTATGAGCGGCGAGTCATCCGAGACAGACTCTCCCATGTTGGAGAGCCGGGTCGGCTTCACCCTGGCGGGCGTCAAGCTGGGCGTTTCCGGCGCCTACGGCAAGGATGATAAGAGCCTGCCGAGCAAGGACGCCGACATATGGGGCATCAGCGGCGACTTCGAGTGGCCGATCACGTCCGCCTACGGCGTCAAGGGTGAAATCGCGACCGGCGAGAACCTGTCCAACTTCCTCAGCCGTTCCAAGGTCAACACAGTCACCGGTGACGAGCAGGAGACTCTCGCGGGATGGGCAGAACTGACCTACACCGGGTCGAGTTTCGACTGGTGGGCGGGAGGCGCCTTCGAGAACGTGGACGACGTCCAATCAGGCACCATCGATGACACCTGGATGGTTTTCGGCGGTGTACAGTGGAAGCTGACCAGCAAGCTGATGGGCGGGGCTCCCGTGCGCTTCGGCGTGGAGGTGGCGCATTTTGACAGCCAGGTCAAGAGCGGCAGCGAGCCGGACGCCAACCAGATCATTTTCAGCGGCCAGTTCAACTTCTAACAGAAAGCGGCCTCTGATCCACCGCCGCCGGGGATTCCCGGCGGCGGTACTCCTCCCCGGGAATCCCTCCCGGAGTCCTCCCGGCAAATAATTAACCCCGTTTGTCTCCTACCGGCGTTTACAGGGGTGATGCCACCCTGCGCCCAAGGAGACCGCCATGTCAGCACTCGTCCGTCCCGTCTTTGCCGCCGGCCGACAAGCCGTTGTTGTCGTCATCGTGGCCGCGACGGTATTCGTCGTGGGCTGCGCCCGCCCCGAGGCCGACCGTTCCGCCTCGGACTCACCGGCCGTTACCCATGCAAACCCCGCCGATGCCACCCCGGACAAGATCGAGGAGGCGAAAGCCGCTGTGCGCGACAGGAATCTCGCCGCGGACCCTGAATCAGGTGACGAAATCGTTCAGCACCCGGCCGGCAAGCCAGCGGTGCCGTACGCGGCCACCTCGACCGAGGCTGAGTCGATCCCGGCGACCCGCCGGGATGCCACAGCAGCCATGGCCCCGGGTCACCAGGTCGCGTCCGGGCAACTCGCATACCTGCGCCCTCCGGCCGAACCGACGGACCGGGAAAACTACGGTCACGTCGAGGACAACCCTGTCCGGCTGACCGTCGAGAGTCCGGTCTCCACGTTTAGCATCGACGTGGATACCGCGTCCTACTCCAACGTGCGACGGATGCTCAACAGCGGTCGCCTGCCTCCGGAGGACGCCGTGCGAGTCGAGGAATTGATCAACTACTTCTCCTACGATTATCCCGCCCCGAACGATGGGGACGCGCCGTTTTCGATCGACACCGAAATCGCGCCCGCGCCGTGGAACCCGGACGCCCTGCTCCTGCAGGTCGGCATCAAGGGCTACGAACCGGCCCGGGCCGCGCGACCGGCGGCGAACCTGGTGTTTCTCGTCGACGTCTCCGGGTCCATGCAGAGCCCGGACAAATTGCCGTTGCTCAAGAATGCCTTCCGGCTGCTCACCAATACCCTGAACGAGGACGACAGCGTGGCCATGGTGGTCTACGCCGGCGCCTCCGGCCTGGTGCTCGAAGCGACGCCGGGCAACAGGAAGGCCGAGATCCTCGGCGCCCTGGACCGGCTGGAAGCCGGCGGATCCACGAACGGCGCCTCCGGTATCCGTCTGGCCTACCTGGTCGCCCGGGAGCACTTTATCGAAGGCGGGATCAACCGGGTCCTGCTGGCCACCGACGGAGACTTCAACGTCGGCACCGTCAGTCACGAGGCTCTGGTGGATCTCATCGAGACCAACCGGGACCAGGGCATCGCCCTGACCACCCTCGGCTTTGGCCAGGGCAACTACAACGACCACCTGCTCGAGCAGCTGGCTGACAACGGCAACGGCAACTGCGCCTACATCGACACCCTGAACGAAGCACGAAAGGTCCTGGTGGAAGAACTGGCCAGCACGCTCCAGACCATCGCCAGCGACGTCAAGGTCCAGATCGAGTTCAATCCCGCGCGGGTCGCCGAGTACCGGCTCATCGGCTACGAGAATCGCATCCTCCGGCGCGAGGACTTCAACAATGACCGGATCGACGCCGGGGAGATCGGCGCCGGCCACACGGTGACCGCCCTGTACGAGCTCAAGCTCGTGGGCAGCGACGCCCGGCTGGTGGACCCGCTGCGCTACGGACGGGACGCGGTCTCGGCGAAGGACACTGCCGCCGGTGCCGAGCTTGCATTTCTGCGGCTGCGCTACAAGGCACCGGGCGGTGGTGCGTCGAAGCTCATCGAGAGGCCGCTGGTAGCCGAGGACGTCAGGCGCGCCGCGGACACCAGCGACGATTTCCGCTTTGCCGCGGCGGTGGCGGCCTTCGGCCAGATCCTCCGGGGCGGTGACTACCTGGGCCAATTCGACCTCGACGACACCGCCGACCTCGCCAGGGGCGGCCGCGGTGCGGACTTCCACGGCTATCGTGGGGAGTTCCTGTCCCTGGTCGGGCTGGCGCAGACACTACGGCCCGCCGACCAGGTTGCTTCCCGGTGAGGCCGGCTTTGATACGGTCCCGAGTCGGACTAAGCTCCCACCGATGCTGAACCGCCTCGACGATACGGCTCTGATGCTGCGCTACCGGGACGACGGCGACATGGCGGCGTTCGAGATGCTGTATTCGCGTCACCGCGGACCGCTGTTTCGTTACCTGCTGAGGCAATGCGGCGACGCCCAGACGGCCGAGGACATTTTTCAGGAGGCCTGGCTCAAGGTCATCCGGAGCAGGGAGGGATACCGCCCCACGGCACGATTCAACACCTACCTGTACCGTCTGGCGCACAACTGCCTGGTGGACAGGGTCCGCAAGCAAAGCCGCCAGCCAGGTGAGGCCGACTGCGGACCGGATGACGCCGAGTGCGCGGACGCAGGGGGCCGGTCGGTGGAAGACGAGGCCGCCATGCTGGAGACCGCGGCCCGACTGCGGGTCGCGCTGGACGCCCTATCCCACGAACAACGGGAAGCGTTTCTGCTCCACCAGGAGTCCGGCCTGACGCTCGACGAGATTGCCGGTGTGGTCGGCGTCGGACGGGAGACGGTCAAGAGCCGTCTCCGCTATGCGGTGAATCACCTGCGTGCGCGACTTTCCGCGCACGCCACGGAACTGACGGGGGTCGCACCTTGAACGAGCGACGACACGACGGGGATTTCGAGGACTTCCTGGCCGGCCGATCGGACCTGTCCGACAGCTACCGGCGACTGGGCGCCGTCGAGCCTCCAGCGGAGCTCGACGCGCGCATACTCGAGGAGGCCCGGCGGGCGATAAGGCCCCGCCGATCCAGGTCCTGGTGGCGGACGCCCGGACTCGCGCTGGCGACGGTCCTGGTCTTGGGGCTGTCTGTGATCGTGTCGCGGCAGGCCATGTGGTATGACGCCATCATGCTTGAAGAAGACGCGGCAACGCCGGTCCAGCGAACACCCGTGGCCGCGCCGACATCCAAGGGCGCTCCCGCCGAGAGCGAAGTCCCCCTCCCGGCCGCTCCCCCCGGGTTAGCGACGCAGACCCGGGAGGTCACCGCGTCAGGGCGCCAACAGACGGGCGGCACATCCGAAACGGCCGGCGCGGTCACAGCCCGGTCCGATATGGCAGCCTCGGCCGAGCGGGATACCTTCCGACAGACCGGAGAGGCATCGGCGTTGTCCGGCAGTCAGCCGCCGGAAGCCATCGAAATGCAGAAGGCCGAAGAGCGGAGCCACCTCCGTCGCGCACCCGGTGGCGCGAGCGATCAACCGGCTCTGCGCTCCTACTCGCCGACGGATTCAGACATCTCCGCCATCCCCGCGAGATCGGCAGACCAGTGGCTGACCCGGATCGAGGCCATGATCGAGCAAGGCGCCACCGACGACGCCAGGAAGGAATTGCTGCGTTTCCGCGAAGCCTATCCTGACCACGAGTTGCCGAAGGACTTGAGCTACCTGCTGACCGATGGACAGCAGTAGCTGAAGCGTAGCATCGGCGCGGCCGGGCGCCGCCACCTCAACCGGCTGCGTCCAGTTCCTGTGCGCGCCGATAGGCCGGCCGTTCCAGGCAGCGTTCCACGTACCCCCCTATGCGATCCGATTCGGGCAGGATATCGAACATCTTCATGAAGGCTGCGGTGGACCCGACCATGACGTCAGCGGCGGTGAACCGGTCTCCCAGCAACCACGGCCCTTCAGACAGCGCCTCCTCGAGCGTGCGGGTCATGGTGTCGAAATCACCCCAGCCATGGGCCCCCCGGTTGGGTTGCCAGCCCCCCATCTTTTCGGCCATGGCCGGCTCCATGCTCCCCGGAGCGAAGAACATCCAGTACAGGAACCGGCCACGTTCCGGATCGTCGGGTGCCGGAGCGAGGCTCCCCGGGGCGTAGCGGTCGGCAACGTACAGGCAGATGGCTGCCGAGTCTGCCAACCGCGCATCCCCGTCCTCCAGCGCCGGCACCTTCCCCATCGGGCTGGCCGCCAGAAAACCGGTATCCGCTCTGGCCACGGGGTCTCGCACATCGATGAAGACGCGCTCGTAGTCGACGCCGGCTTCCTCAAGCATCCAGACGGCCCGAGAGGCCCGGGTCCGTGGACACCAGTAGAGTTTCATCGCATACCCTCCTCTTGACGGATCGTCCCAGTCTGCGCCGTCGGGTGGCAGCCTCGCAAGTCGATCGCCCGGCGGCGGGCTCGTGGAAACCGGTGGACGGGCGGGACTGTTTTTTTCGCGTGACACGGGTAACCTTGCGTCCCGGTCATGAAGCACGAAGCACCACATTCCCCGGTCCACTCCCATGCTTTCGGCCAGGACCGCAGGCGGCCGGGCGAGACGCGCACGCTGATCGTCATCGCCATTACCGCGACCATGATGGTAGTGGAGATCTGGGCGGGCCTGGCATTCGGGTCCATGGCTCTACTCGCAGACGGCCTGCATATGGCCTCCCACTCGGTGGCCCTGGGCATCAATGCGTTCGCCTACGTCTATGCCCGCCGGCACGCTCACGACGAACGCTTCAGCTTCGGGACAGGGAAGGTCAATGCCCTCGGCGGATTTTCCGGGGCTATCCTCCTGGCGATGTTCGCTGTGATGATGGCATGGGAGAGCCTTCACCGGCTGATCTTCCCGGTGCCCATCATCTTCAATAACGCGATCCTGGTCGCCGTCGTCGGCCTGGTGGTCAACGGCGCCTCAATGCTGATTCTCGGCCACCAGCACGAGGGACACGATCACGGCCACGACGAGGACGGTCACGATCACCACGCCCATCATGACGAACATGGCCACCATCACCACGATCACAACCTCAGGTCCGCTTACCTGCACGTCCTGGCCGACGCCCTGACCTCCGTGCTGGCCATCGTGGCCCTCTTGGCAGCCAAGTACGCGGGCCTGGTCTGGATGGATCCGGTCATGGGCATCGTCGGCGCCGTGCTGGTGGCCCGCTGGTCCCTGGGCCTCTTGCGGACGACAGCCGAGATTCTGCTCGACCACCAGGGGCCCGAAGACAAGTGCCGGGAGATACGGGAGAGCCTGGAGGCGGACGGCGTCACCCGCGTGACGGACCTGCACCTGTGGTGCATCGGCCCAGGCATCTACAGCCTGATCGCGTCGGTCGCCAGCGCCAGACCCCAACCGCCTTCGGCGTACAGAGACCGCGTCCCCACCGGGTTGGGCATCGTGCATACCAGTTTCGAGGTTCATCCGGACGGCATCTGAGGACGTCGGCAGCGATCTGCCGGGGTGCCCGCGGGAACCGGACCGGGACCGGTTCGCTCAGGGGACGACCACTTCCATCGTCCCGTCCGTGTTCGTCCCCAGGTACGGCCGGGCCGCATCGATCAGGATGGGAATCACCCGGCTCAATCCGCCCGAACTGCCATCCATCCACGCGTTGGTCCGCCAAATGGCGTTGCGATGGTCCTGCTCCGAGACCGCCTGCCAGTCGAAGGCCACGACCTGGAGGGAGGACGTCCGTTCGGCGCGGACCCCGCCCGGTACCACTTCCACGCCGTACTGGAGCGAGATGATCAACTCCGCCTGATCCGGAGTCTCCTTTCTGACAAAACCCGCCGAGTCCAGCGCGTCGACGAGTTGGGCCACGAACTTTTCGTGCCGCTTCCGCTCGTAGGCAGAGCCGACCTCCGCCCCACCGGGCGCGCCCCGCCGGCGAAACTGCGCCAGCAGGTAATAGTCCTGCATGCCTTCAGAGCTGTGGGCTGCAACGGAGTCCACGTAGACGTACCGGGGCGCGACCGCCGCACAGGCGGGAACACAGAGGGCGGCCATCAGGGCGATACCTGTCACGCGGAGTCGCCCGCGGAAGGCCTCTGATGCCCTATCTCCTGTGCCTGCGGCCAATGTCATCCGGCGAAGTCCCCGGTTCCCGAATCATGGGTCCTCACCGCATGATCGCATCTCGGGCCCGGCGCGCAAGGCGGGCATCGTCCCCCGCGCCTCTTCGATCAGGGCGTCCTACGGGCGGCTGTGGCTGCCAACGGGGTCGACGGATCGCTGCTGATGCTTGTGCGTCGCGTACAACAGACGGTAGCCGAGGAGCAACGCCAGGATCGCGGCATATAGCGCCGGCTCCCTGATATCCTCTTTCACCTGCCACCAGAAGTGCCAGACGCCGAGCACCGCAACCACATAGACCAGTCGATGCAGTTTCTGCCAGCGGCTGCCCAGTTTCCGGACCATGCCGTTGGTGGAGGTGACCGCCAGCGGCACCAGCAATAACAGGCCGGTCATGCCGAGGGTGATGTAGGGCCGCTCGATGACATCCTCGATGATGGGTCCCAGGGCGAGACGCTGGTCGATTACGGCGTAGCAGAGGAAGTGGACGACCACGTAAAAGAAGGCGAACAGCCCGAACATGCGCCGCAGGCGGACCAGCCAGAGCATGCCGGTCATCCGGCGCAGCGGCGTGATGGCAAGCGTGATCAGGAGGAAACGCAATCCCCACAGACCGTTCCGGTGGATCAGTTCCTCCACCGGGTTCGCCCCCAGGCTGAACCCCGCGACACCAAATACGGCCAGTACCGTCATGACGAACGGCACCAAACAGGCGGCGAACAGGGCCACCTTCAAGCCGCGCAACTGCGCCGCGCTGACGGTCCGGGGAAAGCTCATGGTCAGTAGTTTTTCTTCAGGTCCATGCTCTTGTAAAGCTGCGCGACCTGATCGCCGTAGCCGTTGTACATGAGGGTCGGCTGCTTCTCCTCGAACAACCCCGCGCCGATGCGCCGCTCGCGGGCCTGGCTCCAGCGGGGATGGTCGACGTCGGGATTGACGTTGGCGTAGAAGCCGTACTCGTGAGGCGCCGCCCGGTGCCAGGAACTGACAGGCTGATCCTCGGTGAAGTCGATGCGGACGATGGACTTGATGCTCTTGAAACCATATTTCCAGGGCACGACCAGCCGGAGGGGCGCGCCGTTCTGATTCGGCAGCTCCTTTCCATAGACGCCGATGGCCAGGATGGTCAGCGGATGCATGGCCTCGTCCATGCGCAGGCCCTCCACGTAGGGCCAGCTCAGGATCGGCCACCGCTGTCCGGGCATGCGCGCCCGGTCCAACAGGGTAGTGAAGCGAACGTAGCGCGCCTTCGAGGTCGGCTCGAATCGTTTGAGGACGTCACCAAGAGGAATGCCCACCCAGGGGATCACCATGGACCAGGCCTCCACGCATCGGAGCCGGTAGATGCGCTCCTCCGGCGTGTGCGGCTTCACCAGGTCCTCGAAACCCACCACGCCCGGCTTGCTGCATTCGCCGCCGATCTCCACGTCCCAGGGCTTCGGCTGGAAGTCCCGGGCGTTAACATGGGGATCATCCTTGCCGGTGCCGAACTCGTAGAAGTTGTTGTAGGTGGTGACATCCTCCCAGCTGTTGGGCGTCTCGTCGGTACTGAAAGGACTCTCGGACAGGTCGGGAAATGACGCCAGCTTGCGCTCCTGTGTCGCCCACACGCGTCCGGAGGTCGCTACCGCGGCCGCGGCGCCGACGGCGGCGAAGCCCGCTGCCTGCAGGAACTGCCGCCGGTTCAAAAAGACCTTCTCGTCCGTGATCTCGGAAGAACGGATACTCGGTATTCTGGGCCTTGCCATGAAAACTCCGTGAGGGTTTCGAGCGGGGTCATGGAATTAGACCGCATCAGCGCGCAAAACATTTCATGCGCCTTCACGATGGTGCGTCAGGGATTCGTGGCGGACAGTCGACCCGCGACGGACCCGGCGGCCCACAACGGGCCTGTCCCCCGTGTCCGCATCGATCGATTATGGCAGGATGAAATAGACTCACGGAAACGGGATCTGTGCGTTGACCCCGCAGCCCGCACGCCGGGTGAAGAGCCAGGCAGAGGAAACCTGAGGCCATGCTGGACACCCGCCCACAAGAAAAGGAATGGCTGTCGTGGTTCTGGGCCGCGCTGTGGGCGATCGTCATTCTGGTCACCATACCGCTCGCCCGCGTGATCTCGGACCGGGTGGCGGGTTCCTTCGGCGCGCACGTCTTCTTCTGGCTGACTGCATCCACGATCGTCACAGCTATGCTTCTCGGCCTGAAGGTGCTGGCGGGACGGAATCTGCCGGGTTCCGCTTACCTGGGGTTGACGGTATTTGGCGGAGCGCTCCTGTGGACGGCCTGGACGCTGCGGGGCAATTCCGTCGAAGCCTTCCACCTGATCCAGTACGGCGTGCTTTCCATCCTTTTCTACCGTGCGCTTCTGCATCGCGTCAGCGACTACTCCATCTATGTACTCTCGGCCATCCTCGCCGGGATCGTCGGCACCCTGGACGAGTGGATACAGTGGCTGATCCCGGACCGGTTCTGGGGCATGCGTGACGTCCTGCTCAACTTTACAGCGGCAGCGCTGGCCCAGTGCGCCCTGGCCGCCGGACTGCGCCCGGCCATCGTCCGCGGATACCCTTCTGGCCACAACGTGCGACGGCTCTGTTATGCCGGCGCTGCCCTTCTCGGCATGCTTTGCGCCAGCTATGCCAACACACCGGATCGCATCGCCTGGTACGCCAGTCGCATACCCTGGGCAGGGTTCCTGCTCGACAGCCAGAGCATGATGGTGGAATACGGCTATCGATACGAGGACCCGGAGATCGGTCTGTTCCGATCCCGATTCGACCGGCAGTCACTTCGCCGGCTCGACCAGCAACGCGGGGCAGACGTGGCCGTCATTCTGGGTGATTTCCTCGAAGACGACGACTGGCGCCGGTTCCGCAGAATCTACACGGTGCCCAGGGACGCGTACGTGCACGAAATCGGGACGCACCTGTTTCGACGGAACCGCCACCTCAGCCTGGCCCGGGACGAGACCCGGTCCGACTGGCAGAGGAGGGATTCCTACCTGATCGCGCAGCGGGAAAACCGCATCCTCGAGAAGTATTTCCCGCTCAGCCTCGGCCAATCGGTCCACCACTGGGGGCCTTCTACGCGGTCGGAAGTGGACAGCGGCGCCGATGAGCGCGACCACTACGAAAGCTGGGTCAGCGTCAGCCTGATCACGGAGGTCACGAGGCGGCAGGTCCTGGCGGCTTTCTCCGTGACGATAGCCCTCCTCCTAGTGGTGGGGATAATCTCGGGACGGCCAACACCGAAATGCGTGGCGGCCGACAGGAGAAGCGAGTCACCATGACAGCCAGGATTTCCCGTCGCCAGTTCCTTCGCTACCTGGGATCGGGTGCGCTGACCGGCACGACAGCCCTGCTGGCCGGTTGCAGCTGGGCTACCGGCAGCAGACGTACTCCGGGCCTGAAGCTGGTCTTCTATACCGACGTGCATGCTCGCGAGGAATGGGAGACCCCGGAGGCTCTGGCCATGGCCGCTGCAGCCATCAATCGAGAACAGCCTGACGTGGTCATCGGCGGCGGGGACCTCATCACCGACGGGTTCCAGTCGGGGGCAGAGACGGTCGCGCCCCGGTGGGACGTGTACATGGGCATGCATCGCGCCATCCGGGGTGATCTGCATTCCGCCATCGGTAATCACGACCTGGTCGGAGCCGTCCCCGAGGACGGGTCGGTCCCCGAGGCCGACCCCCGCGCCGAGTTCCGCAAGCGACTCGGCGTCTCCAGTACCTACTATTCCTTCGACGCTGGCGGGTATCACTTCATGCTCCTGGATTCCGTGGATATCGTCGGCGGCAAGCTCAAATACCGGGGCCATATTTCGACAGCTCAACAGGAGTGGATCCGCCAGGATCTCGCAGCCGTGCCCGCGAATCAGCCGATCGTTCTGGCCATGCACATCCCGCTGGTCACCGGTTTCTACCAGATGACGGAGGGCGCCACGGCGGCGGCGCCCGCCAACCGGGTGGTCACCAACAACCGGGACGTGCTGGGCCTGTTCGACGCCCACAACCTCCAGCTGGTCCTGCAGGGGCACCTGCACGTATCCGAGCTTATCTGCTGGGGCGGCACGACCTTCGTCACCGGCGGGGCGGTCTCCGGGAAATGGTGGCGTGGTTCCTGGCAGGGGACGCCGGAGGGATTCGCCGTTCTGACCCTGCGAGGCGAACGGATCGACTGGGAGTACGTGTCTTACGGCTGGAAGGCGAGGCGCCCGGCCAACGCCTGACATCCGGTCAGGCTGGTTCCACGACTGGCGTCAGGACGGTTTCGGCCCCAGGCGCCGGACGGACCGGTACCAGGGTGGAGAATGCCAGTGAGCCCGCAGCCAGTCCCGCCCCCGCCAGGAACACCGCCGCCGGGGAAACCAGCCACAGGAGCCCGAATAGGACAGGAATGACCACCGCGGCAATGTGGTTGATCGTGAAGCCGACCGCGGCCGTCGAAGCGATGTCCGCCGGGTCGGCAATCTTCTGGAAATAGGTCTTGATGGCAATGGCCAGGGCGAAAAACATGTGGTCCACCACGTACAGCACCGCGGCCCACGGGCCGGAACTGACGAAGGCATAGGACACGAATACCAGGATCAATCCCGAGTATTCGAACAGCAGCGCCCGGCGCTCGCCCCAGCGGCTGATCAGGCGTCCTATCCGCGGGGCGAGAAAAATATTGATGGCGCCGTTGAGCAGAAACAGCAGGGCGATATCGTCCACGCCGTAGCCGAACTTCTCGACCAGCAGGAAACCGGCGAACACCATGAAAATCTGCCGGCGTGCTCCGGAGAAGAAGGTCAGCGCGTAATAAAGCCAGTAGCGGCGTCGCAGGACGATCCTGCGGTGCTGGATGACGGCCTCGGGATACCGGGGGAATGCCAGCCAGGCCCCGATAGCGATAACGGTGGTCAGCCCGCCGGCGTACAGGTAGGTCGCCCTGAACCCCACCTCGAAGACCTCGAAGGCACACCACACGAGCCCGTAGGCTACCAGCCCGGTGAACGACCCCACGGCAATCAGGCGCCCGAAGGTCTCCGGCGCCCGCTTCTTGTCGATCCACTGCATCGCCAGGGAACTCTGGATGGTCTCATAGTAGTGGAAGCCGAGGGACATCACGACGGTCGTGCAGTAGAGGCCGATAACCGTGGGGAAGAAGCCCGTGAGCGCGGTGCCGATGCCAAGCAGCGCCAGCGACACCAGCGCCAGGGTCTGTTCCCGCATCACCAGCAGCACGAACACCACGGCGAAGGCCATGAATCCGGGAACCTCCCGGAGGCTCTGCAGCATGCCGATCTCGGCGCCGGTGAAGGAGGCGGCACGGACGGCAAAATTGTTCAGGAGCGCCTGCCAGGTGGCGAAGCTCAGGGGGACCCCGGCCGCCATCAGCAGCAGCAGGATTTCGGGACGCCTCCAGGAGGGCGGCGAGCGTTCGGACATGAGCGCGAATTCTACTCGAAGACGTTTCCCCCGGCGCTAAGCTTCGCCGTCGCCTCCGGCGCAACCAGGAGCGCGATCACCGGATAGGTTTCACGGGATATCCTCATTGGGGCCTCCGACGCGACGGATCACGGCAGCACTGTAGCGCCGGGCGCCGCTGCCCGCACCTCCCGCCACCACGAACCGGCGATCGTCAGCACGGCCACCATGAGGGCGGGCGGTTCGGTGTAACATCCCGACGTCGCATGGGGGCTTGGGAGATCACCGGACGTGCAGCAGGACATCAGATTGACAGCCATGGAGGCGAGGGTCGTCGGCGCCCTCCTGGAGAAGGAGGTCGCCACGCCCGACCAGTACCCGTTGTCGTTGAACGCGCTGAAGCTGGCCTGCAATCAGAAGACGAGCCGCGACCCGGTCATGTGTCTGAGCGACGAGGAGGTTCAGGAAACCCTCGACGGGCTGCGCAAGAAGCACCTGGTACTCGAGCGCTCCGGCTTCGGCAGCCGGGTGCCGAAATTCAAGCAGCGTTTCTGCAACACCGAATTCTCCGCTCTGCAGTTCAGCGTCCGGGAGCGGGGTATCGTCTGCGCCCTGCTGTTGCGAGGACCGCAGACGCCCGGCCAACTGCGGACGAACACGCACCGGCTGTGCGAATTCGACGACGTCTCGGAGGTGGAAGCGACGCTGCAGGACTTGATGGAGCGGCCTGACGGCCCGTTTGTATCCAGGCTGGCCCGCGAACCGGGCAAGCGTGAATCCCGATTTGTGCAACTCTTCAGCGCCGAGTCGCAAAGCCCGGAGGAACCCGACGGCGGGATGGCCGAGGTCAGCGCCGAGCCCCGGCCCGAGGGAGGCGGGAAACGTGACCCCTTGTCAGCCCTGGATGACAGGGTGGCGGCACTCGAGGCCGAGATCGCCACGATCAAGCGGCACCTCTTTCCCGATACCGACGACTGAGCGTGCAGATCCTCTACCCGGTCTTCGCCATGGTCGCCCTCACGGCCGTGACGGTCTTCAGGCTCGGCTATCTCCGTTACACGGCTGTCGGCCGGAGGGAGGTGGACCCGAGCTTCTACAAGACCTATCAGGGCCAGGGGGAGCCGCCGAGGATCGCGGCCACCTCCCGTCACCTGGTCAATCTCTTCGAGACCCCGGTGCTGTTCTACGTTGTCGTCATCCTCGCCTATATGACCGGGCAGGCGGGACCGACCTTGACAGTCCTCGCGTGGGCATACGTCGCGGCCCGGATCGTGCACGCCTGGATACACCTGCGATCCAACGTGGTGCTGTGGCGATTCCGGGTGTTCATTCTTAGCTGGATTGTCCTGCTGGCCATGTGGGTAACGCTGGCTGTGGAACTCGCCCGGGGTTCCTGAGCCGGGATCACGGAGGTCGCCGAGATGAGTGACGATCGGATGGAGCGGGTGGAGACCCGGCTCGCCTACCAGGAACGGGGGCAGCAGGAACTCAGCGACATGGTCTACCGGCAGGAGCTCAGGATAGAGCGCCTCGAAGCCACACTGAAGATGCTGACCGAGCGTGTCGCGGAATTCGCCGAGGCCCTGCCGGAGAGTCCGGCGGAGGACGAACCGCCCCCCCATTACTGACCCCCGCCGGAGGAAGATCAGTCCGCGCTGGCCTTTCTGGCCGCGTAGCGCTCCCGTCGTTCCTCCAGTTCGACCCAGCGGTCCGTAGTCGCGTCCAGGGCCGCGATCTTCTGCTCCAGTGAGTCCAGCACCGGGCGGGTCTCCTCGTAGGGCATGGCATAGAAGTCGGGTGCCGAGATCCTCCCCTGCAGGTCCGCTATTTCGGCCTCCAGAGACGCTATCGTGTCGGGAAGACCCTCCAGTTCCCGCTGGTCCCTGTAGCTCAGCTTGGTGTGCTGCTTGTTCCGCCCGCCCCCCCCGCAGCCGTCTGCCGCCTTTGCCGGATCAGGCCGATCGACCTCCGACAGGACGCGGCCCCGGCGCTCCCAGTCGCTGTACCCACCGGCGTATTCCACGACGTTGCCGCCAGCTTCGAACACCAGGATCTTGTTGACCACGTTGTCGAGGAACTGGCGGTCGTGGGTTACGACGATCAGGGTGCCGGGGTAGGCCCTGAGCTGCCGCTCCAGCACTTCCAGTGTCTCCACGTCCAGGTCGTTGGTCGGCTCGTCCAGGACCAGCAGATTCGTGGGGCGCGTGAACAGCCTGGCCAGGATCACCCGGTTCCGCTCACCGCCCGACAGGGCCTTCACCGGCGTCATGGCGCGCTTGGCGCTGAACAAGAACCCGGTCAGGTACCCGACCACGTGCTGTGGTTTGCCGTTGATGGTCACGTAGTCCCGGCCGTCGCCCACGTTGTCGGCCACGCTCTTCTCGAGATCGAGTTCGCCCCTCAGCTGGTCGAAATAACCGATCTCCAGGTTGGTCCCGTGCTTCACTGTGCCGGACCAGGGCTCGATCTCCTTCAGCAGAATACGGAGCAGGGTGCTCTTGCCGACGCCGTTGTTTCCCACCAGGCCGATACGATCCCCGCGGGCGATTTTCACGGTCAGGCCTTCGATCAAGCGTTCCTCGCCGAAACCGTGCACGATCCGGTGAGCCAGAATAACCTTTCGGCCGGACGGCTCCGCCTCGCCGATGCGGATACGTGCGTCCTTCGGACGCGGGATGCGCTGTTCCCGCTCCTCGCGCATTGCCATCAGGGCACGGACCCGGCCCTCGTTGCGGGTCCTCCGGGCCTTGATCCCCTGGCGGAACCAGGCTTCCTCGGCGTCGAGGACCTTGTCAAACTCCGCGTTGGTCCGCGACTCCTCCTCGACGGCTTCAGCTTTCCGTCGCAGGTACTGGCCATAGTCCCCGGGCCAGCTCACCAGCTTGCCGCGGTCGATTTCCACGATGCGGGTGGCGAGCCGCTGCACGAACAGACGGTCGTGGCTGATGAACAGCACGCTGCCGGGATAACCCCTGACCTGGTCTTCCAGCCAGCGTATCGATACCAGGTCCAGATGGTTGGTCGGCTCGTCCAGCAGCAACACTTCCGGCCGGCTCACCAGGGCCCTGGCCAGCGCCACCCGCCGCCGCCACCCGCCGGAAAGCTCCGCCAGCCGGCGGTCCTCCGGAAGCCGCATCTCTGACATCATGGATTCCACCCGGCGATCGAGATGCCAGGCGTCGTGGGCATCGATCCGACGCTGCAGCTCCTCCAGTTCCCGAAGACCGTCCCGGTCCAGTGCCTGCCCGGACCTGGCGTGATACTCGTCGCAGAGCGCCTGGAGGTACGACAGCCCGGAGGTGACATGTTCGCGGACCGTGTGGTCGAGAGCGTCGGGAAGAGTCTGTTCCAGCTGGCTCACGCGCAGTTCGCCACGGAAACTGATCTCTCCCTCGTCGGGGTGGTACTGGCCCGCGATCAGGCGGATCAGTGACGTCTTGCCCGAGCCGTTGCGCCCGATCAGGCAGACCCTTTCCCCCGGATCGATGGAAAAGGAGGCATCCTTCAGGATGACCTGATCACCGAACGACAGGGACACATCATCGAGTCGGACGAGGCTCATGGGGACAGCGCGGAATGCCGCTAGCGGGGTCGCGATTGTGGCGGTATGTACGGCCCAACTCAAGCTGCCTGCCACCGGGAGGCGGGCGGCCCGCCTGCGTTTCCGGGCCCGGGCTGTTAGCATCTCCCGACATGCGTCTGTCTGCGCACGGCCCGATTTCCGGGCATCCTCCTCTCTGCTGGCAGTGAGGAGCGCCTTCAACACCCTGCCACCGGACCGGGAGAATCCATGCAACAGCCCAGACTCGATCTCGACCATTTCCGCCGCGAATTGATCAGCCTGCGCGAGCGGCTGACGGAGGATTCCAGGGATGGGGATCCGGCTGCCGATGTGGTGGAAGTGGATCAGTCACGGGTAGGTCGACTGTCGCGGATGGATGCACTCCTGGGGCAGGCCATGTCCAAGGAGACCAAACGACGCCGGGCGGCGGCGCTTAAGAGGATCGCCGCGGCGCTGGGCAGGATCGAGTCGGGGGACTTCGGGGTCTGCCGCGAGTGCGACGAGCCGATCGCTTCCGCCCGCCTTGACTTCGACCCCACGATCACTCTTTGTGTCAGGTGCGCCGAGCGAGCCGAGTCGGAAACGTAAAGCAGTAGATCGTTCGCCGGCGCTCTGCCCCGGTCAATCCGGTGTTCCGCCACGCTGTGCGATAAACTTCCCGGTGGCCGTCGATCAGGGGGGGGACATGACCGACTATTTCATCTCGGTGCGCAACATCAGGCGGGGCGCTTTCGGTAGCGAGCCCGGCACGACCCGCTTCCTGGAGGTCCCGGACGACGCCATGGAGCCGCAGCCGAACCACGGTATCGGCCGCACCCGATGGGTGGAACGCGTCATGGAGGACGCCCGCTGCGGCACAGACCCCGCGACGGGAAGGGAATGCGGCGACATCCTCGTCTTCGTGCACGGTTACAACAACCATCCGGAAATCGTCGTACAGCGCCATCGCCAGCTGAAATCCGGCCTTGCCCGGGCGGGATTTGACGGTGTCATGGTCAGTTTCGACTGGCCGAGCAACAACATCGCGCTGAACTATCTGGAAGACCGGAGCGACGCCCGTCTGACCTCCATCAAACTGGTCGACGACTGCATCAGGCTGTTCACCCTGACCCAGCTCCGCGGGTGCGCCTACAACGTCCACCTTCTGGCCCACTCGACCGGCGCCTACGTCATCCGGGAAGGCTTCGACGATGCGGACGACCGCAGGAATATCGCGGCCACAAACTGGACTGCCAGCCAGATCGTACTTATCGCCGCCGACGTCTCAGCCAAATCCATGGGCAGCCAGGATTCCAAATCGACCTCCCTCTACCGGCACTGCATACGGCTCACCAACTACCAGAATCCCTACGACTCGGTACTGAAGCTCTCCAACATCAAGCGGGTTGGCGTGGCGCCGAGGGCCGGCCGGATTGGATTGCCCGACAACGCTCCCCAGAAGGCCGTCAACGTCAATTGCGGCGACCACTACCAGACACTGGAACCAGAGGATTCCGCCGGAGGCGTATGGGGACATTCGTGGTTCTTCGACGACGCCGGATTCGCCCGGGACCTGGTGCATACGCTGAAAGGCGACATCGATCGTAACTATATCCCCACCCGGACCCGGGCTGCCGGCGGTAGCCTGTCGCTGACCCCCGGGAAATAGACTCCGTGAACCGGTCTGATCCGGCCCTATCGACGGTCCTGCTGACGGCCGTCGCCATGATCGCGTTCGCGGCAAACTCGGTGCTCTGTCGCATGGCTCTGGCGCCTGCGGCCATCGATCCGGCGTCATTCACAAGCCTGAGGATGGTCTCCGGCGCCGTTACCCTGTGGCTGCTGTCGATGATCCTTGGCGGCAGGAAGGCGGCGCGGGGCGGCAACTGGGAAGGGGCCGCATACCTGTTCCTTTACGCCATCAGCTTCTCATTCGCCTACATGAGCCTGTCGGCGGGTACCGGCGCGTTGCTGCTGTTCGGTTCGGTACAGATCGCTATGATCGCCTGGGCGCTGGTCGTGGGAGAACGGCCGAGGCCAGGCCGGTGGATCGGCATGATCGTGGCCCTGGTCGGCTTCGTCTACCTGGTGCTGCCCGGCGTGACCGCGCCGTCACCGACCGGGGCCGCACTGATGACCACCGCCGGCATCGCCTGGGCGTTCTATTCCCTTCGGCGGCGCGGACATGGCGATCCGCTACCGGAGACGGCCGGAAACTTCGCCAGGGCCGCTCCCATGGCGCTGGCGGTCAGCCTCGTGCTCGCAGGCAAGGCCCACGTTTCGCCCCAGGGCATCATCCTGGCCGTGATGTCAGGCGCCCTTGCCTCCGGCCTCGGGTACGTGGTCTGGTACGCTGCGCTCCGGGGTCTGACGGCGAGCGGCGCGGCGATTTCGCAGATATCGGTCGCCCCGATCGCTGCTCTCGGCGGCATCATCTTCCTGGGTGAAGCATTGAGCGGCAGGATCGTGATCGCGTCTGTCCTCATCCTCGGAGGCATCGCCCTGGCGCTGCTCTCCCGGTCGCCGGCACGCTGAAACCTGAAATCCGTGGCCGACGGCGTCTGACGGCCGTTTTGGTGAGTCAGCCCTCCTAGGCCTCTCGAACGGACGGCAAGAAGATGAAAGATGAAGACAACGGCATTGCGGCAGGCAGGGCGCAATCCAGGTCCCTGGACGTCCTGCAATCCGCCGCGGCCCGCGGCATCCGGTTCCGGAACCGACTTGCGGCGCGTCCGGTCGCTCCGGACAGGGCCGCGGTGGATGCGCTCGCCGCTTTCGACACCCCCATGCCCGATGAACCTGTCCCGGCGGAAGACGTCCTGGAGTTGCTGGACACCCTCGGCTCGCCGGCCACCGTGGCCACCGCCGGCGGCCGGTTCTTCGGCTTTGTCATCGGCTCCTCGACACCCGTGACGCTGGCGGCGAACTGGCTGGCCAGCGCGTGGGACCAGAACGCCGGCCTGTGGGCCGGAACGCCTGTCGGGTCGCAACTGGAAATCGTCTGCCTCCGCTGGTTGCGGGAACTGCTCGGGCTCGACGAGCACTGGGGCGGCGCCTTCGTCACCGGCTGTACGATGGCCAATTTCAGCTGCCTCGCCGCCGCCCGCAGTGGGCTGCTGTCCTCTCTGGGCTGGGACGTGGAGAGGGATGGCCTGTACAGTGCGCCGGAGATTCCGGTCATCGTGGGCGAAGAGGTCCATCCCACCCTGACCAAGGCGCTCGGCCTGCTCGGTTTCGGTCGTGAGCGTGTGATCCGGGTGCCGACCGACAGCCGTGGCCGCATGCGCGCAGACGCCTTTCCTCGCCTGAGCGGACCGTCGCTGCTCTGTCTCCAGGCCGGCAATCTCAATACCGGCGATTTCGACCCGATCCGGGAGATCCGCGAACGAACCGCCGCAACGGGATCGTGGCTCCACGTTGACGCCGCCTTCGGCCTCTGGGCGGCGGCCAGCCCGGACCTCCGCCATCTCGTCGGCGGCATCGAGTCGGTGGATTCCATCGCCACGGACGCCCACAAGTGGCCCAACGTCCCTTGCGACTGCGGCATCGCCCTTGTGCGCGAGGCCGACATCCTCCGGCGCACCATGTCTTTCTCCGTCGCCTACCTGCCGGAGGATGCCCGGCGGGAACCGTCCCATTACACGCCTGAGCTGTCGCGGCGGGCGCGTGGCGTGGAGGTGTGGGCGGCCCTCATGAACCTCGGCCGCAAGAGGCTGGCGGCAGCCATAGAATGCAACTGCCGGCAGGCACGTCGCTTCGCCGGGGGTCTCGCTGACGCGGGGTTCGAAATCCTGAACGACATAGTCCTCAACCAGGTACTGGTGTCCTTCGGCACCGAGGCCCAGACCCTGGAGACCATCCGGCTGATCCAGGAGGACGGCACCTGCTGGTGCGGCGGAACCCGGTGGAAGGACCGGACGGCAATGCGCATCTCCGTGTGCAGCTTCGCCACCACCGATGCCGACGTGGAGAGCAGCCTGGAAACAATGATCAGGTGCGCGAGGGAGGCCCGGGCAAGCGTCGGCTGACCGCGACCGCAGCCTCCGGCAGGCCCTGCTCTACCGGCCGGCTCCGGCGGCCCCCAGCCAGGCGGCGCCGCGCACCCCGCTGGAGTCCCCGTGGACATTTTTTCGCACGACCACGTCCGGCTGGTCCGTGAACAGGTGAGTGGCCATGGCGTCGCGGGCCCGGTCGGCCAGGCCCGGCAGGTTCGACATCCCGCCTCCAAGGACGACGATGTCCGGGTCGAGAATATTGACCACCGCGGCAAGGGCGCGGCCGAGACGCTCTGCGTAACGATCGAGGGTTGCCGCCGAAAGACCGCAGCCCGCCGCTGCCCGGCTGACGATGTCTCGGGTGGCGATCGCTTCACCGGTGGCGCGTTCGTGATCCGCTTCCATGCCGGGGCCGGACAGGAACGTCTCCACGCAGCCGTGCCTGCCGCAATAACAGAAGGGCCCGGGCGTCTCCTCCCCGCGGGGTCGCGGCAAGGGATTGTGGCCCCATTCTCCGGCGATGGCCTGGCGTCCGATGTGGATGCGACCATCCACGACGATACCGCCACCAACACCGGTGCCCAGGATGGCGCCGAATACCATCCCTGCGCCGGCGCCCGCCCCGTCCGTCGCCTCCGACAGGGTGAAGCAATTGGCATCGTTCATCAGGGCAACAGGCCGGCTGAGGGCCGAGGCGAGGTCACGATCCAACGGATGCCCGATCAGCCAGGTGGAGTTGGCATTCTTGACCAGGCCCGTGCGCGCCGAGATGGTGCCGGGGAGTCCGACGCCTACGGTGCCCGGCTCGCCAGCGGACTCCTCGGCCGCCCGCACCAGTCCCGTAATCGTCTCGAGAGTGCCCAGGTAATCCTGCGGCGTCGGCACGCGACGACGCCAGAGTTCGATCCCGTCCCCATCGAGGACCACGACCTCGATCTTGGTCCCGCCGATATCGACCCCGATCCGCATTACCTGTCTCCCGTGCCGCAGGGCTGTGGCCGGATGGATCCGCCCGGTTGTTATGCTAGGACTGATGGCGCCGGATTCCCAACCCAACCCCGACCGGATCACCACATCGCCCGGCACCTATGTTCTCGTCCTCACCCTGGGTCGCAGCAGCCGGATCAAGGTCGGCGCGCTGGGGCGCCGGAGTTTCGCGGCAGGTGTCTACCTCTATGTCGGCAGCGCAAGGGGGCCTGGAGGTCTCCGGGCGAGGATCGCACACCATCGGCGTGACCCCCGTTCGCTCCACTGGCACATCGACTACCTGCGCAGACATGCCCGGGTTACCGGCGTGTTGCTGGCGACGGGCAGCAAGAAGCGGGAATGCGACTGGGCCCGCCGTCTCCACGGAAACGATGATCTGGCGTCGGCTGTGGCGGGATTCGGCGCCTCGGACTGCGACTGCGGGACGCATCTCTTCTTCGTCGCCGAGGCCGGGGGGCGGCTCTTGGAGCGGATCGGGCGGCATTTCCATCCGGTTATCGTACAGTCGGTTTGCTGGTCGGGATGAGGTCAGAAATTTCGTGACAGGGACGGCCCCGAGACCTTAATCTTGGAGCGCCGAGTCGCCTCATTCCGGCCGCGAATATCAGGCCGGAATGAGCGGCTGGACTGGTAAAGCGCTCCGTCCGGGACGGTCGGATCCGCCTGTCGGCCCGTGTGTTGTCGATCTGGCGGCCTGTTTGATCCAACACACGTGCTCTGCAGGAAATCAGATGAATATCTATGTTGGCAACCTCGCCTACCGCACCACTGAAGATGATCTGCGCCAGTTATTTGCACAGTATGGCGAGGTTTCGAGTGTGAAAGTCATTACCGACCGGGACACCGGGCAGTCGAAGGGATTCGGTTTTGTAGACATGCCCAACCAGTCGGAGGCCGAAGCGGCCATCAACAATCTCAACGAGACGGACCTGGGCGGACGTAACCTCCGCGTCAACGAAGCCCGTCCGCGCACCGACCGGCCCGGACCACGCAGAAACCGTTTCTGACCGATCCGTTTCAGCCGCCAGGTTGGAGGGGGCACGGACCATGTCCCTCGCTGTCGGAGTTCCAGACCACCATCGCGCCGGGAGTCGGTCGTGACAGTTGCCAGGAACGTGCTGGGAGAACCACTGGAGACCTGCGGCGTAGACCCGTTGACAGGTTTCGCCCGGGATGGCTGTTGCGTCGCTCACCCGGACGACGGAGGCCTTCATCTGGTCTGTGCCCGCGTCACGTCTGAGTTCCTCCGGTTTAGTCGCGAGCGGGGCAACGACCTCGTCACCCCGCGTGCGGGCTTCTCCGGCCTGCGCCCCGGAGACCGCTGGTGCCTTTGCGTCGAGCGCTGGCGGGAAGCGATGATCGCCGGCAAGGCGCCCCGGGTCGTGCTGGGGGCCACTCACGAGAGCGCTCTCCGGTACGTGACACTCGATCAGTTGAAACGGTATGCCGTCGATCTCAGCTGATGACCCGACCTCGGTCCCTGTTATGCTCTCCGGTGCAAACAGGAAGGACTCCCATGAACACCGAAGACCAGATCACTGAAGCCGCTCACGAGATCCGCGATCTGATCGATAACATCAACCGCACCTGGCTGAAGGGCGATCCCGCGGACCTGGAGATGTTCTTTCATCCCGACGTCGTCATCCAGCCGCCGGGTGACTCGCCCCGGGTCCACGGCAGGGACCCTTGTATCGCGAGCTACGAGGCCTTCGTCACAGACGCCCACGTCAGGCAGTTCTCGCCGGGCGACGCGGAGATCGACGTATTCGGTGATACCGCTGTTGCAACGTATCGCTACCGTGTCGTCTACCAGATAGCCGACGACACCTATGACGAGACCGGTGGTGAACTGCTCGTCTTTCTGCGCCGGGAAGAGCGCTGGCTGGTCGCCTGGCGGACCATGCTGGCCTGAGCACCAGGCAACCGTGTCCGCCGCGCGTACCGAGGTCCGGCTCATCCAATCCGACGACGTCGCCGGGATCATCGCGCCACCGCCGCTGATCCATTGGGCCGCGCTTATCATCGGTGTCTTCGCGCATCTGGCCCACCGCAGCCGGACCCGCCGATGACTGTAGCACTGGTTTTCAGGCCGCTGACCCCGGGGCGATGGCAAGACCTGGAGCACCTGTTCGGCCCCCGGGGAGCCCATTCCGGTTGCTGGTGCATGTGGTGGCGCTGTACCCGCAAGCAGTTCGAAGCGAATGGCAATGCCGGTAACCGGGAGGCTTTTCGGGAGCTCGTCGAGCAGGGTGACAAGACGGGGATACTCGCGTACGCAGATGGTGAACCGGTCGGATGGTGTTCGGTCGCTCCGCGTGAAAGTTATCCGTCCTTACTGCGATCCAGAACGCTGCGATCCATCGACGCGCGGCCGGTCTGGTCCATCGTCTGCTTCTTCGTTTCCAGGCAATGGCGAGGCAAGGGCGTCGCCAAGGCCCTGGCCAGGGCGTCCGTTGACCACGTGCGCCAACAAGGCGGCACCCTGCTGGAGGCCTACCCCACTCACCCGAGAGGCAGGCGCCTGGCCGCCGTGTCATCCTACATGGGCACGCCCGACATGCTGCGCGCGGCCGGATTCCGGGAAATCGCCAGGCCGTCGGAAGCCCGTGTGATCATGCGCAGGGAGATCCGCCCGCGACGCGGATGAGCCCAGCGGCGTCACGGCGCCAGCCGTTCGATGCTCCAGCCCGATTCGCATCGCGCAAACAGGAAGCGATCGTGGAGGCGATTCTCCCGGCCCTGCCAGAACTCCACTTCCCTGGGCACCACCCGGAAACCTCCCCAGAACGAGGGCAGCGGGATCTTGCCATCGGCGAATCGACGCTTCATCTCCTCCAGCTTCATCTCCAGCATGCTGCGCGAGGACACGATGCGGCTCTGCTCCGAGACCCACGCCCCAAGCTGACTACCCCGGGGTCGCTTGACGAAATACGCCAGCGCCTCCTTCCGCGTCACCGGTCTGGCATCGCCCCGGATGATCACCTGCCGTTCCAGGGTCTGCCAGTAGAAATGCAGGGCAGCTCTCGGGTTTTCGCTGAGTTGCCTGGCCTTCTCGCTCTCCATATTGGTGAAGAAGACGAAGCCCTCCCGGTCGAAATACTTCAACAGGACGGTCCGGGCCGACGGCTGCTGGTCGGCGCCGGCCGTCGCCAGGCACATGGCGTTCGGCTCCGGGGCCTCGGCCTCACGGGCCTGGCTGAACCATTGTTCGAACTGGTCCAGGGGATCAGTCCGGAGGGACTCCCTCTCCAGCCTGCTCTTGCGATATTCGCGACGAAGGTCGCTGACGTCCATGCTCACGTCCGTCCCCGGTCAAATCTCCCTGAATCAGTCATAGGTTAACCCGGGCGGACCTGTCCCCGCACCGGATCACGACGTGAGACGAGCGTACAGATCCCGGGTTTCTTCCGCGGGCTCCACCTCGAGTTCCGCCGCCAGGACGCGCCGGCAGCGGTTGAACGCCTCGATGGCCTCTGCCTTGCGACCCTGGCGCTCGTAACATTGCATCAGGTGCCTGTATAGCGCCTCCGCAAGTGGATCGGCCTGCAGCCCCCGTTCGTACAGGTCCGCGGCCCGCATCCACTGGCCCATGCTCTGATAATAGTGCCCCAGCGCGCCGACGGACCTGAGGAAACGGGTCCGCAGCTGTTCCCGGGTCCCGAGGGCCCATGACCGGTCGTACCGGTCGCCCAGGAACGGGCCCTGATAGAGCAGCAGGATTCGATCCGCCAGGCCCTTGACCAGCCCCTCGTTCAGCAGATCTTCCTGGTCGGATACCTTGCGCTCGACTTCCGAGCAGGCGTGTTCCAAAGCCAGGGAATCGAGCCAGACGAATCGTCTATCAAGACTCAGCCGGCCGTCGATCAAGGTGAGGGCCCGGTCCTCGCCAAGGGTCTTGCGCAACCGGTGCAGGGTGGTAGTGAATGACTTGTGGGCATAGTCGCTGTCGATGCGGGGCCACAGCGCGTCGGTGATTTTCTCCACCGGCACATTCTGACCGCCGTAGGCCACCAGCACCTGCAGGAGTTCCAGCGGGCGACTCTGGGATTTGCCCGAAGCGGCGTGAGGCACGTCGTTCCTCAGCACCTGGAACTGTCCGAGGGTGTAGATACGGAACGCCCATGGCCAGCCTTCGATATTCAGCGGCGGCGTGTCCGGGACCAGGTCGCGCTGCCTGATCAGACTCTTCGCATATTCGGTCTCGATGCCGGCCTCGAGGGCGCGGACGCAGAGACGGGCCATGATCGACGGTTGCCACCACAGGAAGTGGGTGTACCCCTTCTCGCGACCGAGGGCCATAGCGTACTGGAGTGCCCTCAACGCGCTCTGCCTGCGTCCGTACCGCAGGGCGGCGTCCGCGTATGTCATCATCCCGAAAAACTCCAGGAACCGGTTCTTGATGCCGCTGATGCCGTTGCGGATCTCGTGGAGGTAACGCCCGGCCTTGGCCCGGTCGCCGCACTCCAGCAGGGCCTGGACCATGGCCAGACCGCAGATCAGGTCAAAAGTCGGCACTCCGATTTCCTTGGCCAGTCGCTGGGAAGATCTCAGCCGATGGAACGCCGTGACCACGTCTTTCTCCAGCATCGCGCACCAGGCCGCGAAATAGTTGAGCAGGCACAGTTCGTAGCGCCTCGACGATCCCGGGTCGGCCTCCATTGCGGAAAGCAGTTCGTGGGCCGTATCCAGATCGGCATCGGCCAGGGCGCCGGCCACACCATGAACCCGCATGCCGTTATTCCATATATGGACGCCGCTTTTCGCCGCGATTTCGAGACCGTCGTAAACGGCATTGAGACAGGACTCGCGATCGCCCACGAGCATGTAATACATGGACTCGACGTATCTGAGGGTGGTCAGCCCCAGGGGAGTCACAAGCGGCGACCTCGCCAGGAGCCGCATCCCGTCGATGGTCTGCATGGCCTGGGGGAACTGCCCGGTCCACATCAGCCCCACGGCCGAGATCTGCTCCATCAACAGGCGCAGGTTGGGATCGGACTGGCGCTTGGACACGATCGCGTTGCGCTCTCCCCAACTCTCGATATCCGGATGAAAGGGCTGCCTGAGCACGAGCGTCATGAACGTGTTGCAGGTGATCCTTGCCTCCACTTCCTCGTTCGGGAACTCGGGGTAGGCACGCTGGAGCTCGTAGACCTCGTCCACCCAGCGGTCGGACAGGGTAAGGTCGTCGAGGTCATGAAGGATGGCACCGAGGACTCCGGCACATGCAGAGTACAGCCCCTCCACGTCTGGCAGATCACCTGCCCGGAACCCGTCATAGGCCCGCTCGAACAGGCGCCTGCTCTCCCTGGGCGCGGTTGACAAACGGCACACGCCCAACCAGTACTGCATCCATGGATCGGAGGACGATCGCTCCCGGGGCAGATCGTCCAGCCACTGCTCAAGAGTCTCCGCCCGGCCCTGCTCCACCAGGTCCCCGGCCCGTTCGCGGATAATCTGTTCGAGCTTGTCCCAGTCGCCTGACTCGACCAGGAGCGTGACCGTGTCTTCCGAACGACCGCTCTTCTCCAGCAACGCCGCCGCCCGGCTCCGGAGTTCCGAGCGCTGACTGTCTTTGAGGCGGGCACGGCCGTGGCTCAACAGGAAGTCGCGCATCAGCGGGTGATACTGGAACACGACCTCTCCGGCGACCTGGCGGGCGGAGACAAGATAGTAGCTTCGGACGAGTTCGGTGAGGATGCCCGACGCATCGGGATTACCCGACAGGACCTCGGCGTCCGAGGCTGTCATCTGCGGCAGGAACGCCGTCTGGATCAGTAACTCCTGGACGTCCTGCTCGAATCCCTCGAACATCTCGCCGGCCAGGTAATCGAAAATAGCCTGGGGAGCATTGCCCACCAGGGGATCCGCCGGGTCCCGGCCCCGGGAGAGTTGCTCCATCATCAGCACGAGGCCGGCGGCCCAGCCCTGGGTGCGCTCGAACAGAAGTTCGCGAGCCCGGGCATCCAGGTTGGGATAGCGCATCTCGGCCATCGCCTCTGTCTCCTCCCGGGTCAGCCGTAACTCGTCCCAGCCGACCAGATCCAGCGACTGGCTGGCCCGATAGCGGGCCAGCGTAGGCGACGGGTCGCTGCGGCTGATGAAGATCACCGAGCAGCCGGCCGGTACTTCCGCCAGACCGTCGCGGATCACTTCGTGGAACCTGGAGTGGATCGGCACGTCCTGGTAGTTGTCGAAGACGATGGCGAAGGGCGCCTGGAGCCGGGAAAACAATTCCCGAAAATAGAGGTGGGCGAAGGCGCTCAGGTCCCCTGTGTATTCCGGGGCCAGCCGCGGCATCGGCGTGCCGACGCCGGATACGGCTTCGACCGCCATGCCCATGTAATAGAAGAAGGTGGCGACGTCGGCCTCGCCCGGATCCATCTGATACCACAGGCTGGCGATATCCCGCTCCTCGATGTAATTGGCGGCCAGGGTGGTCTTGCCCGAGCCGGGCGGCCCGGACAGCCAGACCACGGGCTTGCGGGTGGCCTGGTCCAGGCGAGAGAACAATCTCTCCCGCGGCAGGATCCCTGACAGGCTTGGGCGGGTCGTCTTCGCCAACCCGATCTTTGGGATGGACATGTCTCCGCGCTCCTTCTGCGGCTGCCGGTCTTCGGCCGGACGTCCCGCAAGAGTACTCGCACCCGGCCGGATCCGGCACTTACACGTCGCTTACAGGCAGCTGCCTGGACCCGGCGGAGAAGATGCGCCGGTTTGCTGCGGCACCGGTCACCAGCGGATGGATCTGTATGCCGGCTGTAACCGTTCAGTCAGTCGATCGTGGGCGGCGGTGCCTCAGCATGACAACCTCAGCGGGCCGGATCGTCCGGACCGCAACCGACGAGGGACCGGAAGATGAGAGGCGAAGAACGACCCTGGGACCTGGAACCTTCGATGATCGCCCTGGGCGCCGTTTACGCCGCGTCCATCCTGGGCAGCATCGTGATGTTCGCCGTCTTCGGCTTTTGAGCCCGGCGTCGCGCCAGGCCTCACGAGGATCAGGAAGCGTCGACTCGCAACGCTTCCAGACGTGCCTGCTCGGCAGCGAGCAGCTCCTCGGCCTCGGCGGGGGACATCAACCGCGCCGCCACCGCCGATTCCACGCGGTCCTCGAAGGGACCGTCGGCGACAAGGTCCATGAGTTCCCCTTCCCGGAGCTTCGCAACCAATGGTGCTGTCGCGGTCACCTTGCGGAGCGCAGTCTCCAGACGTGACAGTGGCTCTTCCGGATCCGTGGGCAGGAAGATGCCGGCAGTGAGCCGATCACGACCGCTGCTGGGGACGCTAATCAGCTCGGCGAGGCGGCGGTCCAGCTTGTCCGATGGTCTCGACCATGGCCCCCCGAGTGGCAAGATCATGAAACGCAGGGCCCTGCCCAGGAAACGGCCCGGCAGGTTCCGGCAGATTTCGACGATGGCCACTTGTGCCCGCCACAGACAGTCGGCGAGCACCCAGTGCTTGAGGTCGTCCATGCTGTCATCACGGCCGACCTGGTCCATAAGTCTCAGCGCCCCACTGGCGATATACATCTGACTCAGGATGTCGGCCATCCGTCCGGACATGCGCTCGCTTGTCTTGATCGAATCCCGGAGGCTGAACAGCATGACGTCGGCCAGGAGCGCGAAGGCCGCACTCAGCCGGCCGATCTGCCGGTAACCGGAGCGGTGTCGGGAACGGGCAGGCACCGCTGCCAGCCGGCCCCCGGTCACCCCGTGGACCAGAGTGCGCAACAGATTCCGCGCGAGGTGCCTCAGATGACCGGCGAGAGCTCGGTCGAAAGCCCGAGCGCCATCTCCGCGGGGCGCATTCAATGCCTCGAGTTCTTGCCTCAGAAACGGATGGCAGCGCATCATGCCCTGCTCGAAGGTGAGCAGGCTGCGGGTGAGGATGTTTGCCCCCTCGGCCGTCACACCGATGGGCGAGAACTTGTAGAACTCGCCGATAAGGTTGCGGGGGCCGAGCATGATGCCCGCGCCCCCGTGCACGTCCATGGCCAGATTGAGAGCCTTGCGACAACGGTCCGTCAGGTTGTACTTGACGATGCTGGCCGCCACGGCCGGTCGGGCACCAGCCAGAATCTCCGCCAGGACGAGCTGACGCGCCCCTTCCATGGCGAAGGTATGACCCGCAATGCCGGCCAGCGCCTCCTGCACGCCCTCGAACCTCGCGATGGGCTGGTGGAACTGATACCGCACCCTGGCATACGCCCCGGTGGCGCGGGTCGCCATCTTGCCGGCCGCACAGGACAGCGCCGGCAGGGTGACAGCCCGGTCGTCGGTCAGGCTCTCCGTCACCATGGCCCACCCCCGACCGGCTCCTTCCGGCCCGCCGATAACAAAGTCGATCGGGACGAATACACCCTCGCCCCGGACTGGTCCGTTGTGGAATCCCATCTGCAGAGGATCGTGTCGCGGGCCGCGCTCGACCCCGGGAGCATCCGCCGGCACCAGGGCGATCGTGACCCCGAGATTCGACTCTTCCCCCAGGAAACCGTCGGGATCGAACAGCTTGAACGGAACCCCGATAAGGGTGGCGATGGGTCCCAGCGACACGTACCTCTTGTCGAAACTGATCCTCACGCCGAGCACGTCCTGGCGACCGCGCCATTGTCCGTGACAGACCACTCCGACGTCGGGGATCGCCGCGCCGTCGCTGCCGACCTCCGGCCCGGTCAGTGCGAAACACGGTATCTCCTGCCCGTTTGCCAGTCGTGGCAGGAACTCGCGCTTCTGCTCATCCGTCCCATAGTTGAGGATCAGCCGCGTGGGGCCGAGGGCATTAGGGATCATCACCGTCACCGCGGCACTGATGCTGCGCGAGGCAATCTTCATGAGGGCAGCTGCCTGACCGCAATGGGAAAGATCCAGGCCGCCGTAAGCCTCCGGTATTCCCATGCCGAAGAATCGTTGCTCGCGCAGTAATTCCCATGCCGCCGGAGGAAGGTCACGGTCGCGGCTATTTAGCCGGTAGTCGTTGATCAGAGCACAGAATTCCTCCACGGGCCCTTCGACGAACGCGAGTTCCCGGGCGTCGAGCTTCGGTCCGGGTATCCGGCGTAGCCGCCGCCAGGCGGGCCGGCCGCCAAAGAGCTCCTTCTCCCAGCCCTCCCCGCCCGCATCCAGCGATTGTTTCTCAACGGTCGGGATGGCGGGGCCCCTGTCACGCATCACACGCATGACCCTGGCCGTGAGGACACGCCCTCGCACCGCCGGGACGCCGAGCAGCGTATAACTCGCCACTGCCAGGATCCAGACCACGACATCGATCCCCGGGCCGGCTTCGGCCAGGATAGTGAATGCCAGCAATGCCGGGACGCCCACGGCTAGCCACACCCAGAACCCGCTGCCAAACCAGACGAGGATCAGAGCCGTGGCGGATAGGACAACCCACCAGAACCAGGCACTTGTCAGAAGTTCGGTCACGGGGTGTGTCTCCTTACCCGCCCGTGGACCCGGCTCGAGCCTCAGACGGCCGGCGGGCGGTCCAGCAGGGCCGCGAGTTCGTTCATTCGGGTAAAGACTGTAGCACCGGCCGAGCGCAGGGCGCGAGGCTCGGCGCGCTCAGCATATCCGAACACTCTCATCCCTGCGGCCACCGCCGCCGTAACACCTGGCACGGAGTCCTCGACGACGACACATCGGTCGACCGGAAATCCGGTACACCGGGCGACGTGCATGAACAGGTCCGGAGCCGGTTTTCCGCAGGCGACGTCCTCGCGGCTGAAGATCACCTCATCCGGGAACCAGCGGTCCAGGCCTGTGAGCTTCAGGCTCACCCTGATCCTGGCATGACTGCCGCTGGAAGCGACGCATCGCGGAAGACCCACCTGCCGCAGTACCGTCTCTACGCCGCGGACAGGCCTGAGGGATCGATGGAAGGCCTCGACGGTCCTCCGTTCGACTTCTTCCACGAAATCCGCGGGCGGGGGAGCTCCCAGCATCTGGGTGACGGCCCTGGACCATGAATCCGTGCTCAGCCCGGTGAACCGGGCGGCGGACTCCGCCAGACTGATCTCAAGGCCCAGTTCGTTCAGAGCCTCGTTGAGGACGGCTCCGGCCAGCGGTTCCGAATCCACGAGGACCCCGTCGCAGTCGAAGACGAGGAGCGTGTCCCCCGGCGCCCGGTTCATTCCGCGTCCGGCTGGACCTCCGGCGCCGCCCGGCTGAACGCGTCAAGCTCGAGACAGGCAGCGTCGATCTGCATGATGCGCGGGAACCCTGCCAGGTCGCAATCGAATCTTCGGGCGTTGTACACCTGGGGCACCAGGAAGACGTCCGCGAGCCCGGGCGTGTCGCCGTGGCAGAAGCGGCCGGTCTCCGGCTCCCGCGCCAGCCGGATCTCGATCGCCCGAAAGCCCGCCTCGATCCAGTGCCGGTACCACGCGAGGCGAGCGTCCTCGCTGACGCCCAGCTCCCGTCCGAGGTACTTTTGTACGCCACTGTTGTTGAGTGGATGGATGTCACAAGCAACCATCAGGGCCAGGCTACGGACCCGGGCCCGTTGGGCCGGACCGCAAGGCAGGAGGGCAGGATCGGGCCGGATTTCCTCCAGGTACTCGATGATTGCCAGGGACTGGTTGATCACCAGATCGTCCACCTTCAGCAACGGGACCAGGCCCTGGGGATTCAGGCCCAGATACCCGGGCTTCTTCTGGTCGCCCCCTTCCCGGACCAGGTTCACCGGACGGGACTCGTACCCGATGCCCTTGAGATTCAGGGCGATGCGCACTCGGTATGAAGCCGAACTGCGCCAGTAGGTATAGAGAACGGGGTCGCTCACGGGCCATCATACCTGGAGATAATGTGCTCCACGGCGCCGAATATTGAACGGCCGTCGGCATCCAGCATCTCGATCCGCACCGAGTCCCCGAAGCGCATGAACGGGGTCGTCGCCTCGCCGTCTGCGATGACCTCGAGGACCCGGCGCTCCGCCAGGCAGGACGATCCCCTTGACTCGTCGGCATTGGCGATGGTGCCGGACCCGATTATCGTCCCCGCCGCCAGCGGCCGTGTGGAAGCCGCGTGGGCGATCAGTTCGCCGAACCCGAACTGCATATCCTCGCCGCACTCGGGATTACCGAACAGCCGGCCGTTGTAATGCGTAACCAAAGGGAAATGAATCTTGCCGTCCCGCCACCGGTCGCCGAGTTCGTCCGGCGTCACCGCGACGGGCGACAGCGCCGAGCGCGGTTTGCTCTTCATGAAGCCGAAACCCTTGCCTAGCTCCGCGGGGATCAGGTTCCGCAGCGACACGTCGTTGACCAGACACAGCAGGCGCACGTGGCCCAGGGCGTCAACGGCCGATACCCCCATGGGGACGTCGTCGGTAATGACGCAGACCTCGGCCTCGAAATCGATGCCGAAATCCTCGCTCTGTACGGCGATAGTTCCGGTAGGAGGATGGAAGCTGTCCGAAACAGCCTGGTACATCAGCGGGTCGGTCAGGAAGCTTGGCGGCATCTCCGCCCCCCGGGCCCGTCGCACCCTCTCGACGTGGACCAGGTAGGCGCTTCCGTCCAGGAACTGGTAGGCCCTGGGCAGGGGCGACGCCAGCTCGGCGAGATCAACGTCGAACGCGCCCTCTGCCCTGTCCGCGGCGAGCGATGCAGAGAGCTGGCGCAGCCGATCCTCGACCTCCGGCCAGTGTTCCAGGGCATGCTGCAGCGTGGGCGCGATGCCGTCCGCCCGGGCGGCGCGGGACATATCCGGACTGGTGACGGCCAGAGTCCCGTCCCGTCCCCCGTCTTTCAGGGATGCCAGTTTCATTGTGTCCTCTCGTTACTTTGGCAGACAAAGAGGCCGTTCAGGCCTTCCACGAATCAACGTAGCCCTTCCACTCGACGTCGCTCGCCGGCGGCGCCACATCGAGGGCGTCTCGGGTGTCGATCATGACCGCCACCTCGTTGGTGCCCTCGGACTTCTGGACCAGCATGTTGTCGAGCGCCTTCGGGTGTGGCCCGTGGGTGAAGCCGCACGGATGCATGGTGATCATTCCCGGGTGGATGTTGTCCCGAGAGAAGAACTCACCCGCATGATAGAAGATCACTTCGTCGAAATCGTCATTGTTGTGGAAGAAGGGCACCTTGAGGGCACCGGGATCGGTTTCGAAGGGGCGGGGAACAAAGGTGCAGACCACGAATCGCCGCGCGATGAACGTCGTGTGAGCCGATGGCGGGAGATGGTAGCGATGACTCATCAGGGGCCGGATGTCCCGCCAGTTCAGGCGCACCGGCGCCAGATCGCCTTTCCAGCCCACGGCGTCGAGGGGACTGAAAGGATAGTCGATGGTCGATAGTGCGTCCCGGCGTTTCACCACTACCGACCACGGCGAGTCGTCCTGCTGGGCGAGGAAGGCCTCGTCGATGACCGGCGTCTGCAGGACGGCCTCGTCGAAGATCGCATGGGGCCCGGCCAGGCCTCTGTCGGGCAACTGGTACGCTTCATTGGTGGCCTCGATCAACAGGGCCGCCACCGGCTCGGTCACCTCGACCCGCCACATGGTGCCTCGCGGGATGACGATGTAGTCGCCTTCGCCGAAGGGCATCGTGCCATAGTCGCACAACAGGTATCCGGCTCCCTGATGCACGAAGACCAGTTCGTCTCCGTCAGAATTGCGTACCAGCGCCGTCATGCTCTCGGCCTGTCGCCAGTACCGGATCCTGACGGCGCCGTTGTACAACATCAGTCGGGCGTCCCAGGGGGAGGCCCCGGCGGCATCCAGGCGCGTAGTATCGAACGCCCGGGGCTGCAGAGGGCCCTCGAAGCGGGTCCAGGCCGTCGGCGGGCGCCGGTGATACATGTGCGTGGCCGGGCCGAAGAATCCCTCCCGCCCGAGCTCCCGCTCGTAAGTGCCATCGGGCAGGTCGGCATGGGCCTGCCGCGATGCCCTCCCCTCAAGTCGGGGCAGCGAGATCCATTTTCTCATCTGTGTTGCTCCGGCGCGCCCGGGCTCAAAGGACGCCGCGGCGAAGTTGATCGCGCTCGATGGATTCGAACAGTGCCTGGAAGTTGCCTTCGCCGAAGCCTTCATTGCCTTTGCGCTGGATGATCTCGAAGAAGATCGGGCCGATACAGGTCTGGGTAAATATCTGCAGCAGGAGTTGCTTCCTGGTCTCGGGGTCGCCGTCGATAAGGATTCGATTCTCCTGCATCCGCTTCAGATCCTCGCCGTGCCCGGGGAGGCGCTCGTCGACCATCTCGTAATACGCGTCGGGCACGTCCAGGAATTCTATTTCCTGCTGCCGGAGCCTCTCCACGGTCTCGTAGATGGAGTCGGTAAACAGCGCGATATGCTGGATGCCCTCCCCCTTGTACTCCTCCAGGTACTCGGCAATCTGCGACTTGTTGTCGGTGGCCTCGTTGATCGGTATCCGTACCATGCCGTCCGGCGCCGTCATTGCGCGGGACACCAGTCCCGTCTGGGCTCCCTTGATATCGAAATAACGGATCTCACGGAAGTTGAAAATGCGCTCGTAGAATCCGGCCCACTCGTCCATGTTGCCCTGGTAGACGTTGTGGGTCAGGTGGTCGATGAAGCCCAGCCCGAATCCCCGGGGATGCTCGTCCACCCCGGGAAAGAAATCATATTCCTCGTCGTAGACCGTGCTCTCGCCATAGCGATCCACGAGATACAGGACGCTCCCGCCGATGCCCTGCACGCCGGCCACGTCGACGGCAAGCCCACCTGCGGAGTCCGGCAATGCCTTGGCGCCGTTTTCCAGCGCACTGGTCCTCGCGCGCTCCGCGTCCGACACGCGCACGGCGAAGCCGCAGGCGCAAGGCCCGTGGGTGCGCGAGAACTCCGCAGCAAAACTGTCAGGCTCTTCGTTGACAAGGAAATTGATATCGCCCTGGCGATAGAGCGTGATCTGCCTGGTGTGGTGCTGGGCCACCGCGGTAAAACCCAGGCGGGCGAAAAGCCTGTGCAGCAGCACTGCGTCCGGCGCAGCGAACTCGACGAATTCAAATCCGTCGATGCCCAGGGGATTGTCGTGCTTGTCGGTCATGATGCGGCTCCCGAAGGACACGGGGCCCATTGGGCCCCGCGTTATTGCATTAGTTTCAGATGTAACTATTATAGTCCCAACACTCCCGCCACAACAAGCTGCAGCGCATCAATATGAACGAACCTGTCCTCGACCTTGACAGCTTCCTGCCGTACCGCCTCTCGGTGCTGACAAACACCATCAGTGGAGTGTTGGCGGACGCCTACGGCAAGCGCTACGGCCTGAGCATCCCGGAATGGCGCGTGATGGCCATACTCGGTCGTTTCCCCGGCTCCTCGGCCGGAGAGGTCGCCGAACGCGGCGCGATGGACAAGGTAGCGGTCAGCCGGGCCGTGTCCCGCCTGCTGGACGCCGGCAGGATCCGCCGCCGCTTCGCCGACGCCGACCGGCGCCGCTCAATCCTCGAACTCAGCGACGAGGGTTGGCGGATCTACAGCAAGATCACGCCGACGATACTGTCCTACGAATCGCAGTTGCTGTCGGGGCTCAGTCGCGGCGAGCGCCGCCAGCTGGACCGTTTGCTGTCGCGCCTGGCGGGCAGGGCGAGAGAGCTGCCGCCGCCCGAAGTGGCCTGAGGATCAGCCGGCGGGCTCTTCGATATAGGTTCGGACGTCGATCAGCTCCGGGAACAGCCGGAAATCCAGCGCCTTGCGGAGAAAAGCAACGCCCGAGGATCCACCCGTCCCGCGTTTGAAGCCGATGATCCGCTCCACCGTCTTCAGGTGTCGGAAACGCCAGAGCTGGAAGTTCTCCTCCACGTCCACAAGCTTCTCGCACATATCATAGGCTTCCCAGTGGCGGGCCGTATCCTCGTAGATCTCCTTGAATACCGCCACTACGCCAGGATGCTGTTCGTAGGGCTGGGACCAGTCCCGCTGCACCCGCTCGCCGGGCACCGCATGGTCGTGACGGGCGAGATATCTGAGGAATTCGTCGTAGATGCTCGGGGACTGCAGCACCTGTTCCAGGTGGCCATGGACCTCGGCCTGGTGCTCGAATACACCCAGGCAGGCGGCGTCCTTGTTGCCGAGCATGAACTCCACCTCGCGGAACTGGGCGGACTGGAAGCCGGACGCGTGGCCGAAAACATGCCTGAACTGCGCGTACTCGCTCGGGGTCAGCGTCTCGAGAACCGCCCACTGATTGAACAGCTGCTGCTGCACTTCCTTGATCCGTGCCAGGATCTTGAAACACGGCGCCAGCCGGTCATGACGGATGTGAGCCACTACGGCCCGGAGCTCATGGATGATCAGCTTGAACCAGAGTTCCGAGATCTGGTGCTGGATGATGAACAGCATTTCGTCATGGTGCGCGGGGCGGCTCAACGGATGCTGGCTGTTCAGCAGCGTTTCCAGGTCGAGATAATCTGAATAGGACAAGCTTGCGGTCAGATCGCAATGGATCCCGGTCTCGATTTCGCGTGTCTTCATGGCGTGACCCATTGTCTGCTCGGAGTTAGCATTCGGCGTCCTCGGTAACGCGATGGCTGCTCTCGAGGGTACCGGCGAGGATGCGCCGATTGCTGCGGCGCGTCAAATTTGTCGCTAACAACTTCGGTTATAATTCCCGGCCATTCTAGGCTGCTTGCCCGGATTTTCGCAGCCCGACCTGACACGCAATCCAACGGATAACAGCCGCGATCTTCCGCGACCGCTCGCGGGAGAGACGTGGTGGGCCCTGGAGGGACTCCTTTGAAATCTATCGCCGAATTCCAGATCGGGTACAGCCAGTATCTGGACCCGGAAGGCAAGGCCGTTCAGGATCTGCCGGACTTCGCCAGGGATCAGGAAGAAATGTTGAGCATGTACCGCCTGATGACCCTGACGCGCAGTTTCGATGCCAAGGCCGTCAATCTCCAGAGGACAGGCAAGCTGGGTACGTACGCATCCTGCCTCGGCCACGAGGCCGCCCACGTGGGCATCGGCGCGGCCATGCGCGAGGAGGATAGTTTCGCACCCATGTACCGCGAGTATGGCACCCAGTTCTGGCGCGGGGTGAAGATGTCCGATGTGCTGCTGTATTGGGGCGGGGACGAGCGGGGCAACGATTTCGCGGGCCCGCCCCATGACTTCCCGTGGTGTGTCCCGATCGCGACCCAGTGTCTGCATGCCGCGGGCGCCGCTCTGGCGTTCAAGCTCCGTGGTGAGAAGCGTTGCGCCGTGACCGTGGTCGGTGACGGCGGCACGTCGGAGGGACATTTCTACGAGGCGATGAACGTCGCTGGCGTGCGGAAGCTGCCGGTAGTCTTCGTGGTGGTCAACAACAAGTGGGCCATCTCGGTACCGCTATCGATCCAGACGGCCACGGAGACGCTGGCGCAGAAGGCCATCGCCGCCGGGATCCCCGGCATCCAGGTCGACGGCAACGACATCGTCGCCGTCAGGCAGGCGATGGAGGCTGCTCTCACGCGAGCCAGAGACGGCGATGGCCCTACCCTGGTGGAAGCGGTCACCTACCGCCTGAGCGACCACACCACTGCCGACGATGCGAGCCGTTACCGCAAGAAAGAGGAAGTGGAACAGGCCAGATTGCTCGAACCTCTGATCCGGCTCAGACGTTACCTCACAGAAACCGGCGCCTGGGACGAGGCCAGAGAGGAGGAATTGCTGGCCGATTGCCAGAGACAGGTGGACGAGGCGGTAGAAGCTTACCTGAACACACCGGTCCAGGAGGCCGGCGCCATGTTCGACTTCATGTTCGCAACGCTGCCGGAGGCGATGGTCGAGCAGCGCGAAAACGCGTTGCGCTACGAGCCGGAAACGGGGGAACACTGATGGCCAAGATCACCTTGATCGAGGCGGTCACTATGGCGCTGGCCCACGAGATGGAGCGGGACGACTCCGTGACCATCCTCGGCGAGGACGTCGGCGTAAACGGCGGCGTGTTCCGCGCCACCGCCGGCCTCCAGGACAGGTTCGGCTCCGAGCGGGTGATGGATACGCCTCTGGCGGAATCGATGATCGCCGGGCTTTCCGTCGGCATGGCCGCCATGGGCATGAAACCGGTGGCGGAGATCCAGTTCATGGGATTCATCTATCCCACAGTGGATCAGTTGATCAATCATGCGGGACGTTTGCGGCACCGGACACGCGGCAGGATGTCGTGCCCGATGGTGTTGCGGGCACCGTTTGGAGGTGGCATACACGCGCCGGAACATCACTCGGAGAGCACCGAGGCCTTGTTCGCCCACATGCCCGGCATTCGCGTCGTGATCCCATCTTCCCCGGCCCGGGCATACGGCCTGCTGCTGGCGGCCATCCGTGATCCGGACCCCGTGGTCTTCCTCGAGCCCAAACGCATCTACCGGCTGCAGAAGCAGGAGGTCGCCGATGACGGCAAGGCCCTGCCCCTGGATGTCTGCTACACGCTCAGGGAAGGCGAGGACGTCACCCTGGTGACCTGGGGCGCGATGATATTCGAAACCCTGAAAGCCGCCGAACATCTGAGCAAGGAAGGGATCGACTGCGAAGTCATCGACGTCGCCACTGTCAGCCCCATCGACATGGAGACGATACTGGAATCGGTGGAAAAGACCGGTCGCCTGGTGATCGTGCACGAGGCCGCCAGAAGCTGCGGTGTGGGTGCGGAGATCGCCGCCAGCGTCGCCGGAAAAGGGCTGTACGACCTGGAAGCGCCGATCGAGCGGGTGACCGGATACGATACGGTGATGCCGTTGTTCCGGATGGAATACCAGTATCTGCCCAGCGTCCAGCGTATCGTTGACGCGGCCAAGCGGACAGTCGAAGACTGAGGAAAAACCTCCCGGCCAGGGAGCGAGGACAGAGACCAGATGAAGACATTTAACCTGCCCGACCTCGGAGAGGGCCTACAGGAGGCCGAGATCGTCGCCTGGCACGTCGGCGAGGGCGACGAGATCCGCACGGACCAGCCGATGCTTTCGGTGGAGACGGCCAAGGCAGTGGTCGAGGTGCCCTCCCCCTACACGGGCCGGGTTGCGCGGCTTCATGCCGGGGAAGGTGATCTGGTCGAAGTCGGCAGACCGCTGATCGATATCGACACCGGCTCCGGCGCAGAGGCGCCGGCAGCCGCCTCGTCCGGGGCTGACAGCGGCACCGTCGTCGGCAGCATGCCCGTCAGTGACGAGGAACTGGTGGAGACCGCAGTGGCGGGAAGCCGGAAGCGGCGGGCCACTGGCAAGGTCAAGGCAGCGCCCGCCGTCCGGGCGCTGGCAAAGAAGACGGGTGTCGATCTCGCGCGCATCGAGGGATCCGGCAAGGGCGGCCGTGTAACCGCCGAAGACGTGCGCCAGGCCGGGCAATCCGCGCCTTCCGCCGCGCCGGCCTCGGCGGTGCATCTGTCGCCAGGGGTGGCCGAGCGGCTGCGCGGCCCCCGGCGCGCCATGGCCCAGAGCATGACCTTGTCCCGTAACGAGGTATGCCCGTGCACGATCTTCGATGACGCGGATATCCACGCATGGGCTCCGGGTCAGGACATCACCGTCCGCCTGCTGCGCGCCATCGTGGCCGGGTGTCGATCGGAGCCCGCGCTGAACGGCTTCTACGACGGCGCAGCCGCCAGCAGGAAGCTGGAATCCAGGGTGGACATCGCCATCGCCGTGGACACGCCGGACGGCCTGATCGTCCCGGTGGTCCGTGGTGTGGAGCAGAAATCGGCCGAAGCCCTGCGGGCGGATCTCAATGCGCTGAAGGAGAGGACACGTAACCGCACGGTCGCGCCTGACGAGATGAAGGATTTCACCTTCACCCTTTCGAACTTCGGCATGATGGCCGGACGGTATGCGACACCCGTGGTGGTGCCGCCGACCATCGCGATCCTCGGCGCAGGGGGCCTGCGCCACGACGTGGTGCCGGTCATGGGCGACATCGAGACCCATCCCCGGATTCCGCTTTCGCTGACGTTCGACCATCGCTGCGCGACCGGAGGCGAGGCCTGCCGGTTCCTGGCGGCTGTCATCCAGGACCTGCGGTCTCCGGGCTGAACGCCACGACCTGGGCCGCCGGGGCCAGGTCATGGACGGTGATCGCGCCCGGTAGAACGCGGTAGAATTGGGCCACCTTCAGACCGTTACCTGGCGAATCTTGCGAATGGAACAGAATGCGGCGGACGCGAGGCAACGCGTGCTCGACGAAATCATTGGCTGCGCCCGCGGGGCCGCCAGCGAAGACTGCCTGCCCCACCTCGATGCCTTCATCGGCCAGTACTACCGGAACATCTCCCTCGACGATCTGAGGGCTCGGAACCCGGACGACCTGGCCGGGGCGGCGCTCGGGCACCTGAGCTTTGCGCTGTCACGTAAAACAGGCACACCGAAAGTCCGCATCTTCAATCCAACGGCGGAACGCAACGGCTGGGAGTCCGACCACACCATCCTGGAGGTGGTCAACGACGACATGCCTTTCCTGGTGGACTCGCTGGGGATGGCCATCAACCGCCACGACCTCTACATCCACCTCACCGTCCACCCCGTGATTCACGTCCGGAGGGACGGCAAGGGCCGGCTGCTTGAAGTGCTGGAGACGGGACAGGCCGCAGAAGGCGCCATCCCGGAATCCCTGATCCATGTCGAGGTCGACCGGACCGGTAGCGAGATTCAGTTCAAGGAAGTGGAAGACGACCTCCTGTCTTCCCTGAACGACGTCCGCCTGGCATGCGAGGACTGGGCGGCGATGCGGGCCAAGGCCCGTGAGATCTGCCAGGAACTCAGGACGAATCCGCCGCCACTGAGCGCGGAGATCGTCGAGGAGGGCCGGGCGCTGATCGAGTGGATGGAGGACGACCACTTCACGTTCCTCGGCTACCGCGAGTATGAACTGGTTAAAGGTGAGGACTTCGACACGCTGAAGGTCATCCCGGACACCGGCCTCGGCATCCTCAGGCAGCCGTCCATCGGTGGTACGGGCAGCACGGTCATCGGTCGGGCTATCCGGCGCCAGGCCAGGTCCAGGGACCTGCTGCTGATCACCAAGGCCAATTCCCGCTCCACTGTCCACCGCCCGACCTACCTGGACTACGTGTCGGTCAAGCATTTCGACGACGCGGGCCTAGTCATCGGCGAAAAGCGCTTCCTCGGTCTGTTTACCTCGGTGGCATACAGCCGCAGCCCCCGCAGCATCCCGTTGCTGAGGCACAAGGTCAGCCAGGTGAAGGAGGAATCCGGCCTGAGACCGGAGAGCCACGGCGGCAAGGCCTTGCAGCACATACTCGACACCTTCCCCCGGGACGAGCTCTTCCAGGCCTCCGTCGACGACATCAAGCGCATGGCGCTGGGCATCCTCAGCCTCCAGGAACGGCAGCAGGTCAGGTTGTTCATGCGAAGGGACGCCTTCAGGCGGTTCTTCTCCTGTCTGGTCTTCGTGCCGAGGGACCGATACAACACCCAGGTCCGGGAAAAGATCCAGCATATCCTGGCGACCGCCCTGAAAGGTCACGGAGTGGAATCGGACGTGCAGATGTCCGAATCCCAGCTGGCGCGAGTCCATCTTATCGTCCGCACCGATCCGGACGACCCTCCCCGGGTTCACATCCAGTCCCTCCAGGCCCAGGTGGCAGACGCGGTTCGTACCTGGCAGGACGAACTGGGGGACCTGCTGGTGGAGAGATTCGGCGAGGCCGAGGGGCTACGCCTCCTGCACGTCTACGGTGACGTTTTCCCCGCCGCCTACATCGAGGATGTAACGGCCCGGGAGGCAACCTTCGACATCGAGCGCCTGGTGGCGCTGGAGGAGAATCCGACCGACCTTCCGATGAGCCTCTACCGCCCACCCTCCTTCTCGGAGCAGCACATCAGGTTCAAGACCTTCCACATGCGCGAGCCGCTGCCCATCTCCGACATCCTGCCGATGCTGGAACACCTGGGCCTCAGGGTCATCAGCGAACGCCCTTACCGCGTCCGCCTCAAGGACGATCTGGACGTCTACGTACAAGATTTCGACATGCTGTATGGCGGCGACACGCTGGTACCCGCGGAAGTCAACGAGACCTTCCAGGAGGCGTTCAGGAATATCTGGCTCGGTGCCGCTGACAATGACGGATTCAACGCCCTGGTCCTGCGCGCCGGCCTCGACTGGCGGCAGGTCGTGGTACTGCGGGCCTACTGCCGGTACTTGTTGCAGACAGGGATGCCATTCAGTCAGCCGTATATGGAGCAGGTCATCTGTTCCTATCCGGCGATCGCACGCATGATGATCCAGAAATTCGAAGCGCTCGCCGATCCGGAACTCAATGACAAGAGACGCGAACGTGAGGACCTGACGCTCACCCAGGCCCTGGACCATTCCATGGATGCCGTGGTCAGCCTCGACGCCGACCGGATCGTGAACGCCTTTAGGGCCATGATCAGGGCGACCCTGCGTACCAACTATTTCCAGCGAGACAGCGACGGGTGTCACAAGCCATATGTATCGTTCAAGTTCGATCCGTCGAAGATCCCTGATCTACCGAAACCGCGGCCCAAGTACGAGGTATTCGTCTATTCTCCACGCGTAGAAGGCGTACATCTGCGTGGCGGGAACGTGGCCCGTGGCGGATTGCGCTGGTCGGACCGCAAGGAGGACTTCCGTACCGAAGTGCTCGGCCTGATGAAGGCCCAGGCCGTCAAGAACACCCTGATCGTGCCCGTGGGTGCCAAGGGCGGCTTCGTCGCCAAACGTCTCAACCAGCTGCCGCGTGACCAGATCATGCAGGAGGTCAAGGGCTGCTACCAGACCTTCATCCGTGGACTGCTGGACCTGACCGACAATATCGAGGACGCGGAGATCGTTCCGCCAGCGGCGACCGTCAGGCGGGACGGCGACGACCCTTACCTGGTGGTGGCGGCGGACAAGGGCACGGCGACATTCTCCGATATCGCAAACGGGATTTCGGCGGACTACGGGTACTGGCTGGGGGATGCTTTCGCATCCGGCGGTTCGGTAGGCTACGACCACAAAAAGATGGGGATCACGGCGCGAGGCGCATGGGAGGCGGTCAAACGGCACTTCCGCGAACTCGGCCTCGACACGCAGACCATGGATTTCTCCGTCATTGGAATCGGCGACATGTCTGGCGACGTGTTCGGTAACGGCCTGCTGCAGTCGCGCCACATCCGTCTGCGGGCCGCGTTCAACCACCGGCATATTTTCCTCGATCCGCAACCGGACTCCGAAAAGAGCTTCGATGAAAGGCAGCGCCTGTTCGACCTGCCCGCATCGAGCTGGACCGACTACGACCAGTCGCTGATCTCGGAGGGGGGAGGGGTCTGGTCCCGTGACGAGAAAGTGATCCGTCTGTCGCCCCAGGCCCAGGAGATGCTGGGGATCACCGAAGAGCGGCTCGCTCCCCACGAGGTGATCCGCGCCATCCTGCGCATGCCGGCGGATCTGCTCTGGAACGGCGGCATCGGGACGTACGTCAAGGCGAGTATCGAGTCCAACAGCGACGCCGGCGATCGCAGCAACGATGCGGTGCGCGTCAACGGGCGCGATCTTCGGTGCCGAGTGGTGGGAGAAGGCGGGAATCTGGGATTCACCCAGCTTGGCAGGATCGAGTACGCCCTGCACGATGGCAGGATGAACACCGACTTCATCGACAACTCCGGCGGCGTGGACTGCTCCGACCGGGAAGTGAACATCAAGATCCTGCTGAACGTGGCCACCAAGCAGTCCGGGCTGACTGCGGCCCGCCGCAAGCGGCTGCTGGCCGACATGACAGACGAGGTCGCCGACCTGGTGCTGAGGAACAACTACCTCCAGACCCAGGCGATCAGTCTGCTGGAGGCCAACGCCGGCGAACGCATTAACGAGCACGCCTACATGATCCGCCTACTCGAGCGGCGGGGCATCCTCGACAGGGCGCTGGAGTTCCTCCCCAGCGACGAGGAAATCGAGCTGCGCGGCAAATCCGGGCGAGGCCTGACCAGGCCGGAACTGGCCGTACTGCTCAGCTACGGGAAGATGCTGCTCTACAGCGACATGATCGGATCCAACGTCCCGGAGGACGAGTACCTGGGCAAGGAACTGATCAGCTACTTCCCGAGTCCTCTGCAGCGCCGGTACAAGGATCTGATGGGCGAGCACCGACTGTCGCGGGAGATCATCTCGACGCTCATCACCAACAGCATGGTCAACCGCATGGGACCGGTGTTCGCCTACCGGACCCAGGACGAGACCGGGTCGGACCTGGCTTCCGTGGCCAGGGCCTACGCCATCGCCAGGGAGGTGTTCGACATCCGCTCCCTCTGGGCCGGCATCGAGTCCCTCGACAACCAGGTGCACGCCAACGCCCAGTACTCGATGATGAACAGGACCAGCCGACTGCTTAAACACGGTACACACTGGTTCCTGGACCGACCGGCCCTGGTCAGCGACATCGCTGAATCAGTTAAACGCTTCGGGCCGGCCACCATGGAACTCACCCTGTCGATGTCCGAGCAACTACGTGGCCGTGAACTGCAGCGGTTCACCGAGGCCGCCAGCCTCTATCGTGAGATCGGTATCCCGGAGGCCACCGCCCAACGAATGGCCAGCCTCAACGCCATGCATTCGAGCCTGGACATCGTCGAGGTGTCGCAGCTCACCTCGGAGACGCCGTCGAGGGTGGCCCAGTCCTATTTCATCCTCGGAGAAGAGATGGGACTGGACTGGCTCCGGCACCAGGTGGAGCGTCTGTCTGTCAGCGGCAGGTGGCAGGCGATGGCGCGCAACAGCATGCGGGAAAACCTCTATTTCCTCCAGGGTCAGCTTACCCGACAGGTCATCGACGAGGGCGGTCGGCGGCGGTCACCCGAATCGGCGTTCGGCTCCTGGACCGAGACCCGGACCGAAAGGCTCACGCACGTCCGGGAGATCATCGGGGAGATGCGGGCCTTGGGGTCCATGGATTTCCCCACGCTCTCCGTCGCAATCCAGGAGGTCCGAAGGCTCACACAAATCTGAGCCCCCGATCCCTCCGGTAAAGGAATCTTCATGTCCCAGGAACCATTGATCGCCGTATTCGTCGACTTCGAGAATCTCGCCCTCGGCGTCCGCGATCTGAAAGGCGCAGCGCAGTTCGACATCCAGCTCGTCATAAAACGCCTGCTCGAGAAGGGCCGCATCGTCTACAGGCGCGCCTATTGCGACTGGAGCCAGTATCGCAACTACGTGCAGGAGTTCCATGCGAACGGCGTGGAGATGATCGACATACCTCAGAGCAGGCAGAGCGGGAAGAACAGTGCCGATATCCACATGGTCGTCGACGCTCTCGACCTGTGCTACGCAAAACAGCATATCGATATCTTCGCCTTGCTATCGGGAGACAGCGACTTCTCGGCCCTGGTGTCGAAACTCAAGGAAAATAACAAGAGGGTCATCGGCTGCGGGGTGAAGAGTTCGACCTCGAATCTGCTCATCGCAGGCTGTGACGAATTCATCTACTACGACGATCTGGTCCGTTCGGCGCGCAAGTCCCGGGGGCGGAAGAGCACGGATCGCAAGTCCGAGGCCATGGACCGGCTGGTGGAGATCGTCGAATCCCTCAGCGGAGAGTACGACCAGCTCTGGGGATCCATGGTCAAACAGACGATCAAGCGAGTCTATCCCGGCTTCAGCGAATCCTATTACGGCTATGGCAGCTTCTCGGAAATGCTCGAAGATGGCGCCTCGCGCGGCATGATCCGCGCGGACTACGACAAAAGCCGGGGCAACTACCTTGTAGGCCTCCCCTAGAAAGGCCATGGATGCCGCAATGCAGCACCAAAACCGCTAGAATTCAGGCATCCGGAAACCAGGGAGAATCGATCATGTCTGTCAGGCTTGTCCTGCTCCGCCACGGCCAGAGCGAGTGGAACCTCAAGAACCTGTTCACCGGCTGGACCGACGTCGACCTGACGGACCAGGGCCGCAAGGAAGCCCTTGAGGCCGCCCGGCTACTGGAGGAGGAGGACCTGAAGTTCGACGTGGCCTTCACCTCGGTACTGAAACGGGCGATCCGCACGCTGTGGATCGTCATGGACGACATGGACCGGATGTGGGTGCCCGTGCATCGAGCCTGGGAACTCAACGAACGTCATTACGGCGACCTGCAGGGGCTCAACAAGGCCGAGACCGTGGCGCGGCACGGAGCGGATCAGGTGCAGACCTGGCGCCGCTCCTACGGGACTCCACCTCCTGCGCTGGCTGACGACGATCCCCGGCACCCCCGTTTCGACCCGCGGTACGCAGGCGTGGACCCCGCGCGGCTGCCTGGCACTGAGTCGCTGAAGGACACGCTGGCGCGTGTCCAGCCTTACTGGGATGCCAATATCTTGCCCTGCCTGAGGCAGGGAAAGAGGATACTCATCGCCGCTCACGGCAACAGCTTGAGGGCGCTGGTCAAGATGCTCGACGGAATGAGCGAGGAAGAGATCGTCGGGTTCAATATTCCGACCGGCGTCCCGCTGGTGTACGAGCTGGACGACGATCTGAAGTCCCGTGGCCGAACATTCCTCGGCGACCCCGAGGCCGTCGCGGCCGCAGCCAAGGCCGTTGCGGATCAGGCCAAGGCTACCTGACCGGGGCTTCTTCCCGGCGGCAGCGCGGTTGCGACGCTGACTGCGGACTCATTCCACCGGTCCGGAGAAGCCACAGCGCGCGGACGTCCGATTGCATCCGGTCCTGTCGGCACCCGACTGGGTCTGGTACAGGACCGTAATCTTGGCGTAGCGCGGCTGGTCGCCGGTCGAAGCCAGGTCGACCGATAACTGCTGCCACTTCTCCTCGTTGCTGCGGTGGAACCCAAGGATCTGGACGTCACCGATTGAACATGTCTTCTTCTCGATATCGCATTTCGACCAGTCCTTCCTCGTGCCCCTGTCCTGGGCATCCACGAATACCTTTGTCCTGGCGATCTTTGCGCCCAGCGGCAGCTTTACACCGAGCTGAACCTTACCGTTCCGTGGCACTTCCGCCGTGAAATACCGCAACTTCAGATCACTCTCCCCGCTCTTTCCGTATCCCGCATGGGCATCAGAGGCTCCGATCACAAGCGCCATGACCGTAGCCACCATCCACAAGCACTTCATCCTGATTCTCCAGGGCGCACCGCAGGGCGTCCGTCTCCGGGGAGGGGGAAGGGATGGAGGCATTTCTGGCCCCACCCCCTCCCTGTGTGCGCTATTTCGCGGTCACGACATTCGAAAATCCGCACTTCTCGTATTCGCCGCAACCGGATTCGTCCTCGCCGGCCTGGGGCTGGAAGTTGACCTGGATCTTGGCAAATCGGACCTGACCTGAGCTGCTCCTGACGTTCACCGCCAGTTCCTCCCACTTGTCCTTCTCCGCGCGGACGAAGCCGACGATCCTGGCGTCACCGATCTCGCACTTCTTGGTGTCGATGTTGCACGTGCTCCAATCCATCTTCTGGCCCTTGTCCGTCGAATCGACATACACGCTCGTCTTCGCGATCAGGGCGTTCCGGGGCAGCTTCACGCCGATGAGCACTTCCCCCCCGGGGGGAATCTCGGCAACATAGAATCGCTGCTCCAGCGCACGCTCGGCCTCCACGCCCTGGGCCTGACCAAGCACGGGAACCAGCACCGCGGCCAGCGCGCACGTCGTTATGAATTTCGTCATTCTCCATTCCTCCTATACGCCGTAGCTGGCGGACCTGCCTGCGAGGCAAAAAATTCGACACCCTGACACGAGCACGCGGACCGGCTCGTCATCCGCGGCAGGATATCGTCAATCCCTGAGCCGCATTTCTTCCGACCGCTCTCGGGCGGAGACGTTCAGTTCGTGGAGCTTGAGATACTTGATGGTCCTGTAGTTGGCCGCCAGCAGCGACCAGACGAACCCGGGGAACCCGTTCAGCCAGTTTCCCCGGAGCAGATAATAAACCAGAAACGACACCGGCATCCGGCAAATGATTCCGGCCACCGACGCCCGCCTGCCGTCCCGCTGCATCTGCCGCGCCATGGTCGTCGTGTATCGATTGAACTTTTCGAAATACTCGTCCAGGTCCCGGTAGCTGTAGTGAAGCAGCCTCCCCTGAAATGTCCCAACCGGCCCCTGCACATGAGCTCGCTCGTGGATCGGCGCATCGTCGAACCCGCCCCGCCGCCGGTCGAAAAGCCGGAGTACCGGGTCCCGGGATTCGCTGCCGTGGGTGAACGGTCGGCCCATGAAACAGAGACGCCTCAAAACCTGGAAACCCGCGGGCTCGACGGTCGCGGACCGGCGCCAGGCCTGAATGGATGCCTGCAGCCGATCGTCCAGCACTTCGTCAGCGTCGACACTGAGGATCCAGTCGTGGCTCGCCGCCGCCGCTGCCAGGCGCTTCTGCGGCCCGTAGCCGAGAAATGGCTGCGCGATGACCCGGCAGTTAGGGTAGGCACCGGCGATCTCTAGCGTGCAGTCGGTGCTGCCCGAGTCCACGACCACGATCTCGTCGCACCATGCCACGGATTCCATGGTTCGGCCCAGGCTACGCTCTTCGTTGAGAGTGATGATGACTGCGCTCAGTCGATGCATCCGGGCGACGCTCCGCGGACAGGACAATTACCTTCGAATGGGTGAGACTATAAGGACACGCAGCCCGCTGGTCGACTCTGCCAACCGTCGACCGCTGGCCATCGAACCCATTCTTGTCCAAAGGCCGATGTTCCGATCCGACAGAGACAAGAACGGCCCCGCCGTTCGCCGCATCCTCGCCTCTGGCCACCGGACCCTGATCCATCGGCGCGAGGTCCGTGGCGTGCTCCGGGAGGTCTTCCTGACCGACGACGGGCACGTCCTGAAGCGTTACAGCCACAACGGCCCTCCCCCCCGGTTCCGGCAACCCTGGATCATGGAATACAGGGCGCTTCACCGCCTCGCCGGACGTGGCGCGCCCCGGGTGATCGGCTATGTCACGGAGACGACGGATCGGGGCGTTCGAGCGATCCTCGCGCGGCGTTTCCTGCCCGGCGACGCCATCGGGGCGGTCGATCCAGCCCTCGCGACCGCGATCGCCGCCCTCCTGGCGACCTTCCACTGCGACGGCGTCACCACGGATGACGCTCATCTCCAGAATTTCATCCGCCTCCCGGAAGGTGGCCTGGCATTCCTGGACTTCGGGCGCGCCCGGACTTTCTTCCCCTGGAGCCCCCTGCTGCTCGCCGGGATCGCCGTCGATCTGCATCGTTTCCTGCGGGCGTCCGTGAAAAGCGATTCGCAGATCCGGAGACGCTTCCTCGACGAGTATTTCCGGCAGTGTCCCTTCGGTCCGATCCGGCGGAGCCTGATCCGCAGGCTGGTCGCGTTCGATATGTGGCGTTACAGGCTCGTGAAGGGCACGGGACGGCTTCAGGCTTGATCCGCAAGCCTGGCCTCGGCGATTTCGGCGCCGAGGGCTATCAGCTCCGCAGCCCTGTAGAACTCGTAGGACGTACACGCGTCACGGGGAATCTCGATCACGACATCTGGAGAGTAGGCCGCGAGCTTGAGCCTGGCGATGGCGTTCTGCATCGTGTCCAGGGTCATGGCCATCGCGTCCAAGATTCCCGGGACGGCCACCTCCGATTTTTTTTCGGGCAACTCGCGGGACCGGCGCCCACTGGCGTTGACGGCGATAATGAAATCCGTGGCGTGGTTTAACGCCGGCGCGATCGGCAGAGGATTCAGCAGCCCGCCGTCCACCAGTATCCGCCCCTGATATTCCCACGGGGTGAAGATCGTCGGGATCGCCATGGACGCCCGGATGGCGTCGAACAGCGGCCCGCTGTTGAGCCATATCTCCCGCTGCTCCAGCAGGTCAGTGGCGACCGCCGTGAATCCGACTTCGAGGTCCTCGATGTTGTGCTCCCCGGTAATCTCGCGAAGGGCCCCGATGATCCGTTCCCCCTTGAACAATCCCTGACGGCCGAAAGACAGGTCCAGCAGGCCGATGACGTCCTTGCGTTCCAGCGCGCAAGCCCACGTCTCGTATGCTTCCAGTTCGCCGGCGGCAAAAATGCCGCCGACCAGGGCCCCCATGGAACACCCGGAAATGTACGTGATGTTGACGCCGACGGACTGCAGGTACTTGATGACACCGATATGGGCCAGCCCCCTGGCGCCTCCGCTGCCGAGGACGAGGGCGACCGACTTCCCCGAGTACTGACACGATTTCTTTTTCATGTCACTCCGGCAGGCGGACGGAAGTACGCCCGAACGAAGGTTCGCGGCCCTCGAGCCCGGCCCTGGCTGCCTCCATCTGGTTCTTCCCCCCCAGCAGGCTCATCTGCAGACGCGTCTCGAAATCAAGACCCTCCTTGTCATTCAGCCGCGGCGCCCGATGCAGCAGTCGCTTGATCGCCCTCACCGCATCGGGGGAGTGTCTGGCGATAGCGGTCGCCGTGGCGACGGCGTTGGCGACGGGATCGTCGGCAACCCTGGTGGCGAGGCCCAGCCCCCGGGCCTCTTCGCCTGTGATGATGCGTCCGGTCAGAGCAAGCTCCATGGCGACATCGTAACCGACCAGTTCTTTCAGAATGCGGCTGCCCGCCATATCCGGGACCAGTCCCCAACGGACCTCCATGATGGACAATCTTGCGTCCGGCGCCACGACACGGATGTCGGCGCCCAGGGCGATCTGGAATCCCCCGCCGAACACTTCCCCGTGCAGCGCCGCGATGACCGGGACCGGTAGCTCCCGCCAGGCCCACGAGACGCGCTGGGCCAGATTCGCGGGATCGCCAGGCGCCTTCTCCAGAAGGGCCCGGATCGTCTCCGGATCGCCCATGAACCCGGCGACGTCTAGTCCGGCGCTGAAAGCGCCGCCCTCGCCTTGCAACACGACCGCACGGACGTCGGGGTCGTCGGCGAGCCCGTCGGCCGCCGCTGCCAGCGCCTGGAACATGGCCAGATCCAGGGCGTTTTTCTTCTCGGGCCGCGCGAGCCTGACCCGCGCAACGTGATCGGCCACGGAGACCCTGACTCTTTCCTCTGACATGCCTCTGTGCTCCTCGTCAGCTGATCTGGGGAATGACACCCCGGTCCGACAGGGACCCGAGCCGTCTTTCGTCGAATCCTGCCTCCCGGAGGACGGATTCGGTATCCGCTCCGGGGGTCGCCGCGGGGCGGGGTGTCCCCGCCGGTGTCCGTGAGAACCGGGGAGCCGGCGCATTCTGGGTCACGGAATCGACGTCCACAAACGTGCCGCGGGCCACGTTGTGGGGATGCGCTGGCGCCTCGCTGAGACCGAGCACCGGCGAGACACAGGCATCGCTGCGCTCGAAGGATTCGGCCCACTCATCCCGGGTACGACTCCGGAAGACCTCGGCCATTCGGCGCTTGAGGGCCGCCCACCCCTCCGGTTCCTGTCCGCCCCGGAGACCCCCGAACCCGCGCGGAAGGAATTCGGCGGCGTCGAGTCCGAGCATTTCGACCATCCGCTGATAGAATTCGGGTTCGATGCACGCCACCGCAACGAAACCACCGTCGGCGGTCTCGTAGGTATCGTAGAAGTGAGCCGCGCCACCGAGCATGCTCCGCCCCGGCCGCTCGTCGAATGCCCCCATGGCCCGGAACCCGCAGAACATGCCCATGAAGGACGCCGCAGCATCGAGCATGGCCGCATCCACGACCTGGCCCCGACCGGACCGGGTCCGTTCCAGCAGCGCGGCGACGATACCGAAGCACATGAGCAACCCGCCGCCGAAATCGCCGATGAGATTCAGTGGCGGCACCGGCTTGCCTCCCGCCGGGCCGATGGCCATCAGCGCTCCGGACAGGGCGATATAGTTGAGATCGTGGCCGGCACTGCCGGCCAGGGGCCCGTCCTGTCCCCAGCCGGTGATCCGGCCATACACCAGACCCGGATTACGGGCCATACACGTCTCGGGGCCGACACCGAGCCTCTCGGCGACACCGGGACGGAAGCCCTCCATCAAGACATCGGCAGAGTCGGCGAGAACCAGCAGTGCCTCGACGCCTTCGGGCTGCTTGAGATCCAGGGCGATCGAGCGCCGCCCCCGCGCCAGAACATCCGGCATCGGAGCAGGCGGAGGCATCCGCTCCACCCGTATGACGTCGGCCCCCATATCAGACAGCATCATGCCCGCATAGGGCGCGGCCCCCAGGCCCGCGAGTTCGATGATACGGATGTTTGCGAGCGGGCCCACGCCGCCTCAGGCGCGCCTGCGCTGTTTCAGCCCCGCCGCGGCGCGGGGATCGAGACCCATCCCTCGAGCGATGATCTCCCTCATGATCTCCGAGCTGCCGGCATAGATGCGGGAAACCCTGGCATTGGCGTACATCCGGGAGATCGGATACTCGTCCATGTAACCGGCCCCGCCGTGTAGCTGGAGGCATTCGTCGGTGACCTGCCCTTCCAGCTCACTGCAAAACAGCTTCCCTTCCGCCGCTATCTCCGGCGTGAGCCTGCCGGCGTTGCGCTCCATGACCAGGCGATCGACGAACACCTGCGCCACGTCGATGCGGGTGCGCATGTCGGCCAGCTTGAAGCGGGTATTCTGGAACATCGCTACCGGCCGCCCGAAGGCCGTCCGCTCGTGAACGTATTCCAGCGTTGCCTGCAGGGCTGCCTCGGCCGCCGCCACGCAGCCGCAGGCCACGACGAGGCGTTCCTCAGCCAGGAACTGCATGAGGTAATAGAAACCCTTGCGGGGGTCTCCCAGCGCGTTGTCCCGCGGCACCCGGACGTCGTCGAAGAACAGCTCCGCCGTGTCCTGGGCCTTCAGCCCCAGTTTCTTCAGATTGCGGCCGCGTCGGAAACCCTCCATGCCGCGCTCCACCAGGAACAGCCCGATGCCGTGAGGGCTGTTGGGGTCGGTCCGGGCCGCAACAACGAACAGATCGCCGTTGATGCCGTTGGAGATATAGGTTTTCGACCCGTTGAGGACGAAGTGATCGCCGCGATCCTCGGCCCGGGTGCGGATTCCTGACACGTCGCTGCCGGCCCCGGGCTCGGACATGGCGATCCCGAGGATGGTTTCGCCGGAAATACAACCGGGCAGGAACCTGGCCTTCTGCTCGCGGCTGCCCAGCTTGCCCAGGTAGGGGCCGACCAGGCGATTGTGCAGGGACAGGCCGAACCCGGGATCACCGGACTTCGCCATCTCCTCGAGGAGGATCTGCTCGTAGCGAAAGTCGTCGACCCCGAGGCCGCCGTATTCCTCCTCCGCCCACATCAGGCAGAGCCCGTGCTCGCCCGCCTTGAGAAAGGCGTCGCGATCGACTATCCCCACCTCGCACCAGCGATCGACGTTGGGTTTGATCTCCGCCTCGAGGAATCGCCGGACCGAGTCTCTGAATATCTCGTGCTCGGTCTCGAATATCGTCCGCTCCATACGGTCTCCTCCGGCAGTGGCAGGTTTCTCGGTCCGGGCTGGTCAGCGCCCCTCGAATTTCGGCGGGCGCTTCGCGAAGAATGCGCGCAGACCCTCGGCAGCGTCTTCGCTCGCGCCGCACATACCCTGCAGCCTGGCCTCGACACTGATCGTCTCGTCGATCGAGGCATGCATCGCCAGGCGCATGGCCTGCTTGGTCGCGGCCAGGGCCAGGGGCGCACGCTGCGCCAGCGCCTCGGCCCAGGTCACCGTCTCGTCCATGAGACTGTCGGCTGCTACGACCCGGTTGCACAGTCCCGCGCTCAAGCACTCGGCGGCAGTCAGTCTGCCGGCCTCCGCGCAGAGCTGGTAGGCGCGGTGATACCCGAGCCGGCGGGCGAGCATCCAGGTGGCGCCACCATCGGGCACCAGGCCGATAGTCGTGAAGGCCGGCAGGATATAGGCGTCATCCGCCATGACCACCAGGTCGCAGATCAGCGCGAATGCCAGGCCGATCCCGGCGGCCGGGCCGGCCACGGCGGCGATGACGGGCTTGTCCATGGTGGCCAGGAGATCGAGACTCGGGCGATAGCGGTTGTTGATCACCTCCTCCAGGGTCTGATCGTCCGGCATCCCCTCGCGGATATCGGCACCGGCGCAGAACGCACCGCCGGCGCCGGTCAGGATGACAACCCGCACCGCGGCATCGGTCGCCGATTCCGCCAGAGCGGAACGCAATGCCGCTGAATTGGCCTCGCCCAGCGCGTTACGAGTCTGCGGGCTGTTGATCGTGACCACTGCAACTGGATCCTGCCGGACTAACGTGACCAGATCCCTTCCGCTCATGATGACATCCTCTCAGCGCGTCGTGGACCGGCCGCGCAGCCAGTCCGGAGGCGAGAACCTGGGCCCGTGTCGGCTCGCGAGCTGCTCGCATTCCTCGACGAACCTCGACAATCCCACGGTATCGATCAGGGACAGCGTCCCGCCGGTCCATGGTGGGAATCCCCATCCCAGGATGGACCCCACGTCCGCGTCCGCCGGTTCGTCCACCACGCCCTCCTCCATGCATCGCGCCGTCTCAAGCGCCTGCACGTAGAGGAGTCGCTTCCGGACGTCTCCAACGGAAGGCTGATGGTCCACGGGCGGATATTCCTCTACCAGGCCCGGCCACAGGAATTTCTTGCCGTCCCGGGGATACTCGTAGAACCCGGCGCCGAAGCGCTTGCCCTTGCGCTCCAGGTCCTCCTGAAAATGGCGCACGACCTCGTCGGCCGCCACCGGAACATAGGCGTCGCCCAGGTCCTTCCTCGTCTGCATCATGATCTTGTACGACAGATCGATGGTGACCTCGTCATGGACTGCCAGAGGGCCGACAGGCATGCCGGCCATCCGGGCGGCATTCTCGATCAGGGCGGGCTTGACGCCCTCGGCGAGCAGCTCCATGCCCTCCTTGACGTAGGTCGAGAACACCCGGCTGGTGTAGAAACCGCGGCTGTCGTTGACCAGGATCGGGGTCTTGCGGATCTGCCGGACATAATCGAGGGCCACGGCGATGGCCTTCTCGCCGGTGGCCTTGCCGAGGATCACTTCCACCAGGGGCATCTTGTCCACCGGCGAAAAGAAGTGGATACCGATGAACTGATCGGGCCGCGTCGAAGCTTCGGCGAGCCCGGTGATCGGAAGCGTCGATGTGTTGCTGGCGAAGATCGACGCTTCCGGTATGACTGCTTCGGTCTTGCGGGTCACGTCCGCCTTGATGCGCCGGTCCTCGAAAACGGCCTCGATCACGAGATCGCAGCCCTCCAGCTCGGCGTAGTCGGTCGCAGGCGTAATTCGCTCGAGCACGGCTGCGGCCTGCTCCTCGGTCATCCGCCCGCGGGCGACCCGCTTCTCCAGAAGTCCGCGGGAGTAGGCCTTGCCTTTCTCGGCGTCCTCGAGGGACCGATCGAGCAGGACCACCTGCTGACCGGAGAACGCCGAAACGTAGGCGATGCCGGCACCCATCATCCCGGCGCCGAGGATGCCGAGCTTCTCGACCCGGGTCTCGGGAATGTCTTTCGGGCGGCGCACCAGCTTGTCCGCGGCGCCCTTGTCGATGAACAGGGTGCGGATCATGTTGCGGGCGACGGGTCCCGCCAGCAGCTTGGTAAAGTACTGGAGTTCGATCTTCAGCCCCTTGTCGATGGGCAACTGCGTCCCCTCATAGACGCAGGCCATGATCGCGATCGGCGCCGGGTAGTTGTGCTGGGTCTTCTCCGCGACCATGGCGTTGCCCGCCATGAAAGTCTGGACGACCCCGGGGTGCATGCCGCCGGATCCGCCCGGGACCTTGAAGCCCCTCTTGTCCCAGCGTGCCACCGGGTCGCCGGTATCCAGGATCCACCGCCGTGAGCGCTCCATCAAGTCTTCGATGTCGCCCGCCAGCTCGTCACAAATCCCGAGTTCGACCGCCCTTGTCGGCTTCAGATGCGTCCCCTCGAGCATCAGCGGCAGTGACTCCCGAATCCCGATAAGTCTTGGCAGCCGCTGGGTGCCCCCGGCCCCTGGCAACAGGCCCACCTTGACTTCCGGCTGCCCGATGACGGCCTTCGGGTTGTCCAGGACGACGCGGTAATGACAAGCCAGCGCCAGTTCGAGGCCGCCCCCCAGGGCAGTGCCGTTAATGGCGGCGGCAAAAGGCTTTCCGCAGGTCTCGATTTTCCTGTAGAGAGCCGAGTACTTGCCGGCGAACTTGTAGATCTCGTGCTCGTCCAGATTTTCGCCGAATACGCCGACCAGTTCCTTCAGGTCGGCTCCGGCGATAAATGACGACTTGCCCGAGGTGACCACGGCGCCCCTGACGGCGTCGTCCGCCGCGACCCTGTCTATGGCCCGGTCGAGGTCGGCCATGAATTCCGGGGTCAGCACGTTCATGGATCTGTCGAGGATGTCGATGGTCAGGATGGCGACGCCGTCGTCACCCAGCTGATACTTGATGGTTTCGCTCATGATTCGTTCCAGATACTCAATCTTGTCCGAATGGGGTTCCCGACGGTCTCAGACCGACTCGATGATGGTCGCGGTTCCCATGCCGGCTCCGATGCAGAGGGTCACAAGCGCGTTGGCGAGGCCGCGCCGCACCATCTCGTCGAGGGCCGTACCAAAAACCATGGCGCCGGTGGCGCCGAGCGGATGCCCCATGGCGATGGCGCCGCCGTTGACGTTGATCTTGTCGTGGCTGATGTCCAGCTGCTGCATGTAGCGCAACACTACGGCGGCGAAGGCCTCGTTCAGTTCGAACAACTCGATGTCTGCCGTGTCCATGTCTGCACGATTGAGCGCCTTGAGGGTCGCAGGCGCCGGGCCGGTCAGCATGATCGTGGGCTCGCTGCCGATCGACGCGAAGGCCCGGATCCTGGCCCGGGGTTTCAGGCCGAGCCGCTCGCCAGCTTCCCTGCTGCCTACGAGGACGGCCGCTGCCCCATCGACGATGCCGGACGAATTGCCGCCAGTGTGCACGTGGTTGATGACCTCCACGTCCGGGTATTTCTGGATAGCGACGGAGTCGAATCCGAACTGCTGCCCCGGAACCTCGAATGCAGCCTTCAGGCTCGCCAGGTCCTCCACCGTCGTCCCGGGGCGCATGTGTTCGTCGCGATCCAGCAGCACATCGCCCAGGTGATCCCTGACCGGCACGATCGAGCCGGAAAAGTATCCTCCGTCCCAGGCCTCGGCCGCCCGTCGCTGGCTCTCAACGGCGTACGTGTCGAGATCCCCTCGGGAGAACCCGTAGCGGGTGGCGATCAGATCGGCACTGATCCCCTGGGGGACAAAGTAGGTGTCGTAGGCGATCTTCGGGTCGGTGGCCCAGGCGCCGCCGTCCGAGCCCATGGGGACCCGGGACATGCTCTCCACGCCACCGGCGACAACCAGGTCGGCCTGCCCCGCCATGACGGTCGCGGCGGCGCTGTTGATGGCTTCCAAGCCGGAGGCGCAGAAGCGGTTGATCTGCTTTCCGGGCACCGATTCGTGCCAGCCCGCCTCCATGACGCCGACCCTGGCGACGTTGGCGCCCTGCTCTCCCACGGGCATGACGCAACCGAGGATGACATCGTCGACCCGAGAGGTGTCGAGCCCGGTCCGGTCCCGCAATCCGTTGAGCACCTGTACCACCAGATTGACAGGCGTCACCTCGTGAAGAGCGCCGTCCGGTTTGCCTTTGCCCCGAGGGGTCCTTACGTGATCGAAGACGTAGGCATCAGTCATGGAAACACTTCCTCCTTCAGACAGCTGCCGGACAGGCAACGGGTCGAACAGACCCGGAGGCTGCGCGCCCTGGCGAAGGACCGTGCCCCCGATTTTCCTGACGATTTTCCGTGGGACCCGAGGCCATGGATCAGGGCCTGCTAACTCTATCGGCCAGGCGGCCGCCGGATCCGCTGTTTTCGGCCCGCTGGGCGCCGCGAGCGCGGTGTAGCCCGGCTACATGAACGAGTGGCATCCCCGCGGAGCGGGGAAAGCGGCCCGGCCCTCTCACGGCAGGCGATCAGCGATCTTCCGGACCACGACGGGTCCCGCGATCCGTCGTCCGGCAATGGTCCTGATCATACACTTTCCGGGCCTTTTTTGCTGCTCCGCATCATGGCGGCGCGTGGCCTGTCGCCAGGGATCACTCGGAGCGGCCCGCAGATCGCTTCAGCGGCTCGATGAAGTCTCTGATCCTCGCCTTCATATAAGGGAAGAACGGGTTGTACCGGAGCCTGGAGAACTGGGTAAGGGGCAGGGTGAGCACGTTTCGCTCGCCCTTGGGATTCAGGTTGCCGAGGGTGTATCGGCCGTCAGCACCGATCCCGTATACCGGATCGTCCTCCGGGAACGGCACGGCAACGTGGGACATGGAGTACACCTGGCGCGGCCAGCCCAGACCCAGCGGTTCGCCCAGGATTTCCGCGCCGCCGGGCAGGCGGGACCGGGCGACCACGTCTTCGCGCTCCGGTTCCAGGTTGCTCAGGACCGTCAATGTGTAACCCCGGGTCTGTTTCGCCAGCATCCGGTCCAGCATCCTCGGGTAGTGGTTGCCGAGGAAATCGCCCAGGGAGTCCAGCCGGTTGACGTCGAACACGACCAGCTCGCTGTGGGGGACAGTCAGCCGGTCAAAGAGCTGTGTGACGATGGCCTCGGTGAGGACAGTGGCGTCCGCCAGCGACTGGAAACAGAGCACCGGCGGCATCGCCTCCAACCGACCGTTGGCCTGCAGGCGGGCAAGCTGGGCATGCAGCTCCCGGGCCAGCATCCAGGATTCGTGGCCGGCGATTTTGGGGAAGGAATTGTATTTGTACGGGTCGAACTCCGGCAGGATGGACTCCCAGCGGAATTTCTCGAAATACGGGATGGAGGCCAGCAGCCTGTGCCAGCTCGCGATTCGGGCGAATGCCGTGATGCCAATGGCGGGTGAGAACAGGTAGACCTGATCCGGCACGTCGAGCGCGGTGTCCTCGAGGGCGTCGAGGGTGTATCGGGTGACGAGTGCGCCGCCATTCGAATATCCTCCCAGGAGCAACGGCGCATCCGGGCCGATGGTTTGCCGCGCTCTTGTTACCGCCAGCCGGACCACCGCCAGCCAGTCCGCGCGGGTCACCTCGATCAGTGCGCCCGGGGCCAGTCCATGTCCGGGCATCCGGGGGGCGACCACGTGGACCCCCATATCGCGGAAACTCTCCGCCAGGGTCCTGACGCTGTACGGTGAATCCGTCAGCCCGTGTACGAGCACGATGGCGGCCCATGGATCTTCCGGCGCCATCTCAAAACTGCGGTTCCAGTCGGGCTTGCGGGCCCCCGGGTAGAACTTCGACGACCGGTTGTAACGCGAGGCCCGATCACCCAGGTCGGTGGTCACTTCCGACTCGAGTTCCCTGAATACGGCGGCCTCCCGTGACAGGTACTCCCCCCAGTCTTCGCCGGCATCGCGATCAGCCCGGTATTCGGTTTCGAACCTGTTTGTATGCCAGGCCTGCAGATCGGGTTGGCGCCGGGCGTCAAATGCCCTGACCAGCATGATAGTGAAGACGATCAGGACCAGGCCGAGCGCGATCCTGATAATCCATCTCAACAGCGCCAGAAGAAGCTTTCTCACGCCCAACTCTCCATCTTGGTGCGGCATCCGGACCGGTTTTCCGCAAACCCCGAATATATCGGAATCCGCGGGTCGGCGACCGGCTCTGGCTGCCCCGGCCAGCCAACTCTATGATGGACGCTCGCCAGGCAGAAGCCGAGCAGGCTTATGGATCCCATGGAGCGACCGGTGGGCATCTTCGACTCGGGTGTGGGCGGATTATCCGTGGCCCGCGCTATCCGGCGTCTCATGCCGCAGCTGGACCTCATATACGTGGGGGACTCCGGGCACGTGCCCTACGGTGGCCACGATCTGGCTTTCATCTCTGGGCGCGCAAGGCTGATCGTGGATTTCCTGGTCGGACGGGACGCTCGCGCCATCGTCATCGCTTGCAACACGGCCACCGCAGCCGCTGCATCCGACCTGAGGCGCACGCTTTCCATACCGGTAGTGGCGATGGAACCGGCAGTCAAGCCCGCTGCCGCCGCGACCCGGACCGGCATCGTCGGCGTGCTGGCGACCGCTGGCACCCTTGCCAGCGCCAGATTTGCCGGCCTCCTCGATCGATTCGGGGAAGGCATCAGCGTGCTCACGGAACCGTGCCCCGATCTGGTGACCCTGGTCGAACAGGGGGAACTGGAGGGACCGGAGACGACGCGGCGCATCGCGGCACACGTCAGACCCCTGGTGGACGCCGGGGCAGATACCCTGATCCTTGGTTGCACCCATTTCTCGTTCCTTCGCCTCTCGATCGAACGGGAGGCCGGCCCGGGCATCGCCGTCATCGACACAGGTCCCGCAGTAGCCAGGCAACTGATGCGCGTGCTGGCACGAGACGCGGCCGACAGGAGCGCCGGCTCCGGCCGCGTGGATATTTTCACCAGTGGTGATACCTCGGCCTTCTCCGCCACGTCGCGGCGCCTCTGGCCGGAGTTGCCGCCGGCGAGCCAGCTGCCGGAAGACTGAACTCAGACGTCGGCGGGGGGGCGACGGCTGGCGAGGTACTCGCGACCCCGATCCATCAGTTCCACGAACGCAGCCGCATCGTCGGCCGCCACGGATCTGCGGATCCTGTCCACCGAACGCGCCAGGGCATCCAGGGCATCCCGGCCATGCTCGTTGAGGGACTGGATTTCGAAGTAGAGCCAGGGATTCTCGGCCGCCACGCGGCGGCAGACCTCGAGCTGGGCGTCGAAAGTCGTGCTGGACAATTGCGCCAGCAAGGGCACATCCGCGCCGCTTTCCGCCAACGCGGTGAAAAACGCAATGTTGAGCGCGTGGGACAATCCGAGGACGAAGGCGATGAGGCGGTCGTGCTGATCCAGTGACATTTCCACCTGCTCCGCCATGGTGGAATCGAACAGCTCACGGGCCTCGCGGGTGGCGCCGGCATCTCCCACGTCGGTGAAGATCACGTGACGACCCGACAACAGGCGCGTGTCGGGGCCGAACATGGGATGCACGGACGTGACCCGGCACCCGGCGGCGGCCAGCGCCGCGAGGCCGCGTCTCAAGGGTGATTTGAGGGAGCCGACGTCGAATATCAGACCGGGGGGGCGGAGTTCGGCCAGGGCTTCCAGGATGGCGCCCGACATCGTCAGCGGCGCGGCGACCACGATGAGGTCCTGGTCCAGGGGGCCCTCCTTCCACTCCTGGCGCACCGCTGGCTCGGCCGGATCTGCGGCCGGATCCGCGATCTCCACCCCGTACCCCTGGGTCGCAAGAAAGTCCGCGAACCATCGTCCCATGCGCCCGGCGCCACCGATCACCAGCGCCCGTCGCCCGCTTCCGCGCCCCTCGCTGACCACACGGTCCTGTTCCTGGGTGGTCAGTGAGGAGCGGATCAGGAGGCGCATCATCACCTCCGCCAGATCGCCCGGGAGGCCAAGCTCGCGGGCCTTCGCCACGGCGCCGTGGATGACGTCCTTCTCCCTGGCGAAATCGCGGGTAGGCTGTCCCTTGCCCTGCTTGTGGCGGCCGATGGCCTCCACCAGGTGCTGCCTCTCCGCGACCAGCTCGAGTAGCCGGTCGTCGATTTCCGTCAGCCTTCGTCGCAATTCGACGAGGTCGGCGCGATCCTTATCCGTGCTCATTATGTACCGCCGTCATTATCGTCCATGCCCGCCTTCGCTCCCGTATGGGAGCGGAGGTATTCTTCTGCAATCGCGACAGGCTTGGCAAACCCTATGTTCAAGGACCACTTCTCCACTGCAGCTCGCGGCTACGCCAGATTCAGGCCGGAATATCCGGACGGCCTGTTCCGCTGGCTCATCGAAGTCTCCCCCGCGCGGGACTGCGCATGGGATGCGGCAACCGGCACCGGTCAGGCGGCCCTGGGCCTCGCCCCGTATTTCGTGGAAGTGATCGCCACTGACGCTAGCCTCGCGCAGATCCGCCATGCCAGAGCCCATCCCGCGGTGCGCTACGAGGTGGCACCGTCCGAGTACGTCCCCATTGAAAACGCCTCCGTGGACCTGGTGACGGTCGCCCAGGCGCTGCACTGGTTCGATTTCGACGCCTTCTACAGTGAAGTGCGGCGGGTTTCACGGCCTGGCGCTGTGCTGGCGGCAATCAGTTACGGACTCGCCAGGATCGAGCCGGACATCGATGCCATCGTCGACGACCTCTATCGCGGCCCGCTGGACACCTACTGGCCTCCGGAGCGGGCCTATGTGGATCAGCATTACCGCACGATCCCTTTCCCGTTCGAGGAGATCGATCCGCCGCCGTTCCTGATGAGGTCAAGCTGGACCCTGGACCACCTGCTGGGGTACCTGGGCACCTGGTCGGCCGTAAACCGGGCCAGGGAACAATCGGGTGAGGACCCGCTGACGGCGATCGCGCCCGCGCTGCGCGGCGCCTGGGGCGAACCGCTCGAATTACGTGACGTTACCTGGCCGCTGAACCTGCGCGTCGGGCGGGCCTAGAGCCGGTCGACCGCCCCTAGCGCCGCGACATGCCGCCGAGGATGCCGCGCAGAAGCTGCCGGCCAAGAGTACGGCCGACCGTGCTCCCGAGGCTGCGCAGGACGCTCTTGGTCACTGCCTCGCCGTAGCTCTGGCGGCCCGATCCCGACTTGCGGGACGCCTCCCGGGGCGTCTCCTGGGCGATCTTTTCCGCCCTCCGGGCGAGGAGTTCATGAGCCGACTCCCGGTCCACCAGCCTGTCGTAACGTCCTCCAACCGGACTCCGGCTCATGATCTCGGCGCGCTCGCTTTCGTCTGCTGGGCCGATCCTGGAGCGCGGCGGACAGATCAGACATCGCTGGACCACACCGGGCACCCCCTTGTCCTCCAGCATGGAGACCAGAGCCTCCCCGACGCCGAGTTCAGTAATGACCTTCTCTGCATCCAGTGCCGGATTCTGCCTGAAGGTCGACGCTGCAGCCCTGACCGCCTTCTGGTCGCGTGGCGTGAAGGCTCGCAGCGCATGCTGGATCCGGTTGCCAAGTTGCCCCAGCACATCGTCCGGCACGTCCAGAGGATTCTGGGTGACGAAGTACACGCCCACGCCCTTCGACCGTATGAGCCGTACCACTTGTTCGACTTTCTGCATCAGCGCCTTTGGAGCATCGTCGAAAAGCAGGTGAGCCTCGTCGAAGAAGAACACGAGTTCGGGCCTGTCCGCGTCTCCGACCTCCGGCAACTCCTCGAACAACTCACTCAGCAGCCACAGCAGGAAGGTTGAGTACAGGCGGGGCCGCTGGATCAGCTCCCGCGCGTCGAGCACGTTGACCACGCCGCGGCCGGTCATATCCCTGCGCCGGATGTCCGCCAGCTCCAGCGCCGGCTCGCCAAAGAACGCCCGGGCCCCCTGATCCTCAAGCACGAGAAGGCGACGCTGGATGGCGGCGACCGACTGGCGGCTCACGTTGCCATACCTGCTCGAATAATCGGCGGCATTCCGAGCCAGATGGTCGAGCATGGATCTCAGGTCGTCCATGTCCAGTAACAACAGGCCTTCCTCGTCGGCCACCCGGAAGGCCACGTGTAGCACACCCTCCTGGGTCTCGTTCAATTCCATCAGACGGGACAACAGTAACGGGCCCATCTCGGAGACCGTTGTGCGTATGGGGTGCCCTGCCTTGCCGAAGAGATCCCAGAAGACCACCGGCGCGGCGGCGGGCGCGTAGCCCTCGATGCCGATGCGATCGATCCGTTCGGTAACCCGAGGCCCAGGGACGATCGGACGGGAAATCCCGGACAGATCGCCCTTGACGTCGGCGAGGAACACCGGAACGCCCATGGCGGAAAACCCTTCAGCGAGGACCTGGAGACTCACCGTCTTCCCTGTCCCGGTGGCCCCGGCAATGAGGCCGTGGCGGTTCGCGTAGCGGCCGGCCAGCCGGACCTGGCGGTCGCCACCCCCAACAAGGATCGAATCATGGTCGTTCACAGGCATCCCCCGGCGGGAATTACGGCTACGTTCGTCCTATTTTGCAGTTCGCCCGGCGCCGTGGGTAGTCGGGCGCACCGCGATGATGCCACCTGGAGGGCGACCAGCACCGTCCCGGTGCACATCGGCCACCGCGCTCCCGGGCTCCGCCGACTGAAATGCTCGCCTGGCAGGGAATCCGCGATCTGGTACGAATCCTGCTTACTAAGATCCAGATGGCGCCGGGTCTGATCGGGACGGCCACCCTGGTCGTTGACCGCCTGGCGCCAGGGAAGGTGCCGCCGGAAGAAGCATGTCTGTTTTTTGCGACAGAAAATAATTTGACCTGCGCGGCGATTTTGCGTGTTAAAATTCATCGGATTGATGACACCTGTCATCCTGTTAAAAAAATCAGCAAGGGGAAGTTGTATGAAAACTGCAACAGCACTGTTGGCCATGATCGGGCTATTGGCCAGCGCCGCAGCGGGAGCGGCCGTGGAAGCCACGATCACCGGCACCACGGACTACGATTTCCGCGGCGTGTCCCAGACAGCGGACGACCCGGCGATCCAGGGTGACGTCAGCCTTTCCACGGAGCAGGGCCTGTATGTCGGCATCTGGGCCAGCAACGTGGATTTCGGCAACTGCTGTGACGAGGACTACGAAGTCGACTGGTATGCCGGCTTCTCGGCGGGCGAGACCATCGAGTGGGACGCCGGTATTGTGTACTACAGCTACCCCGGGGCCGACGAGTCCCTCGAGTACACAGAAATCTACCTGGGCGGTACCTACTACGGCGACGAAGAGAAGTGGGACGTCGGCGTGAAGCAATGGTTCAGCCCCGACTGGTTCGGCTATAGCGATGAGGGGTGGTATTCGGAACTGAACGCCAGTTACTCACTCCCGTGGTGGGGCCTCGGCCTCACGGGTCACTACGGTTACACCTGGGGTCACGGCCCGAAGAACAACACGGACGATTCCGGTCTCGACGAATATGCAGACTGGTCTATCGGACTGACCAAGTCCCTGTGGCATCTGGACTTCGATCTCCGCTGGGTCGATACGGACCTGGACGGCGACCTCGAGGTCAGCAATGGGGCAGGCACCAACGACAGCCGCGCGATCTTCTCGGTTTCGACCACGTTCCCCTGGTAATGATCGACCGCCGGGCTATCTGAGCCGGCGACGAGACGAAACGCAAAAGGCCCGCTCCTCTCCGGAGCGGGCCTTTTCTTTTCTGCGGTCGGCCCTGCAGGAGACGAGCCGGGTCTATTTCATGGTCGGCATGGTGTATTCGGCCCGCGTCGGCGACTGGTCCGGCCAGCGGGCAGTCACGGTCTTCAGGCGGGTATAGAACCGCACGCCGTCAGGCCCATGGACATGCAGGGGGCCAAACAAGGACCGTTTCCAGCCGCCGAAACTGTGAAATGCCATGGGCACCGGAATGGGCACGTTGACTCCGACCATCCCGGCTTCGACCGCATGCACAAAGCGGCGCGCGGACCGGCCGTCAGCCGTAAATATCGCCGTGCCGTTACCGAACTCGTGATCATTGACCAGCCGGAGCGCCGATTCCAGGTCGTCAACCCTGAGGACGACCAGCACGGGTCCGAAGATCTCCTCGCGGTAGATTCGCATCCCTTCGGTGACGTGATCGAAGACGCAGCCGCCCATGTAGAAGCCGCCTGCCTCACCCTCCACGGGTGCATTCCTGCCGTCAACGACCAGGGTGGCGCCTTCCGTGACTCCCAGGTCCACGTATTCCCGGACCTTCGCCAGATGCTCCCGGGTCACCAGGGGTCCCATCTGCGCGGTCTTGCTGCTGGCGGGGCCGATCACGAGATCGCGCACCATCGGTGCCAGGGCCTCGATCAATCGATCGCCTGCCTCGCCGACAGCCACCGCCGCGGAGATCGCCATGCAACGCTCGCCGGCAGACCCGTAGGCAGCTCCCATCAGGGCGTTCGCTGCCTGGTCCATGTCCGCATCGGGCATGATCACCATGTGATTCTTCGCGCCGCCCAGGGCCTGGACCCGTTTTCCATGGGCGCTGGCGGTGGTGTAGATATATTCGGCCACTGGCGTCGAACCGACGAAACTGACCGCGCCCACCCGGGGATCGGTCAGCAGGACGTCCACCGCCTCCCGGGCGCCATTGACGACGTTGAACACGCCGGCGGGCAATCCCGCCTCCTGCAGCAGCCGCGCCAGAAACAGGGCCGCCGAGGGGTCTTTCTCCGACGGCTTTAGCACGAAGGTATTGCCGCAGGCCAGGGCCACCGGGAACATCCACATGGGGACCATGGCGGGAAAGTTGAAAGGCGTGATCCCGGCGCAGACTCCCACCGGTTGTCGCAGGGACCAGCTGTCGATATGGGTTCCCACGTTCTCGGAGAACTCGCCCTTCAGCATCTGGGGAATCCCGCATACGAACTCCACGACCTCCATCCCCCGGGTGACTTCTCCCAGGGCGTCGTCGTGGAGCTTGCCGTGCTCGGAGGAGATGATTCGCGCCAGTTCGTCGGCATTGTTTTCGAGCAGCTCGCGGAACCGGAACATGACCCGCGCCCGCCGCAGGGAAGTCGTTGACGACCATCCGGGCAGAGCGCGGGCCGCCGCGGTCACAGCCTGCCGGGTCAGGTCGGCATCGGCCAGCGGGACTCGCGCCGTCACCCGCCCGGTGGCCGGGTCGAATACGTCGCCGAACTGCCCGCCGGCGCCGCCGACTGGTTGGCCGTCGATGAAATGCTCCAGGGTGACGACGGGCACCGCCTGATCGGCCGCACGACTCATATCAGGCTCCGAATGCCTTTTCGAACGGCACGTAGTCGTAATCCAGGTCCTGGGCGACCGCTTCGTAGGTGACCTGGCCCTTGTGCACGTTGAGACCCGCGCGGAGGTGTGCGTCTTCCCGCATGGCCGCCTCGGGCCCGCGATTGGCCAGGCGGACGACGAAGGGGAGCGTAGCGTTGGTGAGCGCAAAGGTGGACGTCCGCGCCACCGCCCCTGGCATGTTGGCCACGCAGTAGTGGACCACCTCGTCGACCACATAGGTGGGATCCTGGTGGGTGGTCGGCTTGCTGGTCTCGAAGCACCCGCCCTGGTCGATCGCCACGTCCACGACGACGGCGCCGCGCTTCATCAGGGCCAACTGCTTGCGCCGCACCAGCTTGGGCGCCGCGGCTCCCGGAATCAGTACCGCCCCGATCACCACGTCCGCATGAGCGAGCTGGTGCTCGATGCTGTCGGCGGTGGAGAACAGGGTCTTCATCCGCGGCCCGTAGAGTTCGTCCAGTTCCACCAGCTTGTCCGGTGAGCGCTCCATGACGATCACGTCGGCGCCCAGCCCCATGGCCATGCGGGCCGCGTTGACGCCCACGACGCCTCCGCCGATGACGACAACCCTGCCCGGCGTGACGCCCGGCACGCCGCCGAGCAATGTGCCGTTTCCGCCCTTGTGACGCTCGAGGGCGTGAGCGGCCGCCTGTATGGACATACGACCGGCCACCTCGCTCATCGGGCGCAGCAGCGGCAGGCCGCCGCGGCCGTCGGTGACCGTCTCGTAGGCGATCGCAGTTACCCCGGACGCGACCAGCAGCCGGGTCTGTTCCGGATCCGGCGCCAGGTGGAGGTAGGTGAACAACGTCTGGCCCTCGCGCAACATCCCGCATTCGCCGGGCTGGGGTTCCTTGACTTTGACCACCATCTCCGCGCGCTCGAAGATCTCGCCAGCGCTGTCGATGATTGTGCCGCCCGCGGCCACATAGTGCTCATCGTCGAGGCCGATGCCGTGGCCGGCCATGGTCTCGATCATCACCTTGTGTCCATGACCGGTCAGCTCACGCACGCCGGCAGGCGTGAGACCCACACGGTATTCGTTGTTCTTTATCTCTTTTGGTACGCCAATTAGCATGTCGGATCACCCAAGTTGAGGGAGGAGTACCGGACCGGCGCTGGCCGGGCCGCGGATTCAGTCTATGGTTTTCAGAACCTCTCCGATGGTCCCGAACAGTTCGTCGATATGTTGCTTCTCGATGATCAGCGGCGGAGACAATGCGATGATGTCGCCGGTGAAGCGCACCAGCGCGCCCTTCTCAAAACACTTGATGTGGGCGTCGAAAGCCCTCGCGCCGGGTGCCCCGTCCCGTGAAGCCAGTTCTATCCCGGCGACCAGACCGAGGTTGCGCACGTCGATCACGTGTGGCATGCCCCGCAAGCTGTGCACGGCGTCCTCCCAGTAGTCTGACATCTCTTTCGCACGGGTCAGCAAGTCTTCCTGCTCGTAGATGTCCAGGACGGCCAACCCGGCGGCGCAGGCCACCGGATGACCCGAGTACGTGTAACCGTGGAACAGCTCGATGGCGTGCTCCGGGCCTGTCATGAATGCATCGTAGATCTCGTTTCGAACGAAGACCGCGCCCATCGGGATAGACCCGTTGGTGAGTCCCTTGGCGGCAGTGATGATGTCGGGCTTGACGCCGAAGAAATCCGCCGCGAAGGGTTCCCCCAGGCGACCGAAGCCGGTGATCACCTCGTCGAAGATCAGCAATATGCCGTGACGGTCGCAGATCTCCCGGAGCTTCTTCAGGTAGCCCACTGGCGGCAGGATCACGCCGGCCGATCCGGCCACCGGCTCGACGATCACGGCGGCAATTGTGGAAGGATCGTGAAGCTCGGCGATACGCTGGAGGTCGTCAGCCAGATGTGCGCCCCATTGGGGGAGTCCACGGGAGAATGCATTGTGCTCGATGTCCAGAGTGTGCCTCAGGTGATCCACCCCGGGGAGCAAGGCGCCGAAAAACTTCCGGTTGTTGACCATACCGCCTACCGAAATCCCACCGAAACCCACGCCGTGGTAGCCCTTCTCGCGGCCAATCAGACGTTGTCGCGCGCCCTCTCCTTTCACGCGGTGGTAAGCGATGGCGATCTTGAGCGCCGTGTCTACGGACTCGGAGCCGGAGTTCGTGAAGAACACGCGATTCAGCCCTTCCGGCGCCATGGCGGCCAGCCGCTCGGCAAACTGGAAGGCGATTGGATGTCCCATGTTAAAAAGCGGCGCGTATTCCATCTCCCGGATCTGGGCGGCCACCGCATTGCTGATCTGCTCGCGGCCATGCCCGGCATTGACACACCACAGCCCGGCGGTCCCGTCCAGAACAGGACGCCCCTCGGGCGTGAAGTAATGCATGCCTTCGGCCCGGGCCAGCAGCCTTGGATTGGCCTTGAATTGCCGATTTGCCGTAAACGGCATCCAGAACGGCAGCATTTCGGGGCGGACGGCAGTCACCGGAACGTGCTCGCTGGGCGTGCTCATGGATATCCTCGCTGTCCGGGGACAGATCCCGGAGATAAAGAATTATCAGAAGAAATTCAACACACTTGCCACTTTTATACTCGATATGGCAATTTTTGGCGCGGCGGTGTTAAATATCTTATACACTTTTCATGGACCGGACAATGAGCATCGACCTCGGAGCACGGCTGAAGGTCATCCGCAAACTGCATGGCCTGTCCCAGCGCGAACTCGCCAAACGCGCCGGCGTCACCAATGGCACCATTTCGCTGATCGAGCAGAACCGTGTGAGCCCTTCGGTGAGCTCTCTCCGCAAGGTGCTGTCGGGCATCCCCATGTCCCTTGGCGAGTTCTTCACGTCAGATTTCAGCCCAACCCCCGAGGTGTTCTTCACCAATGAGGACCTCACCGAGATCGGGGACGGCCAGGTCAGCCTCAGGCTGGTCGCCGCGGACCGCAGGCGTCGCGCCATGTCGGTGATGCACGAAACCTATGCCCCTGGCGCCGATACCGGAGATGACATGCTCACCCACGAAGGCGAGGAAGGCGGTGTCATTGTAAAAGGCAGTATCGAGATCACGGTCGGCGGCAACAAGCGCATCCTCGGTCCGGGAGACGCCTACTATTTCGACAGCAACCTGCCCCACCGCTTCCGCAACCCCGCTGACGAGGACTGTGTCATCATCAGCGCCAACACGCCGCCCAGCTTCTGATAGACCGCAAGCCCGGTGCCGCACCGCGCGCGTCGCGGTCTTTCTCACGGAGGAAACAGATGCCCCGACCCCGTTCCCTGGACGACTGGCAGGACCTGGTCGCCGGTCTGTCGATCCGTTCCCAGGCCTTTATCGACGGTCGCTACGTTGACGCCGCCAGCGGTGAGACATTCGAGTGCATCAACCCGGCGGATAATGGCCCGATCGCCAGCATCGCTGCCACCGACTCGGAGGATGTGGACAGGTCAGTCGCTGCCGCGCGGCTGGCATTTGAGACCGGCGGCTGGAGCCGCCGGGCACCCGCGGAACGAAAAACCGTGCTACTGCGCTTCGCCGAGCTGATCCGCCAGCACCAGGACGAGCTGGCGGCCCTGGAGACCATTGACATGGGCAAGCCCATCTCCGACAGCACCACCATCGACATCCCGGGCGCCGCCGGCTGCATCGCCTGGTACGGCGAAGCCGTGGACAAGATATACGACGAGGTGGCCCCCACGCCCCATGACCAGATCGGCTTGATCACGCGGGAGCCGGTGGGTGTGGTCGCCTGCGTGGTGCCTTGGAATTTTCCGCTGCTGATGGCCGCCTGGAAGATTGGGCCCGCCCTGGCCGCTGGTAACAGCGTCATCCTCAAGCCCTCGGAGAAATCGCCCCTGACCGCCCTGCGGGTAGCCGAACTCGCCATGGAGGCCGGACTCCCCAAAGGCGTATTCAATGTGCTCCCCGGCTTCGGCCATACGGCCGGCAAGGCGCTCGCGCTGCATCGGGATGTGGATTGCCTCGCGTTCACGGGCTCCACAGCGGTAGGCAAGCTGATCCTGCAATACGCCGGCCAGTCCAACATGAAGCGCGTCTGGCTGGAATGTGGTGGCAAGAGCCCGAATATCGTCTTCGCCGATTGCCCCGACCTGGACGCCGCGGCCGAGGCCGCCGGATTCGGTATATTTTTCAACCAGGGAGAGATGTGCTCCGCGGCGTCGCGCCTGCTGGTTGAGGACGAGATCCGGGAACCCTTGCTGGAGAAGATCCTCACCTTCGCCGGAACCATGCAGCCGGGCAATCCCCTTGACCCCGGCACGCGGATGGGAGCCATCGTCGACAAGACCCAGTTCGACACGGTGATGGGCTACATCAGCAAGGGTCAGGAAGAAGGCGCGACGCTGAGGACGGGGGGCGGGCGTGCCCTGGAGGAGTCCGGGGGCTGGTTCGTGGAGCCGACCGTTTTCGACGACGTGGATAACGACATGACCATCGCACAGCAGGAAATATTCGGCCCGGTACTGTCCACGATCCGATTCGACACCGTCGAGGATGCCCTGCGAATGGGCAATGACGTCCAGTACGGACTGGCCGCCGCGGTGTGGAGCCGTGACATCAGCAAGGCCCATCGGGTAGCGAAAGGGCTGCGGGCGGGTACCGTCTGGATCAACTGTTACGATGCCGGAGACCTGACCGTGCCGTTCGGGGGCTTCAAGGAATCCGGCAACGGCCGCGACAAGTCCCTGCACGCCCTCGACAAGTATGTGGAACTGAAGACGACCTGGCTGGAACTCGGCGGATGAAACCGGGAGAGATGTCGACGGCGCAGAGGCCGAGTCCGACGCCTGCAGCGGATTCCCTGCGCCCGTGAACGTACTTTCGGCGGATGGGCTCGTCCTCGAACCCCAGCGCGAAGAGCATGCGCTGGAGATGTTCACGGTCCTCGGCGACCCGGCTATCTATGAGTTCGAAAACGAGCCGCCGCCGTCCGTGGAGTGGCTCAGAAACCGATATCGCCTGCTCGAGTCGCGGCGCTCCCCGGACGGCGCCGAGCATTGGCTGAACTGGATCGTCCGTCTGCCCGACTCCCGCGCCGCCGGCTATGTACAGGCGTCCGCCCGGACCGACGGCCATTGCCACATCGCCTACGTGCTCGGCAGCGCGTACTGGGGCCAGGGCCTTGCGCGCCGCGCAGTCGAGGCCATGATCGGTGAACTGGCCAGCACTTACGGAGCGCATACCCTTTGGGCGGTATTCAAGGAGCAGAACGAACGCTCCCGCCGTCTCCTCGACCGACTGGGGTTCGAGCCGGGCGCCGCAGAGTCGCAGGAAGAGCATGGGGTGGAGCCGGGGGAATGCATCATGACCCGGGCAGCGGTCGAACCCTAACATCCGATCCCCGGGATGAAGCGGATGCAATCCGCGGACCCGGTTCAGCGCCTTCTGTCCCCGATCTAGCAGGCTGTTGAAAAACGAGGTTTTTCGGCAGCCTGCTAGAGCAGATCCCGAAGCCGAAAATAGGCCATCGCCAGAACAAGCGCCGGCGTACGCAGGGCCGGGCCGCCGGGGAACGGCATGTGCGGGATGCGTGAAAACAGATCGAAACGCTCGGCCGTGCCGGCCACGGCCTCGGCAATCAGCTTGCCGGCAAGCCCTGTCAGGGCGATGCCGTGACCTGAGAATCCCTGGGCAAAGTAGATGTTGCGGCCGGTGCGGCCGAAATGAGGGGCGCGGTTGACGGTAATGGCCACGAACCCACCCCACGAGTACTCGATGGCGATGTCTGCAAGTTGCGGGTAGACCTTGACCATCCTCCCCCGGATGGAACGGGACAGGTTCGGTGGCGGAATCTTCGAATAGCTCACGCGCCCGCCGAACAGCAAGCGTGCGTCTTCGGACAGACGGAAATAGTCGAGAACGAAATTGATGTCGGCCACCGCCATGTCGTTCCGGATGAGGCTCCGGGCCAGGTCATCGCCGAGGCGCTCTGTCGCGACGATGTAGGTTCCTACTGGCATGATTCTCGATCGCAGCGGCCGCAAGAGATCGCCCAGGTATGCGTTGCAGCACACCACGACATGCCGGCAACGGACCTCGCCGCCCGGCGTGCGCACCGTAACCCTCTCGCCGCCCTCGTCCACCGACGTGACGGGGCTGTTTTCGAACACGATGGCGCCGGCCCGCTGGGCGGCCATGTTCAGCCCCAGCGTGTAGTTGAGCGGGTGCAGGTGACCGCTGTTGGTGTCGATCAGGCCTGCGATATACCGGTCCGTGGCCATCAACTCACGAAGTTCGTCCGCCTCGGCCAGGCGCAGGCTGCGATAACCGTAGTCATCTTCCAGCAACCGCTGCCACTGGACCAGCTCCTCCCTTTGGCGGGGCTTGATAGCCGCGTGCATCTGGCCGGCCCGGTATCCGCACTCGATGCCGTGGTCGCGGATTCTCGATCGCATCAGATCCAGGGACTCGATCGACATGTCCCACAGCTTTCGGGCGTCGTCCCTGCCGACGATCCTCTGGAGTTTCGTCTGATCGCAACCGAACCCGAATATGGCCTGACCACCGCTGCGGCCGGAAGCGCCCCAGCCGACCCGCTTCGCCTCCAGCAGGACCGTCGAGTATCCGCGCTCCGCCAGCTCGAGCGCTGCGGAAGAACCGGTGATCCCGCCGCCGATGACGCAGACGTCGCACTCATCGGTTCCCGCCAGAGCCGGCCGGTCGGGGAAAGGGACAGCGCTTGCCGCATACCAGGATGCGACATGGCCGCTTTCGCCGGAGTCTATGGTGTCCTTCATACGGTCCGCAGGTACCACTGGTATTCGAGGGAGGTTACGTGGGAGGCGAAAGACTCCCGCTCGAAGCGTTTGCAGGCTGCGTAGATCTGCATGAAGCGCTCGCCCAGGTAGTCCCGCATCACATCGCTGTCCTCAAAGGCCTCGACCGCATGCAGCCACCCGGAGGGCAGCTCCCGATCGACCTGCTCGACGGCGTTCCCCGTGATCGGCGGGCCAGGATCGATCCGGGCGGTAATGCCATGATGGATACCGGCCAGCACCGCGCCCATCACCAGATACGGGTTGGCGTCGGCGCCGGCGACGCGGTGTTCGACCCGGGTAGCCTCCAGGTCCCCGGCGGGTACCCGGATGGCTACCGTGCGGTTGTTCACGCCCCAGCTGGGCGCCAGAGGGACAAAGCTGTCGGGCTGGAACCGCCTGTACGAGTTGGCGTTGGGCGCCAGCAACGCCATGGCCTCGGACATGGTCTCCATCAGACCGCCAGCGGCCCAGCGCAGGGTCTCGCTACCCATCTCGTCATCCCCGGCAAAAACATTCCGGCCCTTTCCGTCGACCAGGCTGACATGCACGTGCATCCCGCTGCCGGACTGTTCCGGGTAGGGCTTGGCCATGAACGTGGCCTCCATGCCGAGGCTGTTGGCCGCGCGCTTGACGATGCGCTTCAGCATCACCGCGTGATCGCAGGCCCGGACGGCATCCGGCAGGTGGCTGAGATTGACTTCGTACTGGCCGGGCGCGTATTCGGATACGGCGGTATCAGCCGGCACGCCCTGGATATCCGCAATCCGTCTCACCTCGTCCATGAACTCGGTGTAGTCGTCGAGTTCGGCCATCCCGTACACCTGGGTGGACGACTCCCTCTGTCCGGTCACCGGGGATTTCGGCGGTTGGGGTCGCCCGCCCTCGTCCCGCTCCGTATCGAGCAGGTAGAACTCCAGTTCCACTGCGACCACCGGCGTCAGTCCGAGATCGCCGAAACGGGCGACGATGTCACCGAGCACCACCCGTGGATCGGCCTGGAAGCGGGATCCGTCGTCATCCAGCATGGTCATCAATAGCTGAGCGCCCGCCCCGGTTCGCCATCCGGTCAGGGTCAGGGTTCCGGGCACCGGGTAGCACATGTTGTCCGCATCGCCCTTCTCGAACCCCAGGCCAGTCTCCTCCACGGTCTGCCCGCAGGTGTCGAGGCCAAAGATGGAGCCCGGCAGGCAGATGCCATTGGAGTACACCTTCTCCAGGTGGTCGTCGTTGATGCGCTTGCCCCGTACGATGCCGTTACCGTCGGCGATCAGAAGGTCAATGCTGCTGACGTCGGGGTTGTCTTCGATAAACGCCCGGGCCTCGCCGGAATCAGGTTTCTTGTCAGCCATATGTGCCCGCACAATGTCCAAAATATTTTGATTATTCAGTCGGGATCGATCAAGCCGCACAAGTCGCGCGGGACCGCGGCCGAATCGTCCGGGGATACGCTTGAATTACCCCAAGCCGTTAATATATTGTAGCCAAGCGATAAATACGAGTGGTTCAGGCCGCGATCCTGACGCCTGTCAAGGACGACGATCTACCGGAGCAGCCGCTTAAAATAATAGACATGGCGCGACATAAACCCGTCATCGGCGTGCCGGCCTGCCGGCGTATGCTGGAACCGCATTTTTTCCACGTCGCCGGGGAAAAATACCTCACAGCGATCGCCGAGGCTTCCGGCTGCATCCCGCTGGTGATTCCGGCCCTGGGAGTGGCGATGGAACTGGAGGTCCTGCTGGACCGACTCGACGGGCTGTTGATGACCGGGAGCCCGTCCATGGTCGATCCGCGGCATTATTCCGGCCCGCCCAGCGAACCGGGGACGCCCCATGACCCTCACCGCGACGAAACCACTCTCCCGGTGATCAGGACGGCCGTGGCAGCCGGGATCCCGGTCCTGGCGATCTGCAGGGGATGCCAGGAGATGAATGTGGCGTTCGGCGGCTCGCTGCACCAGAAGATACACGAGGCAGGACCATTCGCCGACCACCGCGAGGACGCCGATCTGCCACTGGACGAACAGTACGGGCCGGCCCATGAAGTGCGCCTGGTCCAGGACTCGATCCTCAGGGAGATCACCGGCAAGGACGCGCTGACGGTCAACTCGCTCCACGTCCAGGGCGTCGATCGCCTGGGGAGGGGCCTGGCGGTCGAGGCGGTCGCGCCCGACGGGCTCGTGGAGGGCTTCCGGGTCGCGGATTCGGCCGCCTTCGCCCTGGGCGTACAGTGGCATCCCGAGTGGAAGGTAACTCAGAACGAAGACTCCATGGCCCTGTTCCGTCGCTTCGGCGACGCTGCGCGGTCCTATGCAAAGGAAAAGCGTCATGCTTGATGAGATCAAACAGTGGCTGACGGACCGCGGCATTACGGAAGTCGAGGGTCTCGTGCCGGACATGGCAGGCTCTCCGCGCGGCAAGATCGTCCCGGCGGCCAAGTTCTGCAAGGAAGACGGCATGAGACTGCCGGAGTCCCTGTTCAAGCAGACCGTCACCGGCGATTACGCCGAGGTCGGCGACGACATCGAGCACGACATGGTCTGTCAGCCGGACGCCAACACGATCCGGCCGGTCCCATGGGCCAGCGATCCTACTGCCCAATGCATCCACGACTGCTTCCATCATGACGGCGCCCCGGTAGAAACCGCTCCCAGGCACGTGCTCCGGCGGGTGCTCGACCTCTACGAGGCCGAGGGCTGGAAACCGGTGGTGGCCCCGGAGGTCGAGTTCTTTCTGGTAAAGAGAAACCTGGACGCGGACTACGAACTGGAACCGCCCGTGGGGCGATCGGGACGCCCCGAGACTGCCCGGCAAACCTACAGCATCGACGCGGTCAACGAATTCGACCCCGTCTTCGAGGACATGTACGACTTCTGCGAGGCCCAGGAACTGGAGCTGGACACCCTGATCCACGAGGGCGGGGCCGCGCAGATGGAGGTCAATTTCATCCACGGGAACCCGATGGACCTGGCGGATCAGGTGTTCCTGTTCAAGCGGACCATGCGCGAGACCGCCCACCGCCACGGCATATACGCCACCTTCATGGCCAAACCGATGGCAGGGGAACCGGGCAGCGCCCTGCACTTGCATCAGAGCATCGAAGACGCAGGCACCGGCCGCAACCTGTTCAGCAGTCGGAGTGGCAAGGACAGCAAGTTGTTCCGTCACCATGTGGGAGGTTTGCAGCGCTTCCTGCCGGAAGCGACTTGCCTCCTGGCGCCCTACGTCAATTCCTATCGGCGGTTCACCCGGTATTTCGCCTCGCCCATCAACGTCCACTGGGGCGTGGACAATCGCACGGTGGGACTGAGGGTGCCGGTGTCGGACGCCCAGTCGCGACGGGTCGAGAACCGGATCGCGGGAGCCGACGTCAATCCCTACCTCGCCATCGCTACCTCGCTGGCCTGCGGGTACCTGGGGATGAAAGAGGCGATCAAGCCGACGCCCCCGCTTAGTGAGGACGCGTATATGAAGCCGTTCGTCCTGCCGCGCGACCTGTACACCGCATTGGCCAGGGTCAAACAGTGCGACCCCTTGATCGAAATCCTGGGCGAGCGCTTCCTCGAGTTGTTCTGTGGCGTCAAGGAGAGCGAATATGAGACCTTCTTCCAGGTCATCAGCCCATGGGAGCGTGAGTTCCTGCTGCTGAACGTATGACCCGCGCGACCGGGCAGTAAGCAGCCCCCACCAGCAGAGATCGATCTCCATGAACGGACAGACTCATCGCAGCACCGCCGAACTCCAGGCCCTCGATTCCGCCCATTACCTGCACCCTTTCACCGACCACAAACAGCTCGGCGCAAAGGGATCCAGGATCATCACCCGGGCCGAGGGCATCTACCTGTGGGACTCGGACGGCAACCGGATCCTCGATGGCATGGCCGGCCTGTGGTGCGTCAACGTCGGCTACGGTCGTAAGGAACTCGCCGACGCGGCCTACGCACAGATGCAGGAACTGCCGTACTACAACAGCTTCTTCCAGACCTCCCACGTCCCGGCCATCCGGCTGGCGGAGATGCTCGCGGAGATCACGCCGCCAGGACTGGAACACGTGTTCTTCACGGGCTCCGGTTCCGAAGCCAACGATACCGTCGTGCGCATGGTCAGGCACTTCTGGAACTGCCGCGGCAAGCCGGGGAAAAAGGTCATTATCAGCAGGGAGAACGCCTACCACGGCAGCACCATGGCCGGCGCGAGCCTCGGCGGCATGAAACCCATGCACGCCCAGGGCGGGCTCCCCATTCCCGACATCGTCCACATCGAGCAGCCCTACTGGTTCGAGAACGGCAACGGTCTCTCCCCGCGCGAATACGGCGTCAAGGCCGCAAAGGCTCTCGAGGCCAGGATCGACGAGATCGGCGAAGACCGCGTGGCCGCCTTCATCGCCGAGCCGATACAGGGCGCAGGCGGCGTGATCATCCCGCCCGATTCCTACTGGCCGGAGATCAAGCGCATACTGGACAGGCGTGACATCCTCCTGATCGTGGACGAGGTGATATGCGGCTTCGGCCGCACCGGCCACTGGTTTGGATCGGATCTCTACGGGATTACGCCCGACCTCATGCCGATGGCCAAGGGGATGTCCTCGGGCTATCTTCCTATCGGAGGCGTGATGGTCTCCGGCCGGGTCGTGGAGACTCTCTCGGAGGGCGGTGAGTTCTTCCACGGTTACACCTATTCCGGGCACCCGACCTGTTGCGCCGTAGCCATCAGGAACGTCGAGATTCTCAAGGACGAGAAGATCGTGGAACATGTGCGCGATGTGGCGGCGCCACACCTGGCGCGACGATGGGCGGAGCTGGGGGACCACCCGCTGGTCGGCGAGGCCCGGAGCAAGGGACTGTTGGCCGCCCTGGAACTGGTGAAGGACAAGAGTACTAACGAACGATTCCCGCAACTGGGGAAGACCGGCACCCTTTGCAGGGACATCTGCTTCGACAATGGTGTCATCATGAGGGCGGTGAGGGACAGCATGATCACGTCGCCGCCGCTGGTCATCACCACCGACCAGATCGACGAACTCGTCGACCTCGCCTGGCGGTGCCTGGATCAGACGGCCGCTGCACTCGGCGTGCGCGCCTGATCCTGTCGAGACACGTCCGCCTGGCGGGCGAACTGGCGACCGGCGCGGAGGATGTATCCCGTCCTCCCCCGGCAAACGATTGAGAGCAAAGAGGAAAACGACATGAAGTTATCTGGAAACTCTGGCATGGCGGTCGGCATCGTCGCCGCACTGCTGGTTGCCGGCGCCGCCGTTGCCGACGACGAGAAGGTGTTGAACATCTACAACTGGTCCGACTACATCGCGGAAGACACGATCGCGAATTTCGAGGCCGAAACCGGAATCAAGGTCAACTACGACGTATTCGACTCCAACGAGGTCCTCGAGGCCAAGCTGCTCGCCGGCAGCACGGGCTACGACCTGGTGGTGCCCAGCGCCTCTTTCCTGGAACGGCAGATCAAGGCCGGCGTGTTCCAGCCGCTGGACAAGAGCGTGCTGACGAATTACGGCAACCTCGATCCAGAGATCATGGCCCGGGTCTCCATGCATGATGACAACAATCTCTACTCCGTGCCATATATGTGGGGAACGACGGGATTCGGCTACAACGCGGACATGGTGGCCAAGGTCCTGCCGGACGCCCCCGTCGACAGCTTCCGCATGCTGTTCGATCCGGAGGTGGTGTCGAAGCTCGCCAGCTGCGGCGTCACCCTGCTGGATGCGCCGTCGGAAGTCTTCGCCGCCGTCCTGTCCTACATCGGCAAGGACCCCAACAGCGAGGACCCGGCCGACCTGGAAGCCGCCTCGGCAGTACTGGACAAGATCCGGCCCTACGTCAGGTACATCCACTCGTCCCAGCAGATCAACGATCTCGCCAACGGAGAGATCTGCGTCGCCATGGGATGGAGCGGCGACATGATGATCGCCGCCGACCGGGCCGCGGAGGCGGAGAACGGGGTGGAGATCTCCTACACCATCCCGGAGGAAGGCACGATCATCTGGTTCGACATGCTGGCCATCCCCAACGACGCCCCGCATCCGGAGAATGCACTCGCCTTCATCGACTACCTGCTGGAGCCGGAAGTCATCGCGGCCGTGACCAACTACGTGTTCTACGCGAATCCCAACGCAGCGTCGCTGGAATTTGTGGACGAGGAGGTCAAGGACGATCCGGGCATCTACCCGCCCGCGGAGATCATGGTCAAGCTTTTCCCCGATCTGGTGAAGACGCCGCGTTACGATCGCCTGGTGACACGCGCCTGGACACGCTTCAAGACCGGTCAGTGATAAGCTGAGGCAACAAGCGGCGCGCCCTCGCGGCGCGCCGCGTCCATTCCGGGAGCAGTAATGGCCTCGTCAACGACCTTCAGTACCTTCGAGCCCTGGAAGGATCCCGCCGAAAAGCCCTACGTCTGTATCGACCGGGTCACCAAGAAATTTGGCGATTTCGTCGCCGTCAACGATATCTCCCTGGACATCTACCGCAAGGAACTCTTCTGCCTCCTGGGAGCATCCGGATGCGGCAAGTCCACGCTGCTCCGGATGCTGGCCGGCTTCGAGGAGGCCAGCAGCGGCCGCATCCTCATCGACGGTATGGACATGGCCGAGATCCCGCCCTACGAGCGGCCGGTCAACATGATGTTCCAGTCCTACGCGCTGTTCCCGCACATGAACGTGTCCCAGAACGTCTCCTTCGGTTTGAAGCAGGAAAAGCTCACCGGCCAGGTGATCAAGACTCGGGTCGAAGAGATGCTGGAACTGGTAAAGCTGACGCAATTCGCGAAGCGCAAGCCACATCAGTTGTCGGGCGGCCAGCGACAGCGTGTTGCCCTGGCGCGGAGCCTGATCAAGCGGCCGAAACTGCTCTTGCTCGACGAGCCCCTGGCGGCGTTGGACAAGAAGCTTCGGGAACACACGCAGTTCGAGCTTATGAACATCCAGGAGCAGCTCGGCGTGACCTTCATCGTGGTAACCCACGACCAGCAGGAGGCGATGACCCTGGCCACTCGAATCGGGGTCATGGAGGAAGGTTATATCGCTCAGGTCGGGACGCCGACCGAGATCTACGAGTTTCCGGGCTCGCGCTTCGTCGCTGATTTCATCGGGTCGGTCAACAGCTTCGAAGGCAGGATCACGGTCGATGAACCCGATCACGTGATCATCCGGATGCTGGATCAGGACGTGGACATCTTCGTGGACCATGGCGTGAGCGCTTCGCCGAACGCCCGCGTCTGGGCCGCGATCCGACCCGAGAAGATCCATATCAGCCGAACCGATCCGGGGCAGGCCCGCAACGTCATCCGCGGCAAAGTCAAAGAGATCGCCTACATGGGCGATTTCTCCATCTACCTGGTGGAGCTCGCGGGCGGCCGTACAGTCCGCGTCACTCAGCCGAACCTGAGGCGTGGAGACCCCGAGCGCATCACCTGGGACGAGCAGGTCTTCCTGCACTGGCTCCCTTCCAGCATCGTGGTGCTGACGGAATGACGACGCGCGGTATACCGGCGGTCACCGGCCGCATCATCCGCCAGGCAGAGTCGCTGCTCAAACGCGCCGGACTGGAGGGGCTGGCTATCTGGCTTGCCCGCCGGGTGCGGAGGGTCCGGCACCTGGGCCGGAACCTGGTGATCGCCATCCCCTACGCATGGCTGCTGGCCTTCTTCCTGATCCCGTTCGTCATCGTCCTGAAGATCGCCCTGTCCGATGCCGCCATCGCTCAGCCGCCCTACACGCCGTTGTGGGAATGGGTCGGGGACCAGTATCTGAATATCAAGGTCAACCTCGGCAACTTCATGTTCCTTGTCGAGGACAATCTGTACTGGAAGTCGTATCTCAATTCGGTGAAGGTGGCGCTGGTCTCGACGGTGGCATGTCTCCTCATTGGGTACCCGATGGCTTACGGTATTGCCCGGGCGAAATCCGCCTACCGCACCATCCTTCTCATGCTGGTCATCCTGCCCTTCTGGACTTCGTTCCTGATCCGGGTCTACGCATGGATAGGCATCCTCAAAAACAACGGATTGCTCAATAATTTCCTGATGTGGCTGGGCGTGATCGACTCGCCGATCGTCATGCTGCAGACAGACTTCGCGGTCTACCTGGGCATTGTCTACTCCTACCTCCCGTTCATGATCCTGCCCTTGTACGCGAACCTGGAAAAACTGGACGAGACACTGCTGGAGGCGGCCTACGATCTGGGCTGTAAACCAGCCCGCACCTTCCTGACAGTGACGCTTCCACTTTCGGTTCCCGGGATTATTGCCGGCTCCATGCTGGTGTTCATCCCAGCGGTGGGCGAGTTCGTTATCCCGGCACTCCTCGGGGCTCCGGACACGCTGATGATCGGCCGGATCCTCTGGGACGAGTTCTTCGGCAACCGGGACTGGCCGGTAGCTTCGGCAGTCGCTATCGCCCTGCTGCTGTTACTCGTGATCCCGATCGTTATCCTCCAGCACAACCAGGCCCGTAACTCGGAGGCGAACTCGTGAAGCGGCGTTCGCTGTTCCTGATCTCGGCCATGGTGTTCGGATTCGCGTTCCTGTACGTGCCGATCATTTCCCTAATCGTCTATTCCTTCAACAAGTCGAAACTCGTCACCGTCTGGGCCGGGTTCTCAACCCAGTGGTACGGCGCCCTCCTGCAAAACGACCAGATCCTGCAGGCGGCCTGGATCAGCCTGCGGATCGCGACACTGAACGCCACCGTGGCCATGGCCCTCGGCACCATCGCGGGCTTTGTTCTGGCGAGGTTCAAGCGCTTCCGCGGGCGAACGCTGTTCACCGGCCTGGTCACCGCTCCGCTGGTCATGCCCGAGGTCATCACCGGACTGTCCCTCCTGCTCCTGTTCGTCGCCCTCGAGAGCATCATCGGCTGGCCCTCGGGACGGGGCTTCGCCACAATCACCATCGCGCACATCACGTTTTCCCTGGCCTATGTCGCGGTGATCGTCCAGTCCCGGCTGGCCGACATGGACGAGTCGATCGAGGAGGCGGCACTCGATCTCGGCGCGCGCCCGCTGAAGATCTTCTTCATGATCACCTTGCCGATCATCGCGCCGGCCCTGGTCGCCGGCTGGCTGCTCGCCTTCACCCTGTCGCTGGACGACCTGGTGATCGCCAGCTTCGTCTCAGGCCCCGGCTCCAGCACCCTACCCATGGTGATCTTCTCCAAGGTCCGGCTCGGCGTAAGCCCCGAGATCAACGCCCTGGCGACCATCCTCGTGGCTCTGGTGGCTGTCGGTACGATCATCGCAGGGGTGGCCATGCTCCGCAGCCAGAAGGTGCGCGAGCGGGATGTGCAGATGGCGGCTGCCGATAATTGATGGACTCGACCGACCCCCAGGGGCGGATGTCCGGCGGATTGACGGGGCGCGGACCCGACCCGTCCGCCCGGGTCAGGCGGCCACTTCCGGCGCGCTCAGCATGAGCTTTCGCATCAGCTTCGCCAGCGTCCGTTTCTCCTTGTCCGACAGCCCGGCCATCCCTGCATGCGCCGCCTGGAAGCGGACCTCCAGGGCCTGATCGACGACTTTTCGACCCTCATCAGTCAATGCCACCATCACGCTGCGGCGATCATCCGGGCGGGACCGGCGCTCGACCAGCCCCTTCTCTTCCAGGCGATTGATCCGGTGGGTCATGGCCGCCGGGCTCAACTGGGCCAGACGTGCGAGGCGCGACACGGGCAGGCTCCGGAGTTCGCCCTGGCGACGCAGGGCCGCCATCACCTCGTATTCCCAGATCTCCAGTTCGAGACGAGCCAGGCAGCGCACGGCTTCCTGCCGGAAACGCCGGCCAACCATCTGCACGCGCACCGCCACCGACAGTGGCGAAGCATCCAGCTCCGGCCGTTCTCGCGCCCACTGCTCCAACATCTCGTCGACAAGGTCTCTGCTCATGGGCGCGAGTCTATCGGGGAGATAATTCGATATCAAATATATTGACATCAAACAAAAAAGACTTATCTTCGACCCATGGACGGCCTGGAGCGGGTCAGACGCGCCGGTCTCATGCCCGGACCTCAATTTGCGCGCTGACGCCGGGTCGCCCAACCAACGTTGACCGGAACGAACACCCGGTATGTGGAGAAAGAGACATGGGTCTTAACCCGCGCTTCCTGCCAGAGGATCCGGAGGAGTTGGATTCACTGGATTTCGAGGAAGATTCCAGGCACGGCGTCCGCAAGTTCAGGGAAGGCGAGGAGCATCGGCCGCAAAAGAAGCAGCAGCGGCATCGGCCCCGTCATCGAGAGACGCGGACCGACGACGATTAGCCCCTGACTAGCAAGGCTCGTTGGAGAGGCTCTCCAACTCGCGTCTGAATGCGTCCGGGTCCGGTTCTAGCGGTCTGGCTGACGCCGGCCGGGCAAGCAGCCGCGCCAGCGCATCCGGGACCGGCACAGCCTCGCCAGCCAACGGCTCCACCACGGTATCGAACTTGCCGGGATGGGCGGTTGCCACGACGATCCATGGCCTGCGACGGGAAGCCAGGTCCATGGACTCCCAGACGTGGACGGCGGCGGCGGTGTGTGGGCACCACAGCTGGCGCCATCGGTCGCCCCCCGTCCGGATAGCGGTCCGGATCTCATCGTCCGATACGGAGACCGATGTCAGCGCTGACCGCAGGCAATCGATGTCCGGGAACAGCCACTGCAGGCGTTCCATGTTGCTGGGATCGCCAACGTCCATGGCCGAAGCCAGCGTCGGCACCGACGGCCGCGGCCGCCACACACCGGTCTCCAGGAAATCGGGGACCGGCCGATTGGCGTTGGTGGCGAGCGCCATTGGCCCGATCGGCAGGCCCATTGCGCGGACTAGCGCGCAGGCGAATGCATTACCCAGGTTGCCGGTGGGGATAATGAACCCGGGTGCAGGCTCACCCCGGCGATTCCACTCCAGGGCCGCCGACGCGTAGTAACTCATCTGCGGGAGCAGCCGCCCAAGGTTGATACTGTTGGCCGAGTTCAAACCCAGCAGGGATGAAAGCTCGGGATCGGAGAAGGCCGACTTCACCATCCGCTGACAGTCGTCAAAGGTACCGGAGACCTCATAGGTCCGGACATTTCCGCCCCAGCAAGCCAGCTGGTGGGCCTGGCGCGGAGACACCAGACCCCGGGGATACAGTACGACGACACGGAACCCGGGCTTGTTGTGAAACGCCGCCGCCACCGCGCCGCCCGTATCGCCCGACGTCGCTACGAGGATTGTGGTATCCCGTCCGGAACGTCGGTGGAGCCGGATGAGGCAACCGGCGAGAAAACGCGCGCCGACGTCCTTGAACGCGCAGGTAGGCCCGTGAAAGAGTTCCAGCACGGCAGGCGCCGGGCTGCCCGGCAACGGGACTACTGGCATCGGGAAATCCAGGGCTTCGTCGCAGATTTGCGCCAGGTCCGCCTCGATGGCGTCGCCGGCGAAAAAGGGTGCCAGCAGCCGTGCCGCCACCGTCTGCATGGTCCCGCAACCCTCGAAATCGGTCGTCCGCATTTCCGGGACGGAATCCGGCACATAGAGGCCGCCATCGTCAGCCAGGCCGCGCCAGATGGCTTCGCTGACCGGCACTCCCGCCTCATCGTTCCCGCGCGTGCTGTGGTAACGCATCGGCTCAGATGTTCGCGCCGAGGAACGTGCAGAGCCGGAGCAGATCGGAGAACACACCGGCCGCGGTGACGGCGGGCCCGGCACCGGGTCCCCTGACGATGAGAGGGTTCTCGCTGTAGCGATGAGTGACGAACTGCACCACGTTGTCGGTCAGATTGATGCGCGCGAAAGGGTGGTCCTCCGGCAGCTTCTCCAGCCGCACCGTCGCCTCGCCGTCGGGGCCCAGCCGTCCTACATACCGGAGGACCTGACCGGCATCGCGAGCCTCCTCGTACATGGACTTTATCGTGGCGTCCTGGGCCGCCAATCCGTCGAGGAAACTCTCCACGTCCCCGGCCTCCAGGGATTCCGGCACCAGCGACTGGACCTGGACGTCATGGAGTTCCAGCCCCATCCCCGCCTCCCTTCCCAGGATGACGACCTTGCGCGCCACGTCCATGCCGGAGAGATCGTCACGCGGATCCGGCTCCGTGTAGCCCTTGGCCTGGGCCTCTCTGACGATCTCGGAAAACGGCCGGGTGCCGTCAAAAACGTTAAACAGATAGGCCAGAGTTCCCGACAGCACGCCCTCGATGGATACGATTTCATCCCCGGTCTCCCGCAGGTCCCTGAGCGTGTGCAAGATCGGCAGCCCGGCTCCCACGGTTGTCTCGTAGAGATACCGGGATCCCCCGGCGCGACGAGCCCGCTCGATCGCCCGCTGGTACTCCAGCGGTCCGGTGCTGGCTTTCTTGTTGGGCGTGACCACGTGAATGCCAGCGGCCAGCCAGTCCGCATAGCGGTCTGCGATGTCCTGGCTCGCGGTGCAATCGATAATGACCGCGTGGGGCAGATGGTCGGCGTGGACGTGACGGACGAACTCCTCCAGATCCAGCGGCGCTCCGTCCCACTGCAGTGACTCCCGCCAGCCATTCAGCGAAAGGCGCGTGTCGTCCGTCAGGACACGAGTCGATGTGGCGATGCCGCGGACCCTGATATCGACGTTGACCTGCTTGGCCAGCCTGTCCACTTCGGCGGCCAGCTGGTCCAGCAGCGCCGACCCCACGGTCCCGGCCCCCAGCACGCCCACCGAAACGGTCTGGGGAGATAAATAGAAACCGGAGTGGACCGCGCGCAGCGCCCGCGCCGACTCCTCGCTGTCGATGACGGCGGAGATATTGCGCTCGGACGCGCCCTGAGCGATGGCTCTGACATTGACCCCCGAGCGCCCGAGGGCCCCGAACAGGGTCGCGGCCACTCCCGGCACGCCCCTCATCCCGTCACCCACGATAGCGAGGATGCTGCAGCCGTTCTGCACCTCCACGCCCTGGATCTGTCCCTGCTCCATTTCCAGCGCGAAAGCCTGGCGAACGATGTCCTTCGCCCGCCTGCCGTGGGGTTCCGGGACGGCGAAGCAGATGGAGTGCTCTGAGCTCCCTTGGGAGATCATCACTACCGAGATGCCGGCCTCGCGCAGGGCGCCGAACAGGCGATCCGCGGTGCCCGGAACACCGATCATGCCGGCGCCCTCCAGATTGACAAGCGCCATGCCGTCGATGGTCGTGATGCCCTTGACGCGATTGCCGTCACCGCCGGCGGGGGAGATGCACGTACCTGCGCCTCCCGGGCGGAAACTATTGCGGATAAACAAGGGTATGCCGCGCTCCACTAGCGGCGCCATGGTCCCCGGATGGATGACGCGAGCCCCGAAGTACGCCAGCTCCATCGCCTCGTTGTATGAAAGCTCGGGGATGACGGAGGCTTCCCGGACCATCCTCGGGTCGCCGCTCATGACGCCGTCCACGTCGGTCCAGATGCTGACGGTATCCGCCTGCAGCAAGGCGGCGAATATGGAAGCGGAGAAATCGCTGCCGTTCCGGCCCAGGGTCGTCGGCACACCATCCCGGGTCCTGGCCACGTATCCGGTGACCACCAGGAGTTCTTCGCTGTCATCTGCCAGCCGTTCCGAGAGACGCCGCGACGATGTCTCCCAGTCGACCACGGGACCCAGTTCCGCGGGCTCCACGGTCAGGACCTCCCCGGCATGCAACCATCGGGAGGGGATACCGCGCTCCTCAAGCATGGCGGCGAGCAGGCGGGCGGACCAGACTTCGCCGTAGCCGGACACCAGGCTTGCGGCCTCCTGCGGGGCGCTGCGCAATAACCGGATGGCCTCCAGCACGGCGGCGACGGTATTCATATCGGCGTCGAGGGCGTCGCAGTAGACGCGGCTGGCGGCTTCCGACAACACCGCCGCGGACAACGTATCGTGATGAGACCGTATGGACTCCAGCTGTCCGGGCAGAGACTCCGGATCGGTCACGGCCGCGTCGAGGAGCCTGAGCAGTCGGTCTGTCACCCCGTAGGAGGCTGAGACAACGACTGCCTGCCGCGCCGACTTGCCTTCGGCCAGTATCTCGGCTACCCGGCAAAACTCCCAGGGACCGGCAAGACTCGCGCCGCCGAACTTGTGAACGGTCCAACTCTGCTTCATGTCACCGCCTCTCCCACGGGACCCGCGTATTCGCGACCCGAATGGGCAAGCCTACGAAATTGCATGTTGCACGGCAACACGAGAAAAGCCTGCCGGCCGCGCCGCGGTGCCGCCGATTCAGGGCTGGGTGAGGCCCTCGCGGATCGCGAATCTCGCCAGCCTCACGCGATCATGGATATCCAGCTTCTCCATCAGGTGATCACAGTGCTTCTCGACGGTCTTCGGCGAAATGTCCAGCAGCCGGGCGATCTCCTTCTTCGGCATGCCGCTGGCGAGGTAACCGAGGATCTCCCGCTCCCTCGGTGTGAGCAGGTGTAACCGGCTGCTCCCCCCAGACGCGAGCCGGACGCCGCCTGCCTCGAGCACGATGCGGTCCCTGACGGACTTGGAGAAACGGGTCGACCCGCGGAAAGCGCGGCGTACCGCATCGATCACGACCTCGGCCGGTTCCTGCTTCGACAGGTAACCCTGGGCCTCGATCTCCAGCGCCTGATCGATATATTGATCGTTGACGTAAGCGCTCAGGAAAACCAGCTTCACGTTCGGATTCCGGTCCCTGATCGTCCTTGCGGCCTCGAATGCGGAGATGCCCGGCATATCGATGTCCATGAGGATGACGTCCGGCGAGCACTCGGCTGCCCGGGTCACCGCCGCACCGGCGTCTGGCGCCGTACCAACGATGTCGATATCGGTCTCCGTCGCCAACCGTCCGGCCAGAACATCCCGGACCAGAGCGTGATCGTCGACGATCAGGACCTTGATATGGCCGATCATGCCACAGGCCCTTTCCGTCTCCCGGGACCGGTCAGGGCTACCGCCAGACGTCGCAGGTCGCCGATCCGCACCGGCTTTCGCAATACCATCACGTCAGCGCCGAGCCGCCGCTCCATCTCCGGCGTCAGGTCATAGGTCAGAACAATGGCTGGCCCCGAGTATCCACGCTGGCGGATCGCCTCCAGGCAGGTCACACCACAGCCTCCCGGGAGGTCCGCGTCCAGCACGATGAGATCGGCAGCGGACTCCCGTTGCTGCTGGAGGGCGCGGAACTCCGGGCAGGTCCTGACCGGCGTCACCGAGAAGCCCGTGTCTTCCAGCGCCGTCGCCAGAATATCCCGCACGTAGGCGTGCCCCTCGGCGAGGAAGATCGTGCCGGAACCGCGCGTCTGCGCCTCCTTCGCTGGCGCCTCCTCTTCCGCTTCCGGCGGTGTTTCCGTCACCGGTAGCCTGAGCGACACGCTCGTGCCGGATCCGGGTCGGGAATCGATATGTATCGACCCGCTGTGGCTGGCGACGATCCCATGAACAAGGGACAGGCCCAGTCCGGTCCCGTCTCCGGGATCCTTGGTGGTGAAGAACGGCTCCTGCGCACGCCGCAATACCTCCGCCTCCATTCCGAGCCCGGTGTCCGATACGCGCACGACTACCACCCCGGCTCCTTCCGGAGCCTCGAGGGACACGGTGAGCTCCCCGCCGTCGGGCATCGCGTCCCGGGCGTTGACCGCCAGATTCAGCAGCACCTGCTGGAGCTGCCCCGGGTCACCAAACACCCAGACGCTGGGATCCGGCCCGGTCTCGAGACGCAACCTCACGGTCCCGGGCAGGAACCTCCGCAGGCCGGCTGCTCCGTCCTTCAATAGTCGGACGAGATCCACGGGTTTCCTTTCCGCCGCTCCCTTCCGGCCGAAGGTCAGTAACCCACGGGTCACATCGTCCGCCTGGTCCGCAGCATCCTCCACCCGGCTCAAGGCCATCCGGGCGGGGTGCTCCGGCGCCAGCTGCTCCCGGGCGAGGGTCGTGTAACCCCGAATAGCCGTCAGCAAATTGCTGAAATCGTGGGCGATGCCGCTGGCCAGCCGTCCCACGGCCTCCATCTTCTGGGCCTGAGCGAGCTCCACCTCCAGCTGCGTCCGGGCGTCCGCTTCCCGACTGAAGGCGTCCGCCCACTGGCGGATCCGCCGGGCGAGATACAACCACATACCCACGCAGATGGCGACGATGGCGACGGCGACCCCCAGGGAGCGAAATTCGTGGACGCGGTGCCCTTCCATCTCGGCACGGAGATATCCCAGGAACGAGTCGATGAAGGTCTCGGCCGAAGTGGTAAATCGTTCCGACCAGATCTGATAGGCGCCGCCGGAAAGCAGCTCCAGACCAGCAGATACATTACCCTGTGCAGCCAACTGGAACGCGTCGGTCTCGACCCGGCTCAATCCCTGTACCGCCTCATGAACGTCTGTCAGTGCCGCCACGTCGTATCCCGGGCGCGGTTGTGCGATGGCAGCGGAAACCGACGCGAGCAGGTTTCTCTCCACCCTGTGGTGTCGGCTCAGCCACTCCTCGTTGCGGGTCGCCACCAGCAGGAGGGCGGTCAGCGACAACTCCTGTTGCCGCTCCATAATCAGGTCCTTGAGCGCTTCCCCTCCGAGGTAGGCCGCCGTCAGTTCCTTGCCCACGTGCAGGGTCTCGTCCACGTGATAAGCCAGCAGGCCGAAGAGGACGAGAGTCATGCCGCTCGCGATCAGGATCCAGATGCGCGGCCGACTTCCCGGGATGCGAGCATCACGTCGACTGTCGTTCACCGGTCCAGCCATGAGCCTCCCACGGATCCGTCAAATCCACCTACGTGAGGATAGCACCGGGCCGGCGTTATGCAGGTCGGGCGACAGGCGCCGGAGGCCTCGCAACCGGGGGCCGGTCCGGGGCTGGTGCGCCCCCGGGGCGTTGAATCGCGGCGTCGCAGGCCTCATCCTGCGACCGATACGAGTGAGAGCACCACGGAGCATAAAGGTGACGCAGGACGTTGCGCCGCTGGCCATTGCCGAGATCCGGCGTCTTTTCGGAGTCGCGCCCAGGTCCGTCAGCCCTCTCGGGGCAGGCCTTATCAATCAGACCTTCCTTGTAACGACCATCGAGGACCAGCGTTACGTGCTGCAGCGGCTGCACGAAATCTTCCCGGCGGCCGTCAACGAGGACATGGAGGCAGTGACCTCCCATCTGGTGGAACGCGGTCTGGCGACGCCGAGGCTGGTCAGGACCGTGTCAGGCGACCTCTGGGTCGACAGGCCGGATGGTGTCTGGCGGATGATGACTTATGTCCCTGGCGTGGCCGTAGAGCGAGTGGAGTCAGAGGCCAGAGCCCTGGAGGCGGGGCGGCTACTCGGCCGTTTCCACGCCGCGCTGACGGATCTGGACCACCAGTTCGCCGCGGCCAGGGCGGGGATCCACGATACCGCCCGCCATCTCTCCGGTCTCCGCAGCGCCTTGGATCGGCACCGTGATCATCCGGAATACCAGGGCGTGCTTCCTCTCGCCCGGTCCATTCTCGATGCGGCGGTCAATTTCGCTCCCCTCCCGGATTTGCCTGGCCGGGTGGTGCACGGAGACCCCAAGATTTCCAACTTCATCTTCGACTCCGAATCCGGGACAGGCATATGCATCGTCGACCTGGACACCCTGAACCGCATGCCGCTGCCGCTGGAACTGGGAGACGCACTTCGGTCCTGGTGCAACCCGGCGGGAGAGGATGTCTCACAGACCGGTTTCTCGATCAGCTTCTTCCGCGCCGCACTGGCAGGCTATGGGGCCGAGGCCGGTCGCATGATGACGCCGGCAGAACGGGCCTGCGTGGTCGAGGCCACCCTCGCCATCATGGTGGAACTGGCGGCCCGGTTTTGCGCGGACGCGCTCAATGAAAGCTATTTCAGCTGGGACGCAACCCGATTCGCAAGCCGTAGCGAGCATAACCGGGTGCGGGCCGAGGGACAGATGGCGGCCTGGCGGGCATGCCGGGCCCGGGCGGCCGAACTTGGAGGGATCGTGGAGGAAGTCCTCGGCGGGTCGGATGCCTGACCCGCTGCCGGAAAAGACCGGAGGCCGAGGGAGCCCGGCGCAGCGCGGCCTGGGTTTGAGAGTGGCCTGCCTGAAGCATGTCGCGTACGAGGGACCTGCCTATTTCCCGGACTGGGCCGCAAATCGCGGGTACCTGCTGGAGGAATTCCTGGTGCCCGAGTCCGGATTGCCGACCGTCGGCGATCACGACCGGGTCATCATCATCGGCGGACCCATGAGCGTGTGGGAAACCGACAGGCACCCTTGGCTTGCAGAGGAGAAACGCTATCTGGCGAGCCTGGTCCAAGCCGGAATCCCGGTGCTGGGGATTTGCCTGGGCGCCCAGTTGCTGGCGGAACACCTGGGGGCCCGGGTCGGTCCGGGCCCGTTGAAGGAGATCGGATGGTTTACGCTGGCCCGGCACGCGGCCGCCAGCAGCACCTGGCTGGGGGACGCCCTCCCCGATCGGTTCAGGAGCTTTTTCTGGCACGGCGATGTTTTTGACTTACCCGACAACGCCGTGCCGGTGGCCGCAACCCGGGCTCATGCAGTCCAGGGCTTCGTCTATGGCGACTGCCTGGCCCTGCAGTTCCATCTCGAGGTGACGCCCGCCTGGGCGAAACGGCTTGCCACGAGGGATGCTCACGAGCTGGTGGACGGTCCGTTCATACAGTCCGCCCGGGAGATAGGATCAGCCCCGGAATCACTCTACGAGGTTAACAATCGGCTGCTCGACCGGGTAATGGACCGCTGGACCGCCTGAGCTGCGGCTTTACATGGCCAGGCAACGACCCCATTTTTGGAATGCGCGAAACCAAACGGACCGCTGATGCCCACTAACGTCACCCCGGAATACAAGAAAGCGGAAGAAGCCTATCGCGAGGCCCGAGAGCCCCGGGAACGGTTGGATTGCCTGAAGGAGATGCTCCGCACGATTCCCAAGCACAAGGGGACCGAGCATCTGCAGGCGGACATCAAGAGCCGGATCAAGCAGCTGACGGAAGACCTGACCGGTCCGAAAAAAGGCGGGACGCGTTCCGGGCCGAGCTATGCCGTCAGGCGGGACGGCGCGGCCCAGATCGCGATCATCGGCCCTCCGAATTCGGGCAAATCGGCGCTCCACCAGAGCCTTACAAACTCCCGGACGGAGGTAGGGGCATGGCCGTTTACGACTCAACTACCCGTCCCCGGCATGCTGCCGTTCGAGGACGTGCAGATTCAACTTGTGGATCTGCCGCCGCTTGCGCCGGAGTTCACAGTATCCTGGTACACGACGCCTCTGCAGACCGCGGATGGGGCCATGCTCGTGCTGGACCTGGCCGAGCCGGCGTGCGCGGAACAGGTGCAGTACGTTCTCGGATGGCTCAAGGAACGAAAGATCTACCTGACGCCGGCATGGCCGGGGATGGCCCCTGGCCCGGTGGCGCAGTCGGTGAAAGAAGACGACCTGGACCCTTTCCGTATCGTCCTGCCCACCCTGCTGATCGCCAGCAAATATGATCTGGATCCCGAGCCGGGGGAAGTCGAGGCGCTGCAGGAACTGGTGGAGATCAGCTTCCCCCACCTCTCGACTTCCGTGGAGACCGGACGTGGCCTGCAAGCCATCGGCGATTTCCTTTTCCGCGGTCTCCAGATCGTACGCGTCCATACGAAGGTTCCCGGAAGGCCGCCGGATTCTGACCGGCCGTTTACGTTCTTCAAAGGCGCTACGGTGCTGGATGTCGCCCGCCTGGTCCACAAGGACATCGCGGAAAGCCTGCGGTTCGCACGCATCTGGGGCGCGAGCGTTTATGACGGCCAGCAGGTCGGCCCGGAACACATGGTCGACGACCAGGACGTCGTCGAACTCCATATGGGATGAGCCTGCGCCGGCTGCGGGCTGACGAGACCTCTGTTGCGACGGTCGCCCCCGGCCGACATACTCGCCGGATCATTCCGCTACGAACACACACGACGCCGGAGGACTGAGGTGCGTATCCTGGTCGCCGTGGACTTCTCTCCGATCACCGGAACGGTGATGGAGATCGTTCCAGGCGTCGCCTGCCGCGCGCCGAGCGACGTCCGCGTGCTCCACGTGTCGGAACCGGAACCCGATTTTGTGGGTTACGACGCGGGGCCGGGCGGGCCCGGAGAACGGGTAACCGCCGTATGTAAGAGGGCGCGCCTGCAGGTCGAGGTCATCGCGGACCGTCTGCGGGCCAGGCACATAAACGCCACGGCACTCGTGATCCAGGGCTCCAGAATGGAAACCATCATTCACGAGGCCGGCAGGTTCGACGCAGACATCGTCGCAGTGGGAAGTCACGGCCACGGCGCGGTGTTCGAGCTGCTGACGGGCAGCGTGCCAGAGGCCCAGTTGCGGCAGTCCGAAAGGGCGGTGCTGGTCATACCATCCGCACCGGCCTGAGACATTCGCCCCGCCTGCTAAGAAGGCCGGGGAAAGGAACGGGGGAGAGTGGAAATGACGGAACGAAATCGGGAATTCGACGTGGTGATGTGGGGCGCCACCGGCTTCACGGGACGTCTGGTGGCCGAATACCTGCTAGGACGCTATGGCATTGGCGGCGAACTGAAATGGGCGATGGCGGGTCGCGATATGCGGAAACTGGAAGAGGTTCGGGCTGGCCTCGGAAAGTACTCCGATCAGATCCCGTTACTGACGGCGGACAGCCATGATCGTCCATCCCTCGATTCCATGGTGGGTCGTACGGCTGTCGTATGTTCGACCGTGGGCCCCTTCGCCAGGCACGGTTCCGATCTGGTAGCCGCATGCGCCGCCGCCGGCACCGACTATTGCGACATCACCGGTGAGGTCCAGTGGATCAGGAAAATGATCGACGCTCACGAGGAGACCGCGCGTGAGTCCGGCGCCCGCATCGTCCATTGCTGCGGGTTTGATTCCATCCCTTCAGATCTCGGCACCCTGTTCGCCCATCGCGAGATGGAGCGACGTCAGGGCGGTCATTGCGAGCAGGTGAAGTACCGGGTGCGGCGCATGAAGGGAACGTTCAGCGGCGGAACAGTCGCCAGCCTGCTCAACGCCCTGGTCGAGGGCCGGCGCGATCGGGCGGCGAAACGGACAATGGGCAATCCCTACGGACTCAACCCCGTCGGCGACCGGAAGGGTCCCGATGGCCCGGACCAGACGACCGTGCGCTGGGATGAGGACGTGGCCTCGTGGACGGCTCCGTTCGTAATGGCCATCATCAACACCCGGATCGTCCGCCGTACCAACGCGCTGCTCGACTACGCCTACGGCGTCGACTTCAGGTATGAAGAAGCCGTGATGACGGGCGCCGGCCCGGCGGGATGGATGCGGGCTGCCTCGATGACCGCGGCGCTGGGAGGCTTCATGGTGGCGGCGTCCATCGGCCCGACGCGCTCACTGATGAACAAACTGTTCCTTCCACAACCCGGCGAAGGACCGGATGAAGACGCCCGGGAGAAAGGGTTCTTCGACATCCTGCTTGTCGGCAAGCGCGGGGAGGACGCGGTCCGGGTGGCGGTCAGGGGAGACCGGGACCCGGGCTATGGAGCCACCTGCCGTATGCTGGGGGAAAGCGCTGTCTGCCTGGCCATGGACGCCCTCGAGACACCGGGCGGTTCCTGGACACCCGCCTCGGCGATGGGCGAAAGTCTGATCCGGCGCCTGGAGAAGAACGCCGGCATGTCTTTCAAGGTCCAATAAAGCCCGGAAGATGCCGGGCCACCAGGCCTTACGGGACCTTGATGCCGCCTCCAGGCATGCTGCCAGATCCGGGCACGCCGCCCCCTCCCCCGGCGCCGGGGACGATGATGGACGAGGCCGCTTCCCGGCGCATCTCCTCGAGACGGCGCATCGTGTCTTCGATGGCGGCTTCCGCCGCTTCGCCGAATTTTCGGGTCGCGCCGCCGAGGGAATCCGCGTCGATCTCGAATGTGATGGGCAACCCGCCAGCCGGCGTCATGATCTGCGTCTGGCCGACGTAGACCACCGGCCGGGTGGTGTCGGGGCCGCCGTCCTTGGTCACAGGCGTCAACCGCTGGATCGTACCGACCCGACGATCGGTAAATATCTCCTCTTGGTAGAGGTCGTCGTTGGTCATCTCCAAGTCTATCTTGTGCTCTTCCGCCATATCCGTCTCTTCTCGTGTGTGGGCCCCGGCCTGGGAGACGGGCAAGCTTACCATCCCCGCAAAACCAGCGCCGCCCTGCAACGGCCGAACCCCGATCACGAGTCGGGCTTCACGATCTCGACCGGATAGACAGGCCTTGCTCCGGGGGCTTCATAGTAGGGCATCATCCTTGATACCAGCGCCGCAAGACTCGCCTGGCGGTTTGCCGGATCGGGGTGGGTGCTGAGGAACTGGGGCGGGCGGGATCCGCCCAGACGATCCATCTTCTGCCACAGTGTCACTGCGGCCCGGGGATCGTATCCGGCCCTGGCGGCAAGTTCGATGCCGATCTGGTCGGCCTCGGATTCTGCGCCCCGACTGTTGGGCAGCGCGATGGCGATGGTCGCCGCCGTGGCAGCGACCGCGGTGAGCCGCGGATCGTCCGAGGCGACGCCGACGGCGACGATGCCGAGCTGCGTGGCCATGGCGACCGACATCTTCTCGGCGGTGTGGTTGGCCAGGGCATGGGCGATCTCGTGGCCCATGATCTGGGCGAACTCGTCCTCCGTCGGATCGAGCTTCCGCAGCAGACCGGTGTACACGGCCATCCTGCCGCCGGCCATGCACCAGGCGTTGACGGTGTCCGGTTCGTCGATGATGGCCACGCTCCACGACCATCGTCCCGCGTCCGGCCGCATCCTTACCGCCTGTGCGACCACACGCCCGGTGATCTCGCCGACCCAGCGGGCCGTCGCGGGATCGTCGCTGATCTTGCCTTCGCGCTCGAGGCGGGTGATCTCAGTCAGGTAGGCCTGGCGGGAGGCAGCGATGGCGGTGGTCTCGGACACCAGCATGAGCTGGGGCCGGCCGGTCGGGCTGGTGGCACAAGCCGCGACCAGCACGAATATCAACGGCAGGATGTGCTTACAGGCATTCATGGCCGACTCCATGCCTCCGGCACGGATTTCCCGGGGCGAGCGACGGACCTTGCGATCGCCGGCCGATCACGTCGCCCGAATCCAAGGCTCATTTTAGCCCAGTCTCCATCCTGCCCGGACTTGGTCCCATGGGCCTCTCGCGGGTCAGCCGGCGCGTCTCGGCCCCACCTCTTCCGTCGCTCCGGGTCACGGGTTCGCGATCGCCTCCCGATCCTCGTCATCACCCCGGATGGCGGCAATCCTTTCGTCCTTCCGTCGCCATAATTCACTGATCCGCTCCTGCACCCGGGCCCTGAATTCCGGGTCGCCGCTGTAATCCCCCTCGCCCAGCCAGGGCTCGATCTCCGTGACGCGTATGTCCACCAGTATCCGGTCCACCCGGCCACAACAGAGATCCCAAAGGCTGGGCGCGCCGCCCCCATAGACGATCGTCACGTCGATCAGAGAATGCAGGATGTCCCCCATGGCGCCCAGCACGAATCCGACGCCCCCTGCCCTGGGCGGCATCAGGTAACGATAGGGTGAGGCATTGAGCTCGCGCTTGTCTGGCGTCGATCGGGTGCCCTCGACGAAATTGATCACCGTCGTGGGCGTGTCCCGGAATTTCTCGCACGCCCGGCGGGTGGCCTCCAGGTCCCGTCCGCGCCTGGCGGGATATCGCTCCAGGTACTCACGCGTGTACCGCTTCATGAAGGGCATGTCCAGGGCCCACCAGGCCATCCCCAGGAAAGGCACCCAGATCAGCTGGTGCTTGATAAAGAACTTCAGGAACGGCACCCGCCGGTTGAAAACGGCCTGCAACACCAGGATGTCAACCCATGACTGGTGATTGCTGATCATCAGATACCACTCGCGCCGGCGAAGCGCTTCCAGCCCACGCACCTCCCAGCGTATCGACTGCGTCAGCCCCAGGATGACCTTGTTGACGCTGATCCAGAACTCTGCGCAAGCCACGAGGCCACGGCTCATCACGACCCGCCAGCCTCGCACGGGCACCAGCAGCTTGATCACGGCCAGGAGCAGGAGCGGCACGGAACAGAGGATGACATTGATGGTCATCAGCGAGATCGTGATCGCTCCGAGGAGCGCGGCGGTCACGTGGGTGTACATGGCAAACCGTGTCTTTCGCAGCGCGATCGGGTAATTGTAACCGGGCAGGAGACACCTCTCCTCCCTTCCTGTTCCCCGCCCGGCGGGTGGTTCTTCCGCACCGATAGGCCAGGGCGCTAGTGGGCCGATTGCTGCCGCTGCCGGACGAATCCGGCATAATGCGGCGACCCGTCCGCACGGCAAACGAAGGGGTGTCCGATGTCCGATCCGTCCAGGCCCGCAGCCGACCCGCAGTTCGTCAGAAATGCGCTCGAGGCCACCATCAGGATCGGCATCCTGTTAGTCCTCGTCCTCTGGTGCTTCGACATCGTCAAGCCCTTCGTCACCATCACCCTGTGGGGCGTCATTATTGCCATCGCCATCGCCCCCTCCTACGAGATGCTCCAGCAGAAGATGGGTGACCGGAGAGGGCTGGCGGCCGTGACTTTCACCCTGATACTGCTCATCGTTCTCATCATCCCCGCCACGATGTTCACAGGCACGATCATCGACGGCGCCCGGCAAGCCGCAGATGTGCTGCGATCGGGCCAGGTACACATCCCGCTCCCGCCCGAAAGTGTCAGCCATTGGCCGCTCATCGGCGAGAAGATCGCCGATTTCTGGACACTTGCCTCCTCCAACCTGCAGGAGGCACTGGAAAAGCTCGAGCCTCAGATCAAGGACATCAGCCGCTGGCTGCTCGGCGCAGCAGCCGGGGCGGGCCTCGGATTGCTGAAGTTCCTCGCGTCCATCATCATCGCCGGCGTGTTACTGCCGGGAGGGGCCAAATCCGCTGAGAATGCGGACGTAGTCTTCAGGAAGCTTGCCGGGGCGCAGGGATCGGCATTCCGCGAGCTGGCCACATCGACCATCCGCAGCGTTGCCCGCGGCATCCTGGGCGTCGCCATGATCCAGGCAATCATGGCGGGCATAGGCCTGGTCGCGGTAGGTGTGCCGGCTGCCGGCCTGTTGACCGTGCTGGTCCTGATGCTCTGTATCATCCAGCTTGGCCCCGGTCTGGTGATGATTCCGACGGCCATCTGGCTCTTCTCTGCGGGTGACAGCCAGGTCACCGCGATCCTGTTCGCCATATACACCGTGCCGGTGCTCCTCATCGACAACGTGTTGAAACCGATCCTTCTCGGGCGGGGCGTCGCCGTACCGATGCTCGTGATCTTTCTCGGGGCCATCGGCGGCTTCATCTCAATGGGCATCATCGGCCTGTTCGTCGGCTCCATCGTTCTGGTGGTCGGCTACACTCTCGCCAGTGAGTGGCTGGGTAACGGAGGCGAAACCGATCAGTCGGACAGGGTCGCCGCCGAGGCCGCCGCCACTAACAGGCCAACCGTCTGAATGGGGACAGAACCTGCACGTCAAACGACGCCATGAGCCAATGACCCTCCCGGCAAACAGCGTTGGCACATCATTGAGTGTGTGTCACGAGTGCGACCTGCTGAACCGGGTTCCGGCACTGCCGTCGGATGGCTGTGCACGGTGCAGCCGCTGCGGCCATGTCCTGTTCCGAAACCCCGCCAACTGCGTGGACAAGACCCTCGCGCTGACCCTGTCCTCGCTCGTTCTGTGGATCGTCGCAAACGCCTTTCCCTTTCTGTCATTCGGCCTCCCGGGCAACCTGCTCCACACAAACCTTGTCTCGGGAGTCGTATCCCTCTACGGCCAGGGGCAGACCATACTCGCCGGTGTCGTCCTGGCCACCAGTATCATCGCGCCTGCCCTGCAGATTGGGGGGCTGCTCTACATTCTCGGGCCCCTGCACCGGGGTTTGCGGCTACCGGGGTCGACGGCGATAATGCGCTGGCTCGGCTACGTCAAGCCGTGGAGCATGATGGAAGTGTTCATGGTGGGCATACTGGTCTCCATGGTGAAACTCGGCGCGATGGCGGACGTGGTGCCGGGCGTGGCCCTGTGGGCATTCTGCTGCCTTATCTTCGTCCTGTCCTGGGCACTGTCGACGCTCGAGCCACATGTGATCTGGGATCAACTTGACCGGGCGCAACGGGTCGAATGGCGGAAACGATGATCGCACCGACCGGCAACGCCATGCAGGCATCCCTCACCGGCTGCCATTCCTGCGGCCTGGTCAGCAGAATCTCGCGTGGACATCATTACGTGTGCCCGAGATGCGGAAGCCCGCTCCACTTCCGCAAGCCCCGGAGCGTGCAACGGAGCCTGGCCCTGGTGATCGCCGCGTTCATTTTCTACGTGCCGGCTAACCTGCTGCCCATCACCCATACTGCGGCTTTGGGCAAGGTGCAGTCGGACACCATCATGAGCGGCGTGATTTACTTCATCCATCATGGCGACTGGCCGCTGGCTCTGGTGATCTTCACGGCCAGCGTCGCCGTGCCGCTACTGAAGCTGTTCATCCTGTCATATCTGATCTGGACTGTGAGTCGCCGATCCCGATCACGGCCACTCGACCGGACCAAGCTGTATCGGATCACCGAGGCCGTCGGTCGGTGGAGCATGGTGGACGTCTACGTCGTCACGATCCTCGTTGCCCTGGTACAGCTTGGATTCCTGGCTAACGTCCAGGCTGGTCACGGTGCTCTTTTCTTTTCGATGGTGGTCGTCATCACAATGTTTGCTGCGATTTCATTCGATCCCCGTCTGATCTGGGACCCAATAGAGGAATCCAAATGAACGAGAGACCTGGAACCGGATCGCCCGAAATCGCCGAGGCGGCGATGGGAGAGAAGCCCAAATTCTCCCTGGTGTGGGTGGTGCCCATTGTCGCCGCCATCATCGGGGCCTGGCTGGTCTACAAGGCCATTACCGAAGAAGGGCCGACGATTACCATCGTCTTCGAGACCGGCGACGGGCTGACCGCGGGCAAGACGAAGATCAAGTATCGCAGCGTCGAGGTGGGCGCCGTCGAGGACATCGAGTTATCCAAGGACCTGAAGAACGTGGTCGTCACGGCAAAGATGAGCCCCGGTGCCAGGGACTATTTGCGTGACGGCACGCGATTCTGGGTCGTTCGGGCACGTGTCACCGCCGGCGAGGTCCAGGGCCTCGGGACCCTGCTCTCGGGCGCCTATATCGGCATTGCTCCCAGAACCGAGGGGTCAAAGAAGCGGGACTTCGTCGGGCTCGAAAAGGCGCCGGTAATCGGCGCCGACCAGGAGGGCCGGCAATTTAAATTTACCAGCAGGGAACTGGGATCCCTGGCGATCGGGGCGCCGATCTATTTCCGGCAATTCACGGTGGGTCGCATCCTCGACTTCCGCCTGGGACTCGACGGCACTATCACCGGCGAGATGTTCATCAACGCGCCCTACGATCAACTGGTGAAGGAGAACACCCAGTTCTGGAACGCCAGCGGCGTGGAGGCCAGCCTGACCGCGGAGGGTTTCCACATTGACACCGAGTCCCTGACCACGCTGCTGATCGGCGGCATTGCCTTCGACACGCCAAAGTCGCTCACCGCCAGCGACGAGGTCAACGAAGACTTCGAGTTCATTATCTATCCCAATCGCCTTGCAACCCTGCAGCGCGAGTACAAGTTGCAGCAGCACTTCGTCCTGATCTTCAACGAGTCAATACGGGGCCTCAAGCCGGGCTCTCCGGTGGAACTGTATGGCCTCAAGATCGGCGAGGTCGTGGACATCAGCTTCGAGGCGGACTACGAGACGATGGAATTCCATGTTCCCGTGCTGGTGCAGATCGAGCCCGAGCGCATCGTTGGCAACAAGGCGCTTCCGCAGAAGGGCGGCGGCGGCGTGGCGCTGGCCAAGAGCGGCTGGCGCGCCCAGCTCGCCACCGGTAACGTACTGACCGGCGGCAAAGTGATTAACTTGGTCCTGGTCCCGGATGCCGAACCCGCCGCCATCGGAGAGTGGGAGAACTATCCGACGTTCCCAACCATCCCTTCCTCCCTGCGTACGCTGGCCTCGGATGTGGGCCGTATCGTGGACAAGATCGAGGACATCCCCTTCGACCAGATCGGCGACAATCTCAGCGAGACCTTGGCGTCGATCAACAGGATCGTCAGCGATCCGGAGCTGACCGTGGCCATCGCCAGCCTCCGCAAGATGGCTGATCAACTGGGCGAAGACGTCGCTCCGGCCCTTAGCGCGGTGCTAGCCAAAGCCGAGCAGACCCTAGATTCGGCCCGGAGCCAGATCGCGTCCGACTCTGTCACCAGCAGCGAATTGAGGCGGCTGCTCGTGGAACTCGGGGACACTGCTCAGGCGATACGGACCATTGTGGAATACCTGGAACGCCATCCCGAATCTCTGATAAAGGGCAAGGAGGAGTAATCGTGATCTCCCGAGCATCTATCTTCCGAGTGAGCCTCCTTGTCGCCGCATCTCTCTTGACGACCGCATGTCTTGGCGGGCGCAGTCCCGGTGTGCAGTTCTACAACCTGAGTCCCACCGAGACCTCGTCCGCGACCACGACTGGGTCGGGGCCGGCCATCGCGGTTGGACCGGTGATCTTCCCCCGATCCTTGCGACGCTCTCAGATCGTCATCCGCACCGGCCCGAACAGCGTGGAGGTCGACGAGTTCCACCGCTGGGCCGGGAGCCTGGAGTCGGATTTCCTCGACACCCTAGGCGCCGATCTGGGCGCACTGCTGGCCACCGAACGGGTGGCCGTATACCCCGCGGAGGCACGCTTCCCGCTGGACTACCGGGTGACGTTGCAGGTGGAGCAGCTCGACGGCACGCCTGGAGGGACGCTGATGCTCAACGCCCGCTGGACGGTGATCAACGGCGAAACGGACGAAGCGGCCGCCGTTGGACATTCGGTCATCGAGCAGGCCGTGGCTGGCGACACCGTGGATGCGCTGGTCAAGGCCCACGACGCGGCCGTCGGTCAGCTGAGTCGAGAGATCGCGGGTCGGATCAAGGCGCTGTAGCAGGCGGCCGGGCCGATCTACCAGCAGGCGAGGCGACGGATGTGGATGGAGACACAACGACTCAGGGCGGCGAGGTCATACCCTCCTTCCAGGCAGGACACCACCCGCCCGTCCGCGTGGCTGTCGGCGATGGCGACGATCTCCTCGGTCAACCAGGCGTAATCCGCCTCCGTCAGTAGAAGCTCGGCCATGGGGTCGGCTGCATGACCGTCGAACCCCGCTGAGACAATCAGGAACTGGGGCCGGAAGGCCTCCACCGCGGGGAGCCATTCCCGAGTGATAGATTCGCGCCAGCCGCGCCCGCCGGTCCCGGCCGGCACCGGTACGTTGATCATGCGCCCCGGGATGGTGGGGGCGCCGCGGAAAGGATAGAGAGGATGTTGATAAATCGAGCACACCAGGACCCGCGGATCGTCAACGAAGATATCCTCGGTCCCATTACCGTGGTGGACATCGAAGTCCAGGACCGCCACCCGCTCCAGCCCGAAACCGTCCAGCGCATGCGCGGCGGCGACCGCCGCATTGGAGAAGAAACAGAATCCCATGGCATGATTTCGTTCCGCATGGTGGCCGGCCGGGCGTACGGCGCAGAACGCGCTCGACACCCGGCCCGACATGACGACGTCGACGGCAAGAGCGGCCGCGCCAGCGGCCCGCCAGGCGGATTCCAGCGTTTGGGGCCCCATTTCCGTGTCGGGATCCACCCGGACCAGCCCCTCATCGGGTGCGCGGGCGGCCAGACCGTCGATATGCGCGACCGAGTGCACGCGCTCGAGTTGCGCGCGGCTCGCCAGAGGCGCCTCGAAATAGTTGAGAAGATCCATCAGGCCGTCGGCCTGCAGCCGATCCTCGATGGCGGTCAGTCGCCGGGGGCTGTCCGGATGGCCCTCCGACATCTTGTG